>CAZVWQ010000009.1:0-45559 GCA_964631275.1 uncultured Candidatus Saccharibacteria bacterium | reverse complement strand
AACAGATTACACAGAGAAGCTGAATTACGATTATGGGAGTATTATTACAATAGACAAAAATCATCTCTCAAAACCTATTTTTACTCTTGATTAAGAGCTATTTTATGGGTCAAAGTCCTGTAAATCTGAGTTAGAGGACAAGACTAAAGAACCCATCAAGGAATTAAAAACCTCACTCCACATCAAAAATTCAATAATCTTTTTCCTCTTAAGTTTTTGTGAAAAATGTAAACAGGGCTGAAAAATTTACAGGTTAGTTTTAGACCCATTCCGTATTAACTTAATAAGCTATTATATAGCACATATTCATTTAGATAAGTTATTAGATATTAAGTTTGTTTTAACAGTAAGTTTAGGATATCCAAAATGTCTAACTAGTATATGGATTAGCTATACTATACTGTTAACTAATCACTGAGTTTTTTTGACTCTGTTTTCTTTATTTGATAAAACTAAAACCTTTAGTTAAATCATAATTTAGTTAGCCTTTGGGTATAAAATAAGTTTAAAATCTGATGACTTATTTAAGTTTAGTCTAGAAAGAATTATACTATACCTATCTTTAGCACTTAAAGTATTCAATTAATTATTAGGCAAGCCAAAAGATCTTGATGAAGAAGTAGTCTGGTTATTTTTTTTTGGTAAGTTTTGAAGTTTAAGAAACTCTATATACTCTTGTAAATTTGTTAGACCGTTATTATCAATGTCTAAATCAGCATCTAAAGGATTGTTTGGGTCTAAGTTATTATTTAATTCCCAGCTGTCAGGTATAAGGTCATTATCAGTATCAGGCCCTTTAGAAAAGGTTTCTAAAATATATTTATCCAAATTAGTCAAACCATTACCATCCAGATCTAAATCAGCATCTAAAGGATTGTTTGGGTCTAAGTTGTTATTTAATTCCCAGCTGTCAGGTATACCATCCTCATCTTTATCAAGAGGAGTTTCGGGTTTAGGCTTTTGAATATTAGTAAAATTCACATTAGGGATACTAATTTCAGACTCAAAACCAAATCTATCTTTGGTTCTTACAGTTATAGTACTAACATTTGGAAGTGTATCGACTTTGTTTAAATCAACCTCTAGTTCTGATTGTTTTTGTACCTCAGCGATTACTCTTGAACCGATTAAAAATTCAAGTTTTTGAATAGTGTTAGGACTTTCTAAAAGTGAATTATCTATCCCTGATTGAACTCCAATAGTAATTGGATTGGGTAAAGGTGAAGTTTTTTCGGTTACATTTATGTCAATTACAGGAGATAACTCTTTACGCGTCAGATCAGTTTGTTCAGTAGGACAAGTACTATTGTTTTCTTCGCCACCTAAGTTGATTTGTTCAGCTGGTTCGCGCCAATTAGCGCTAAGTGGAAATTCTGAAACAACACCACGACATTCAGTTTCTTCAATTAATTCTTCAGGAAATTCAAAATCTAGAAGTTCAATATTCTCATTTTCTCCAGGTTTAGGAATTAGCTTACTATCAACTTTATTAATCTCCATTCTACGCCTAGCAATTGGCGTACGAGTCTCTAATATACTACTCTGTAAAGGATCAAAATTAGGATCAGAAAGTCTTCCTTCAGCTTTTTCTAGTTCTTTGATTTGCTCATCAGTCATCCATTCTAAAGTTCCGCCTTCATCAGTTAACAAACCTGTCTGAGGATCTACAGATCTTTGCTTTAGGCCAGTAGTACTAAAACCATCTTTTTCTAAACCTTCATGTAAATCCTCCATAATCCTTTTCCAAATTGGTGCAGCAATTGAAGATGAAGTTAACTTTTGATCCATTTGCTTGTTGTCAGTGTTTCCAACCCAGATTCCAACTGTGTAGTAAGGAGTTCCCCCTACAGTCCACATATCTCTAACGTCGTTAGTGGTTCCAGTCTTGGCAGCTACAGCATTAGCTCCAGTCCAGTCGTCTAATTGGATGTTAAATCTAGTATTACCCCAAGCGGCTGTAGATCTAGAACTATAGTCAGATAAGATATTTGTAATCTGATTAGCGATTGCAGAGTTAACTACTTGCTCTTTAGGATATTTTTCTTTAATTTCTTTTTCTGTTATTTCTTTATCTTTACTGGTTATTCTGATTATTGATCTTGGTTCAGATTTTACACCTTCCCACAAAAGCGTATGAAAACCGTTTACGTGGCTAAAACCAACAACTTCACAACCTCCTAGAGCAGAAGAAACACCACAAGTTCCATCTTTATAAAAAGGAGTTTCTACCCCTACGCGATTAGCAAATTCAATCATAGAATCAGTAGCTGCTATGCCATTAGGGTTACTTCCTGCACCTTGTCCCAAATATGCTGCCTTGACTGCAGGTATATTTAAAGAATCTTGTAAGGCCCTTCGAATATTAGTTATTCCTGAAGTTGTACCACTAAAATTTTTTGGTCTATAACCTCCACCAAAATCAGTACTAACATCCAAAAGTACCGTACTTGGATTAAACCCATCTTCTAAAGCTGCTGCATAAACGTAAGGTTTGAAACTACTTCCAGGTTGTCTAGGTGATTTCATAACATTTACCTGGCCTCCAATATCGTTATTATTAAAGTCTCTAGAACCGATTAAGGCTATAACTTCAGCATTTTCGCCACTAAGGACTGTAGCTGCAGCGTTATTAGCTAAAGCCCTCTCTATTTCTGGGGCTTCTTGTAGAGTTTGTTCAATTCTATCTTGAATTTGTTTATCAAAAGTTGTATATATTTTATAACCTTTAGTTTCTAGGTCAGAAGCGTTAATGCTATTTTCGCTATCATTGCTGTCAAATTTATTAATAATTTCGTTAGTTAGGTGCTGCTTCAAATGTCCATAAGCAACATTAGTTGTTCCAGCTGGTTTAAATTCTACAATTTCTTCTTTTAACCTATTAACTTCAGCTTGACTCTGAATTAGTTTTTGAGTTCCACGATTAGCTAATTTAAGATCAAACATTTTTTGTAGACAAATATTTTTGCGATCTTCTAATTGATTAAATGCAGGATTAGGTATTTCTTCATCTGCATTCTCTCGCTTCTGTTTATTTAGTATTTCTATGCTTATACCTTCGTTATAGTAGCTTGGTAGTTGAACCATCGAAGCTAAGTAGCAAGCTTTTGTAGGAGTTAAGTCTCCTGAATCTACATTGTGCCCAAAGTAACTTTGAGAAGCTGTTTGCACTCCATGATTATTTCTGCCAAAAGGAACCCAGTTCAGATATAGCTCTAATACTTTATCTTCTTTTTCTTTTTCTGTATTACCAATATCTTGGTTAAACTTAATTGCTGTCAATAGCTCTCTAGCCTTACGATCTAAGGTTCTTTCATCATCGTCAGTAATATTTTTGATTAATTGCTGGGACAGGCCACTACCACCACGACAAGGTTGCCTTGGAATTGCACATTTTATAGCCGCTCCAATCATATTTTGCCAAGGAATACCCATAGCATTATCATAAAAATTTTCATCTTCAATAGCTACTATAGCTACTTTCATTTCTTCTGGGATTTTGTCTATACTTATAACCTCTCTTTTAACATCTCCAGAAAATCTAAATATTTCTTCATTATTACGGTCAAAAACTATGCTCCCTTCGCTAATATCTGTAGCTTTACTTTCTAGATTTTGTAATTGTGAATAAGTCCTAACTGTCCAAATACCAGCTATGCTACCGATTGCTATAATAAAAAATAACAAAATAAAGCCAAGAATTTTGATGAATCTACCATGTCTTCTTAGAAATATCCAGCTATTAGCAGGTAAAAATTTAATTTTTTCACCTAAAGTTTTACTTTTTTTGTATTCTGGTTTTAGTTTTTGACCTCCTTCAGAATATTCATAGTCGACAAGCCTATCTTCCCGGGTAGAGTAATTATATGATTCCATCTCTTCTAGATAATTTTTATTAGATTGGAGTTTTGTTGGATATTCTGTGGATTGTTGATCAAATTCTAAGTCATCTGTTAAAAAACTTTCTTCTTCATTTATACCATTTCTAAGAGTTTTTCCTTCAAAATAAGGTTTACGCTTATGGTTAGGTTTTTCTGAGTTCAGTCTAAAATCATCATATTCATCATCAAAAATTTCTCGATGATTATCTTTGTGGTTATTAGTAGGCATTTTACTATTTTTTTTAGAGGTTTATAATGTATATAATTAGTTGTTAGAATATTTATGAAAAATTTTTATTAAAAAGTCAAAATTTGTTTTGATTATTTTTTAAATTAGTAGATAGTAAAAACCTGGTAAAGCATTTTTATCTAAAAATCAGTATAAGTTTTAGTTTATTAGATTAGTAGATATTAAAAAATATAAAGCTATTTTTCTTAAATTAATAAACACACATGTGTATTTATAAAGTAAATTTAATTAACGTTTGTTAAACAATTTAGACCGACTAGTTAGTCTAAAATTATATTATTTTAGTATTTGCTGTTGACGGAAACAAAAAACTACTCTAAACTAACTAAAGTAACTAAACAAAGAAACAAAAATCATTATATGTACACCTTCTCAGCTTATAAAAAATTGCTGGTAATAACTACTTTAGTTATATCTTTGTTTGGATTTTTAACTAATCATACATACGCTCAAAACAAAAATAGCTTTCAAGAACATATTCAGGCCGAACAAAAAGCTCAAGAAGAGTATGAATCAAAGAAAGATGAGATAGCAGGGCAAATTGAAACAATTGAGAATACTTTAGATGAAATTGCTCAGAGTCACCTAAAGGTAGGTGAAGAAAAAAACAATCTCGCTACTCAAGTTAATAGTATCAAGACTGAACAACGAGAAATAGATAATTTGATTACTGAAACTAGAATTGTTATCAATCAAATAGAAAAACAAATCAGAGAAAACCAAGAACAAATCGACACCTTAAATAAAGAAATAAAAAGTTTAGTTAAAGAGATTCAAAGAAAAGATGCTAATAATGTTTTTAAATTATTTTTAACTTCAGATAACCTAGGTGATGTTCTAAGCGAGCTATATACACTTAATTCTAGTAAAGATAAAATTCAAGAAAAACGTGATGAGATTAATAAAATTAACGAAAAATTGGAAGAAAACAAAAAACAAAATACAAAAATCAAGGAACAACTAGAAAGAAGCAGGTCTCTATTACGTAGTAAAGAAAGCAACCTAAGTGTTTTAATTTCAGAAACAGAAGGTGAGCAATCAAAATATGCAGAACTACTTGAATCCATCAGAGTTCAAAAAAATGAGTTAGAAAATCAACTTGGTTCGATTGAAGGTGAGTATTTAGCTGAAATTAGTGATTTGCAGTATATGTTTCAAGACGAATATGACTCTAACGCTAGTTGTAGTTTTGAAGAAAAAACTAAAATCAAAGTTCCTGAAGATTTTTTTGGTAAACCGACAACTGGATATTTGACTCAGCCTTTTCATTGTGGTCATGATGGAGTAGATATTGCTAATCAAGCTGGAACAGATATTACTTCAATTGCTGATGGAACAGTAGAAAGAAAAGGAGCTAATAATAATGGCTGTATCGGTATCGGTTGCAACGGAGGTTTTGGTAATTACGTTGTTGTCAAGCATACTCTACCAAACGAAAGAAATATTTATAGTTTATATGCACATTTACAAAATCCATCATTTAAGGAAGTTGGTCAAGAAGTAAAAAAAGGCGAAGTAATTGGAGGAATGGGGTGTACTGGTTATACCCGGCCATATCCGTGTGGAGTACATTTACATTTCGTACTGCTTAGTGATAGTTACGAGAAATCAGGCGTGGGTTGTAGGTTAGGAGGAGCTACTTGCTATAATCCGATTAAATATATACCTTTTAATTAGCACTACATAACTTCCACAAAATTGTTGATACACCTTTTTTATATTTACTTGCAATAAAATAAGAATTTGGTGTAATTTGGTTTAGATTAAGGTTAAAAGTATATAGCGAATCTCTAAACAAATTAGAAGTTTTACACCTTTTCCTAATCATTACAGTAATTACCCGTTTAAGAATTTAGTTTAAATAAAAAGTATTTATTTCTTTATAAGGAGCTAAATTTAGGTTAACAGTAAACGTATTGGGTATAGTTTTGTTAGTTAGATTATTAAGACATTTTCCATAGGCTTGATCTTCAAACTTTTTAAAGAAAAAAGATATTTTGGCCCTGTTAAAGTTTTTTTAATTAGGCTGTAACTAATAACTTATCTAAATTTGGCCTGAAATTCATCATGTAAATGAAAAAAATAGTTAATTTTACCTTTTAGGTAATACTGCCTATTAAATATACTAAATTAATTAACTACTTAGTGAGTTTTTTAACTGTGTTTTCTTTATTTAATAAAACTAAAACCTTCAGTTGAATCATAATTTAGCTTAGCATTTGAGTATATATCTAAAAGTAGCTTATCTTACAATCTCTTTAGCAAGAGCAGTAATAGCTTTTGCGTCTATTTCTTCATATTCTAGCAATTCTTGAGGTTTACCGCTCATTGGCATTTTTCTAACAGCTAGAGATTTAATTGGTTTAGTCAAAATATCTTTTTTTTGTTGTTTTGTTTTGTTTAAAGTAGTTATCAAGTTGCTTACTACGGCTTCATAAATTCCACCTTCAGGGTAATGATCCTCAACTACAATCATCCCTTTAGTTTCCTCTAAAGCTTTGTTTAAAGTCTCAACATCAAGAGGCTTGATTGAATAAAGATCAATTACTCGAGCTTTTATATTTTGTGATTCTAGATTTTTTGCTGCTTGTAAACATTCGTGTAGAGTTACACCAGCTCCAACTAGAGCCACCTGATCACTATCTGAAGAAACAACAACCTTAGACCCTCCAATTGTAAACTCTTCGTCGTCTGAATACAATACCTTTCCATCAGCTCTAGTAGTTCGCATATACATTAGACCATTAGTCTCGGCCATGATTTTGACTAATTTTTTTGTGCTTGTACTATCAGAAGGATAAAGAACAACAGAATTAAGTATACTACGCATCATAGCTAAGTCTTCTAAAGCCATCTGCGAGCTACCATCCTCACCAATAGAGACTCCTGAATGAGAGCCAACCAATTTGACATTGCCATCAGAATATTGACACATTCTAATCTGATCGTGAGCTCTAGTTAAAAAAGCTCCAAAAGTTGACACAAAAGGAATTTTACCAGTTCTTGCCATGCCTAGAGCCATACTAACCATATTTTGCTCAGCAATAAAACATTCAAAAAACCTCTCTGGGAAAACTTCTTTAAATTTTTCAGCATAAGTTGAATTACTAGTTTCAGCATCTAGCACCACTATATTTGGATTAGTTTTGCCAATTTCTACCAAAGCAGAGCCGTAAGCTTTTCTAGTGGCTATTTTGTTTTCACTCATATTTTGATTTTAATTTATGCATAACTAATAATAATTCTTGATTCTAGTCAATCAATAAAAAAACTATTGTAATCCTTTTTGTTTTAAAAATTTTAGCTTAAGAATGTTTTAATAAAATAAATTTCAGTTTTTTTGAAAATTTAAACTTTTGATATGTTTGATTTAATCGAAGCAAAATGGAAATAATCTAAATATAAACTGGGCTGTATATTTGTCCAATCTACAATTGGCCTTAATCGCAGCTTAGAATCACTAATATTTGGTAGTATCAATACTCTTACTACTGTAGATCTTATTTGGATAGTTGTAATTAGCGTTTTAATTCTAGTTTTGGTTAAGATTTTTTATAAGCAGTTTTTTAATATCTCTCTTAATTCTGATTTGGCTAGAGCTTCAGGGACTAAGGTTGAGTTATATAATTATTTACTGGTTTTTATGGCTTCCAGCTTGATAGCTGTTAGTTTGCAGTTAGTTGGAGGCTTGTTGGTTAGTAGTCTTATGGTTTTGCCATTAATTAGTGTTTTGCAGTACAAACTAGGTTTTAGAAATACTTTATTGATCGGTATTATAGTCTCTTTTTTGAATACTTTTTTGGGAATATATTTCTCTTGGCTTCTTGATATTCCACCTGGAGCTGGGATTGTAGTTTTGAATTTAATTTTCTTAATTTTTTCTAGTCTGGTTATGAAGTTAAACTGAGTAAAATCTTTTAGTTTTTTACTTGTAAATTATTCAATTATATTTTAATTACACCTAGTTCGTTTACTATTATCCTAAATTCAGCTCTTTATAAGAAAATAAATCTTTTGTTTAAGGTAAATTCTTAAGGGGTAGTTACCGTAACGGTTAGTAGAAAGGGTGTAAGATTAAAAAATATAAATTTTGAAACTGAATTGTATATATAGAATCCGTTTGAAATTTTTTATCAATTTAAAAGTAGAAATTAAAAAATTGTTTATATTTGAAATGTATCAAAAAAGTCTAAAATAACAAGACTTCCGCAAGAATTGAATTTTACTACTAAATGTAGCTTTAGTTAAGTATTTATACTCAAATCAACTCAAATTAGGACTTTTTGAATTTTAAATTTTCTTTTTACTGTTTATTTCAACTTAGCTAAAACTAAAAGCTTAAATTCCAAAAAAACTGAAACTTGCTTTGTAGTGAGTATAAATACAAAATATAGTGGTGTCTGCGGAAGTTTTAATAATAGGTTAAAAGAAGTTCTAAATTGTTATCTTATTTATCATTTAGTTTTTAAGGCTAAGTAATTGTCGTTAAGTAGGTAATTATAAACTAAAAAGTTTTATTTTTTTAGTTAGTTTAATCATATATGGTGGGTGTGGCGGGATTTGAACCCACGGCCGCAGACTTATAAGATCTGTGCTCTAACCAACTGAGCTACACACCCGATTAATTAATTTACTGTTAAAACTAAAAATAGCTAGTAAAAAATTCTCTAATACTTAGGAATTGTCAAGATAGTTTTAAGGTATATTATTTGGCTACAAAAAAGCTATTAATTAATGGTAATTAGCAAAAATCTAATTAAATTAACAAATGTTTGACAGAGGTGTTTTTTTGGATTATAATTATCTTAACGCAATCTGTTTTATGGCTTCAAAAACAAAAAAGACAAACAAAAAAGACTCAAATCAAAAGACAAGGCTTATCGGCGTTAGGCTAACTGAAGATGTTTATGACATGATTCAGAGCAAGGCGGATAATGTTGATAGAAGTCTATCTAATTATATTAGATGGGTACTTAGCCAACATTTAGTAGACAACCAAAAACCCAGAAGGGTTAATACTGCTACTACTAGTTCTCCAGTAAAGCGTAAAACTAGACTAAGAAGATAATAGTTTAGGCTCTGTAGTATTTATAGGTTGATTCATACAGGTTTTTTCAAAACAAATTTTATACTCATTCTAGTACTAACTTAGACAAACTTTCAGGTAAAATTAATTCCTAAACAAGATAGTTATTTGGTTATTAAAAAGATAATTGTCAAAATTTAAGTATAACTGGTATACAGCAAATCCTATTTTATTGTAAGCAAAATACGAAAGAAGTATAAAAAGTGTCAAATTTACCAAAACTATAATTTGTAAATTTTTCAGCCCTGTTTACATTTTTCACAAAAACTTAGGTTTTATCTTCAAATCAATTTAAATTACAACTTTTTGAATTTTCAAGGTATTTCTTTTTGATTTTTATAAAGCTAATTGAAGTTAAAATTTTAGATAAGACTAATTATTTTTTAAAATATCTTTTATAAAAGGTTTTCTTGTAATTCTTGAGCAGCGAATTTTCCACTAAGTACAGCCAGAGGCATACCTCCGCCTGGATGAACACTACCGCCAGCAAAAAATAAATTTTTAATTTTTTTAGACTTATTAGTCGGTCTAACAAATGCAGAGAATATATGATTACTATTTTTACCATAGAGTGAACCTTTATAAGATCCAGTATTAAGAGCTAAAGTTTTTGGAGTATTATAAGTCTCAAAAACTATTTTATTCTTAATATCTATATCCAAAATTTTATTTATTTTATTTAAAACTACTCGTTTTAGATTAGCAACCTCTAATTCCCAATTTTGTCCAATATCTGGAGGAGTGTTAATCATTACAAACCAATTTTCGAATTTTTTTGGAGCATCTTTTTGTCTCATCTTTGAAGATATATTTATGTATATTGTAGGATCTTCTGGAACCTTTTGCTCTTCAAATATCTGCTTAAATTCATTTTCATAATTATCACAAAAAATAATATTATGTAAATCTAAACTAGAATAAATACCTTCAACACCCCAATAAAATATTATTGCTGAAGAGGACAATTCTTTAGTATTTTTGATATTTAAGCTATCATGAAAGTAAGTCTTTGGCAAAAATTTATTTAAATTATAAATATCACTAGTATAAACTAAATAGTCGGTTTTAAGTTTTTTAATTTTACTTTTTTTGATAATTGCGATTTCTTTTATCTGTCTATTTTGATTTATATATAGTTTTTTTAGTTCTGAGTTTAATAAAATCTTTATCCTTTTTTCTTTAGCTAGTTTTGCAAATGACTTTGGTATTTCTCTTATCCCACCTTTTGGAAACCAGGCTCCTAA
Source organism: uncultured Candidatus Saccharibacteria bacterium (assembly GCA_964631275.1). GTDB lineage: Bacteria > Patescibacteriota > JACMRA01 > JACMRA01 > JACMRA01 > CAZVWQ01. Next base: position 35,101 of record CAZVWQ010000009.1, on the reverse strand, counting down.
AGTTTCTACATGGCTAATTATATTTAGAGTAGCTGGAGTCTTGTAAGGATTAGATCCATTAAAAGTAGCATAACGACTGTATAATTTAATAACTCTAGAATCCTTAAAAGATTTTTTTAGAGACTGGTGGAGTGTTCTAAATGGATCGATAGATTTAATTTGTATAAGAGAATATAAAAATCTAAAACTAAAAAAATTGCTTAATTTAAATCTTGAATATAAAAAAAAGTTTTCAGTTAAGTCATATATTTTTTTTGTGTAGTTTTGGAAATTTACTAGCTCTTGATTTTTTACTGAGGTTTTTTTAGAAATTTCTTTATTTAGTTTTAATTTATTAGACCATCCGGTCAGTTTTGTTCCATCTCCATAAAAATAATTGCAGTTGATATCTAGTTTATAAAGTTCTAAATAGTCATTTATATTGTTACCTAAATATTTAAATAAATCTTCAAAAACCCATTTCATAGTCATTAAACTTGGTCCTGAGTCAAAGGTAAAACCTTTTTCTTTTATAGTTCCGGCTTTGCCACCCAAATAACTATTTTTTTCTAAAATATACACTTCTAAGTCTAATTTAGACAAATATAAAGCCGTACTTAAACCGCTTAAACCTCCGCCAATAATAATAACTCTTTCATTTTTTTTCATTTAACTTACTCAACAAGTTAAAATTTTCAATTAATTTTTCCCAAAATCCTAAGGCTTCAAATTTTAATCCACTGATATTATAACCTTCCCAAAGTTTTTTTGAATCATAATCTTTATCAGCTACTAAACCAAAATTTTGAAAAAGATATTCTTCCATAGCTTTGTATCTAAAATCAAGCAAAACCCCACCTAAGTCAAATACTAGATTACTAACCTTTTTTAGTGTATAGTTTTCAGCTTCCTCAATTTCTTGATCAGAAAGTTCTTTACTAAGTCTTTGAGAATCTACAGATTCAAAAACACCGGAATCGTTACGAATAACATAATAATGACCATCTGCTGTAACTCTTACATTTTTTAGTTTTTTACTATTCCCTTTTTTTGAGTCTTTTTTTTGGTGTTGATATTCTAACTCAAAATTTTGTTTAAAACCTAGCTGTAAGAGATTTTCTAGTATTAAGTCCATCAAAGTATTGAACCCAAAAGCTGTATTACAAGATATATTCACAAAGCCGTTTCCACCCATGAAAGCGTACTCCGAGACGTCTTTTTCTAAATTTGGATCATCTACTTTATTAATTACGATAACAAAAGGTTTACCAGTTTTCCAAACTCTGTTCAGAATTTCTTGCGATATGGTTTCTGGATCTTGTTTTCTATCGATAACCCAAACTAAAAGATCCGCTCTAGCCATAGCTCCCCAGCTCCTTATTTGAACTGCTTTTTGGACTTTATCTTCAGGATCAGGTACCAAACCACCTGTATCAACAAATCTCATATACATACCATCCCAAAACTCTTCTCCATAGTTAAGATCTCGAGTTGTATGAGCCTCCATAGCTGTAACAGCCTTTTTACCAGTAATTTTGTTAAGCAGTGTCGATTTGCCTGAGTTGGGTATACCAATAAAAGCAACTAAAGGAATTTTGCTAGACATTATTTTTTTATTTGATCTTTTCGTTTTTTTATTAATGTTATTAAACTGGAGATTGTCAAAATCGTTAAATTTCTAACAAAAAATAGCCTTGCCTAAAAATACAAATTCATAAATTTTTGATTTATTTAAAATAAGAAAAGTATTTAGACTATAAAAATAAGTTTTGAAAGTTGCTAATTATCCTTAGCTAGCATAGTTAATTCATAAAAAATCTTAGAAAGATGTTCTAACTTTAAACTTTTTCAGTAAAGGTTTTAAAGGATTAAGCTTAGACTTAAAATAGTCATACGCAAGTTAAAGTTTTAATTAGCGATATTAAAAAAAGCTATACTAGTACAAAATAAATTTCAGTTTTTTTAGAATCTTAATTTTGTTTTTAACTTAAGGCTAATTAGCGTCAAAAAGTATATCTAACTCCCACTAATTTTTACTTTTAGATTAAAAATAATCCTGTTAATTAAAATTTAAATTAGATTTTATTTATAAAATGAAACGGCTTTGAGTATACACCAAAAAGTATTTAAAAATTTAAAAAATCTTAACTATAACTGAGTATTATACCCTTATATTTATACAAAAATTATTTAAAGAATTATGTCATATCAGGTTTTAAAATTTGGCGGCACTTCTGTAGCTAGCTCAAAAAATATCAAATTAGTCGAAAATATAATCCAAGAAACACTTAGAAAAAACTCTCAAATTATAGTTGTTGTGTCAGCTTTTGGTAACCTACAAAACGAACCAAAAATTACTGATCTACTTATTAAAATGGGTAATCTCGCAAGTCAAAAGCAAAAATTAGAATTATTAGAAAGTATAAAAATCTTTAAAAATAAACACATAAATATCTGCAAAGAATTAAAAATTAACCAACCCTATTTAGCTCAAGTTTATACTATCTTTACAGAGCTGGACGGATTATTAAAGTTTATATCTTTAAAAAAACAAATTGACGACCGAGACTTAGATAGTTTAATGTCATTTGGAGAAAGGCTTTCAGCATTTATAATAGCTAGCTATCTAAATTCTACCGACTGGTCAGTTGAACTTTTTAAAAAATTTGAATTTTTGGATACTAGACAATTAATTATAACTGATTCTAGATTTGGATCAGCTCTAGTAGATTTTGAAAAAACAAGAAACTTAATCCAAAAAAAACTAATAAATAACAAAGATAAGATTTTTATAGCAACTGGTTTTATTGCCGCTAACCAAAACGGAGAAACAACTACTCTAGGCAGAGGTGGTAGTGATTATACTGCGTCTATTTTTGCTAGTTTAGTTAACGCTAAAAAAATAGAAATTTGGACTGATGTGGATGGAGTTTTGACTGCTGATCCTAAAAAAGTAAAAACTGCTTTTAGCTTAGATAGCTTGAGTTACGAAGAAGCTATGGAGGTTTCTCATTTTGGAGCAAAAGTTATTTACCCACCAACTATAGAACCAGCAAAAGAAAAAAATATACCAGTATTAATCAGAAATACATTTAACCCTAATTTTTCTGGGACAATAATCGGTAGTAATGTTGACACTAAGTATCCTTTTTTAATTAAAGCTGTTACTAGCCTAAAAGATCTTTCTTTAATACAACTTGAAGGTGCTGGATTAAAAGGTAAATATGGTATTTCTGCTAGACTTTTTAAGTCTTTAAGTAGTCAAAAAATCAATGTTATTCTAATTTCTCAAGCCTCTTCTGAGTATTCAATATGTTTTGCAATAGATTCTAAATTAGCACATTTAGCTAAACAAAAAATCGAATTAGAATTTGCTCAAGAAATTAATCATAATCTAATTAATCCAATAAAAATTATCCAACAAATAGTCATAATTGCTGTTATTGGAAGCAATATGAAGCATTATCCTGGTGTTTCTGGTAAAGTTTTTTCAGCCTTAGGAAGGGTTGGTATTAATGTGATTGCTATCGCTCAGGGTTCTAGTGAACTAAATATTTCTTTTGTGATTAATCCTAAAGATGAGATTTTAGCTCTTAAAGTCATTCATAATGAGTTCTTTTTTGACAGCCGATATAAACAGTTAGATCTATACATTATTGGAGCTACTGGGCAGATTGGAAAAGAGTTAATAAAACAAATAAAGCTAGAGCAAGATAATTTAATTAAAAATAAAAATATCAAGGTCAACTTGAAAGGTGTATTGGATTCTAAAAAGTCTCTTTTTGGTGACAATTTATTAGAACTTAATGATTTAGATCTACAATTAAAAAAATCGACCGTTCAGTCGAAAATAGATTATTTATTAAAAGAATCCAAAAGTAATTTGAATTTAGATAAGGTAATAGTAGACTGTACAAGTTCGGAAGTAATTAGTAATTTTTATACAAAATTTATAAAAGCTGGTTCTAGTATTGTTACTGCAAATAAAAAATTAGCCTCTGGAAAACAAAAAGATTTTATTAGTGTAATTAAATTAGCTGAACAAAATAAACAAAAATTTTTATATGAAACTAATGTCGGTGCTGGTTTACCTATAATATCAACTTTGCAAGACCTACTTAAAACAGGTGATAAAATAACTAAAATAGAAGCCGTTTTATCTGGAACTTTGAGTTATATTTTTAATACTTTTGATGAGACTACTGATTTTTCTGAGGTTGTAAAAATAGCTCAAAAAAAAGGCTACACCGAACCAGATCCTAGAGATGATCTTAACGGATTGGATGTAGCTAGAAAAATTTTAATTTTAGCTAGAAATCTTGATTTAAATATAGAATTAGAAGATATTGATTTACAGTCACCAGTTAATTCTAATTTGTTTGATTCTAGTTCGATTGAAGACTTTTATAAAAGACTTAAGCATGAAGACTCTAAGATGAAAAGCAAATGTCAAAAAATAAAAAATAAAAAGTTAAGATACATAGCAAGTATAGTTAAAATTTCGGAGCCAAAAAATTATAAAATCAAAGTATCTTTAGAAACAGTTGACACTAGCCACCCTTTTTATAACCTAACAGGAAGTGAAAATATTATTTCTTTTTGGACTTATAGGTACTCTAAATACCCACTTGTTATCAAAGGTCCAGGAGCTGGAGCGGAGGTTACCGCTGCTGGTGTATTTGCAGATATTCTAAAATGCGTTAATTAGCAGTTAGTCGTGGCAAAGTCTGTAAGAATTGTAAATAATGCGGGGGAATCTTACAAATTCGATTATGAAATGGGTATAAATCATGCAAAAGTAGTAATTTTATATTAACTTGACGTTTTTAACAGTAATTGATAAATTAAAAAATAACAGAAGTTTAAAGTTAACTTAAAAAGTAAGTCTTTAGTTTATTTGACACCATAGAGTTTTTTAGCTCAACATAACTAATGTCACAAATGTTTATTTTGTTTTACAAAAACTAACAAAAACAATATGAAACAAATACTACACTTATTATCTTTATTATTATTAGCTTTATTATTATCATCTTCATCTGGTTTTGATGTGTCTGCAGGTTATTTTGATAAATACCTTATAGCAGGTCAAAATCAATTTTTAAGTTTTCAAACAAAGTTAGAATCAAATCAGTTAGTATTAAATTTAAAATCCAAAAAAAGCTTTCGATTGATCTCTAAACAGTCTGAATTTGTTGATTTTAATAATGCTCAAAAAATAAATAAAAATCCTTTAACTCTTTTTTACCTTGTATTCTTAGCCAATTTTTTGAAACCTAGTTTTGATTATGAGTTTAAAAATATTGCAAGAAATACCAAGGCAAGTTATATTCCGGCAAGTGTTAAAAGCTTAGATAGAATTTTGGAAAAATTAAAATTTGACTACCAAGGTAATATTGCAAATTTAAAGGATATTTTAAGAGGAAGTTTAGTCTTTGATAATTTTTTTGATCTATACAAATGTTTAGATTTTATTAGTCAAAAATTTGAAGTAATTAAGGTAAAAGATAGGTTTAAAACTAACAATAAATATAAAGATGTAAATATTGTAATTCGTTTTCACAAAGACTTAAAGACAGAAATTCAGTTACATCTAAAACCAATTTTTGAAGCCAAAAAAATAGAAAATAAAATTTATCAGAAAATCAGAAAAATTAAAATTCAATTAAAACAGCTTGTTCCAGCAAAATCAAATCTATATTACAAATTACAAAATCAACTAGCAATTTTAGAGAAACAAAGAACTTTGATCTATGACAAAGCATGGCTTGAATGTTTAACTTAACTTATACTCCATACAAAGTAAATTTTAGTTTTTTGGAAGTTTAAATTTTTATTTTAATTTAATCTCATTTCACCTAATAAGCATCAAAAAGTATTTTTAAAAATTAAAAAAGTTCTAATTTGGATTAATTTGAGTATTGAAATATCAGCATTAAATAATACAAACAGTTTTTTTATCTTAAACAAATTTTTTTACAAACATAGCCAATCTCTAAACAAACTAGATGTTTTAATCTAGCAAAACCAACTTGTTCGCTTGACTGGACATTGGTTCTATTATTTTATTTATTTGTCATCTAATTTTTAAGGTTAAACAAAACTTCCGCAGACACCACTATATTTTGTATTTAAATACTTAACTAAAGCTACATTTAGTAGTAAAATTCAATTCTTGAGGAAGTCTTGTGAATTTAGTTTCGCTAGTTAGGTTTAGAAAAATATTTTTTCATAGATTAGCCTAAGCCCTCTCAAAGAAAAAGATTAGCCTTGTCCGATAACTCAAATTTATAAAACTTATGATCCTATAAAATAGGTATTAATCAATAGTAAAAATAGCTTTTGAGACATGATTATTGTTAAATTTTATTAGAATAGCTATACTTTTTTAATCAAAAACAAAAAAAATAACCACATAGCCTACGTATAAACACTTCATTTAGTATTTTCTAAGCAATTTTTTAAAAGTTGTGATTTAAAAAGTTTTTAAAACAAGCCTTTAAACAAAGTAATTAAGAACTTTTGAGAATTTTTTAGGACAAGTTTGGTGTAGTTTTTTGACTGACCTAGTTTTTTGAGATATAATTAATTGTGTACTTTAGATTAATTCTAGATGCAACAAAACAACTAAGAGAATGGAAAATGGTTTTTAAAAAGGTTTTTAAAATATTGCCGATAATATTATTGATTTCGATACCTTCATTAATTGCACTTTATAATGATACCCGCAAAGATTTAAATTGCAACTTGAGCGCTTACGAAAATCATCCAAAATGTGCCGTAGCAAAAGTCACTGGCGAGGACCCTAATAGTCTTAATTTTTCTCAGGGTAGGGGAGGTCAGAGTTCCATGCCAAAAATTAACGCTAAGCCAGAAATAAATTTAGAAGAGCAGTATGCACAGTTAAGAACCCTAAAGACTCAAATTTATGAAGAAAAAAAACAGCTTACAGCTGAAGAGATTAAAAGTTCAAAAAATACTTCTTTTTTACAAAAGACTGAAACTTACAATCAAGCAATTCTAGAACTACTAACTCAATTACCAAAAGAAACAAAAGTAGAAATTTGCAAAAACAACTCTAGTTTTATTCCAAATACTGAATCAGAAGCAAAAATTAAAGAGGTTTGTGACGGTATGAATATAGCTATAGGCAATGGTAAAGTCCAAGGAGTAAATTCAGAAGACGCCTTCCAGCTGTTTGAAATTACAGAAGAAGATCTTGATCTAGAGTAGTTGTTTTTGAGTAACGAGATAAAACTAATATCTTACCAGCCTCATAGAAGCTATTTGATTTCTTATACCTAATCCGTTTACTATTATCCAAAATTTAACTCTTCATAAGAAAATAAATCTCTTATTTAAGCTAAATTCTTAACTAATTGTCGCAGCGATTAACCCAAAGAGCATAATTGAATTTTTTTATCTCTTTTACTACTTTTTAAAATTCAAAAATGTAAATTTTGAAATTGAATTAAGTATATGTAAAGCCTAATTACTAAATTTCAAGTTTTAAAATACTAAGTTAGAAAAACTTGTGTCTAGTTTTGCCAGACGAGTCAATTTGGTATACACCTACTTCAGATTAGAGCTATAATAGAATCAGCTTTTTTAGCCTTTAAAGAAACTGTTTTTTGTAAATATAAGAATAAGGTTAGTTTTAGGCTATTTTTTTAATTATTTTTTTGTTTTTTAAAGTTAATTTTAGTTTTACCAACTAGATATACAAGGCAAGATTATTCTCTCCTAACCCCATCAGAACTTAATTTAAATTTAAGGTAAATATGTTTGTGATCTTGTAAGTATTTTTCTAGAGAGTTTGCTTTTTGTTGACAATAAAATAATATATAACCTGAGCCATTTTTGATCCCACCACTACCCATTACCTTGCCTATACCAAAAGACTCTAAAGAGTTTAGAATTTTTTTTGTTTTTTGATCTACAACACCTAACTTATCTAATAGTTTTTGATTTTTTGTAATTGTATCTACAAATAATTTTTCTCGGTTTTGGTTAATAGCAATGACCATGGTTTTGGTTGTTTTACCGATATCTCTGAGGATTTTTTTGTACAAAGCTCCATTTTTTTCTATCAAAGCTTCGACTCTTGCAACTATTTCTTTGGTTGTTTCGGTTCTGTTGCCTGTATGGATTAAATAAATTTTATCTTGCCAGTCTTGAGGTAAATCAAAGGGCAAAGTAGAAATATTTTTTAGAAATTCGAATTCTTTGCGATAATAAATTAAACCACCATAGCAACTAGCAGAGTTGTCCATGCCAGAAGGATTACCATGGAATATTTTTTCCATCTGGTAGGCTAATTCGTTCAAGGTTGCAAAGTCGGGATTTTGAGTTTTATTTTCCTGATCGAGATTAGGTTTGGATTGAGTATAAAATTCCCAAAAAGCAGCCGTAGTAGCTACACTAAAAGCCGCACTAGAACCAAAACCTTGCCCGATTGGTATTTGCGATTCTAACTCATAGGTAAAGTTTTTTTCTTTATATGAAATATTGTTTGATTTTAGGTAGTTTAGAACAATCTCATTAGCTTTGGATATGTTTTTATCTATTTTTTTAGGGGCTGAGTCTGATTGAGATAAGCAAAATCTCAAACGTAAATCAAAAGCCATTACTATCGCTGGCTCAAAGTAAACTACGCTATGTTCTCCACTAAGTATCACTTTAGCTGGAGCAGAATATGTTATTTTAGTCATTTGTGAGTTAAATTTATATTTTTAAGTTCTAAAAACTAACTTTGGTTAGCAAGCATGTAATTTTTTTATGACTTATGTCTATTGCAAATCTAGGCCAGATATTTTTTATTTTATTTTTTATACTCAAGATTTTATTTATTATACACCTAAGTCGTTTATTATTACTTTAAGTCTAGATCTTCATAAGCAAATAAATCCTTTATTTAAGATAAATTGTAGATTTTTTATTAAGGCGTGAGTTTTTTGTTTGACACAAGTTATTTTTAATTTAAAATTTTGTTTAATTTTCAGATAAGTTTATCAAAAAAACAGCCTAGGCTTTTCCTATAATAATATCGTTTTAGGATGATTTAGGAGTGATACAGTTAATCCAAAGTGCATGGCGATGGACATCTTACCCTCTAACCTTCTTTAAAAAGATTTGCAGCTGTAGTTGATAACTTGTCTAAATTTAGTGTGTGATTGTTATATTCTATCAACTAACTATAAAATAAAGCAAGACAATTAATTTAATTACTAATTATTTAAATAAATAAAACATATGTGCGGTATTGTAGGATATTACGGAAAAGACAAGCAGATTATGAATACTTTACTTTCTGGCCTAAAAAGACTAGAGTATCGAGGCTACGATTCAGCTGGAGTAGCGATAATAACTCAAGATTCAGATATTTATTTTGCCAAAGAAGCTGGTAGAATTATTAATTTAGAAAAACTAATTCAGTCTCACCCAGTTCCTGACCTAAAAGGCATTGGCATTGCCCACACTAGATGGGCGACCCATGGTGTCCCAAATAGATCTAACGCTCATCCACATTGGAGTAGTGACAACAATATTTTTCTTATTCATAATGGGATAATCGAGAATTACCAAGAACTAAAAGAAAATTTAATTAACAAAGGTATTAATTTTTATTCTGATACTGATACTGAAGTTCTAGCTAATTTAATTCAGGATTGTTATAGTGGCGACTTGAGAAAAGCTTTATTAGAAGCCTTAAGTAAAGTAACAGGTGCCTATGCTACCCTAGTCATCCATAAAAACGAGCCAAACAGATTAATAGCTGCCAAAAAAGGAAGTCCAATGGTATTAGGTGTTGGCAATGAAGAGTTAATAATTGGCTCGGATGTAAGCCCTATAATTAGTCATACCAAAGAGGTAATTTATATTGAAGATGGAGAGATAATCGATATTCAAGGACCAGCAAAATACGAAATTATAAACTTAGAGAATCAGAATTTATATAAAAAAACTGAACAAGTTGAGTGGGACGAAGAAACAGCTTCAAAAGAAGGCTATGAACATTTTTTGATTAAAGAAATAATGGAGCAACCAAAAGTTATCGAAGATTCTATCAGAGGTAGATTGCTTGTTGACGAAGCTACAATAAAATTTGGAGGATTGATTGATGTCAAAAAAAAGCTTAAAGAGGTTGAGAGAGTTGTAATTCTTGGAATTGGAACTTCTTTTTATGCTGCTAAGTTAGGAGAAATGTATTTTGAATCCCTTGCTGGAGTACCAGCTAAAGCTGAGATGAGTCCCGAATTTAGGTATAATGGTAATGCGATTGATGACAAAACTTGGGTAATCGCCGTTTCTCAAAGTGGAGAGACAGCTGATACTATTGCTGCTATAGAAGAATCAAAAAGAAAAGGTGGATTAGTTACTGGAGTAGTCAATACGGTTGGTTCTACAATCTCTAGAATCACAGACGCTGGAGTTTATAATCATATTGGACCTGAGATTTCTGTAGCTTCGACCAAGGCTTTTACTTCTCAAACTACAATTTTGTTAATGCATGCAATTTTACTAGGAAGAATGAAGTCTATGGGATATTCTGAAGGTCAAGAATTGATTAAAGAAATTCAAAGACTACCTGATCTAATCTCTAAAGTTTTAGAACAAAATGAGATTATAGCAGATTTAGCCAAAAAATACAGATCTTATCGAGATTTGGTTTATGTTGGTAGAAAATATAACTATCCTGTAGCTTTAGAAGGTGCCTTAAAAATCAAAGAGATTAGCTATATTCACGCTGAAGGCTTAAGTGGAGGAGAATTTAAGCATGGATTTATAGCTTTGATTGATGAAAACATGCCAACTATAGCTATCCTGACTAAAGATTCAGTATACGAAAAAATGGTCAGTAATGTTCAAGAAATAATTGCTAGAAAAGGTAAAATTATGGCTATAGCAACTAGAGGCGATAAAAGAGTAGAAGATTTTTCTTCTGATGTAATTTTTGTTCCAGAAACAAAAGAAGAGATTCAACCAATTGTTAATAACATAGCTTTGCAATTGTTTGCTTATCATTGTTCTAGACTGAGAGGATTAGATGTAGATAAACCCAGAAACCTAGCTAAGAGTGTAACTGTAGAGTAATTTGTAAACTTTTAAACAATAGTCTTATCTCAAAATAACTTTAAAATAACTATACTAAACTGTTAACTAATCAGTAGACTTACTTGCAGTAAAGCTGTTTAACCTCTAATTAAAAACAATAATTCAGAATTTTTTAAAACTTATAATTTCTAATTTTTTGTTTACTCAACCAAACGAATAAAAATTTCAGTGCAGGAGGTCTAGTGAGTTTTTCTGACCCTGTTTTCTTTATTTAATCAAACTAAAACCTTTAGTTAAACCATAATTTAGTTAGTATTTGAGTATATATTCATTTCGTAATCAAATTTGATAATGGATTAAATATAAATTTTGAACGTATTTTATGACTTTTTAAGATTGAAAAATAATGAATTTTGAAAGTGAATTGAGCATAAACTAAAAAATAAGAAAAAAAGCCGAAGCAAATAAAAGGACAGAGACTAAAATATTAAAAACTTTTTGGTTAATTGTAAGATGCACACGATGACCTAAATAGCTAGCTAAAAGAATTATCGGAATTAAAGTCACTGAACTTAGTATAGTAAAAACATCGATTAAATTAGTAACTATCAAAAAGCTTATTTGCCAGATGCCAACAATACTAAATATCAAAATTAAGGTAGCTCTAAAAAGTGTTTTTTCTATCTTTTGGTTAGAATAATAAATCACTAGAGGAGGAGAGTTAATATTAAAAGCCCCTTGTAAAAATCCTGAAAATAATCCAGCAATAAAGTCCAAAAATCTGTTTTTGGGAATATTAAAACTTCTATTAAATAATGTATTCAAAGCAAAAATTAAAATCAAGAATCCTAAAAATCTCTGTAAAAAATTATCGTTGTAAGAAGAGAGTAAAAAAGTTCCAATAGCTACTCCAACTATTCCACCTAAAATTATATAGATAACATTTTTATATATTTGGTTTAGATAAGTCTTATTTCTTCTAAGAATGTCTAGATTCAGTATAATTCCGGTAATTGCCAAAATTGGAATGACCATTTTTATATCAACAATTAAGGCTAGCAAAGGCACGCTAATTAGACCATCGCCAAAACCAGTAATAGAAGCTACAAAATAAGCTATAAAGATTATACTAACAGCAATTAAAATCTGAGTTAAGGTTAATTCCATCTGGTAATTTTATATATCTGGTTTAGTTTAAAACATTTTTTTTATTTATGCCAGTTTTTTTAATCCAAAGTATATTCACTTGATTTTTGTCTTAGCCATTTCCTTGAATTTTCGTAATTTGGGTATATTTTTTTTACTTCTGACCAGAATTTTTTTGAGTGATTAGGCTCTAAAATATGGCATAATTCGTGCACAATTACATAGTCGATAATCTCTACTGGCAAGCTAGACAGTTTAGAATTAAAAGTTAACAAGACTTTTCTGGGTAAAACTCTAGATAAAATTTTTAATCTTCTAGGAATTATTTGGTATTTACAACTTCCCCACTTGGACTTCAGAGTTTTTATTTTTAGGTCAATTTTTGGATCTTCTGACAGTCTTAGCTGAGGTAAATAAAAATCAATTTTTTCTATGATATGATTTTTTAAGAGCCAGTTTTTATAATCTTCAATTTTTTTATTTAGATCTTTAAATTTAATAACAAACTCTGACAAAAATATTTCTTTGTTTTGTATTTTAAAATGCTGACTCCAAAAGTCTTCTATATTCTGGTTGTTGGTTTTTGGATTTGCAGATAAAGCTCCTTCTCCACGGATTCTGTAGATTTGACCAAACAAAAAGATAGAGTTAGTATCTTCTAGTTGTTGTTTAATTCTTTTATTTTTAATTTTATTTCTTTTTTGTTTTTGTATTATTTTGTCTACCCAAGATTTTTTTTGGTACAAAAAATTTTTAACCCTAGTCTCGCTGAGGCGGTATGGAGCCTTAACTGTAATTTTAGAATCTTCGGAAATAACTATGCTTAGAGTTTTTCTTTTTGATCTTTCGAGGATAAAATTATAAGGAAAAATTTCATTCATTTGACAATCTTAGCTTTGTATAGCTTTTTTAGAATATTATTTTAATCATGTCTAAAGTTTTGATTGTTTTTTCTACAGTTGGCGGCAATACTGGTTTAGTCGTTGAAAAAGTTAGGCAAATGTTATCTAATAAAGGTTTTGAAGTAACCAAAAAAAGAGTAGATGTATCTGAACCAACTGAAATTAAAGATTATGATCTAACAATTTTGGCTAGCCCTACCTATAATCAAGGGACTTTAGAAGATCATTTTAAAAATTTTATTAAAGAATTTAGCAACCAAAACTGGAAAAGCCATAAGTTTGCAGTAATTGGGCTCGGTGACACAAAATATTACCCCGAATATCTAACCGAAGCGGCTACAATTTTAGAAGAAAAAATTCAAGAAAAAAACGGCCAGTTGGTTACTCCAGCTTTGAGAATTGGAACTGACCCAATCAAAATGATAGACAAATTAGTTCCAAAATGGGTAGAAAGATTGGCAGAAGTTATACGTAGTTCAAAGTAAATTTGACCTCTATTTCTAAATAGCCTTTAGAACATATTAGTTTTATATTTTATAAAGTCACAAATATATGTTGATTAAATCTAAAATAAGATTTGTTATATAAATAATTAATTGTTTGCCTCAAAATCTGATAAAATATTTAATTCTTTTGAATAAACAAAATAAAAGTAGTAGTTTTCGTAAATCTAGTATTTTTTACTTTAAAATATACTCAAACCACTCAAACCCGTTTTTTTTATTTTATAATAAATTCTGATTTAGTTTTAATTAAAAAGCCTATTTTTTGAGTAAAAAGAAAATTAGTCTTACAAAGTTTTCGCAAAAAGTTAATTTTGCTACTAAATGTAGACATTTTATCTTTAAGCCGACTATATTTAGTATTTTCTTAGAAAACTATGGTAGTTTTACTTAATTATATAATCTCATGACTACAATTACTATAATTGAATTTTTAGATAAGTTAGAAAAATTAACCTCGCAAGAACTAATCCAGATCAAAGGTATAGGTGAGGTTTTGGCTCAGAATTTTAGTAATTATTTTAAATCCGATGAGTACAAGATAATCAAAAAAAAATTTATACAATTAGAATCTGAAGGTAAAGCTCCAGAAATAATTTGGGAAGAATTGGAAACTAAAGGTCTCAAGCTAAAAGATTTAACTGTGGTTATTACTGGTAGTTTTTTGACTTCTAGGGATATTATCAAAGAAGAATTAGAAAAATTAGGAGCCAAAGTTACAGGTTCGGTCTCTAAGAATACAAGTTTCATCTTGGCTGGCGAGGAGCCTGGGAGTAAATTAACTAAAGCCGAGAATCTTGGGGTTAAGGTTTTTAGATCAAGTCAAGAAGTTAACCAAGAGTTTGGAACAAAGTTTGATTTTTGATTAATTAACTTAGAAGCCTTTAGATAAAGATAAATATTGGACGATTAAACATAGACTTCTTGCATTAAAAATTATGTAAATTTTGAAAGTAGATTGAGTATAGCTATGGTTAATCTATAGAACCCGTTTAAAAATTTCTATCAAATATTTTTTTGAAGCTTGAAATAGGAGCGATTTATGACTTTTTTGTATAAGATTACTAGAAGTTATACCTAAATTACTACCAACTTTTACATTTATAACCTTACCCACCTTTTATCGCCCAGAACCCTAAGGCCCTCTGAAGCAAGTTTGGTCTGTACTTGCATATTATTTATAAGTTTATAAGTTGACAAAAATTAGCAAATTCAGTCTAATCTTGCTAAGATTTATGGCTCAAGATTATTATTCAATTCTAGGAATTAAAAAAGAAGCCACAACTGACGAAATCAAAAAAGCTTATCGAAAATTAGCTCACAAATACCATCCTGATAAAAACCCTGACAATAAAGAAGCCGAAACTAAATTTAAAGAAATCAATAATGCTTATCAGGTATTAAGTGATCCAGCTAAAAGAAGTCAGTATGATCGCTTCGGAGTTGACCCTACTCAAGGTGGAGTAGGTCCTGGTGGCTTTGAAGGTTTTTCTGGATTTTCGGGAGGTCAGGGATTCGAGTTCAATTTTGGGGCAGGGGGTCCTCAAGGTGTTTCTTCGTTTGATGATTTACAAGATTTTGTAGATGCTTTTTTTGGCGGAGCCAGTGGCACAGGTTTTGGTAGTAGAGGTTCGACTCGAACCAGATCCAGAACTAGCCGTAAAAAAGGTATAGATCTAGAATTGGATTTTCAGTTAACTCTAGAAGAATCAGCTCAAGGATTAGCCAAAACAATCCAAGTAAAACATAAAATAACTTGCGATAGATGTCATGGTGAAGGAGGTGAGCCAGGTTCTAAGGTTTCAACTTGTCCTACCTGTAAAGGCAGTGGTAGAGTTTATCAAAGAATGAGTACAATTTTTGGAGTAGTTCAACAAGAATCTGTATGTCCTACATGTGAAGGTGTTGGTAAAGTTTTTGAGGAAGCCTGTCAAAAATGTGATGGTAAAGGAGTTGTAGAAGAAATTGAAACCCTAGAGGTTAAAGTACCAGTAGGTGTTGGAAATGGCGATAGAATTAGAGTTACTGGAAAAGGCCAGGCTGGGTACAAAGGCTCTACCTCAGGAGATCTTTTTTTGAATGTTCATATTAAAGATCATAAAGAGCTTGAACGCGAAGGTTTGGATATTTATTCGACAGTTAAAGTTAACTATTTAGATGCCTTACTAGGTACTGAAGTTGATGTCTATACTGTTTGGGGTAAAGTGCAGATGGTAATTCCAGAAGGTACCAATCCTCAGTCAAAATTAAGAATTAAAAATCATGGCATGCCTAAGCTTAATAATTCAGGAATAAAAGGTGATCATTTTGTAAATTTAGAATTTATAATGCCAAAAAAATTAACCAAAGAACAAAAAACAGTTTTACAAAAAATCAGATCTGAACTAGAATAAATATACACAGTTTTCGCACAAACACTATGATTTAGTGATATACCCAAATACTAACTAAATTATGATTGAACTGAAGGTTTTATTTTGATTAAATAAGGAAAACAGAGTCAGAAAAGCTCACTGATTAGCTAACAGTTTAGTATAGATGGTAATTTTTGATTAATTTTGCGGAAGTTGTGTAAGTTTAGATACCCAAAATATCTAATTGGTATACGGGTTTAAGTATAGGAAATATAAAACTCCTTATTAAACTCTACTATAAGACAGTTATATTAGATAATAAATTTTAATCTCAATTAATAAAAAACAAGAGTCTATAAAAGACCTGATAATTTTGTATATTTGTAATTATAAGCTTAGCCGTGTTATCTGAATATTTATCTAAAATTAAATTTTTTTTTCGAACTTGGTATCTCGAACATGAGCCTTATTTTTGGATTGTAGTAATATTATTAATTAATTTGTCAATTTCTTGGATAGTTAGAGAGTCTAATATTTTTTTTGTACCTAACACTAATCCAATTGGATATAACTTTGGCTATATTGGTTCGATTGGGATTATTTTGTTTGTTTCTTTTATTTCTTTTCAGTACAAAATTATAAACTTTAGCCCAGTAAATGTGGTTTTTATAATGGCGGGTGTTTATAGTAACTTTGCCGAAAAGCTAATCTGGAACTCAGTAGCTGACTACATGTCTATTGGATTTGCTTATATTAATCTAGCTGATTTACAGATTTTTATGGGTTTATTTTTACTAAATATTAGTGTTTGGCTAGTCAAAAAGCCAGAAGAGAAAAAAATGAAAAAAAGCAGTCTTATAAGTTAATTTTGTCTATTTTTTAGTTTATGCTCAAATGCTAACTAAATTATGATTTAACAAAAAAGGTTTGAGTTTGATTAAATCAATTTAAACTAGAATTTTAACTAAATTTTATTTTTGTTGATTTTTACTTTATTCTTTAAGAAAAGTTTGTTTTATCGTAGGGAGGTTTACTATTTACCTAAATAAGGGATTTATTTGCTCATTAAGAGATAATTTAGAGTAATTAACAAAGTTATGAATAGTGTTTTTTTAGTTTATTTCGGCTGAAGTCTATTGTGCTTGTCAGTTGAATATCTATAAAGTTGATAAGAAAAAAGAACACAATAAACAGCAAAAACAACTAGATTAGGAATAGATGGGCCAGCTAATAAACTATAAATACTAAAGAGATAACCCATAGTTACAATTCCAGGGTACATTCTCCACATGTAGTATTTTAGATTTCTATTAGCTATTAAGTTCAATTCTTCGATATAAACTATGCCATTTTTAGTAGCTCTAGCAGTGTATAGACCTGGTTGCACAAAGAAGTAATAATCACCAGCTTTATTAGACTGCGTAGAATCTATTTTTCTACCTTCTTTAGTTCCTAGCTCGTATAGACCGACTTCCACATTGTCAAAGATTTTGCTACCTTCTTCGGCTTTACCTTCTAGAATTTGTTTACGATTAAACCACAACAATAAACTAATCAATAATAAAGGTAGGTTAAGTAAAAATATAAAACCAATAGATCTAAGAAATCTACTCAAATTATTCCAAAAAGGAGAGCTCAAAAGGTTAGGTGTAATCAAAAAATCAAGTGGTCCTGTTTGTTCTAATGTTCCAAAATTTTCTGATGGATTTACAAACGAAGGTTCAATATTTTTCTTTCCTTTTGGACTAGTATCAAAAAAATTAACAACACCATCCCCATCCATATCAGGGTCTTCTTTATTAACAATACCATCCCCATCAAGATCATTACTAGTTCCGATACCTCTTGGGGTAGGGTCGTCCTCATTAACAACACCATCCCCATCCATATCAGGGTCTATAGTATTAACAATACCATCCCCATCTATGTCATCATCATAATAGTTAACAACACCATCCCCATCTATATCAGGATCTCCTTCGTTAGGAATACCATCCCCATCCATATCAGGGTCTTCTTTATTAACAACACCATCCCCATCAAGATCATTACTAGTTCCAAAACCTCTTGGGGTAGTGTCGTCCTCATTAACAACACCATCCCCATCCATATCTAAATCTTCACTGTTAGGAACACCATCCCCATCTATGTCATCATCATAATAGTTAACAACACCATCCCCATCTATATCAGGATCTTCTTCATTAGGAATACCATCCCCATCTATATCATCTCTAGTTCCGACACCTCTTGGGGTAGGGTCGTCCTCATTAACAACACCATCCCCATCTATATCAGGATCTTCTTCATTAACAACACCATCCCCATCTATGTCGTCATCATAATAGTTAACAACACCATCCCCGTCAAGATCATAGTCAAGAAAATTAGGAATACCATCCTCATCTATATCTAAATCTTCACTGTTAGGAATACCATCCCCATCAAGATCATCTATTGTGCCAATACCTCCTGGAGTATCGTCTTCTGAATTAGGAATACCATCCCCATCAGTATCGTTATCCCCACCAGTTAGGTCAGGAGCAGGGCAGACTATATCAGGTATATTAAAGACTATTTGCCTAGAGTTTTTATTGTTAGCTAGATCTTTAGCTTCTGTTTTGATAAAGTTTTCTACTTCTGTTTTGATTGGAATTCTAGGATTAATTACAAAATTATAATTAAGAGGTTCTCCAGTGTAACTAACTTCTGGATCACTAACACGGTATATTTCATTATTAATATCAAATATTATCGACTCCAAATCAACACCACTTTGGTTATCTGTTATTTTAATATTAGTACTTGCATTAGTTGGTACGTCTTTTGCATGTGCTTTAGGATTTTGGTAGACTATACTTGGAGGTTCTTTATCAGCAAAACAAGGCCCAGTGACAAAAGTGTAAGTGGCATTAGTAACTCCAGTAAGTAAGTCTAAACTAGTAGAAGCATCGGCTATATTACTATCCAAAGTAGCTCCAATTCCGTCAAAAAGAATTTCAAAAGAAGTCTGAGTAATATTTTCTTTAGAGGTAAATTCTATGGTTGCAAAGGTTTTTTTAGAATTAAGGTTACCAACAAAAGAAGCTCCAGCAAGTCTAATTCTACCAGTTTGAGTATCTACTTCGTTACCAAAATAACTTTCATAAGCATTACCCGGTTTAATTTGAATTCCTGGAATATTTGGCTGGCTGTCAATGATATTTATCTCACTAGGTTTATAATAAAGCTCAATATCAGCTGCGTTAGAATTTTCATTACTGGCATCGATAACAATATCTACAGTCGACCTACAACTTAACAAAAATTCTTTGCTTGCAGGTGAAAAAAAATAAGTAGCAGCCTCTCCACTTATTACCAACAAAAAAGACAAAAAAACACTAGCTAAGCATAAAAAAGCTAAAATCTTAGAAAATTTGGTTTTTATTTTTTTAAAGTTCATGAGCAAGTATCACCTAATTTATAAAAATTAAAGATCGTGTTAGATAAATCTAAAGTATTTACCTTAGTATCTTTATTTAAATCTTCTATAATTTCTTCTCTACTATATAGATTTCTAACTTGAGTAGATATATCTAAAGAGTTAATTTTTTCATCTCTAATCACACCAGTTTCTCCATTAAGTAGCTCTATTCCACCAGTTGTTAGATCAACAGACTGAGAAAAAACATTTTCTATAACTATATTTTCAAACCTTTTTAGAAGCTGAGCCTCACCTAGAATGCATACAGTAAAATTATCACCCAGAACTAGAGTTTGGTTGCTTTCGCAAAGATTATAAGTACCAATACCAAAGTTATTAGTTGCTACATTAAATGTAATATTATTACTTGTATTTTTAATAATAACATCCATGCCTTTGACATCTATTCGCCAGTTGTTAGTTCGAGGGATACGCTTTTCTGGGTATACTTTAATTTCTAGTAAGCACAGGGCTTTTTCTATAGTTAGTGTTAATTTAGTTTCAGAATTGTCTTGACCAAAGACAGATACAGTCATAGTAGCTAGCACAGTAACCAAAAAAACCAAAGTAATTACAGCTTTTTTTAAGCTCACTAGAAACATTTATTTTTTTATTTTTGTATTATTGCCACTATACAACATAAAAGTTTAACTAACAAAAACTCTTTTGGCAAATTATTTTAACTATTTTTCTTTTTATTTGGATTAAAAAACAAACCTTAATCAAAAGTTTTTTCAGGTTTAATTTTTCTATGTTTTATCTCACAAAAAACACGAATTTTAAAACTCAAATTTATAAATTTTAGGTTAATATCAAATAGATTTTTTATTTAAAGATAATCAAGAATAAATCAGAAAGTTAACATAAATTAAAGTATAATGCTAATTTATTTTAGCTAAAAGGTTTGACAAAGATCTTATATTTCAAGAGATTTACTTGACGAACCCTTATCGTTATTGTTTAACTTTAGTTTAATATCACAAGTTATTTATTATTCACTAAAAAATATTCAAATTAAAAAAGCAAAAAGACTAAAACATGCCTAGAAAAAATCCTTTAAATAAAGTTAGAAATTTTGGTATCATCGCTCATATTGATGCTGGTAAGACTACTACTACAGAGCGTGTATTACTCTATACTGGAAGAACTCATAAGATTGGAGAAGTCCATGAAGGTGAGGCTACTATGGATTGGATGGAACAAGAAAGAGAACGAGGAATTACTATAACTTCGGCAGCTACCGTGTGTTATTGGAAAGCTCCAGAGTGGGTTTATGACGGAGATAAAGACACTACAACAAGATTTAATATCATTGACACCCCAGGTCACGTTGACTTTACTGTTGAGGTAGAAAGAAGTTTAAGAGTTTTAGATGGAGCGGTAGCTGTGTTTGATGGGGTAGCTGGAGTAGAATCTCAGTCTGAGACTGTCTGGAGGCAAGCTGAAAAATATAAAGTTCCAAGGATTTGCTTTATTAATAAGCTAGACAGGACTGGAGCAGATTTTTTTGCCGATGTGCAATCTATTAAAGATAGACTAACCGACAACGGAATTGTTATGCAACTACCGATTGGTGCTGAAGAAAATCTAAAAGGTATGGTAGATCTAATCGAAGAAAAAGCTATTGTTTATTATGACGATATAGGTACAGATATAAGAGAAGAAGAGATTCCAGCAGATATGAAAGAGCAAGTAGCTGAATATAGAGCTAAACTTATTGAAAAAGCTGTAGAAATGGATGACTCTTTGATGGAAAAATATTTAGATGGCAAAGAAATTAATAAAATCGAAATCAAAAAAGCTATTCGAAAGGGTACAATTCATAACAAACTTAACCCTATTTTTTGCGGAACAGCACTCAAAAATAAAGGTGTACAACCTTTGCTTGATGCTATTACCGAATATTTGCCAAGTCCAGAAGATCTAGAAGTAGTTAAAGCTAAAAACCCAAATGATGAGTCACAAATTGTAGAAATAAAAGGTGCAGATGATGGAGACTTAGCTGCTTTAGCCTTCAAAATTGCTAATGACCAGTTCGGTACTTTGACTTTCTTTCGTGTATATTCAGGAGTTGTAAAAAAAGGAGACAATCTCTATAATCCTAGAACAGGAAAAATGGAAAGAGCTGGTAGAATTGTGCTAATGCATTCTAATTCTCGAGAGGATGTAGATGAGGTATATGCTGGAGAAATTGCAGCTTTTGTAGGGCTTAAAGACGTAAGAACTGGAGATACTTTATGCTCAAAAGAAAAACCATTACTTTTGGAATCTATCAAATTTGCTGAACCTGTAATTTCTATGGCTATTGAACCTAAAACCAAGCCAGATCAGGAAAAACTAGGTATTGCTTTATCCAAGCTGTTGGCCGAAGACCCTTCTTTAAAAATCGAAACTAACGAAGAAACTGGACAAACTGTAATCTCAGGAATGGGAGAGCTTCATTTAGATATTATTGTTGATCGTTTAAGAAGAGAGTATAAAGTAGAAACTAATGTAGGTGCCCCACAAGTTGCCTATCGTGAAGCAATCAGAGGAAGTGCCGAAATAGAAGGTAAGTATGTAAAACAGTCTGGAGGTCGTGGTCAATATGGTCACTGTTGGTTAAGAATTAAACCAGGAAAAGAAAATTCAGGCTTAGTTTTTAATAACAATATTGTTGGAGGAGCTATACCAAAAGAATACATTCCTGCTATCCAAAAAGGCGTAGAAGAAGTTGTAGAAAACGGAGCTTTGGCTGGGTTTCCGATAATTGATGTAGAAGTCGAGCTATATGATGGTAGCTATCACGATGTTGACTCTTCTGAAGTAGCCTTTAAGTTGGCTGGAGCTCAAGCCATGAAAGATGGTATAATGAAATGTAATCCCGTATTACTAGAGCCGGTTATGAAAGTAGAAATATCTGTTCCTGAAGAGTATATGGGAGACGTAATTGGTGATGCTAATTCTCGTAGAGGTCAAATCCTAGGAAGTGAAAATAGACCTAGAAGTGTAGTTGTCAAAGCTAATATACCTTTAGAAAACCTTTTTGGATATATTTCTGATTTAAGAGGTAAAACCAAAGGACAAGGCACAGCTAGTATGGAATTTAGTCATTATGCTGAAGTACCACGTAACATCCAAGAAAAGATTGTAGAGAGTAGGAGTTAGGTAAATTTGAGACCCCTACAAAAATTGTGTCTGACATAAAAACTATTTTTAATTTATTGTCTGATACATGTCTACTCAAAATAAAACAAGAGTTACTCAGCTAAGAATTACTCAAAAGCAAACAAATGCCGAAAAACTACTTAGTTCAGGCATAAATAATCTGCATAAAATCTAACAAGCTTGTCTTTAGATGAGTTCCTAAAATCTTACTGAACCTCGTACTCAAGCTAATTTAGGTTGAACACTCCAGACACAATTTTGTGTAGCGGTACTGTAAATTTTTTCGCATCCTATTTACATTTGTTACATAAACTTAAGAGGATTAAGAGGAAAAAGTTTAGTGAATTTTTGATATAGATACTAAACTGTCAACTACTTAGTGTAGTTTTTCTAACTATATTTTCCTTATTTAATCAAAGTAAAACCTTTTGTTAAATCATAATTTAGTTAGCCTTTGGGTATAATCAAAGTAAAACCTTCAGTTAAATCATAACTTAGGTAGCATTTTAGTATAAATATAATGTTTTGGATATGTAGAATAAAAATAAAAATTTTTACAAAAATAGGGTTAAAATAATTTAACCAAACAGCGATTTCATAATTTCTTCAGAAGTGTCAACTATTTCAAACAAATCTTTAAAATCTTCACCAACAGTTTTTCTTTCCTTTAAAAGAACATCATTAAACCAGTCTACATATCCATGCCAAAAACTAGAATCAAACAAAAAAATTGGCTTGGCTGGATATTTTTTAGTTTTGATTAAAGTTAGGTTTTCCATTAATTCATCTAGCGTTCCTAGCCCACCTGGAGCATATACAAAAACATCAGATTGTCTAAGGACATATTTTCGAGCCGAGAAATGTTGAAATAAGATATCCATATCAGCATCTTTAACTGTAGGTGGTTCATTATCTAAGTTAATCCTAAAAGCAACAGTTTTACCCCCAACTGATTTGGCACCCTCGAGACTAGCTGCCATGATTCCAGGCCCACCCCCAGAGACTACACCCCAGTCACGTTTAGCAAACTCAGCAGCAACTTGTTTGGTTTTTTCATATGTATCACTACTAAACTCAATCTTAGCTCCACCATAAAAAGTAACCCTATGTGAAGGTAGACTATTAAGAGCAAGCATTCCTTTTTTAAATTCTTCAGTAATTTCGTTAAGTAAATAAAACTGATCTTCTGATAAAGTTACTAAGTTTTTGGTCATAATTTTTGTTAATAATTTTTAATTATTATTTCTATACTAAACTGTTAACTACTCAGTGTATTTTTTTTATTTTAATCAAACTAAAACCTTCAGTTAAATCATAACTTAGTTAGCGTTTGAGTATAGATATACTTTAGAATGTATTTTTTATACTTTCTGTAGAGTAAAATTCAGTTTTTTTTTGGAATCTAAATTTGGTTTCAGTTAGGTTAAAATAAACATCAAAGTTTTTCAAAGCTTTAGAGTTTAAATATAAATTAAAAGCCAATTTTGATATAAACAAAATCCAACTCAATAAGCTAAAGTCTTAACAAGCATTAGCTTTATTTTTTTAGTAAATTTAGAAAATTCCAAAGTTCAGCTTCAAAAAGTTTTTAAAAATAGCTATCTTTTTGAGCATAATATTATAGTATAGATAAAAAACTAACTTAAGATTAGTTTAAAGTTAACATTATTAAAATAGTGTATAAGTTTTTATTCTTTTTGTCTATAATTTAAAAAATTTAAACTAATAAATAAAAAAGTTCAAAAAACCTCCGTAACTTTCTATAGTCAATCTGTTTACTATTATCCTAAATTTAGCTCTTTATAAAAATTTTTTGGAAGGTCTTACGATGAGACATTATCCGTGTGAGAATCTGTAATGGCTAGTGCTTTTTAAATTTTCTAGGATCCTTTTTGTTTGATTTAGATTCTTCTTGAGATTTTCTAGATGGAACAAAGCTAGTAGATAATTTTTTGTTTTGACGGTAATACCAATAACCCCCTCCAGCTATAATAGCAGCTATCAGTACAAGCCCAACAGCCAAGCCCCCTCCAGTTCTAGGTGTAGCCTGACTAGTAATAATTATATTTATTACAAATTCAGTCGAAAGCCTAATATCTTGAAAATTACTTCCAGAAACAGTAGCTAAATTTCTAATTTTGGTTCCACTAGGCAAATTATTAGAAATAGTTGCACTATAAGTTAGCTCTTTAACTTGGTCAGGATCAAAATCTCCTAGTTCCCAGGTAATTACTCCTGTTTGCGTATTTAATTCTGCTTTTGGATTTATATCAGCTATACTAATTAACTTAGTTTCGTCATAATCATCAACTACTTTTACATTTTTAGCTATCCCAGAACCAGCGTTTCTAATTATGATTTTATAAGCAATTTTTTCTCCAGGTAGAAGTTTAGCACTGTCACAAGGTATATTAGTGTCAAATTTAAAGCACAGTTTTTCGGCTTTAATGTCAGGTGATTGCAAAGCAAATACATATTTTGCTTGTTTTGGATCTACCCCTTCGCCAGCTGCTACGGATATGTTTTCGATTGAGTCTGTTAAACTGACAGTAGGGTTAATAGTAGCATTAAAAGAAACAGTTTTTGAGTTGCTAGGTGCTAAGTTACCTAAACTACCCCAAATAATTTTGTTAGTGTCTAAATTAATAACACCTAAATCAGAAATATTCCTTATGTCTGTGATTTTATCCTCAGGATAGTCATCTTCAATTACTAAATTTCTAAGTGGAGTAGTAGAGTTATTACTAGCAGTTATTTCATAAGTAATATCATCTCCAGGGTTTAGTTTAGCTTGGTTACATGGAGTCTTAGTACCTAAAGCAAAACAAGTTTTTGTTAATTGTAAGTCTGGGTCAATTACGTTTACAATGAACTTTCCAGGAGTTCCAACCAAGCCTTTAGAGTCTGTTGGAGTAATGTTAAATTCACTTCTGACTGGAGTGTTTTGATCGGTTTGGCAGGTAATTATTTGACCACCACCAGTGTTGTCTGGAGTTCCAGTTATAGTACAAAAATCTAAAACTTTAGTTAAATCTAAACTAATCGGAATGTCATTTTCTGGATCTGTAGGATTAAGCGGTTGAAAACTACCAGAATCACCTCTAATAATTGTAATTTCTTGACCAGGAATCTGAGGTGGATTATTTTCTGGTGCTGCAACGTCTACATTAGCTCGAATCTGACTAAGAACATAACCATATCCTAAAAATCTAGACTCTAAGCCGTTTGGCTTAATTATAAAGCCATTTGTAGACCCTAACTGCACACCATCAAACCTAGAATAAATTGGATTAGAAGTGTTATTTGAGCTAGAATTATCAGGAATTACATCATATGGAGTTCTGCCTGTAGTATCAGATTCGAACTTTCTTTCCATGGCATCTATATAATGTAAAGTATTATCACCAACAATATTTAGCTTTGTTCCGTTTGGGACGTTAACAAATAAATCACCTCCTTTATTAGCTGAAGTTACAGTACTAACGTTACCTCCACTCAGGATAGCACTAATTCTGTACCTAGTGTTGTTTTCTTGAGTTACTTCAACTTTTAGGTTAGGATTTTGAATATTGCTTGATCCTGGCTCTGCTCCGTTATTATAGTATAATTGAATGCTAAAATCTTCATCTTCAATAATTGTTTTTTCTCTAGGATTACCATTGGCAGTATCAATTGGAAAAAAACTTAGTAATGGCATTCCTGTGCAATTACCAGGCGTAAATAAAGGACTTGGGGTTTGATTATTAATAGGATAAGGATTCCAAGTAGGGTTACTTCCTAAGCTTTGGCAGGTTGGCTCAGATGGTGCAGCCAAGGCTATTTTATCAGGCTCGCTATCGAACATATTAAGAAATAAACCACCAATAGCAACCAAACTCACCATTAACAAAAAAAAGAAAATGGTAGTTGGATAATAAAGCCTAGATTTATTAAAATTTGAGATTTGTTTTTTAGCCATATTTTGTTTATTTGATAGCATATTTTTGTGATTTGGTCAAAGATGATTATTTTTAAGTTAGTTAGTCTAATTTATTTTGTGATTTTTTATATTATAGCCGTTTCATAACCAAATTCGACAGTAGATCAAAGCTTAATTGAATTTTGAATGTATTTTATGAGTTTTTAAGATTTAAAAATGTAAATTTTGGAAGTGAATTGAGCATATTATATTTAATAAGGTCTACTATTTATTTAAATATTTAAATTTTTTTATTGATTGTTCAGAATTTTTTAATACAAAAAAACCAAATATAATTTTTTGTAAAAATTAGTTATATCCTTAAAACCTATATTGTGCTTCAAAATTTTTAGTTTCAAAAGGTAAAATCTAATATAGAACTTACGATTTATCAAGAAAATAATAATATCTAGGACTTAATCCACCTTGTTTCTTTAATATTTTTACTTAGTTTTTTGTTTTATGCAAGTGTTCGGGAGATTTATGCTGGGTGTTTTCTTTTTTGTTTAAAACTTGGATGTAGTATCTGCTAAACATAAAATAAATAGTAAAGAGCATCATAACTAACCCTAAATAAGTCCATATCGTAAAATTACCCCACATTTTATCTAAAACGTGCCAAGGGATAAAGACTAAAGCTAAGTAAGTTAAACGATGCAAATTTTTCCAGTTTTTCTTTAATTTTTTAAGGCTATAATCGTTAGAAGTAACAGCTAATAAAGTAAAAATTGTAATCAAAGTTAAACCTTGAAAATATTTTATAGCTACGCTAGGATCTAGAAGATTGAGATTTCTTTCAAACAAAATATAAGTTCCATGAATCATTCCAAAAATCCAAGCCATGATACCTACTTCTCTGCGTTTTTTGGTTAGCGATAAAACAAAAGAATTTTTACGAAAACGAGGTAAAACCACCCTAACAATTGTTGGGATAAGTGTAAATATATAAAATAAAAGCGATAAAAATCCAGCAAAATTACCTAAATTACCAAAAATAGACATAGTATTAGATTCTAAAAATTTTATTTTTTTGTAAACTTAAAGTTATTTTTTGCACCCTTTTAGTAATTATTACCCAATTTCTAGATTTCAATGAAATACAGTTTAGTTAAAGAGCATTTTTTGTAAAATTTTTCTTGTAGGATTTTATTCTAAAATATCCACAAAATTAGATTTAAAATTTAAAAGTAGCTTGAAATTAGCTTAAACCTTTTAATAATAAAGTTTTTGGAGGTTTTTTGTGATTGAAAATGTAAATAGTGCTTAAAAACTAACACCTATTTAATCTAAAAGTAAAAATTAGTGTAAGCTTAGGTATATCTTTTTAATAACCAAATAAGTAGTTTGCTTAGGAGTTAATTTTGCCTAAAAACTTATACAAGTTGACACGATAACAGTTACAGGATTAGAAATTATCCCTTATCAATTTGGTACGAACTAGCTGAAGAAAAGTTTTTAAAAGTTTGAATTCTATAGAAAAAAAACCAAATCCTAAAATATCTAATTTCGAGCTCACTTCAAACAGGGCAAAAAGCTGAATTTAATCTTAAAAAACCGTTTTTATTTTTTGTATAAAAATCAAGGTAGTCAATGTTGGTTCGGAGATAGGGATTCGAACCCCAGTTGCTGGGACCAAAACCCAGAGTCCTACCACTAGACGATCTCCGAATAACTTAGCAAGTAAAAACAAAAAATAGCTAATCGTCAAGAATCAAAAAATTATACTTTCTATCAAATAAACTAAAAATATTAGCTTTAAATTAACAAAATTTAAGTACAAATATTACACTTAGCTTTATCTATATGCCTAATCCGTTTGCTATTATTTACTATTACCCTAAATTTACCTCTTCATAAAGAAATAAATCCTTTATTAAGCTAAATTCTTAACGTTTAATTATCGTAACGACAGTTTCTTGAAAGTTTAAAATTTTTGTTTTATTTAATTTTAATCAGCATCAAAAAGTATTTTTAAAAATTAAAAGAGCCCTAATTTGTATTAGTTTGAGGTATAAAGTGGTAAAAAATTTCAAATGAGTTTTATATTTATTTTATGACCACTGTTTTGATATTAACCATTTCTAAAATTCCATATTCTCCCATTTCACGACCATAGCCAGATTTTTTGACCCCTCCGTAAGGCATTTTTATATTGGATCTAACCATCGAATTAATAAACACATTTCCAACTTCTAGTTCGCTAATTAAAGTTTTGGCTAAATTGTAATCTTCAGTCCAAAGACTACTACTAAGTCCGTAAGGTGAGTCGTTGGCTACCTGAATTGCTTCTTCTAAACTCTGAACTATAATAATCGGAGCAATTGGTCCAAAAATTTCTTGGTTATAAACAGGCATTTCCTTGGTTATTTTAGTTAAGATAGTCGGTGGATAGTAGTATCCTTGTTTATGTTCATCCAAAAAAGCCTTCCACTCTTTAGTTAATTTTGCTGAGTGACCGTGACCGCCAGTAATTATTTCAGCCCCTTCGATTATCGATTCTTCGACTTGTCTTTTAATATCATCTAAAGAATTACTTGTTGCTATAGGTCCGATTTGAGTTTTGTCTTCTAACGGATCTCCAGGAATTTGCTCTTCAAATTCAGTTTTCATCCGAGCAATGAATTGATTAGCAACTTCTTCCATGACAATAAATCTTTTGGCTGCATTACAGCTTTGACCGCAGTTTCTGAGTCTAGCGGCAGTAGCTTGAGGAAATACTTTTTCAAAATCAGCATCAGCAAGAACAATAAAAGCATCGCTTCCTCCTAGCTCCATAACTGTTTTTTTGATTTCTTCTCCGGCTACTTTTGCTATTTGCATACCAGCTTGTTCACTACCAATTAAAGTGACCATTTTAATTCTGGAATCTCTGATAACTGGTTCAACTTCTTTACCAGGAATTAACAAACTCTGAAATATACCTTCTTCAAAATCAGCTTCAATAAATAAACTCTCAATAGCTTGGCTAATCTGAGGAACGTTAGAAGAATGCTTCATGAGTACTGTATTACCTGCCATAATTGCGGGAAGTACAGGTCTCAAAGCCAAATAAATTGGAAAGTTCCAAGGAGCTACATGCAAAATTATACCCATTGGGTCATGTTTAATAAAACTTTCTTTTGATCCTGTGTCTATAGGTTTGTCTGCTAAAATTATAGCTGCATTTTCGGCATAATACTCCGCAACTTGAGCAGTTTTTTCTATTTCTGCTAAACTCTGACTAATAGGCATTCCCATTTCTCTACTGATTAAGCTGGCATAAATTTGTCTTTTTTCTCTAAGAACTTCAGCTAACCTAAACATTTTTTTACCTCTATCCTGAAAACTCTTTTTTCTCCAATAGTGGAAAGTTTCTTCAGCTTTGATTAATTTGTGACTCACTTCTTTAGAAGTATGTGTTTTGATTTCGGATAAAATTTCTCCAGTTGCTGGATTAGTTGATTGCATCATAAGTTTTATAATATTAGATTGAGTTTAATTATGATAAAAAAGATCATAAAATAAAAAACAAGCAGGAATTATATTTTGTCAAAATAGCCTTACTTGTAAATTTATTAAGTACTATTTATACTTTTAACTGCAAAAAACCTCCAAAAACTTGATTATTAAAAGGTTTAAGCGAATTTCAAGCCACTTTTAAATTTAAATCTAATTTTGTGGATATTTTAAAAAATGCTAGTAAAAAATTTTGTATTTCAAAAAGTGCTTTGTTTTAAGAATAAAAATAGCTTCTCGGAATGTAAATAGGGTGTTCAAAAATGTACAGCTAATCTCTTGTAGCTGATTTTGAATAAAAAATTTAAAAATATCAGGTTAACAGAAATTCTAAACTACAATTTTTGAATAATTAAAAATTAAAATCTTTTTTTAAAAGGGTAAGCAATCAAACAGGTTTTATAGAAGTTATTTTGTCCATGACTTATCTTAAATTATTTTAAAAACCTAGGTCAGAGATTATAGTCCCAGTAGATAGATTAATTATTAAAACTACTACAGTATAAGCTAGAATAATTATCACTAATCCAATAATAGCATTAAATATAGCTTTTTTGGCTTCTTCGTCTTTTCCAATAATAAATTGAATTCCACCCCAAACAAAAAAAAGCACAGCCAAACCAACACCTATAAAAGTTAATAATCTAGCAATTATAATAATAAATCTAAAAATACCTTCACGATCAAACTCAAAGTTATCGCCACCAATAAGTGGGCAAGGTCCCCCACATATCATTTCTGAACCTGGTAGATTTTGAGCCTCAACACTAACTGAGAAAGGATTATAGTTAGTAAAAACTAAGCTAAAAAAACTCACAGAGATTAAACTTAGAGAAACTATTTTACAGACTTTTTTGACTAAATTCATAAACAAGTTTATTATGATAATAATGTTAGATTTTATAAAAAATGTCAATTGCTGTTGGATTTTTTTGGATATAAAACAAACCTTACCTAATTAACTCACAAAATAAGGATTTTTTGTTTACTAACAAGTAAAAACATTAGTTTGTAAAAAACTCCTCCCCCTACCTTATTTAATAAAAAACAA
This sequence comes from uncultured Candidatus Saccharibacteria bacterium, assembly GCA_964631275.1. Lineage (GTDB taxonomy): Bacteria > Patescibacteriota > JACMRA01 > JACMRA01 > JACMRA01 > CAZVWQ01. The sequence goes on along the minus strand of CAZVWQ010000009.1, from coordinate 4,048 downwards.
CTATTTTTGAGGATTATTTATATTTACCGTAAAGCAATTTTAGTTTTAATTTGATTTAATCAGTATCAAAAAGGAATATCGAAACCCCAAAAAGTCCTAATTTGAATTGATTTGAGTAAGTAGAGCCATTCTAAACTTTTATTGTAAGCTAAAAAAATTAAAAAAACAAATCAGGGAAAAATATCATAGCCAAAAGTGCACCAAAAAGCCCCAGCAAGAGAAAAGCTAAAAATTGACTTAGTATGCTTGCAAATTCGTTCATTAGTATTTAGTTATATTCATTGCTATATGCAAGTTTTTATATAGCACAAAAAAAGACAATAGTCAATAAATAGGTGTTATAAACTATTAAGCCTTCTTCTTTATAAATCTAATAAATTTCTAACAAATTTTTATTTGAAGATGGACCCATTCCATAATCAAACTGAATAGTAGGGTTAAACTTAATTGAATTTGGAAGGCACTTGTCCTTTAAAACAAATACTTTTAACTATTTCAAAAATTGTAATTTAGAATTTTCTGTTAATCTAATATTTTAGATTCTTTTATTCAAAAGCAACTACAAATGATTATCAATTACCTGTTTTTTTAACTCAAAATAAAAAACACTTTATCTTCTAGGTTATTTTGGTTACTAACAAAGGATTTTTGCCAGTTTTCAAATTCTTTAAAGTTATTAATAAATAATTCTTTTGACTGAAAAACCGGAGTTTCGACCAAATCTTTAGTTCTAAATTTTTGAATTTCTAGAAGCTCCGATTGAAATACTTCATCTTTGTTTTCACTACTCAAAAGAGGTCTATTTTGCTCATCTTCACTTAGATATTTTTGTGGGCTAACTAAATACAAAATTCTTCGTATCCTAGATTCTATTTTAGTGTCAGGGTTAATTTTTAGATCCCTTATTTTCTTTATACCAGATTCTACCTCAGTAAGTAAGAAGTCTTTTTTACCTTCATCCATATTTTTGAAGTTACAAAGGTTAGTCAAAGAATTAAAAATAGAAGATATTTCTTGACTAGCTAGAAATTTATTTTGTTCGTGATTTCTATAATTATCAGCCAGTTCTAAAAGATGGTCAAAGCTTTTGTTGTAATATTCTATTTCCCTATCGTTAATAAAAATTCTTCGATTATTTTTTAATTTTTTTTGGTTTATAATTTGATTCTCGATCGATCGTAAAGTATAAAGATTATCTTGGTAGGAAGACTTAGCTTTTTCAGAAACATCCAAACTTATTTTTGTGCATTCTTCTGACTGTTCAGTCGAAATATATTCTATATCCTTATTTTCTTGACGAAGGAGTTTTTCGTAGCTGGCATAAAGTTTACTTTTTTCATGCTCTAACCAAATAAAATCACTCTGGATACTTTCAGGATAAAAACTAGAATATAAAACCATAAAGCTGGCAATAATCAAAATCATAGCCATAAAAGATAAAATTCTCCAGCCTTCAATAAGAATGTTATTTTCTATACTTTTTTTTTGCCTACCTTGACCAGGAAACTTTGGTTCCTCAATTTCAACTAAGCTTAAAATTTTTTTGTTTCTGCTAGAGTCTGTTTTTTTCTTATTTTTATTGCTTTTTTGTCTATTACTTTCAGTTTCGCTATGATTATTAGTTTTAATCATTTTAATATTTTGGTTTATTTTTTGGACTTGGTCAAAATTAAATAAGTCTATTTTTTTAAAATAAGTCTCTAGGTTTTTTGAACTTTATTTTTTGAGAATACTTCAAAACCAATATTAGTTTTATAAGAAAGGTTGATCTAAAAAAAATATATTGAATTTATTATGGCTCCTAAACTATCTTATTTTATAAGGTAAAAGCTTTACCTGAAGGTTGTTTAATGAGAACTAAACTTGAAAAAAAATTTACCAAGATTATAAAATCTTAATTTATCCTTGATAAAGTTAGAAAGTTTTTATAGTAAAGATAAGGCAATGTCTAACTTAAGATTAAGTCAAAGAGAGTTACCAAAATTTGATTATAAACCTTATAAAAATCAGATTCTAAAAATTTTTGAGGCTATTGATTTAGAGCCTAATCTAGATTGGCCTAAGCTACGAAAAATCTTGAGTAAGAATCCTAAGGATGGAAACAGCTATTTTTCTAAAGATCAGCTAGTCCAGGCTTATTATATCTTAAAAAAAGAAAACTTATCTAACTTTCCTGAAGATCCTAATTTTGTTGAAAAAATTCAATTAAAACCAGTTAGAACCCAATCAGGTGTAACTCCAGTAACAGTTTTGACTAAACCTTTTCCTTGTCCTGGACAGTGTATATTTTGCCCTAATGATATACGCATGCCAAAGAGTTACCTGAGTGACGAGCCAGGTGCTCAACGCGCAGAAAGAAATAATTTTGACCCTTATTTACAAACCTATAGACGAATTAAAGCCTTATATTCGATTGGTCATAATGTAGACAAAATTGAAATAATTATTCTTGGAGGAACTTGGAGTTTTTATCCAGAAAGCTATCAAATCTGGTTTATTAAAAGAATTTTTGAGGCTCTAAATAATTTTAGTGAAGGTATAGACCAAACAGTCGAAATAGAGAAAAAAATCCAAGAGCCAATTATTCCGGAGTTTTTTGATAAAAATTTTTTAACTAAAGATAAATCTAAATCTAAAAATTATGAAGTTAAGGATGATTTTAAGCTCAAAGCTGAAGAAATTACTGAATTGTCTAAGACTAGTTACAATGAGGCAGTAACTAAAATTATAAAATCAACTGGAAATAAATTAATGAAATCTATTGAATCATCGACTTGGAAAGAGTTAGAACTGGAACAAAAAAAGAACGAAATAGCTAAATGTAAGTGTGTAGGTTTGGTTATCGAAACTAGGCCAGACAAGATTTCGCCAAAAGAAGTTATTAGAATTCGTAAACTTGGCTGCACCAAAGCTCAGATTGGAATTCAGAGTTTACAAAATAAAGTTCTTAATCTCAACAAAAGAGGTCATGATGTTAAGGCTACTCGTTATGCTATCAAGTTACTTAGACAAGCTGGCTTCAAAATTCATGCACATTGGATGGCTAATCTTTATGGATCTACTACTGAGGCTGATATTGAAGAATATAAACTTTTGTTTAGTGATCCTGATTTTAAACCTGATGAACTAAAAATATATCCGTGTTCATTAATCGAAACTGCAGAATTAATGGATTATTACCAAAAAGGTTTATGGAAACCTTACACCCAAGAAGAACTTCTGCTAGTAGTTTCTACTACAATTAGTCAGACACCAGAATATTGTAGGTTAACTAGAATTATTAGAGATATACCTGGTACAGATATTGTAGTTGGCAACAAGGTTACTAATTTTAGAGAGTTAGCAGAAAAAAATCTCGATAAAAAAGGTTTTTTTAGGTCTGATATTAGAAGTAGAGAAATTAAAAATCAAAAGGTTTCTTTTGAAGATCTAGAGCTTAAGTTTAATTCTTATAAAGTCTCCAATGGAACAGAAATTTTTATTCAATTTGTAACTAAAAAAAACTTACAATTAATTAATCCAAACCAGATAGTCGGTTTTTTGAGACTTAATTTACCAGAAGTCTATTTGACAGAAATTTTTGATAAAGAACTAGATTATACAAATTTTTTCTTAAATTTAAAGGCATTCAATAATCAATTTATAAGTTTTAGACATCCGTTTTTGCTAGAATTATCTAATTCAGGAGTAATTAGAGAAGTTCACGTCTATGGTAAATCTTTGCAATTAGGTAATAAAGAAAAAGGTAGAGCTCAACATTTAGGACTTGGAACTCATTTGCTAAAAATTGCTGAACAGATTTTAATTCAACTAGGCTATCCAAAAATTGCAGTTATTTCTGCAATTGGTACTCGAAATTATTATCGTAAGTTCGGCTATGAGCTAGAAAATTTATATCAGATTAAGCAGCTTCAAAAAATATAATTAATTCCTCAAGCTACCAAAACAATAGCCTTATCTCATCTCTAGATTTATATTTTGACCCCATAAAATAGCTTACACCCCCAAAGTTTTAACTAGTATCAAGTAAATACCATAAATACTTGAT
>CAZVWQ010000008.1:0-48785 GCA_964631275.1 uncultured Candidatus Saccharibacteria bacterium | reverse complement strand
AAAGTTTAAGTTTTATTAAAAGCTTTAAAAATAAAAATTTTATTAAGTGATAAGTGTAAGGTATATAAAACTATATTAACTCAAAAACTTCTCAAGTTTTTCTAAACTAAAGATTCTTGTTAGGTCGTATTTTGGTTGCCTATTTTTTATAAGTTTCTGTCTATGATCAATTAAAGTGCTACTAATTTTGCTAGTTTGGCCATATTCAAATTTTCCAGGAGTGGCCGAGACATAAACTAGCTGAGTATTTTTTTCAAAGAATTCGTTAATTTTTAGAGGCCTGTTATTTAGAGCACTAGGTAATCTAAAACCGTATTCAACTAAAGTTTGTTTGCGACTACGATCACCATTGTACATAGCAGCTATCTGAGATAAGGTAATATGACTTTCGTCAATAAAACAAATAGAATCATCAGGAAAGTAATCAATTAGTGTAGCTGGAGCTTCTCCATCTTGCCTACCATCAAAATAAATAGAATAATTCTCAATTCCTCCAGTATAGCCTAAAGTTTGTAGCATTTCTATGTCGTTAAGAGTTCTTTCTTTGATTCGTTGAGCTTGAAGTAATTTTTGTTCAGTTTCAAATTTTTTAACTTGAGCCCACATATCAATTTCGATTTTTCCCATAGCCTTATTAATCTTTTCTTGAGTAGTCACATACTGCGTAGCTGGAAAGATCGTATAAATCTCTAGCTCTTCAATTTCTTTACCAGTAATTATATCAAAGCTAGCAATAACTTCTAACTCGTCACCAAAAAAACTAAATCTATAGCCAATTTTATCTTCGCTAGTTGGGTATACCTCTAAAGTATCACCTCTAAGCCTAAATACACCTCGACGTAGATCGGCGTTAGTTCTGGTATACTGCATGTCTACCAGTTTACGGATTATTTTGGATATTTTGTAGTTTTTGTTTATTTCTAATTCTACCTTAAGTGCTTCAAAGTCTTCTGGGTTTCCAAGGCCGTAAATACACGATACAGAAGCTACAATAAGCACATCTCTTCGGGTTAAAAGGGCTTGGGTGGTGGCGTTTCTAAGCCTTTCAATTTCTTCGTTGATTTGGGTTTGTTTTTCGATATAAGTATCTGATCTGGGAATATAGCTTTCTGGTTGGTAATAGTCGTAATAGCTAACAAAATAGTGCACGGCATTGTCTGGAAAAAAATTTCTAAACTCTTCAGCCAATTGAGCGGCTAAAGTTTTGTTATGAGCAATGACCAGGGTAGGTTTTTGTAATTTTTCAACGATCGAGGCCATGATGTAGGTTTTACCAGTCCCGGTGGCTCCCAAGATAGTTTGTTCAAAATTATTTTTTTTTAGTGACTCTGTAATCTCTTCAATTACTTTAGGCTGGTCTCCGGCAGCTGAGTAATCAGAAACTAGTCTGAAGTCTTTGGATTTTTGACTGCTACTAAGTTTGGACGGCATATCCAGAAATAGTCTAACAAATGGTAGCAATTGTCAAAGTGCTTTAAATTTTCAGCTCTGTGTTTTTGTGGTTAAAAACATAAAAAGTCCCACCTTGGAAGTGGGCTTGTAGTCCTTGTTTTTTCTTAAAAAGATCCACCATTTAATCTCTACTAATTCTTTACTTTTAAACTAACAAAAAATTTCAAATGGGTTCTGTAACTTTCTCAAAATTAGCTAAAAAATACTTTGACAACCTTGCCTAGATTAAAGTTGTTCTGTTACTCAAAAAATAACCTATTTTTTATTTACTTTAAGATAAAAAGTGTTAAATTTATGTAAAATGATGATTTACTTTATTTAATCAAAAAAAAATTACTAAAAGTTTCCAAAAAAGCTTTTGTTTATTTATTATAATTTTGACTATCTTTTTAAGAAGAGTATGATTATTTTTAGATTGGACAATTTTAGTTTAAATTTTTATACTTGGCAAGTTTTAATTCAAAATTAATTTATGTCTAAATTTTTAAAAAATCGTTTATTTTTAGGTATTAGCATAAGTGTTATTATTGTTATTCTTTTACTTATCTGGTTAACTGGTTCCTTTATCTTGTTAGCTAAGTATAATAGCTTTCTTTACCAACAAGAAAAAAGTCATAACGTAACTACAAACATCGAATATAGGCAAGAATTTACTGAAGGTCAGGATGGCAGGCTAGACATGTGGTTTTTTGAAAACTCTAGCACTCCTGAAGTAATACTTTATTTGCATGGCAACTCTGGAAGGATTCCTAGCAAATTTCAATTTTTAGCTAATAGGTATAACGTTCTATCAGTGGCCTATCCTGGTTTTCATACCTCTGAAGGCAGACCAAAAAAAGAAAATATCTATGATGCTGCAATCAAAGCTTATGACTATCTCAACCAAGTTAAAGGTTTTATTGAAGAAAATATTATCATATATGGTTTTTCGCTTGGAGGTAGTCCAGCCCTAAAAGTAGCTAAAGAAAGGCCAAAAGCAAAAAAGCTAATCCTAGTTGGTACCTATAATAGTATAGGTAGTATGTGCTGGGATAAATATTTAATATTTTGTACTTTTTCTAGCAGATTGTTCAATAACGCTGAATTAGCCAAAGAAATAACTATCCCAGTTAGGCAGTACCACTTAGAGACTGACCAAAAAATTCCTTTTGCAGAGGGCCAAAAACTTTTTGAAAACTTTAAAAATTCTGATGATAAAAAATTCGAAACACTAACCTTTGGAGTTCATTATTATTACGATTTTAATCAAACTTTGAAAGAATAGCCTTGTTCCAAAACTCAAAGACAGAACTTCCGTAAAACTGAAGCTTTTATTTATTTTTAAGCACGTTTTAACCTATATTTTGTTATCTAAATTAGCTAAATGCGGAAGTCGTGAAGAAATAAGACGCTTTTTACTTTATCTAATCAAAAAAACAAACCTTTACGACAGTCTTTAATACAAACTAATTTTAATTAATTTTGGTCTAAACTCACTACAAAACAAACTTCAATTTTTTGGAATTAAGTTTTTGGATTCAGCTAGGTTTAATTAAGGTTGAAAATTAATATTTAAAAATTCAAAAAGTCTTAATTTGGGTTGATTTGAGTATAATTAGATTGTAACTATGCTTATTAATTATCTAAATAAAATTCAAGATAAAAAGAGCTTAAATACTGATGAAGCTTACATTTTGCAAGATATAATTCTTTCTGGTAAAGCTAGTGATGAAGAGATTTTTAGTTTATTTCAAGCTTTTGATGCTAGGGATAGTCAAGATTTTAAAAATTCAATTAAGATAACCAAAGAAGAATTTAATGGTTTTGTTAGAGCTAGCCAGGATAAAATGAATCAAATAGAAAATAATTTAAAAATTTGCGACATAGTTGGTACAGGTGGAGATGATCTAAAGACTTTTAATATTTCTACAGCTGCGAGTTTAGTTTGCTCTAGTCTTGATCTAAAGGTGGCTAAGCATGGTAATAGAGCTGCTTCTGGGATTTTTGGCTCAGCTGATATTTTAGAAAATTTAGGGTATAAGATCGAACAATCTTCTGAAGAAGCTAAAAAAAACCTAGAGACTTTTGGTTTTGTATTTCTTTTTGCTAAGTCTTTTAATCCAGCTTTTAGGTTTGCTGGGCCAGCTCGTAAAAAATTCAGCCAAAAAACTTATTTTAATTTTCTAGGTCCTTTGCTTAACCCAACTTTTCCAACTTATATGCTGCTTGGAGTTAGTGACTGGACTATGGCAAAACTTATGGCAAATAATCTAATAGATTCTGGAGTAAAAAAACTTTGGGTAGTTCAATCTGCCGAAGGCATGGATGAGATTTCTGCAATTTCGGAAACTAAAATTATAGAATTTCAAAAAAATCAAAAACCTAAGGAATTCACTATCAAGCCAGAAGATTACAATTTAGTAAGAGGCACAATTAAAGATATTCAAATTACTTCTTCCGAAGAAGCTGTGGAAATTTTTACTCAAGTTATTCAAGGTAAGGCAAAGCCAGTTCAGATAAATTCGGTAGCTATGAACGCAGCTGCAATCCTAAATATTAGTGATAAAGTAAAAACCTACGAAGAAGGTTTAGAAATAGCCAAAGAGCATTTAGCAAGTGGAAAAGTATGGAATTTTTTTAAAAACCTTGTCGTTTATTTTTTTTTGATATACCTAACCAAAATCTTACTAGCATAAATTAAAGTAGCTAATATGTTGTGTTATAGCTAACCCATAATCAAATTGGACAGTAGGGCTAAATTTAATTAAATTTTGAATTATATTTTTTAGTCAACCATTAGTTTTTCCTATGAATAAAAGGTAAATCAACTATTTTTTCTAATTACGGGTATGGCTACAAGACTTCCGTAAGAATTGAATTTTACTACTAAATGTAGTTTTAGTTAAGTATTTAAATACAAAATATAGTGGTGTCTGCGGAAGCTTTGTCAAGCTAAAACCTCTAAACCTCTTTAGCTAAATCATAATTTGTGGCCTAATTTGCTTAGCATTTGAGTATAAAAAAATCGTGTCAACTTATACTTGAACAAGTCCAAATTAGGACTTTTTGAATTTTTAAATGTTTCTTTTTGATGTTTATTTCAACTTATAGCAATTTTACATTCAACTTAGATATAGCGAAACTCTATTTAATTTAGATAACTTAGTTAGTAAAAATCTTATTTAAATGAACTTTTTAAGAAACGAAATGTCTAGGTCAAATATGGACTAGCTATAAGTTATTAGATATTAAGTTTGTTTTAAAAGAAGGTTTAAATACTCAAAATTTCTAACTGGTATATGGGTAGCTATAAAAGTAAAAGATAAAAATAAAAAATTAAGGAATAATAAAACTGTCTACCTCATTGCCATTTGCATCTCTCAAGATTAAGTTTTCGCCAGAATCGTCGAAGGAGAAAGTGCTGTCAAGGCAATCAAAATTTTTATTTAAAAGAGTGTTTGGGCTGTGCTTAGAATATTTAGAAATAAGTAAGTAGCCTTTCGCAGGTATTATAAAATCGGGGAGGCAATAATCAAGATTAATATTACCTGTACCAGTAGAATCATCTGTTGAACCTTCAATTGTCCAATTAAATATGTCCACATCAATATCTTCTGTATTATAAAGCTCAATCCACTCATCCTCACTAGAAACTGAAGATCCAGCCCAATTGATTTCTGAGAATATTACCTTACCTTCCGTAAGAGGTCCTTCTTTGTAAGTAAAAGAATTCTGAAGTATACCTGACTCACCATCAAGATTAGTTACCATAACATCTTTCACGCCTAAAGTTCCTGGCGGAATAGTACAAGCAAGCTCAGTATCTGAAGTTACAAAAAGTTCAAGTTCATTACACTCATTACCCCCTATACTTACAGATTGAATATTGTTAACTTGAGATCCTAATCTGGCAATATTACTTACATTTTCTCCATTATAAAAATTAAACCAGCCTCCAATTAAGATTTTGCCATCTTCTTGAAGAGCGATTGAATAAATTGTGTTAGTATCTGTCCCTGTGCCAGGATTAAAGCTTTCATCTAAGCTTCCGTTAGTATTTAGTCTAGCAATTCCTTTAATAGCCTCGTCATTATATAAATTAAAAAATCCACTTAATAGGATTTTATTTTCAGAATCAACAGTAATCGCATATATTACACCATCAGTTCCAGATCCCACATCAAAACTATCATCTAATGTGCCATCTGAGTTAAGTCTAGCTATGTTGTTTCTAGAAAAACCTCTATATTCCCTAAAATACCCTCCAGCTAAAATTTTACCATCTTCTTGAAGAGTAAGTGAAGTTATATTGGGGAGAAAGTTGTGGGTAAAACCAGATCCCACATCAAAACTATCATCTAATGTGCCATCTGAGTTGAGTCTAGCTATGTTGTTTCTAGAAAGACCTCCATATTCCGTAAAATACCCTCCAACTAAAATCTTATTGTTAGAATCAATAATAACCGAATTTATTGAATAATTAACCTCTAAACCCACATCAAAACTATCATCTAATGTGCCATCTGAGTTGAGTCTAGCTATGTTATTTACCGGTTCTCCATTATAAGAATCAAACCAACCTGCAATTAAGATTTTGCCATCTTCTTGAAGAGCGATTGAATTTATTTCTGAATAGCTAAAATCACTTGCACTTATACTTCCGGCAGGGTCAAAATCAGTATCCAGGGTACCATCTGGGTTGAGTCTAGCTATTTTGTTACGAGTAACTTCATCAATACCATTTACATATTTATCAAACTGACCAGCAATCAAAATTTTACCATCAGGTTGTAAAGCCATTTCAGCTATTGGAGCGTTAGTCCCTGCAAAAGATTCAAAATCAGTATCCAGTCTACCATCTGGGTTGAGTCTAGCTATATATTGTCTAATCTCGTTGTTATAATAAGAAAAAAACCCAGCTACAAGAATTTTACCATCAGGTTGAACTATAATTGAATTTACACTCTCGTTTGCACCTTTATTCAATCCAAAAAAGTAAGAACTCATATCCAATACACCAGCATCATAAAAAGTAAAACCATTACCAGTAATTGTCATCCACTTCCCTCCTGTTGTATAATAACTATTCGGACTAATAGAATCTACTACTGGTGGGGCTGCAAAAGTCTCAAGTTTATTAAAAGAAATTAAAGAAAGAGAAAGGATGGTGATTATAAAGAATATTTTTGAAACTATAGTTTTGAACATAATTTGAACATAATAAGTACATAAGTAAGAATACAATTCATGCTTATTGAAGTATTTATCCTTGTCAAGAAATTTATACTAACCTGTATTTATCAAATAATTTTCTGACATTGATTTATTTTTTTAATCAAGCTAAAACCTCTAAACCTCTTTAGCTAAATCATAATTTGTGGCCTAATTTGCTTAGCATTTGAGTATAAAAAAATCGTGTCAACTTATACTTGAACAAGTCCAAATTAGGACTTTTTGAATTTTTAAATGTTTCTTTTTGATGTTTATTTCAACTTAGCTAAAACTAAAAAAGCTTAGGTTCCAAAAAAACTAAAATTTGCTTTGTAGTGAGTATAAATTTACAAAATTTGATCCTATAAAATAGATTTTAATCAACTCCAAAAATAGCTTTTGAGACATGATTAATCTTTAAAAAACTTTATTTAACTAGTTTAAGATTTTATGAATTTAAGTTTAAAGGCAAACTATTGCAAGATATGCTCGCTGATAGATATTAGTGATTTATAACAAATTGGTATAAGTTTAGTTTAATCAAAAATTGCTATTATTTAATTACAAGACTGAGCACTAGCTGAGATAGCTGTAGTCAAATCTTTATTAAAAGTAATCGTGTACTCAAAAGGAGAGGAGCCAGTACAGTTAAATGTACTTTTATCTAGCTTGAGTGGACTATAGTAAGATTCTGTTTTTAAAGTTATTTCTTGTTTATTTTCATTCCAATTTATGTCTTTGATATTTACAGTATTAGTATTACCATTACTTTTTTTTGCAATTATAAAAGTTCCATTAATTGCCTCGCCCTTATCTGGGTTAAGCTTACTAACTACTACTACCTTTCCACCGCCACCAGTTCCATAACTATTTTGCCATCCATTATTAGCTGCAAACTTAAAATTATTATCCCCTCCATCAACTGTAAAAGTTGCATATAAATCACCGCTTGGAGTACTTAGAATACCTGTAGCTCTGCTATCAGGAGGGGTCTTGCCATCATAATCATCTTTACACCAATCTCGATTGCCATTAGTAAATTTGGTTATAATAGGATTTTGATTGTTCGGCGTAGCCTGATGGGTACCTGCATAATAAGTTGAATTACCAACTGTTATTTTTGGAGCAGAAGCTGGAATATCAGACTCTGGAGTTGAGCAACTAAATTTATGTGCATCTGAATTAGAATCTACACTTTTTTGGATTGTACCAACAGAGCTAGAGGAACTGGTAGAGCTTGAAGATGAGGTTGTAGTAGAACTAGACGAAGAAGTTGTTGTTGAGCTTGAACTAGTCGTGGAAGAGCTAGAAGAAACTAGATTACCATAATTCAAACTATCAACTAAGTTTCCTTGTATGTCATAAAATTTAATATCTTCTCCTTGATCGTCTAAATCAACTAAATCAGCATCATTAAAATAACAATCTGGTTGAACGTTAAGAAGAGTGTTAGGGTCTTTATTGTCATAAGCTGCAATTAAGAAAAATCCACCAGCAGGAATAATAGTATTAACACAAGTTCCAACTGGATCTTGTCCAGAAGGTATAAAGAGTAAGTTTCCAATCTCATCATAAGGACCTACATGAAAGTTTTCTTGAATTTTCATGGCGTAATTTTTGCTAGGGTAATCTTTGATTTGACCTTCGCCTATACCAGCCAAAACATAACCTGTTAAATCTATATCATTAGATCCAATGTTTTTAATTTCTATCCATTCGTCTTTAATCGAAGCAGAACTCCCAGCCCAATTAACTTCGCTAATAATCAAATTACCTTGCTCAGAGACTTCTTGTATATAAGTAAAACCTCCACTAATAACTATATCAGATTTATTTTCTTCTTTAATTAAAATATCATAAGTTCCAGCTAGATTTGGAGGGACATCGCAGCTAATCACAGAATTAACCAAAGCTACGTTCAGACATTCTTTATTATTGATAAAAACTTTAATTTGATTATTTTCAGATTTTGATTCTTTAAACCTAACTAAATAATTCCTTTGTTGTTCAGAAACATTAAAAAAATCACCACCTATGATAAGTTTATCATCGCCCTGAAAAGCTATGCTCCTAATAGAGCCATCGGTACCACTTCCGATTGTAAAGTTAGTATCCAAAGTTCCATCAGAGTTAAGTCTCATTAGATCTTTGATATTCTGTCCATCATAATTATCAAATAAACCTGCTACATAGATTTTATTGTTAGATGAAACCTTAATATCAATAACTGTACTTGAGCCAGTAATTCCTGAGCCAACTACAAAACTATTGTCTAAACTTCCATCTGAATTAAGTCTAGCAATCTTGTTAATTGGATTTAGGTTAACTTTATCAAATCTTCCTCCAAATAAAATTTTACCATCATTTTGTGTATAAACTGTATTAATAGGACCGTTAGTACCTGCCGTATTAATAAAATCAATATCTAAAGTTGCGTCTTTATTAAATCTAAGAATGTTGTTTACTGTTGATCCATTAATTTGATTAAATTCTCCTACGGCAACTATCTGATCTCCTTGCATAGCTATATCATTAATCGGGCCACTAAGATAATTAAGAAACTCAGTATCCAAAGTTCCATCTTCATTTAATCTAACAAGTTTTTGACTAAAATTACCAGCAACTAAAATTTTACCATCGTTTTGAACTATAATTTTAGAAACCCAGTTATCTAGGTTTATAGGATTAAAGGTAGAATCAACTTGGCCATTGCTGTTTAGTCTAACTAAATAATTATGTTGTGCTTGATTAAATTGAGTAAAATTACCCCCAACTAAGATTTTATCACCTTGATAAGCTATAGCTTTGATCCAGTCATTAGCTCCATCACCAAGAATAAAAGAAGAGTCAACACCGCCATCCTGGTTTAATCTTGCTAACCTGTTTACATTTGTACCTTCATATTGAGTAAAAAACCCACCAATCAAAATTTTACCATCAGGATCTAGGCTAACTTTTTCTACAATATTGTTAGCTCCAGTAGTATAATTAAAGCTTGGATCGATTGTGGTTTGATCTTGAGAAACTAAAATCGTCTCTTCTTTAAACCTAACTAAATAATTCCTTTGTTGTTCAGAAACATTAAAAAAATCACCACCTATGATAAGTTTATCATCGCCCTGAAAAGCTATGCTCCTAATAGAGCCATCGGTACCACTTCCGATTGTAAAGTTAGTATCCAAAGTTCCATCAGAGTTAAGTCTCATTAGATCTTTGATATTCTGTCCATCATAATTATCAAATAAACCTGCTACATAGATTTTATTGTTAGATGAAACCTTAATATCAATAACTGTACTTGAGCCAGTAATTCCTGAGCCAACTACAAAACTATTGTCTAAACTTCCATCTGAATTAAGTCTAGCAATCTTGTTAATTGGATTTAGGTTAACTTTATCAAATCTTCCTCCAAATAAAATTTTACCATCATTTTGTGTATAAACTGTATTAATAGGACCGTTAGTACCTGCCGTATTAATAAAATCAATATCTAAAGTTGCGTCTTTATTAAATCTAAGAATGTTGTTTACTGTTGATCCATTAATTTGATTAAATTCTCCTACGGCAACTATCTGATCTCCTTGCATAGCTATATCATTAATCGGGCCACTAAGATAATTAAGAAACTCAGTATCCAAAGTTCCATCTTCATTTAATCTAACAAGTTTTTGACTAAAATTACCAGCAACTAAAATTTTACCATCGTTTTGAACTATAATTTTAGAAACCCAGTTATCTAGGTTTATAGGATTAAAGGTAGAATCAACTTGGCCATTGCTGTTTAGTCTAACTAAATAATTATGTTGTGCTTGATTAAATTGAGTAAAATTACCCCCAACTAAGATTTTATCACCTTGATAAGCTATAGCTTTGATCCAGTCATTAGCTCCATCACCAAGAATAAAAGAAGAGTCAACACCGCCATCCTGGTTTAATCTTGCTAACCTGTTTACATTTGTACCTTCATATTGAGTAAAAAACCCACCAATCAAAATTTTACCATCAGGATCTAGGCTAACTTTTTCTACAATATTGTTAGCTCCAGTAGTATAATTAAAGCTTGGATCGATTGTGGTTTGAGAAGTTTGCGTATCAGCCTTAACTCCAATTAAATCTATCCTTGTTCCACCAGATACAGGGCCTGAATTTGGTTGAGCATATCCAGAAGCAGAAGCTTGCTGGTTTTCTTCTTGTTGGTCAAAAAATATACCTAATCCAACCAAAGAAGCAATTGTTATAACTAATAAACTAATAACAATAAATTTATTTTGTAAGAACTTTTGAAAGCTAAATTTATAATTATCTTTCTTACTCTTTTTTTTATTTTTTTGTGTGCTGTATTTTAGTTTAGACATATTTTATTTTTATGAAAATCTATGCAAAACTTTTATAAAATGAGCTTTCTTAGCTTTTTAAGAAAAAATTTATCAGAAAAATTAGATATTTCTCATAATAAAAATTATATAAAAGTATTTTGTTTGATTCTTATCTAAAAATTATTTAAATAAATGGTTTAATTAAAAATTACATTTACAATTATACTTTACTTTTTATGTTTTGGCAAAATTTTTGGTGTTGGTTTTTATATCTTTTTGATTAACCTAAAATCAGCATATACTAAAATCTTTTTTTTATTTTATAAAAAAACTAAAACTCATTTTATTTTATAAAAAAACCTAGTTTGATTCTAACTAAAGAGCTTATTCTTACAGTCTTTAGGATAATAGTTACAGTAATTACCCATTAAAATTTACCTTAAACAAGGGATTTATTTCCTTATGAAGAGCTAAATTTAGGGTAATAGTAAACAGATTGGATATAGTCTAAAAATAAAAATTGGTGTGAGTTTAGGCTGCTATAGTTGGAGATTACACTATAAACTATTTTATAGCTAATCCATATTAGATTATACAATTTGTTTTGAATGCATCTCAAGATTTAACCCATAACTCTTTCAAAGAAAAGGCTTATTGTTTCATCCATTCAAAATTTAAACCAGAAATAACCTTTAGTAGGCTCTGTGCAAGCTAATTTTCTAATTTTTCATTTTTTTGTTTCTGAATCTTAACACTCCAGATTATATCTAGAATTTCTCCGTTTTCAAGAACACTAGAAGTATCGCTTATTTCGTATCCTGAACGAGTATCTTTAACTAACTTATAAGGATGTAGGACATAATTACGTATCTGATTACCCCATTCAGCACTTTGATATTCCCCTCTTAATTCTTGCTTAAACTCTTGCTGTTTTTGTAGTTCTAAGGCTGCTAATTTGTCCTTTAGATACTCTAGAGCAATTTGTTTGTTTTGTAGTTGGCTTCTTTCGTTTTGACAACTAACCACAATCTTACTAGGTAGATGCGTTAAGCGAACTGCAGAATAAGTTGTATTTACACTTTGCCCACCTTTACCACTGGCCATAAAATAATCCCATTTAAGGTCTTTTTCATCAATCTTTATTTCTAAATCTTGGTTTATACCCAATGGAATAACTTCAACTAAAGCAAAGGAAGTCTCTCTAGTCCCTCCAGAGTTAAATGGTGAAATTCTAACTAACCGATGCACCCCGGCCTCTTCTTTAAGTAATCCATAAGCAAAGTTACCCTTAATCTCCAGAGTAGCTGTCTTAACTCCAGCCTCTTCGCCCGTGCTAAGATTAATCAACTTATATCCCCAACCTTGGTTACTGCAAAAAGATTCGTACATACTAACTAGCATAGCCGCCCAGTCTTGAGCATCTACACCCCCTGCCCCAGCATGAATAGTTAGCACACAATCGTTTTTATCAAATTTTCCATCCAAAAACTTTTGCTTTTCAATTTGAGTTTTTAGTTTTTCTAGCTCGTAATAAATTCTTTGGATTCCTTCTTCTTCATTTAACTCTAGGGCAATATTCAAATTTTCGATTTTTTCTTCCAAAATTTCTAATTCTTCCAGTAGTTGGTTAAGACCAGACAACTCTTGATTAAGTTTAGAAGCTAATTGATTATCATCCCAGATATCAGGTTCACTAATTTTAGATTCTAGATTACCTTGTTGATTCTTTAGATCTTTTAAATCAAAGCTATCCAAAAGTTCTTTTGACTCGGTTAATAATTTCTGAATTTCTGATTCTTGCAACATGTTTTTATCATAAACTAGCTCAAAATAATTGTAAAGAAAAAATAGTAATGTTTTACTCTTTTCTCATATACCCATTTCATAACCAAATTCGGAGTAGGGCTAAACTTAATTGAATTTTGAGGTTATCTTATAAATTTTTAAGATTAAAAAAGTAAATTTTGAGAATAAATTGAATATAACAAAAAGACTATAAAAAAAGTAAATTTAAAGGTAAAAATGTCTAAAAAATAAACTCTAGACAAATTAATCCAAAAAATTTAGCTTGCAATTATATGCCTCAAACAAGACCTGGAGTTCTGTCTTTTCAAGGAGATTTTGCTGAACATTTGCAGGTTTTTAAGATTTTAAAAATTAATCCAATCAAAGTTAGAACTGTAGAAGATCTGGATCAAGTCACTCATTTAGTAATTCCTGGTGGCGAAAGTACAGTTATAGGAAAATTTTTGGCCGCAACAACTTTAGATAAAATTATTCAAAAAAAAGTCCAAAAATCTAGCTTAGCTGTCTACGGAACTTGTGCTGGAGCTATTCTATTAGCTACTCAAGTCGAAAGTCATGTGCCAATTAACAATCTTGGTTTGATGAACCTAAAAATCAGTCGTAATGCTTATGGTTCCCAACTAAATTCATTTAGCCAAGAAATGGAGTTTGCATTAAATAATCAGATTTCTAAAAAATTTACCGCAGTATTTATCAGGGCACCGAGAATTATTAAGATTGGGGCGGGAGTAAAACCTTTGGTCAAAAATCAAGCTGGAGAAGTTTTTGCAGCTAGAAAAAACAGAGTTATGGTTACTACTTTTCATCCAGAAATTAATCAATGTACTTTATTTCATGAATATTTTTTGGATTTATAATAATCTTCTAAAAAAATTTGAGTTATACTCAATCTGTTTACTATTACAAATTTAGGGTGTTCAAAATGTATAAGTCTTATATGGATTTGTTATATATTTATCCTAAAACTTAATATTATTTAGTATTTTTATTAGAAACTACAGAAATTTTAATATTTTGCACAAACTAGGTTACTGCTACATTTTTTGTAGAGCTGCAATTCTTTGTTCGATTGGTGGATGAGTACTAAATAGACCGGCTACTTTTTCTCCAAATTCTTTTTTTGGTGGGGCGATATAAAAATGACTCATAGCTGTAGAATAATTACTACTAGGTGTAGGATTATTATAAAGTTTGGTTAAAGCTCCTTTGAGTCCTTCAGGATAGCGAGTAAACACCACAGCTGTAGCGTCAGCTAAAAATTCTCTTTTACGAGAAATAGCCATCTGAATCATGGCAGCTACTATTGGAGCTAAAATAATTGTGGCAATATATAATATCATCAAGACCGGACTACGATTGTTTCGATCGCGATTGTTTCCACCAAAAATCATTAACCTAAAACCCATATCAGCCAAAAAACTAGCTAAGCTAGCTAAGACCATGGTCACAGTCATAATCAAAATATCCCGATTCTTAATATGAGCTAACTCATGAGCAATAACGCCCTCTAATTCAGGTTTGGATAGAATATCTAAAATTCCTTGATTTAGGCATATTTTAGCGTTGTTTGGGTTACGTCCACAAGCAAAAGCATTGGCTGATTTGTCTGGAGAAATAAAAACTTTAGGGGCTGGAATACCAGCGATCTTAGATAGATTAGTAACCATCTCGTGAATTTGAGGAGCTTCTTCGTAACTAACTTTTTTAGCTCTAGCCGTAGCTAAAGCAATCTTATCTCCAACAAAATAAGCTACTCCAGCTTGACTTAAAGAGATGAAAAGTCCAATAAATGCCCACACTGGTGAACCATTTGCTAAGCCAAAAATATAAAAAGTAGCCGAGATCAGCCCAACAAAAAGAAAAAGCAAAATCCAAGTTCTACGAATGTTACTACCTTGTTGAGAATATGCTGAAGCCATAAAAAAATTTAGTTTATAGGGTTGATAAAAATATAAATAAAAACTGTAGCTAGGAGCTTATTAATATTACTTTATATTTACAAAAAATAGTCAATTTATATTTTATAACTAATTCATATGCAGTTTAGACATTTTACATTTTCTAAACTTCTTTAAAACAAACTTAGCAGCTGGTAGCTTGTAAATATTTATACCAATTTGCCATAAATCTCTAGTATTTATAAGCTGGTATATTTGTATACCAGTTACACTTGCAACTTCCATAATCAATCTTTTATACCCTTTTCACTAATAATCACGGTAATTAATAGTTAAAATTTACCTTTAGATAAAGGCTTTTTTATGCAGAGCTAAATTTAGGACAGTAGTGAAAGTATTAGGGTAAGTTTTATGTAAAAATTAAAAGTTGTATAAAAATCCAAATAAAAAGTGTTAATATCACTAAAGAATCTAAAGCCATAGTCCAGCTAACCTTTTGAGGGTGTCTAAAATAAGAGAAGTCATAATTAAGTCTAGTAATTAACCAGGCTATCCCAACTAATCCAGTCAAATTATCTGAAGTAATTAAACTAAAAATCCAAATTAAAGGTAAAAATAGAACTAGTTCTTGAGTAGCATTCTTAAATATTTTGTTTATTTTTTGGAAATTTTGATCGTTTACAATTTCAGAGTCTTTTACTCCATGTTTGAATTTATGAAAAGATAAATAAACATCCAAAGCAAACAAATGTAGCAGAGCAATTACCGTAACCATAATAGTAAAAAACTGCGGATGATAATTAAAAGTATCCATAAAATTATTATTCAGGCTTTGAGCTAAAAAGTTTAAAAGCGTAGAGGACATAGGAGATTTATAATTAGGTTTTTGATAGGATTACTTGATGTGTTTAAGATAATTTAGTTAAATAGAGTTACTTCAAATTTTCTTTTATAGCTAAACCAGTCCCTACACTTGCATAAATTAAAATAACTAGTTGTATTATTAAAAGTATCTTGAAGACAATTTAAAGCATTTGATTTGCTAATTGTGAAATTGATAGAAGTTTGAACATGAGTGTAATTTTGCATAAATATTATTTAGTTTAGTTTTTCGAAAATTTAGATAAGCATTTTTAACTAGCTGTGTAAAATTATATATAAATCAAATTTTTTTCATAAAAAGATTAGTTTTATTTCATTACTCAAAAAAAACAACCTATTTTTTGTTTATTTTATCAACGAAAATGTTAAATTTTACATAAATTTACTACTTTCTATTGTTTTTAATAAAAAAGCAATACTAATTGTAGTTGTAGAATTTATAAAACCTAGTCTTAGTTTTATTTTATAAGTTAGTTAAACAAATTCTATATTTTAAGATTATTTCATTTTTGCTAAGTTTTGTAAAGTCTAAAAGTTCCAAGTCGATATCATAAATATTTTCTGAGTTTTTAAATTGATTAAAACTAGATATTCCACCTCCAAACAATTTAGGAGCTATGGTAATCCATAACTCGTTAACCAGGCCAGTTTGTAAAAAACTTTGGTAAATACTACCACCACCGATAACTACAGCTTCTTTTTTACCAATATTTTCTAATTTTTGGATTAACTCTTTAGGCGAACCTTTAAAAAAATTAATATTACTTGGAAGGCTTTCTTTTTGATATCTACTAGAATTAGAGGTCATAACGTAAGCTTCTCTTTGATCAAAGGCTCTTATTGGCATACTTTCAAAAGTTTTAGAACCTAGTATCATGGTACCAATTTTTTTGGTTTTTTCTTTAAAAAAGAGTTTATCTTCTTTTGACCCCCAACTTAGATTGTCGTTAAGATTTTTAGCAATAAAAGAATCCAAAGATTGCAAAAGAATGCAGGTTATATACATAAATATAAAAAATCTAAGTTTTATCAAAAATTATTAGTCTTGTTTCATTTTATAAAAACCTAGTTTAATTTTTAATTAAAGGCTTATTTTTAGTCTAAAATAAAAATTGATGCGAGCTTGGGTATATTTAAATCCTATTAAAAATTTCTTCAATCAAGACCTTTGTTATTATTTGAGGTAAGAATAATTTAGGATGTATTAGACAGAATTAATTATAAAATCTCCTCACAATCTATAAATCCAAACCACGTCATTTTTTTTGTAAATTATTTGCGAGCTGTCTAGTAAATTTAAGTTTTGTTTGGCTATTTGATTGTTAATTTTTTCAGCTTCTAAAACTTGCCTGTGTGTAGAGTCGATTATTAAGTACTCATATTTTGTTTCTTTTAGCTTAGTTTTTTTTAAATCTACAAAGGCTTCTGAAAAATTTTGAAGACGAAACTCATTACCAAATATTTCAGTTAGGTAGAGCCTAGTGTTTGGACCATTACTAATATTCAAAGCTAAGTTCCAATCTTGACCTGTTTCTGGATTTTGTTGTGAGTTAAACAAATTTTGCTGTCTAAAGTAAACTAAAGCTCCAGCTAGATCTTGATCCCAATTAATAGTTGAATCGTTAGCCAGCATCCATTTAGGCTTTTTCCATAAGGCGTTGACGTAGGTTAGGTTTTGAGAATATCCTTGAAAAAGAAAAAAACCTAGAAATAAAACTAGAGCTAGAACTAAAAATTTTTTTGTAAATTTAAGCCAAAGGTTGCTAACTTTAAGCTTATATAATTGAGTTAAACCAAAAGCAGTTGCAAAATAAATAAAAATCAAAACTGGATAAAAATGTCTATAGCCAATCGTAAATTCTGAATTTTTAGCTAGCCAAAAATAAATTAATGGATAGGCAGCCCAGATTAAGTTTTTTAGGTTCAAATTAAGGTAAGATTTTTTCTTTAAAATAAAATAAATTAACCCAAAAGTACCAAAACTTAAAGAAATTAAAAAAGCTGGAGTCTCTTTGAACCAAAAAACTCTAAAAACAAATTCTTGGTAACTTGAAATCACAAATTCTCCGTCAAAAAAATTAAAATGTGGGTCGTTACTTCTGCCTAAAGTTAGCCAAGCACCTTTAAAATAAAAGTAAAAAGGGCTTAAAATCCGAATCCAAAAATTAAACCAAGGATTTTTGGTTACAAAAATAATATTCCAAAAACTGTAACTATAAAGTAAAAAGATTAAGACTAAATTTAACCAAAAAATAATTGAACTGAGATAGATTAATTTAAGTAGCTGTTCAGGCCAGTTGATTTTTTTTACGTTTAAATTTATTAACTTGCAAAAAATAAAAACTAGAAAAATAAAAACCAAAATCAGATTACTAAATTTTGTATTAACTGCGAAAAATAAGCTAAAACCAGTTAAAAATGAAAAAAAAAGAAACTCTAAATTATTTAAATTTTGCCAATATTTATTTATGTAAGCTAAGTTAATTATAAAGGCTAGAGCTGTGATACTAGCAGCAACATCAAAGGTAAGAAGATAATTATGACTAAAAAAAGATGGGGAAAAAACTAGAATAGTGAGAAATATAAGGCTCAAAAATGGACTTAAAAACTTCTTTTTAAAGCAAAAATAATATATCCAAATAAATATCTGACTATTAAAAAAAAGATAAACCAAACGAGAACTAAAAATAATTTTTTCTTTATTGTATCTAGAGTTCAATAAAAAATCCAAAGATCTAGACCATTGATCTGTATCACTACTTGGATAGCCGTCAAAAAATAAATTTATAAGCAAGCTATTAAAAAACTTAACTAAACTTGGGTGTTCGTAATTAAGACCAAAACCTTGGCTAATCCCGTGAGCGGCAGATAGGTGAGCTGTTTCGTCACCGACTACGCCTACCTTGTTAGCTAAAAAAAAACCTAAACCAAAATAAATACTCACTAAAATCCAAAACCAGATTAAGTGGAAATTCTTGAGTTCAGTTTTTTTAAAATTTATATTAATCATGTCTCAAAAACTATTTTTGGATCTGATTAACTTTTATTTTATAAATTTAAAATTGTAAACACAACTTCTGCAAGATAGTCTTCTCTCAAAATTTTTCAAAAATCTTTATTTTTTTATTTATACCCAAGCCAATTTAATAAGACTTTTTTGATTTTTATTTTGCCTAACTAAACCAAAATTAAATTCCAAAAAAAACTAAAATTTACTCTACATTAGTCTTGTCCCATAAGTCAAATTTACAAAACTTTGACCCCATAAATGGATATTAATTAACAGTAAAAATAGGTTTTGAGACATGGTTAGTGAATATAAAATATACTCAAAATACTCAAACTCGTTTTATTTATAAAATTTATTAACACTTACAACTTACACAATTACCTCTTAGCAGCTAAATAAGTGGCTTGTTTATACCCTTTGGATTGATCGTTACGGTAGTTACTCGTTAAGAATTTAGATTAATAAAAGATTTATTTGCTCATGAAGAGCTAAATTTAGGGTAGTAGTAGACGGATTGAGTATAGGAATTAATTTTGTGTGAATTTATATAAAAACTCTATGTAAGCTGATACGGAAATAGGTATAATGGTGTGGAATTATTTTGAAGATATGCTAGATAATTAACTAGGTTTAAAAGCTTTAAAAAAGAATATTTTCTTAGAAAAATAAAAGAATAAACCTCCTGCAATAAAACAAACTTTTCTTGAATTATAAAATAAAAAACAGCTAAAATAAAATTAGCTAAAATTCCTAGTTTAAATTGATTTAATCAGACAAACTAATTTTTAATGGAAAAAATCTAATGCGAATAGAGATTCAACCACAGAAACCAATCTATTGATGGTTAAGTTAAGCAAATCTTAACTTTAATTAAAAAATGAAATAAGTATTATTCTGTACAAGTCCCTTGTGATAATTTTTATTTTATTTTCTGACCATCTATCTTAAATTGGCTTTTGTCTCTTATATTCTTATGATAAAAATAATATCCATAACCAATGATACTGGCCATAATTAACAAAAATAAAATTTGCCCACCACCACTTCTAGGAGTGCTATCTCCTGGATTTACTTCACTAAAATTTACAGAATTATTGCCACTCTGGGAGTCTGTAGGAACTACAGGTACTGTGGGCGAAGGGTTGCTAAGCTGCCAAGAAGAGGAAGAAGTTGATATACTAGAGTTACTTTTAGCTTGAGGAGGTATAGGTATGCCAGGAATTTCTTCGTTATTTATGGTCGGGATTGGAGGTTCTGTTACCGGAGCTGGACCTTGGGCTAGGGTATTTGGACTAATTAAACCAAAAATTGATAATGGTAATAACAGTATAAGAAAACCTAATAAAAATAATTTTCGCATGGAGTTAATTAAGATTTTAATTTTTTTAAGTCTAGCACATTTTTATTTTTTTTTCAATAGCTTTTTGGTTAATTTGTAAATATTATAGCTAACCCATATACGACTTATACATATTTTTATTATATTGAAGGATAAATTGACTATTTTCTCTAATTACGAGACTTGATTAATTAATAAATAGAATTAAGGTTGGGTGTAATTAATCAAACAAGTAAGATTATTTTGCTAGATTAAAATGTCTAATTTTATTTAGGGATTAACATATACTGATCCCCATATCAACTTGCATAAGCTTTAAGACAAGATTATACCCATATACTAAATTTGGTACTAGAGCTAAACTTAATTGAATTTTTAAGCTATTTTGTGGCTTTTTAGGATTTTAAAATGTAAATTTTGAAAGTGAATTTAACTATAAAGAAAAATAGATTTTGACACTTAGGCTAATGTAGAATTTAACTTAAACTTGAGTATAAGTTTTTTAGAGTTTTCTTTGATTTTTCTTAAGCAAATGACTATTAAGGTAATTATTAAGAAAAAATTAAGATATTGCAGCTGAGTATCAGAATAACTATGGTTAACCAGCTTTGTTTCTAGACTGTTTTTAGTTATTGGCTCAAGTAAGGCTCCAAATTCTGAACCTAAACCAAACTGATTAAATCTAAAACTAGTTTGAATTTTTTGATTAAATTTTTTTTTGGTTAAGTCTTGTAATTGACTACTAATTATTAATTGTTTAGTCGAAGTACTTTGTGAGATTGTTTCGGTAGCCTTAGCTATTTTTATTGGTCTTGATTCCGTTATTAGTATTGGTTCTTTTATTTGTTGAGGGGCTTGGCTTTTAATTGTTTCTAATTTTGTTGATGTTATTACTTCTTCTGTTAGGTCTGATTTTACTTCTGGTTTTAAGATAGTTTGCTGGATTTTAACAGAATTGATAACCTTAACAGTTGGCACTACTTCTTTTTCTGGGAACTCTATAATTGACGGTTTTGATTTTAAAATTTTGTCAGTTGCTAATTCTGTTTTAATTTCTGGTTGTAACAATTTTTCTGGCTGTAGTGTTGGAGCTGGAGTTGGAGTTGGAGCTGGAGTTGGGTTTATATTTTTTGGCGGAGTGGGGTTTGCTGGCATTACAATCTTAGGTGAACAGTCTGATCCTGTACCTGGAGTAGCATATAGACTCTGAATATTTGTACCATTATCGTATTCTTTAAATAAACTATTACTAAAGCTAGGCAAACTTGACTGACTACAATATTCTACAGTTCTAATTTTATCTGAATCGATTTCTGTAGGCTCGAGATGAAATTCTAATAATGGGCTATCAGCTGGATCTTTAGCTAAATAAAAATCAATATTTTCCATTAGATTAGAGTTATTAGAGTTTTTAGAACTAATTTTGTAAACGTTAGATCTAGCAATTTGATTGCTATTTCCGCCCTCTAAGTTACTCTGTAGACTAGATCTAGAATCATAAATCACAAGATAAGACTTGGAAGAAATGTTAACACCGCTAAGATCGACAACTTCAGATTCATAACCTGTAGTTTTGATATTAACTCCAGCTTGGTAGTTATCAGTATATATAGAATATTCACTTAGGTCTACACTTATTGGATTGGGGTTATATATTTCTATCCACTTATCAAAGCTACACTGATTAGGCTTCGTTATATTTTGATCCTTGCGACATTCGTAACCGTCATGAATACCTCCAGCAAAATTAACTTCGCTAATATAAATATTCTCTAAGCCATCACCTTTCAAGATTACTTCTTGCTGTCCATTTCCAAAGACTTGTAGCCCCCAGCTAGAACTAAAAAAAACAATAACTACTAAAATAAAGCTTATTTTTTGTGTGGCACAGAGTAAATTTGACCTTAAAGAAGTTGTGATTATTAGCTTTGTAACTCTAATAAATATTTTTTTTAAGTAAGCAAATTGCTTTTTATAGAGAGTTAAATTTAGAAGTGATATATTTAGAACTGACATATAAATTAAGTATGAGATTAATTTTTGTTTATCTCTGGTTATAATTAAAATTTGTAGTTTTATAAAAAATATTTTGATTTCTATTTTTATTCCAATCTGTTATTTCCTTATCAGTAGCTAAAATATATTGCAAATCGTCAAAGCCATTAATTATACATTCCTTCCTAAAAGGATCAAAAGAAAATTTATGAACTGAATTATTAGGTAAAATAACTTCTTGTCTTTCTAAATTTACTTCGAGTTTGTAGTCTGATTTTGTGGACTCGATGATTATTTTTTCTACTATATTTACTGGTAATTTAACCAAAACTAAACCATTTTTACCCGAATTACTACTAAAAATATCAGCAAAACTAGGGGCAATAACTACTCTAATACCCCAGTCTTTTAGTGCCCAGACAGCGTGTTCACGAGAAGAGCCACAACCAAAATTATCCCTAGCTGCAATTATCTTTGCTTCTTTGTACTGATTTAGGTTTAGAGGGAAGCTAGGATCATCTTCTCTGAGTCTTTGAAATAGGAATTCTCCAAAGCCATTGCTGTCAGTTCTGGTTAGATATTGAGCAGGAATTATCATATCTGTATCAATATCTTTAATTGGTAGAGGAATAACTTGTGAATTAAAATAGGTAAATTTTTGCATAATAAGTACTTCAAAATTAAATAGTTCTTTTTTGTCAAGTTATGGTTATAGCAAGATTTTATTTAGAAAATATATATCTCAAAAAAACTTTTATTAATTAATAGAAAAATATAGGTTTAAAGCCCAAATAACCTTTACAAATTGTAGGTACTTGGTTATAAATTTCTTTACTAAAATTTTGAATTAAAATTTCCTCAACTAACTTATAAGCTAGTCCTCTAGAGTTTAAAAACTTTATTTCTTGTTGATTTAAATGTCCAGAGGTAGCTCCATGAAGACATTCTACATCTTTAGAATTAATTTTTAATTCAGGTTTTAATTCTACCCTTGATCCAGTGTCAATAAGTAAGCTTTTTAGAGTCTGGTTAGATTTTATATTTTGTAAATTTTGATTAACTAAAACTTGATTTTTTGAAATAAATTGAGATTTATCTCTAGCAATGACTTTTATTAATTGGTTGCTAGTGCTAAAGCTAGATTCATGAAAAACTGATATGTCAAAGTTTAAATTTTGTCGTTTAATAAGACTCGCTAAAATAAAAATTTCTAATTGAGAATTTTTTCCCTGAAGATGGAAATTAAGTTGAGAATTCCAATCCTGAGTTAAAAAAATTACTAATTTAAGTTTTGTATTAGTTTTTAAATAAAAATCAGTTTGTACTTGGGTAAGAGAATTCTGAAAACAAATTTCAGCTTGAGCATTTTTTAGTATAACTATTTTTTTAAATTCGACTGGTTGGTCGAAAAATCCAAAAAATTCAGAATCAATTTCTAAATTACTTTTTTTAAAAAAAATTTTTTCCTTCTTTGGGCTAAGTTTTTTTTGATTGATAAAGATCATTAGAAATTAGAATAACCTTTAGTTTTTATTTTTTCAATTATTTCTAAGTTCCCAGAAGTTACTAATTTTGAATCCTTAAGTACATAAAAAATTTTAATACCTAAGTCTTTAGCAAATTGCAAATTATGAGTTATAAGGATCAAGGACCTCTCAGAATTTTTAAAATAATCTCTTAAAACTTGGCTGATAATTTTGATTGTATCGGCGTCCAAGCCAGAATCTATCTCGTCTAAAACCACTAAAGTTGGCTCTAGCATTAGCATTTGTAAAACTTCACTTTTTTTACGCTCTCCTCCAGAAAAGTTTTCATTTAGGTTTTGTTTATAAAAATTATTATCTAAATTTAACTTATCACAATTTAATTTAATTGTATCTAGAATTTGTTTAGTAGTTGGTCCGGCTAAGCTTTTTCTTTGATATTTATTAGCTACAATTGTTTTTAGAAAAGTAGCCATAAGCAAACCAGGAATCTCGATCGGCATCTGATAACTAACAAAAATTCCTTCTACAGATCTTTCATCAGGAGTTAGTTTTAGTAAATCTTGTGAATTATATATAATTTTTCCATTTAAGTTATGACAGTCAAAATTTCCAGCAATCACCTGAGCCAAACTTGACTTACCTGACCCGTTTGGCCCTAGAATACATATTTTTTCACCTTTTTTTAGATCAATCGAAATTGAATTCAGAATTTTTTTGGAATTTATTTCTAAACTTAAATTTTTAATTGAGAGCATTGTAGTAAGTTTATTAATCAAGCTATGCCAGGCTTAGCCGAGATCGAGATATTTTTATCTTTGCTATAACTTATAAAGCTAAAACATTTGTCTAATTTTAGTATGGATTAATTTTATACTAAGCCAGCTTATACTTGGATAAAATAAGTAACTAGTCTATTACACTCAAACCAATTCATTTTATAAATAAAACCTAATTTAGTTATAATTAAAAGGCTTTATTTTTTAGATAAAATAAAAGTGGAAAGTCTCCGAAAATTTAGTGCTTTTAAACTTAAAATAAACAAAAAATAGTTATTTTTTTGAGTAATAAAATTAAAGCTTACTAAATAATCACAAATTAATAGTAACTCTAAGGTTTTAGTTATAAAAAATAAAAGTTAAATATGATATTAGTTATAAGCTTAGTTAAAAACAAATTTTCAAAAACTTAAACTTCCAAGATTTGCCTTACTTGGCTCATTTTTTCTTCTACTTTGTTCTGACCTCTAGTTTCTAGAATCAGACGAACTACTGGTTCGGTACCACTAGGCCTCATACTAAATTTCCAATCTGGATAGTAAACTGCAATCCCATCAAACTCTGAGATTACAGCATCAGTGAAATTAGCATAGCATTTTTCTTTAAAACTATTAAAATCAGAACCTTCAGGAAAACGAAAACTAACTAAATCAGAGATAAAATAAGTCTGATTAAGTTTAGCAAATATTTCAGAAATTGACTCTCCTGATAGAACAGTAATTTTGATCATTAGAACTGCGGCTAAAATGCCTGAGTCCATAAATCCAAAATCAGCAAAATAATGATGGCCACTAAACTCACCGCCATAAAGAGCTTTAAAATTTTGCATTGAACTTTTTATATGAGTATGACCTTGTTTGGCTGGAATAGCAATTCCATCATTTTCGGCAATGATCTCTGGAACGCAACGACTACCAGGTTGAATATAAACTACAGCTGGATTAAAATTAGGATTTGGGTTTATGTAGTATTCTTGCAAAAGGCTTTGAGCAAAAAAAGCGACTAAAAAATCACCTTGTACTACTTCTGCATTTTCGTCTACAAAAAATACCCTATCAGCATCCCCATCAAAAGCAAAACCAAAATTTACTTCTTGATTTTCTAAAATAGTTTTTTGCAGATCTTTAAGGTTTTCAAATTCTTGAGGATTAGCCGGGTGGTTAGGATAGTTACCATCTAAATCCCAGTAAAGCTTAGCAAACTCGATATTTGGATAAAAATCTTTAATTTTATCCATGATCCAGCCTCCCATGGCATTACCAGCATCTACAGCAATTTTTATTTTTTTATTTTGAGTCTGTAAAGTCTGATTGACTTCTGAAATTTTTCCAAGATCACGAATTTTAGCTTCAAAATACTCCCAGACTATTTCTTTATTAACTAGATCAATTCCTGGGTTAAGCCAACTACCCTTAATTATTGGACTTTCGATTTTGGTTTTTACAAAGTCTCTAACCCGATCTAGGCCTTCATCTAAGCCAAGCATAGTTGAACCTGACTTAACAATTTTTACCCCATTGTCGTCCTTAGGGTTGTGACTAGCTGTAATCATGGCTCCAGGTTTACCATTTACTTGGCAAGCAGCATAAAGAAAATCGCTAGTAGCTAAGCCAAGTGGAATTACCTTGCCTCCAGCATCAAAAAAACCATTAAAAAAAGCTTTAAAAAAACTTGGACTGCTCAATCTAGTATCGTGACAAAGGTTTATTTCTAGGGGTAATTTTTCTGGTCTAAGAACTTCAGAAACAACCCCAAAACCAATCCAATAAAAAAGCTCTTCAGTAATTTCTGGAGTGGTACCTCGAACGTCATAAGACTTAAAAAATTTATCGATATTAGTCATTATTATTAAAATAAAAAATATAAATTTGTTCTTAGTTTATCCTAAAATAAGTAAAAGTTTTGATTTATACTCGGATTAATTAAAATTAATACTTTTTGAATTTTTTTTAAACAAAATTATTTTAATCAAGTAAAAACCTAGTTTAGATTTTTTTAATTTGAATAGTCATATCTCAAAACCTTTTAAAAATATTTATTTTTTTTGTTAAATAAAACAAAGTTATTATTTGTACAAATTTAACACTTTTTAGTTTAAAATAAGGTAAAAATAAGTTTAATATTTCAAATATATAAATAAGACTTTTTACATGACTTAGTAACAATTCTATTTTTACTATTGATTAATATCTATTTTAGGGAATTAAAGTTTTGTAAATCTGAGTTATGAGACAGGACTAATCCTTCTTTGAAGAAGGTTATGAGAATGTTTGAAACATGTGATACAAGAAACTCAATATACATAAATACAAATTTTGCAATAAAAGTCTAATTAGTTGAAATCCAAAAAACGATTTATTTTATTTCATATTTAATTAAACTGACTTTAATAAATCTTTAGTTTTTATAAGTTTTGTCAATTTTGATTAAATCTATTTGTACTCGAATCAGTTAAATTTAAGGTTTTTTGAGTTTTAAAATATTAGTATTAGTGTTAGTATTAATTAATTTGAGTTAAAGCCAAAATTTTGATTTATAAAAAATTGAAAATTATTTGTACTGAGTGTAAATTTTAAACTTCTTTAACCTCAATTCCAAGTTCTTTGATCTTATCCCAAAACTCAGGAAAACTTTTGCCTACTACTTCAGGGTTTTTGATTTTCATCCCATCCAAACTACTACCAGCAATGCTAAAAGCCATAGCAATACGATGGTCGTTATAGGCTTCGATTTTGGCTGATTGAGGGTTTCCTCCAAATATTTTTAAGCTTTGGCCATTAGTTTTGGTTTCAATTTTCATTTTTTGTAGCTCATTCATAATCGCCTCTAAACGGTTAGATTCTTTGTATTTAAGGATTTCAATGCCATCTAAGCAACTTACTCCATCTGCAAAGGCAGCTAACACAGAAATAGCTGGCGGTTGGTCAATCGAATTTTCCATATTTACAGTAACTGGTTCTAAGTGTCTACCTTTGACTTTTACATAGTCATTGCCAAACTCAACACTAGCTCCCATTTGGGCAATAATATTCAAAACCTCTTTATCGCCTTGAACTGATTCAGGATAAAGATTACTTAAGAAAACTTCAGATTTAGTTAAAGCCGCTATAGCTGCAAAATAAATAGCTGAAGAATAATCACCTTCTACTTGATACTCTTCTAAAAAATAAGTTGAATTAGGTTTGATTATATATTTTTGGTAATTTTGATTTTGGACATTAACTCCAAAAGTACTCATAATATCAATTGTAATATCAATATAGGACTTAGAGACTTGTTGGCCTTCGACATCAAGTTGGACTCCTCCAATCATTGGAGCAATCATCATAATCCCAGCAAAAAATTGACTGCTAACATTACCTTTCATTTTAGCGTAATTTTTATTAATTTGGTTTTCATAAATCTTAAGTGGTAATTTATTTTCTTCACCTAGGTATTCAATTTTAGCTCCAAGTTGTCTAAGACCTTCGACTTGCTCTCCTATTGGACGCTTAAAAAATCTAGGATCAGCTGTTAAGATTTTGATACCTGGAACTAAACATAAAAAAGGTAAGATCGAACGAGCCGTACGACCAGATAAACCAGCATTACAAACAAAATTAACCTTACCAAACTCAGTAAATTTAAATTTAATCTCTGAATAATCAACTTGCTTTAAAGAATTTTCAACTACAAAAAGGTCCTCTCCTTCTTCAATCTTAATCCCAACTTCTTTGAGACAATTAATCATAGAATAGACATCTTCACTTTTGAGCGGTTTTTTGATTTTAACTTTATTTTTGGTTAGGCTAGCTAGGATTAAACTACGCGTAGTATAACTTAAACAACCTGGTATCTCAATAGCTTTAGTGACAGGTGAGGATAAAGGAATTAATTGATACATAGCAATTTTACTTGATTAGAAATTTAAGAAGTCGTGTAATATAATACAAATTAATCTTTTTATACCTATTTAATAGTTGAATTTAGCAGTAAGGCAAAACTTAATTGAGTTTTGAAAGTATTTTATGGCTTATTAAAATTAAAAAATGTAAATTTTGAAAGTGAATTGAGTATAGTTTTATTAAATGAAATTAGAATTAAACTACTATTTTTTGTTTATTCTTGTAACTATATTTGCTAAGTTAGTGGTAATTGCTATGACCTAAATTAAGCTATTTATAAACAAATAAATTCTTTTATTCAAGATAATCTTAACGACAATTAGCCGTAACTATTAGCCGAAAGGAGTATACCAGAAAAAGTACCAAAGTTATACAAAAAACTATTGCTTTTATTTGTATTTAATAAAAAAAATTAACTATTTTTAGCTTCTAAAGCAGGTTAATTAGTATCTATGGGAAACTCTGTAAATTGGATTGGCCATAGTAAATAAATTACACTGCCATAGTGGTTTATTAAAAAATAAATTATTTAAAAAGACAGAGATAATCTTAATTTAAAACAAAAATTCTAAAAATGTAAAGTATATAAAATTAAGTAATAAAACTATTATAGTAATTTATATTTATGCTTGATTTTAGTAAAAATTAATTTTTTAAAAACAAATAAAAATCTATAATTTGGTTGATAATAAATTTACTTATATCTAATCCGTTTACTACATTATCCTAAATTTAGCTCTTCATAAGGAAATAAATCTTTTATTTAAAAAAATTTTAACGAGTAATTACCGTAACGATTAGCCCAAAGGGTATATACCTACTTGATTTAGCAACCTTTAGAGTTATTTGACAAACTTAGCAAAGTTTTTTATTATTTGCTAACACTTTTAGTCTTTAGGTTAAGTTATTTTACCTTAAATTAAAGGCTAATTAGGTGTAAATTTTATACAAATTTTTGTATATTTTTGCATTTTTAAGTTTTATTTTATAAAAACATATGCTGATCAAACCAATTGGAAACCGGCTAGTAGTTAAACTAGTCAAACAAAAGAAAACTTCAGCTTCTGGAATCATCTTATCAACTAAGGAAGAAAATGAACAGTCTATAGGAGAAGTGATAAGTATTGGTCCAGGTGCAAATATTGACACCGAAATTAACGTTACCAAACTTGGAATCTCGATAGGAGATAAAGTTTTGTTTGGTAAATATTCTGGAGAAGAAATTAAAGACGAAGCTGATCCAGAAACAGTCTACAAAATCCTCAAAGCCAATGACGTAATGGCTATAGTAGGATAATTTTTAGACTTTCTTACTGTGGGCTTTGTAGTTTGTAAGTTTACGTCATAAACAAAAAATAAGTTTTAAAATTTGTTTTGTCTTGAATATAAAAACGTCTCTTTTTAAGCTTTAAGAGCTCTTGTCTTAACCATTCTTGCTATGCTCTTACATAAAAATTCTAAGTCTTTTTTTGAATAATAAAGTAGGTTAATTAGCAAAAAAACTATATCCTTAAAAACTTAATTTATAAATTTATAAGTTTGATAGATTTTACTAATCACTTCAAAATATTATTAATTCAACTTTGAAGAGAATTTATCAAAAAAAATTTATTTTAAGGTAGAAAGTTTACTTAAAATTTTGCAAATTTATTTACAAATAAAGGCTTCTAAAAAATTAACTTTAGTTGTAATTTTGTATAAATAAAAGTATGTTTATACTAAACTGTTAACTACTCAGTGAATTTTTCTGACTGTGTTTTCTTTATTTAACCAAACTAAAATCTTCAGTTAAATCATAATTTAGTTAGCATTTGAGTATAAAAGCAAATTTTAGCTGACCTAAGTATGACTTAGACATTTTATATCTAGTAACTAATAAAGCCTATTTTAAAATTAAATTTGCAGTCTATAAGGTTTCTAAATTAGATTTTATATAATCTACTAATAACTCAAAAGATGCAAATCCTTTACTTATATTTTTAAAAACTATCATACCTAAATCAAAATATATCTAAAATAAGAGTTTTTGTATTTTTATATTATTAGTAGCAGTTAGTCTAAAAGCAGAAAAATAAATATTTATGCTATCTTATCACAAAAATAATATTTTTAGAATCTAAAAACTTAACTTGGTAATATAAACTAGCTGTTAAAAATGTTTTATTTGTACCAAAACAATATTAGATAATCAAAACTATAACTTGCAAACTACTTAAGTTTAACTAAAAAAACTAAAAATTTACTTTCTTTTTAATCTTTTAATTTAAAAAAATTTAATTCAAATTCATAAAATAATATGTCTAAAAAAATGATAAAATTCGGATCCGATGCACGTAAAGCTGTGCAAGATGGGGTTAATGCTGTAGTTCAAGCAGTTTCTTCCAGTTATGGCCCTAAAGGTAGAACTACCGTAATTGCCAAATCTTACGGTGCCCCTGATATTTCTAACGACGGAGTAACCATTGCCAAAGCTATCGAGTTAGAAGGTTTTGAGCAGATGGGTGTTAGCTTAATCCAACAAGCGGCCAACAAAACTAACGATGAAGCTGGAGATGGAACTAGTCTTACTACTATCTTATCTGGGTCAATTATCAATGAAGGGATTCGGGTAGTTGAAGCTGGAAGTGACCCTGTCAAAGTCCGAATTGGCTTAAATAAAGCTAAAGAT
Source organism: uncultured Candidatus Saccharibacteria bacterium (assembly GCA_964631275.1). Taxonomy (GTDB): domain Bacteria; phylum Patescibacteriota; class JACMRA01; order JACMRA01; family JACMRA01; genus CAZVWQ01. The sequence goes on along the minus strand of CAZVWQ010000008.1, from coordinate 18,082 downwards.
TTTACTTTGGATTATATTTCTAAAATCAAAAAAGATATCAACACTAAAGAAGAAATGGCTGATGTGGCTACTATCTCGTGTCGTAATCGAGAGATTGGTGAGATGATTGCTGAGATCTTGCACGAGGTGGGTAAAGATGGGGTAGTCACAGTCCAAAACGGAGACTCTAATAATATCGAAAAAGAAGTTGTTCAAGGAATGCAATTTGATAAAGGATATAAATCTCCATACTTTGTAACTGACACTAACAAGATGGAAGCTGTAGCCGATAAGCCATTTATTCTAGTAACTGACCAAAAGGTAACCTCTATCCAAGAATTACTTCCAGTTTTAGAAGCTTTAGCTAATCAAGGTCGTAAAGAATTAGTCGTTATTGCCGATGATATCGAAGGTGAGGCTTTGGCTAACTTTGTTATTAATAAGGTGAAAGGTGTATTTAACATCTTTGCTGTCCAAGCTCCAGCCTTTGGAGACAGACGAAAAGCTATGCTTCAAGATATTGCTACTTTAACAGGAGCTACTTACATCTCATCTGATCTTGGTATGCAGCTAAAATCAGTTACTATCGACGACCTAGGCATGGCTGACAAAGTAGTCAGTGACAAGGATAATACTACAATTGTCGGTGGTAAAGGAGAACAAAAAAATATCGAATCTAGAATCACCGAAATTCGTAAAGCTATCGAAGAATCTACTAGTGATTACGACAAAGAAAAATTACAAGAAAGACTAGCTAAGCTAGCTGGTGGTGTTGGCGTGATCAAGGTAGGAGCGGCTACTGAAGTTGAAATGAAAGAGCTTAAATACCAAGTCGAAGATGCTCTAAATGCTACCAAAGCTGCTGTAGCTGAAGGTGTTGTTGCTGGTGGGGCTAGTACTTTATTAAGAGCTGCTAAAGAATTAGATAAATTAATTAACTCAACTGATGACGAAAATGAAAAAGTAGGAGTTAGTATAGTAAAAAAAGCTTTACAATCTCCTTTTAGAACTATTGCTCGGAACTCTGGTATTTATGATATTTCTATTTTAGCTAACGAAATCGAAAATAAACCTAACTCTGGTTATGATTTTAAGGATATGAAATCTGTTCAAGACATGGTAGAAGCTGGTATCATCGACCCAGCTTTAGTTGTTAAACAAGCTATATCTAACTCATCTTCTATTGCTGGATCTGTAATCACTACCGAAGTTGTAATAGCTGACGAACCAAAAAAAGACGACGGATCTGATGCAGCTGCCGCCATGGCTGGCATGGGAGGAATGGGAGGAATGATGTAGAAACAGTTATAGCTAATCCCTAAACAAATTTGACATTTTAATCAATCTAGTAAAACCGTTTTATTCATTTTACTAGAGCTTAGTTTTATTATTTTTTAAATTAAACCCTATTGTAGTTAAACATTTTGAGGTTTTAAACTTCTTTAAAACAAACTTAATATCTAAAATAATAACTTTATCTAAGTTGAATGTAAACTTAAATGCTGACTAATATTATGATTTAACTAAAGATTTTGGTTTAATTAAATAAAAAAGCATCCAAAAAAACTCACTGAACAACTGAACAATTAAACAGTTTAGTATAAACTAACTTATTATCTTTAGATTTGATAAATGTAGCTAAACAAAGCTTCCGCAGACACCACTATATTTTGTATTTAAATACTTAACTAAAGCTACATTTAGTAGTAAAATTCAATTCTTGCGGAAGTCTTGTAAAATTAAAAATTTAGACTTTAAGAGAAACTAAAATTAGTTTGCGTTAATCATGTCTCAAAACTTATTTTTACTATTACTTAATACCTATTTTATTAGATTAAAGTTTTGTAAATCGTTATATCCAATCCGTTTATTATTATCCTAAATTTAGGTCTTTATAAGGAAATAAATCCTTTTGTTTAAGTTAAATTCTTAGCGAGTAATTACCGGAAAGGGTATATGGAACAAAAAGTTATTGAGTAAAAGCTTAGAGCTTTGTATTAGGGAAATCTGACCTATTCTAACTCATGCAACTTCAATAGATTATAAAACAAATACAAGACCGTAATTGCCCCTACCCCGCCAGGGCTTGGACAGAGTAAGTTAGTCGCAAATAGGCTTTCTGATCTGACATCTCCTACCAACTCTCCAGCTGCTTCCGAAGTTCCAGCATCAATTACTACTGTTTCTGGATTTAACCAGCTTTTATCTACTAAATCTGCCGACCCAGCCCCACAAATAACTAAACTTGAATTTTTGGTAATTTGTTTGATTTCTGGAGTAGCTTTGTTAAGACTAAAAACTGTTGCTTGTCGATATAAAAAATAATTATTAGCTGGAAAACCAACCAAAGTTCCCTGCCCTATTATAGATACTTTTTGGCCTAAATAATCTAATTGATAATCTAAAGTTTTGTTGAAATTTTTATCAAAATCTAGGCCTTCTGGAAACTCTATTTTTTCCAAAATTTGAGGTCTTTGGACAGCTAATATATCTTTGATAATTAGATCAATGGCTCCAATAGTTGGTGGTAAAAATCCAAGATTCCAAAGTTCGCTACATCGATTGCTAAGTAGGTCTACGTCACTAAAAAGTGGAGTTTGTTTAACTAGATCTTGGTACTTATCTGGAACTGGTAATTGAAAAATTAATCCTTGTTGCATCAACTGTGAACGATTAATAATTTGTTTGATTTGCTCAACTTCTATTCCGTTTTCAAATTCATACAAATTAACTTTGATTCCAATTCTTTCTCCAATTTTCTTTTTTAGTTGGATATATTTAGTTGAAGCTAGGTCATTACCAATCAAGATAATATTAAGCTCTAACCTATAACCATTTGTAGTAATTTTGTTTGTTAGATATTCTTGAAATTTTTCTTTTAGATTTTGGTTAGAATAAAGCATATCAGTTAATAATAAAAAGGAAATGTAATCTTTTTTAAAAGGTATTTTTGGATTAATTGACCTTTGTTTATAACTTTAAAATTTATTACTTCGAATTATAAAACAAATGTTGTTTTGGTAAATTGCTGTTTTTTATTTTTACCATAGAAAGTTGTAGTCTAAACTTATTTTAAAATAAAATTAATCTGTTGTTCAATAAAATTTAAAGCCGTTTCTAGGACTTCCTGTGGAGTCATATAAGAGCTATCGATAAACCCAGAATCTTTTGAGATTAAACCAATTCCTTTTTCTTTAATATTTTTAATGTCTTTTTCGTCTCGAGCAATTATAGTTTCTTTAAACTCTTCCAAAATTTGTTTTTTTTCTTGATTGGTATCTTGATAGTTTGGATCCTCTTTTTTTTTGTTTTTTAGGTAATTATCATAATATCTTTCAGCTTTGATTTTACGATCAGTATCAACAAGAATTCTAATAACTCTAAAACCATGATTCTCAGCATTAACGAGATAAGGTTCATGCGATCCTCTACCATCAGCCACACAAGCAGAATCCAAAACTCTTTGCACAAGATCATCTAAGGCTTCGTCGAACTTTTGCCTAACGTACAAATCAGTACTATATTTAGTAACATGAGCATCAATAAAAGGGTTTTTTAGTTTGTCTTTTTTTATTTCTTCTCCGTCTAAGCCAAATTTTAACTTTCCATCCACAACATAAATATCCATTTCGTTAAAGACTTTGTCTGTGTTTAGATTTGTTAGATCTAATTGCAATTTTTCGTAAATATAAGTAGCACATCTAAGAATTAAGCTAGACTCTAAATTTGGAATGTCTAAGGTTTCTGAAAGCATCTGTGAAAGCGTACCTTTGCCTACTCCAGCTAGTCCATAAACCCTAATTATTAGATTTTTAGGTAGTGTATTTTTTAATTTTTTAATTTTTTCTTTGCTAAAACTAGTCTTTGTTAGGTTTGTAGCTATACCTTTTGGATAGACTGACATGTAGATATTTTTATCAAATATTTTTATTACAAATATAAAAACAATTTAAAATTTGATTTTAATTTTTAGCAAGTTGATCCAGAATAATTTTATAAATTTGAATTATTTCTAGTTTATATGCCGGCTAAATAATAATTAGGTTTAAATAGAATCTAGTACACGCTTAGCTATAATTAACAAATTTCGTCAAAAGGTATACTCAAGCTTACTTTAAAAATTTACATTTTTAAATCTTAAAAAGTTATAAGATAACTTCAAAATTCAATTAAGTTTAGTTCTACTATCTAATTTGATTATAAAACAGTTATATAAGTAAAAAACACCCTTTATTTCAAAGTTTCTAAATACTATTTTATTTATTAAAGGCAAATTTCTTCATAATTAGAGATTTCGAACCCAATCAATTTTGGCTCATTATTTATTTCTATAACTGGTCTTTTGATTCCGTTCGGCACTTGTAGCATAAAATTAATAGCAGATTTTTGATCAATTACTTGATTTTTAGTTTTTTCATCTGTTTTTTTCCACATCATACCTTTTTTGTTTAGGACTACTTCCCAGCCCCATTTATTACACCATTTTTGTAAATTATTTTGATTAGCTCCTAGTTTTTTGTAATCGTGAAATTCATAAATTAGATCTTTATTTTCTAACCAACTTAAAGCTTTTTTTACAGTTGAGCAATTTTTAATACCATAAACCTTAATCATAAATCAAAAATTAACTAGAGTTCAGGCAATTGTCAATAATATAGCATGCAGTAGTTCTTTATCCTCAAAATCAAATAATAATATTTTGTAAGCTATTTCTCTATGATATATAGCAATTCTATATTCAACTTAGATAAGTTATTAGCTATTAAGTTTCTTTTAAAAAAATTTAGAATATCCAAAATGTTAAGTCGTATATAAATTGACTATGCTTTGTTCTTTACATAATTTTAACTATTACAGATTAGTTGTGTGTCGTTAATCTATAGAACCTATTTGCTTACTTGTCCTTTAAAACAAAGATTTTTAGGTTTTAGTTTTTCAAAAATTGTAGTTTAGAATTGCTCTTAACCTAATATTTTAGACTTTTTTATTCAAAATCAACTACAAACAATTTCATAATTTTTACTTTTAAACTAGTAAAAAATTTCAAATGTATTCTTACAAATCTCAATTTTTTATCTAAGAGGTCTATTGCCCAAAACTTTCATCCTCAGATACTTCTAATAATTCTACCTCGAAGATCAAAGTTGCATTAGGAGGAATTACATTTCCAGCACCTGTTTCACCATAACCTAATTCTGGAGGAATAGTTAATTTTCTTCTACCTCCAACCTTCATGCCAGGAAGCCCTTCTTCCCATCCTTGAATAACAAACCCCTGTCCAATCGGGATTGTAAACGGCTCGCCTCTATCAAGGGAGCTATCAAATTTTGTTCCATCTTCGAGAGTGCCAGTATAATGAAAAGTAGCGGTATCTCCATCTTTAAGTTCTTGACCTGTTCCTTCTTGTAAATTTTCAATAATTAGTCCGTTGTTTAATTTTGTAACCATATCATTTTTATTGTTTTGACTAGTAAAATAAAAAACTGCAATTGCAATTAATGCCACGCCTACAAAAACTATAGATCCAATAATAATTTTTTTAATTGGCTCGTTATCTTTTAGGACTTTACTATCTGGAATGTAGGGTTCTTTTTTAGACATATTGTTTTTTAAATTTTTTTTATTAAAAATTGTCAAAGATAAAATACAAAATTTATTGTAAGTTATTTAAAATATAAGGCTTGTTAGATTTTTTTATATTTGCTTAGTGCTAATTAAACCTAATCAAAATGAAAAATTAAGATTTTTAGAAAAGTCAAAATTTGTTTTGTTTTTGAAGTATTTCATAAAATAAAAACTTGAGTAAATCCAAAAAAGTTTTCGGTATAAAAAACTAATAGACAAAAAAAGTTTTTTGTTTTGTTTTGTTTTATATAAACAAATATATTTTTTTAGATATGCCCCTAAAAACCAAATTTGGTGGAGGAATTCTACAATTTACACCTTTTGGAAAGATAAGTTCAGAAACTATCGAAAAGAAAATTTCAGACGATGCCTTTAGGCTATTTATTCCTGGTGTACCTTTACCAGCTATAGAAATTAAATATCCAATAATCCAAACTGTCAGATTAATAATTTCTATTCTAATTGCCGTAGTAATTAGTTATTTCATTATGACTCAAGCAGTTCAAGATACTTTTAGCCAACAAATCTTGGATCGCTACTTACCTTTACCTACCCAGCAAATCCAAGACACAGAATCAGGTAATCTTTTTGATAGATTCAGAAATACAATTGAAGGCACGATAGATGCTGTAGCTAATAGTCCTGAATATTTAGAAACTTTATTTTGGAGGCAATTCTGGTTTAATATTCTTGTAGGTGGCGGTTTCCTTGGTTTTAGCTTCAGAGCAATTTTTTTCTACATTTTAATTACAATCTTATACTCTAATAGTAGGTCAGATTGGAAAGGCTCAGAGAGATTTTTTAATTTGCAAAGGGTTGGTTTATCGCAAATAGGAAAAAGATATTTTGAGAATTTATTGGAAAACTTAGACCAACTGGTCAGTACTAGAAGAATAACACCTGAAATAGCTAATAGAATTAAAGAGTTATCAACTTATCCAGCCAAAAGAAAAAAATTTAGTGAAGAAGAAATTGACATTTTGATGATTAGATAAAAATCCCTAGTTTTTTGAAACTTGAAACTTGAAACTTGAAACTTGAAACTTGAAACTTGAAACTTGAAAGTTATTAGCTGCTTAATCTCTTTCCCATAATATAGGCTTCGGTATTATACCAATAAGTCTTGCCAGTCTTTGGATCAACTTCTTGCCAGCTGTCTTTTTTTTGATCTATTTTTTTGTATCCTAATTTTTCATAAAGCTTTATTGCTCTAATATTTTGTATTTCTACTCCTAGCTTAATTAACTCAAAACCCTCCCTCTTTGCATACTCTTCGCACTCTCCAATTAACCAAGTACCAATTCCATAGTTTCTTAAAGCGGTAAAAACATTAAATCTAGCTAGCTCAACTAAGTTCTGATCAGGCCTAAAAAGCATCCAAATTTCAGCTATAGGGAAATTGTTAAACTCAACAAGAAAAAGCTGGCAATTACCTTTTTGCTGATTCTCATACCATATATCTAGCACTGGATTTAGATAAGACTTATTCCAAAGAAGCTTTTGTCTATCATCAAGACTTCCTTTTTTAAAGATTAATTTACCCTGTATGCTAATATCTCTAGCTGTCATTAACATTAAAATATATAAAAATTAAAATAAAAAACTAAACTCAGAATCAAATAAATACTAGATAAAACAACTAAAACTCTGCGACTCCATTTACTATTTAATTTACGAAAAATTAAAATACTAAAAATTGCAAATAGAATTATATCAACAAGTGATATCCAATTACCGTAATAGCCAGGTTCGTAGTACGACACTGGGCTACGAAATCTCCAATTAGATATTGGATAAAAGTGGGCGTAGGCATCAGTGTGATGAACTAAAAGATCTAAGGTAATATGTAAAATTCCAGCTAAACTAAAATAAACAACTTTAAGTTTTTTAAATAAATAAGCAAATAAAAAAACTAATATCCAAAGGATAAAAGAATGAGTTAAATTAAAAAATGGCTGCATTTGATCCGAAAAATAATAAGTATCCCAAGCCTCCTCTAGAGGAATGCCCATAAACAAAACCCAAGCTGTAAAAATTAAAACTACGAAATCTGGAGCTAAGCTACCAGCTAAAATCCAAAAGTTATTTTCAGGTTTATGCTTACGACCAAAAACCGTCAAACCAGAAACTATATGAAAAGGTGTAGTCATTTAAATCTTTGTGAGTATTAATCTTTGGTTAGGGTATGGAAAATATACAAGTTAAAAATTAAATTATAAAATTTTAGAAATCCAAAAACCTATGACCAAAAAAATATTGATTATAAAGAAGATTAAGCTTGATTCCACTGGCTTAGCCCCGTGAATTATTATAGAACCTGTTTGATTACTTGTCCTTTAAAACAAAGATTTTTTGGTTTTAATTGTTTCAAAAATTGTAGTTTAAAACTACTTTTAATCTAATATTTTAGATTTTTTTATTCAAAATCAACTACAAACAATTTCTTAGTTTTTATTTTAAACTAACAAAAAAATTTAAATGGTTCCTGTAGTGTTTATTTTATGACGAATTATATTCATTTCATAACTAAATTTAACATCAAAACTAAGTTTAATTTGATTTTAAAGGTATTTTGTAGCTTTTGAAGATTTAAAAATGTAAATTTTGAAAGTAAATTGAGTATAGTATAAAATCTAAAGGTCTCTAATTAAAGCTTTATACATAGGAAAATTACGATCCCAATCTGTATTGGCTCTCCAAGTAGCTTCAATTATTAATGACCTTACTCCAACTGTTTCTGACCAAACTGTCTGATCTCCGCCTACAGTTCCTCCAGTTGGTTGACCTGTTTCTGGACCAGAGTAAATTCCTACAGGGTATCCTGTTCTTTGAGCTACCCAATTAGCAAAGTTAACTGTTTCAGGATTCTTAGTGTTGCCCATGAATATCATTCCATTTGGTGGCCACTGAGCATGGTAACTAATCAAGTGAGTTGGTTTTTGAGTTTCAGTTAACCGAACAATAGCCTGAGTTTCATTTTCCGAAGCTGGCCCAGAACCACAATGATTACAGCTTTTCCAGTGAGCAGGAAAATTACGATTTAGATTAACTCCTCTAGCATTGTTTCTGCCAAAAGAATTATCTTGATTGCCATATTCTGGAACTTTAGATTTGTTGTAAGCCGCTCCGTCAACATTCACTTCTGGAACAATTATCATCTTTTTACCTCTGGATAAAAGTTCGTTAGGATTATTATTTAAATAATCCATTAATTGCCATAAAGCCCCTGATCTCCACTCTTCTCCATGGACTGCACCTGTTAGTAAAATCTTCGGTTTGTTGGCCTCCTGTCTACCATAAAAATAAGCTCTAATATCTCTACCTTCATGGCTCTTACCAATAACACTGCTACCTCTCCAGTTGGTTGTAAATCTTAGAGCATAGTACCAAACATCCCCACCATTGCAAAAAGTTAATAAAGCATCACAAACTTTCTGACCTTTAATCCCAAAAACATATTGAGTATAAGTATCAAGCGGTGATTTTGGTTTGATTTTTATTTGGTTACCAATAACTTGTTTATCAAACTCGACTTCTGGATAAAATCTTAGGCTATTATGAATATCAGGACTTACGCTTCCTGGAAAAGTTAAAGTTAAGTCACTATTAATATCTACGTTTTGTGCGTTATTAGCTATATTAGAACTTGAAAAACCAGTCAAAATTTGATTTTGAGGTAAAACTTCATTCAATGAAAAAACTTGATTAGCCGACTCTTTGAGAGGTTCTGAAGGAGGCACAATCTCTTCGGGCTCGTAAGCAATCTTAAAATCTTCTTCGTCATAAGCATAATCGTAATCACTCCCGTTGTGGTCAGCAAATTCCCTGTATTCAGATTTTTTGCTAGCTTCAGCAACATCTGATATCTTAGAATCAATTACGGAAAAATCAGATTTTTCGGTTTCAAAATTAACTACTTTAGGGGCTTGTAATTGTTTATTAGATTTAGAAGACGAACTAGAAGATTCATCAACTTCCACGACAATTTCAGTTTCTGGGTTGATTTTTAGATTTTTGTATCTTTTTTGAGCAAATTGAACACTTTCTGTAACATTGTTTTTTAAGGTATAACTAGCTTGTAAGCTATTTGTATTTTGGTTAAAACCATAGACTATAGGAACCAAAAAAACTCCTGAAGTGATAAGGCCTACTAGCCCTTTAGTGAATAGATTAAAAGTCATATTTGTTTGTTTATTAAAAAAATTATATACAAAAATCTTATAATTGAAAAATTACTTTTATGCAAATTCTGTCAAAAGTTGGTTAATTGTATGTTTTTTAACTTCTTCATAAAGCTCAGTAGAATTTTCTTGTCTGTAAGGTAAAGATTTAAGGAATTCAACTTTATGAGGGTTTTTATAAATCAAGCCGAGAGCAATTTTTTCTTTTTCTTCAGCTATTTTTCTAGCCTCCCAAATATCTGTAAAATCATAAGTTTGATCTAAATAATAGATTTTATCCCAGTACCATTCTTGAGGAGTAGCTTTGTTAAATGTAGGGCAAACCTGCAAAACCTCAAGATAACTAAAACCTTTGTGATTCATGGCTAGTCTGAGCATCTCTGTTATGTGTTTGATATCCCCACTAAAGCTTCTAGCCACAAAACTTGGTTTCATCGCTAAAACTAATTCTAAGGTATTTAGAGGATCGGCCGTAACTTTTACTGGAGTGGCACTCATTTTTTCACCTATTTGAGTAGTAGAAGAGGCTTGGCCAATTGTTAGTCCGTAATTAAAATTATTATGGCAGACAAAATTTACATTAAAGTTATTTCTGATTGAATGCACTAAATGATTAATACCTTCAGAAAAAGTAGCTCCATCCCCAGCTGTAGCAATCACTTTAATTTTAGAATTAGCATTAGCAATACCGCTAGCCAAACTAGTTACTCTGCCATGCAAACCATGTACCGTATAACTATTGATCTTGTCACTAGCGTTGCCATTACAACCTACATCAAAACAAAGCATAACTTCGTGAGGTTCGATATCTTCTAAAACTAAAGCTCTTTTGATGGCTGATAAAATCCCGTAATCTCCACATCCAGAACACCAAGTGTGTTTATTATTGCTACTATAACTAGAATATTTATCGCTTCGTTCAGTTAACTCTTGGAGTAAATTAGACATGCAGGCCCAAAAATAAAAATATTATAACTCCTAAACTTAGAGCTATAATTAACCTTGTGTCAAGGAGTGTAATCTTTTATTTTGGTCTTTGTATAATAAAATTACACATTAGTACACTTATTAATTTTCATAAACATAGCTTTAATATCCAGTGCAAAATAATTTTAGTTTTTTTAAGAATCAAAATTTAATTTTACTTAGGCTCGGTTAGTACTAAAATAATAAATACTTAAAATTAATCATATCTCAAAATCTATTCTTAGGTTGATTAACAGCTATTTTATGGGATCAAAGTTTTGTAAATCTGGGTTATGGGACAAGACTATTCAAAAAAAATTCAAAAAAATGCTAACTTTAAAAAAGTTACCACAAAACTACCACTTTTGTTCTATTTAATCAAAAAAAATAAAAAGGTTTTGAGATAAGACTAATGACTTAAAATCCACATTAAATAAATTAATGTCATAAAGAAACCAAAAATAACTTGACAAAACCTAGCTCAAGAGGATTTATATGGTGACATGGCTAAAATAATCAAAACTAAAATAGATGAGCAATCTCTATTATTTGTTGTTGACTGTTTAGTAGAGGATAATGAATATCAACCCTTTAAGCAGAGGATAGCAGATCAATTCATAAAAAACATTGAAGTTAAAGGTTTTAGAAAAGGTAAGGCTCCAGCCAAGTTAGCTTTGGAAAAAGTAGACCCTACCAAACTACAAGAAATAATTGTTCAAGAAACCATATACAAATTTTATCCAGAATTACAACCCAAAATAATTGCAGAATTAAAAAAACTTAATAGAATTTCAGTGGATTCTAATATTTCTGTTGATCCCAGCTGCATCCAAGAAGGGGTAGATGGCTTTGAATTTAGAATAGCTTTAAGAATTTTGCCTAAGATTGATCTTAAAAAAATTAAAGACATAGAGATTGAGTTTTTTAATGCAGATGAAATAAAAAATAGGTTATCAAAAAAAGAATTCTTCGAAAGAGAGAAAACTCAAGTTCTTCAATCCTTAAATAAATTTACTAAAACTAATAAAAAATCCACTAAAAATTCACAGTTAGTTGTTGATTTAAGTGAGCAAAATTTATCAAAAAAAGAGCAGAAAAAAGAAAACAAAGAGATTGTAATAACTTTGGGTATAAAACAATTTCCTCCAGATTTTGAAAAAGAAATAGTTGGTTTGAAAGAAGGCGAAGAAAAAACCTTTGCTCTAAAAATAAACCTTAAAGACCTTGGTGAAACTGAATTTAAATATGTAATTAAAATAATCGAAGTCAGGGAGCCGCAGTACAAAAATATTGAAGAATTACTAGAAAGTTCAGAAGAGCTTAAAAAAAAATTAAAATCAGAAAAAAAGCTTGAAGAAACTCTAGATAAAATCTACGACCAAGAAACTGAAGAAATCATTAATAGCCAAGAAAAAAATGAAATAGTTAAAGCTTTAATCCAGAATATACCTGACTTTAGTATTGATGAGCAAAAATATCATGAAGAAGCTCATAGAATCTATAACGTTCTAGAACATCAAGCCCAAGATACAGATAAGAGTGTTGCTGAGGTTTTTGCAACTTCTGGGTTGCCAGGTAGTGAGAAAAAACTAAAATCTAACCAAGAAGTAAATAAAGCTGTTCATGACTATGTTTATAAGGAGTTTAAGTTAATGGGAATACTTCAAGCTGTTTATTTTGAAGAAGTAGATGAAAAAATTCAAGATTCAGAAATAACTACGCTTGAATCAGAAATCAAACAAAACCCTAGAAATTTCAGCGTTACTCCAGATGTAATCAAAGACCCATCCAAGCTAAAAAGTATTGCCTATGATAGACTTTTGAGATCAAAAGCTTATAGGTGGATAAAGAGTCAAGTAAAGCTTAAAACTTCAAAAAAAACAACTAAAAAACTAAGTCCTGATAGCAAAATTAAAACTAAAAAAACTAGCACTACTAAAACTAAAAAAAGATAAGCTATACCTAAATGCTAACTAAATTATGATTTAACTCAAGTTTCTAGTTTGCTTAAATAAAAAAAACACAGTCAGAAAAACTTACTAATTAGTTAACAGTTTAGTATATATAGCTAACCCATATACCAGTTAGATATTTTGGGTATCCTAAACTTACTTTAAAACAAACTTAATATCTAATATCTTATCTAAGTTGAATGTAGAATTGCTATATTTTTTGGGCTAATCGTTACGGCAATTACAGAAAATAATCAATTTATCTTTTTTTATCAAAAAAACTGCTAATTCAGTAAAATATAAATTTTTGTTTATTTTAAAGAAAAACTATTTATTTTGAGCTTATTTTGAGACAAAACTATTAATAACTAGCATATCTTGACTTTAGAGTCTATCTTGTATAGAGTAGACCATGCAACAAAAAAAACTGAGTGACTTTGATAACTATAATTCTAGGCTTGAGTATCTTGAAGAAATTACTGGGAATCGATTTGAGTCTATCAAGAATTCTTTTCAGGATTACAATAATCTAGACAAGGTTTATTGTGAAAATTTAGTTGGTGGAATTAGTTTGCCATTAGGAGTTGCTGGCCCTATCAAAATCTTGCCAATTAATCCGATTGAAAGAAAAAAATTTCAAAAAGAAATATACCTACCCTTAGCAACTACTGAAGGAGCCTTAGTAGCTTCTGTGTCAAGAGGTGCTAAAACAATTAATTTATCAGGCGGAACCAAAGTTTGGGTTAATAGAATTGGAGTAACTAGAGGTCCAGTTTTTAGAACTAAAAATTTAGAAGAAAGCTTGAAACTAAAAAATTGGATAGAAAAAAATGAGAAGTTAATAAAAAAAGAAGCAGAAAAAAATTCTAATCACCTTAAGTTTTTAGACTCAAAAGTAAAAATTCTAGGTAGTGAAGTTTTTGTTAGATTTAGATTTGATCCTGAAGATGCTATGGGTATGAATATGGCTACTATCGCTACTCAAAATATAGCTGACTTGATTTATAAAAAACTAAAAATTAAATGTCAGACAGTCTCTGGAAATTTTTGTGTAGACAAAAAACCTAGCTGGCAAAATACAATCAATGGAAGAGGGTTTGAAGTTGTAGCTGAAGTAATAATTCCCAAAAAAATTCTAAAAGAAGTTCTTAGAGTTAAAGCTGAAGATTTTTTTCAGACCTGGTTATCAAAATGCATGTTAGGATCAAGTGTAAGTGGTAGTATGGGTTATAATTCTCACACGGCAAATATTGTGGCGGCAATGTATATAGCGACTGGTCAGGATCCAGCACACGTGGTCGAGGGCAGTCAAAGTATAGTGAATGTTTCTCTAGAAAAAAAAGATTTGAAGATATCCATAACCATGCCGGCTGTAATGCTTGGTACTGTAGGTGGTGGTACAAAATTAGCAACTCAGTCAGAAGCTATTAGTCTTATTGGAGTTACTAAATCACAGGACTTGGCATCGGTATTAAGTGCGGCTTGTTTGGCTGGCGAAATTTCTTTAATTGGTTCTCAAACTAAAGGTACCTTAGCAAAAGCTCATAAAAAATATGGAAGATAGCCTTAACCCAAACAAAAATAAAGATTTTTGAACCAAGTTTCTTCTCTCATTGCTAAAAAAATAGCTCGAATTAAACTTAATATAATCATGACTCAAAACCTATACTTAGGTTAAAACACTCCAGACACAATTTTGTGTAGCGGTACCTACTAAAATTTGGTATTATAAAAACCTTAAAAATCAGTAAGTTGCTAATACAAGTGCATAACAAAACTTTTTACTTTTGACTAAGTTTTTATCTAGTAGACAATTTTTCAAAAAAATCTATTTGTTAATATAATGTTATTTTTATTTTTGGATACCGAAACTTCTGGGGTTAACTTTCATACCGATCGTATAATCGAAGTTGGTGGGACAATTATTGAGTTTAACGAAATTAATTTTAGCTATAAAATCGTTAGTACCTTCGAAAGCTTAGTAAAAAGTGAATTTCAAATCGAGGACAAAATCACTCGAATCACCGGTATCACCAATCAAGATTTAGTAGCTGCTCCAAGCTTCGTTAAGGCTCAAGAAGATTGGGCCAATTGGCTAGAACAATATGAACACCAAGTCCAGGCTGTAATCGGCCATTCTCTTTTTTTTGATTTGAATTTTTTGCGTAACGAAAACTGGTTCCTGCCAGCCAAGCTTAAAGAGATTGACACACTTGATTTGGCCAAGATTTTTTTTCCTAATTTTCAGGCGGTTAATCTAGAATTTTTGTTAAATAAACTAAAACTAGATACAAACCTGACCCAAGACCATCGCTCACTCAGTGATACTTTACTGACAGTTAAGCTCTTCCAAAAAATCCTACTAACAGCCAAGACAGTTCCTTTGAATCAGAAGTATCAAGAATTTCTAAAAAAATATTTCCTACCACTTAACTTCAACTTCTACGAGTCTGGAACCAAACCAGAACTCAGTACAAACAAAAACTCCATAATCCAAGAATCTACAACCAAAATCAACCTAAGTGGAGAAATTAAAAAACCTCCAGTTATCGAGACCTACAACAACACTCTAAGTAATCTAGAAGAAAACAAAATCTTAGAATTACTTGACTACAATTATACCCAAAATCAGGCTCTCTTTTTGGCTCAGATTTATGTGGCCTCGGTTCTAAAAAAATTCAACCCAAATATCAATTTCAAATTCCACAGCTCTGGACAAACTAAAGATTTCTGGTGGCTAGATATTCTTCTGTCAGTTCTAAAAGCTAATAACCAAGAAACCAAAAACAATTCCAAATACGTCTTAGAAAAACCAGAATCCCTGCTCTGGCAAAGCCAAAAACTATTCTACAAAAGTTGGAATCTAGGTAGGCAAATCGAAATTATCCATGAGCTTTTTGAATTTCTAAAACTCAACAAAGATAGATGGTCAGTTGGAGATAATTTGCTTAAACTAATTAGTCGAGTAATTAGTGAATATGACTTTTTGTTATTTCATTTACAGCCTTTCCTTATCGATTATAAATATGTCTATAACCCAAATAATTTACCTCCTTTAGAAAAACCAGTTCAAGAAAAACTAGACGAGCTTTTAGAACATTTTAGACTACTTGGTCGAGAATTAATAGATCACAAATTTTTTGATGAAAATAATTTAATAAAAGAAATAAAAATCAGTTTCTTAGATTTTTGGGAAAGTTTTGATCCAGATCTAAACAAAATTATAAACTTCCAAGTATACAAAAACTCTCTAATTTTGAGTCAAAAAAAACCAAATTTTAGTCTAAAAAATAACTTGCAAGAATTATTAAATAAATACCCAGGTATAGAAATAGAAACGAATCTATCTGATGATGACTGGCAGAGATTTATTGATTTTTCGGAGTTAAAAAATATTTTTGGTGATTACAAAGTCCAAACCAAAGAAGAGTTAGAAACTATAAATTCTGAAGGTCAGAAGTTATCTGAATTCTATGAATCGCTCCTGCAAGAATCTGAAAACCAAAATAAACCTAGCCTCGTTCTCGGTGGGCAAAACTCATCCCTACGTGATAGCCAGAGAATCTTGACTGAAAACTTCGAACCAGAAGAATACTTAATTCTAGGTGAAAGTGGTAGTTTCACAAAAATTGCTTCCAAATTAGCAAGTGGCTTCAAGGGTGTAACCGTAATAAAGATTAGCAATTATTTTGCTTTGCTTAACCAAAAAAACACACCTGAATTTAGCGAAATATGGGTTCTTAATTGGCCCTATATCAACCTTGGAGAACTCTGGATAAAAAAATCTCGCAACTATCCTGACTCTAGAGAATACTTTTTGGAACTCAAAAAACTAAATCTAAATTATCATCTCAGAGAAATCCAAAACCTAACTGGAAAACCAGCAAACTTTGTCAGGAGTTATGAGTTATAAAGATTTTATTTAAGGCCTGATAAACTTTAAGTTTCTACCTCTGGGTATTTTAGTTAGCCTTTGGGTATAAACACTATTTCTTGACTATCTGGTTTAAAAATATTCCAAAAAACTAATTTTGCTGATGGATGTAGTAAGTAACTGAACCTTGAGGATTAAAGATTTGCATATGTCTAAGTCTATCAAATCCTCCAATTGAATAAATTTCATTATTATGTGTAGCTATGGAGTGATAATATACTGCATTTGGTAATGGACTTTTGGTAGACCAAGAATCATTAATTGGATTATATTCATAAACATTAGATAAAAAGGTAAGATTAGCATTAGTAGTGCCACCAATAACATATATTCTATCATTAATGGTTACACATCTAGAACACTGAATTGATATAGGCATCTTACCCTTATTAGTATAAGTATTATTATCTGGATTATATTCCCAAACTTGATTGTGAGGAGTTCCACCATACGTCCCACCTCCAAATAAGTAAATTTTATTATTATAAACAGCAATACCTATATTGTATCTAGCCTCAGGCAAATTAGTTATAGTTGACCAAGTATTATTAGTAATATTATATCTAACTGCCTTATTCAAAGCTGGGGTTGAGTTGTCTCTCCAGCCACCAAATACATATAAAAAATCACCTACGATAGCAGCACTATTCCAAGCAGTTTCTAAACCTGGTACGTTGGCACCAACTGAATAGCTGTTTGAGGCAGTATCATAAATATAAAGAGAGTTAAAATGTGCAAATGGACCATTATTTCTTTGTGCACCACCAACTAAATAAAACTTACCATCTTTATATATATGTCCATTAGCCATAGCAGCAAGACTAGCTGGAGCCTCTGCTATTTCATTATAAGTATCATTTGTAGGATTATAGGTATAAGCTTTTCTACTCTGTGTATAATAATTACCCCCAAAATAATAAATTAAACCATTGTGACTCCCAGAAATATGTGTATCTACTGGTATTGGGGTATTATTACCTAGCCTCCAACTACCATTACCCCCACCAAAATCTTGAGTTTGACCTGTCCAGCTATATCCTTCTGGAGGTGTTTCACTATTTCCAAAGACAAAGATATTACTTGGTTGTCCACTTACTGTGCTTGATCCTGGAACTTGTAATAGAATTTGCCAGCCGTAATCACCATCACCTACTCCTCCTATATTTGCACTCCATCTTTTTATCGCTCTTTCGGTGGTATTTATAAAGGTATAACCTACATTAGCTTCACCCCATCCGTTTGTATCAGGGTCTGCATCTAAATAATTGATTCCACCATCAGCCTCTCTTAATAGATTACCTAAATGATCATTAAGAGTTCCGCCCCAATTGGCTTGTCCTACTGTTGGTCTCTTTTTTTTTGACATATTATATTTTTATTATTGTTTATATTTTTTTATTTAAAATTTGTTTTGATTAAATTTTTGTTCAAGTAATTTTTATAAC
>CAZVWQ010000007.1:0-50347 GCA_964631275.1 uncultured Candidatus Saccharibacteria bacterium | reverse complement strand
ACTTTCTTGTAATTTGAAAGGAAAGTGCCTCGCAATCGGCTACTATTCTTATACTAACTGTTAGCAGAAATAGAATTACAATTTACATTTAAAAATTGAAACTATGAAATTAATAATAATTTTTGGGCCTCAAGCCGTCGGTAAAATGACAGTTGGGCACGAATTAGAAAAAACGACAAATTTGAAGCTTTTTCATAATCACATGACCATTGAGTTAGTTTCCCCATTTTTTAGTTATGGAAGTGAAGCTGGCAAAAGGTTAGTAAATCTTTTTCGTAAGGAGATATTTGAAGAAGTTGCTAAAAGTGATTTAGAAGGCTTAATATTTACTTATGTGTGGGCTTTTGATCAAAAAGCAGACTGGGATTATATAGACAATCTTTGCGATATTTTTGAATCACAAGGTGGAGCAGTTTATTTCGTTGAACTTGAAGCTAATGTTGATAAAAGAATTGAACGCAATAAACATCCTCACAGACTTAGTCACAAGCCCACAAAAAGAAATTTAGAGAGATCCGAAAAAGATTTAAGAGATTCAATGGGTAAACACAGATTGAATTCAAAAAATGGAGAAATCAAAAAGGAAAATTATGTGAGGATTGATAATACAAATCTGTCTCCAGAAGAAACGGCCCAAAAAATTAAGGAAAGGTTTCAATTATAAGGAAAAAAAATTATAATTCTACTTGCTCTCTTTGGCGACACCCTCCAAAATTCCGTGTAAGTGACATAAAAACAAAGCCTGCTTTCAAGGAGGTTTGGAGGATGTTAATTTGAACTTTCCACTTTCAACTATTTCTGCTTTCTGCCTTTTGAATTAATTAAAGCCCATATCTTTCTAAGGCTTCGGCTCTAGCTTCCTTATGCTCTACAATCGGTTTTAAATAATTATATTTACCAGTTTTTTGGTCAAACTCAAAGCTAGAATCCAACCATTTATTTCGATACGCCCCTTTGGGATCGTATTTATCCTCTTGCAGGTAAGGGTTAAAAATTCTGATAGGTTTGGGATCGGCTCCTACAGATGCAGCCCATTGCCACCCTCCGTTATTAGAAGCCTCATCCAAATCTGTGAGCATAGAACGGAAATAGTCTTGGCCCCATCTCCAGTCCACTCCCAAGTTTTTGGTTAAAACGCTACCTACTATCATCCTAGTTCGGTTATGCATGTATCCGGTTTTGCTAATTTCGTGCATGCCGGCATCTACAATGGCGTAACCAGTCTCTCCCTTAATCCAACTTTTAAACCTATCTAAAGCAATTTCTTCAGATGCCCATTTAACTTTGTTTTGAAATTTTTCCTGATATTCTAGATTCATGACATAGGGATTGTGATATAAAATATATCGATAAAACTCTCTCCAGATTAACTCTGAAATGTAGCTAAAGACTCCTTTTTCATCTGCATCAAATTTTTCTAAGATCTGATTTTTCAAAGTTCTAGCTGAAACCAAACCAAAGCTTAAGGCTGTGCTAACTTTGCTAGTAGACTCCTCAGAGACTGCCAGGTTCATATCGTCTCTACTGGTTTTATAGTTTTTGATCCTATCCAAGAATCCGGAAAAGCTATTCAAAACCTCTTTTTCGCTGCTTTCTACATGATCTAAATTGGGCCTTTCAAACAGCTTATCTAAAGTTAGGATATGGCTTCCTTCGGCATATTTGAGCACCCATTCTTGATCAATTCTCTTAAAAATAGCGGTTTCTGGGTTGTTAGAAATGTCCAAGGTCTCTACGTCTGTCTGGAGTTTGTCTGATAAGAAATCAGCTTTATCTAAATCAGCTTTATCCAAAGCTTTAGCTGAGATAAACTCTTCCCAAACTGCTTTTCTAAAAGGGCTAAAAACGGAATAAATATTACCAGCACCGCTTCTTGTTTGAAAATCTACAGATAACTGATCTTTAAATAAAAAAAACCTGTTATCTAGGGCTTGCTGGATATTTTTATGTCTTTTTCTGGCGTAAGGCTCTAGGTCATTGTTTGTAAAAAGATATAATTCATATTTTTTTTCTAAATCCTGAAAAACCTCTTGCGGCTCACCTATCAATATTTCAAATCTTTTAAACTGTTTTGCAAACTTGGCTAAAACTTTAGAAAGCATCTTACGTCTAGGATAGCCAATATTGTACTTATCTTTTTGAACCCAGCCATCATCTAGAATAAAAATAGGTAAAAACTGTATCTTGTGTTCTTTACTAAAATTTAAGCTGCTAGTTAAAGCGGGGTTGTCAACTAGCCTTAAATCTTTCCAGGACCAGTAGATTACAAGTTTGGTTTTAGACATGGGTGTAGTTTTTTAGAAAAAATCTAGAAAGGCAAGTTAGGCCGTCCTTTCTTCCTCAAGGCTTGTAAATTAAGATTTTTGTTATCACAAAATCAGCCTCGATTATCAAGCTTTCTGCTATCCCTATAGGAATTTTCCCCATAGAAATTTTATTGTCTATACTCACCAGTCTAAGAGCTAGGTTATTATTAGTTAGGTTTTTAATTAAAAAAATTGGTGATGGTGAAGGAAGATTTTGTCCAGTCTCTATTCTATACTTACGTCTATCTAACCTGCTTATAGAAAATGCTCTCCCTAGCTGTCTATGGTAATATTCAGTTGTTTCTAAGTGTTTATACAACCAGTTACACCACTTATAAGTTCTATTGTTGCTAAAAGTCCAGGGTTAGTCTCAATGTAAAAAGTTTCCCAGGATGGTTTTATAATGCCGCTACTTATTGTCTCATAACTTATTGTCTCATAACTTTTTCTAAAGGGCCAAGGTTGGTATTCTGACATAGTCTATAGTTCGTCAATTTAAATTATTATTTGGTTATAGTTACTTTTCACTTTTAAATTAAACAATATACACTAAAAAATAAAAAAACTCTAGTCAAAGCCGAAGAAACACTCAACTTACAAAACCCAGCTTTTGACAATTATAAAATTCTGCCTAAACTTTTAAAAGTATTCAAACGATATATGGCTACTAAACAAGTAAATGATCAACAAACCCAGGTAGATATGAAGCCAAAGAAGTTTATTACAAATTAAATCAACTAGACTTAAAAGTTTTAGAAATTACTTTGGGAATTGAAGAAGTGGCTTTGGATACTTTTTTGACCAGTACACAAAACAAAACTTCAATGGTAGATTGTCTAAACCTAGCTATAGCCCAAAAATACAACTGTAAAATTGCTAGTTTTGATAAGTTTTATGGTAAAGAAAAGTTGCTTAAATAGGTTTTTAACTTTACGACCTCAAAAAATATTTGTTAATACCCCCCCCCAAAAAAAATTACTAATCGCTGGCTTAATCCTGACTGTTTTGCAAAACATATAGTTAAACTACAAACCATTTAGACAATAACACTTTGGGAAATACCCCGCCTCGTGTTGCTTGGCCACTCTTTTTTCCAAAAGGGGAATATCTATTTGGAGTATGGGCTAGCTATACAAACCCGAGGAGATATTTTTAGATAAAGCTTTTGACGACGAGCAAATTGAAATAATTCAGACTTGGGTAATTACGGACTCCAAAAAGGAGACAATCCTGGTAGTTTAAGTAGTAGTGAGATTTTGGATCTCTCGGAGGAGGGTTTTGGGGCTGATAGTTACTGAGCCTGGGTTTGGGTTGGACAAGGCTTTGGATTGGGGTTAGGGTTTGGAGGAGAGCTAAAAGTTAATAAATCAAATAATTAGTTAATGTTATATGTCACTATCACCAAACGAAATAAAATCAAGAGCCTTTCAATTTGCAAACTATTGGAAAGATCAAGAAAATGAAAGATCGCAGGCTCAAACTTTTTGGATAGAATTTTATAATATTTTTGGAATTTCTTTTAAAAGAGTAGCCAGTTTTGAACATAAGGCCAAACGGTTTGGTAATGTTAAAGGTGGGTTTATTGATGTTTTTCATCCAGGTATTTTAATTTGTGAACACAAGTCAGAGGGGAAAGATTTGGACTCTGCCTTTACCCAAGCTACAGATTATTTTGAAGGGCTTGATGATGAAGAATTGCCTCAATATATTATTGTCTCAGATTTCAAAAACATTAGATTAACAGATTTAAGCACAAAACAAAGTTTAGAATTTAAAACTGAAAACTTAGTTAATCATTTAGATAGCTTCAAATTTATTGGTGGCTATACCTCTACAGTCCATGAAAATCAGGAAATAGTTAATATCCAAGCCGCCGAATTGATGGGTGAAATTCACGATGATTTATTTGAAAGTGGCTATCGTGGTCATGATTTGGAGATTTTCTTGGTTAGAATTCTCTTCATTTTATTTGCCGAAGACACAGGAATTTTTGAGAAAAACATTTTTACAGATTATTTAATCAACAGAACCAATAAAGATGGAAGCGATTTAGGCCCTCAAATCAAATATATTTTTGAAATTTTAAACAAACCTGAAGAAAAAAGATTTACCAATTTAGATGAAGATTTGGCTAGGTTTAGTTATATCAACGGTGGAATGTTTGCAGATTCGGTTGATACTCCGCAGTTTGATTCTAAAATGAGAAAAACTTTAATTAAAGCCTGTAAATTTAATTGGTCTGGCATCTCACCTGCAATTTTTGGCTCTCTGTTTCAGTATGTCATGGACAAAGATAAACGGCGAAGTTTTGGGGCGCATTATACAGAGGAAAAAATCATTCTTAGAACAATTAAGCCTTTATTTTTGGATGAACTTTGGGATGAGTTTGGAAAAATAAAGAAAATTAGGAATAAGGAACAACGATCTACTAACTTTAGTAAGTTTCATGAAAAATTATCAAGTTTAAAATTTTTTGATCCAGCCTGTGGTTGTGGAAACTTTCTTGTAATTACTTATCGAGAAATCAGAAAGTTAGAACTTGAGATTCTAAAAATATTATTCAAATCCGAGCAACTTTTTGAAATATCAGATTTAATCAAAGTTGATGTAGATCAGTTTTATGGAATAGAAATTGAAGAATTTCCTGCCAAAATCGCCGAAACTGCCCTGTGGCTCATGGATCACATCGCCAACATCGAAGCCTCCAAAGATTTGGGTCAATACTACGCCAGAATCCCACTCAAAAAACAAGCCACAATTGTGCATAGCAACGCCCTAAAAATCAATTGGGAAGAAGTATTGGATGGCGATTATTCTCCCGAGATAAACTTTGGATTTGAAAATTCCCCTTTGCTTGCGAAGGGGTGGCAGGGGAAGCCTGACGGGGTAGTTTCTTGGATAAACGATCAAATTTATGTAATTGGAAATCCTCCGTTTGTGGGTTCAAAGTTACAATCACCTGAACAAAGAAATGAGATGAAAGAAATCTTTAGGGGTGTAAAAGGTGCTGGAGTAATGGATTATGTAACTGCTTGGTATCTCAAAGCTGGAGAATTAACCAAAGCTAATCCAAAAATTGAAGTTGCTTTTGTATCCACAAACTCAATCTCTCAAGGCGAACAAGTGGGGATTTTGTGGGGAGAAATGTTTAAGCAGTTTAATGTAGAAATCAAATTTGCTCACAGGAGCTTTAGCTGGACTTCTGAAGCCAGAGGCAAAGCCCAAGTAACTGTGATAATCATCGGCTTTAGGAAAAATCCAAACTCCTCTCTGTCCTTCCTAGAGGAAGGTGCCCGTAGGGCGGAAGGTGTCAGAAGCAATAAAACCCTTTACACCTACCCAGACCTCAAAGGTGAACCAATCGCCAAAACCGTCAAAAATATCAACCCTTATTTGGTGGAGGCTGATAGCGTAATTATATCCAAAAGAAGCAAGCCGATTTGTGATGTGCCTGAAATTGTTTTTGGAAATATGCCGAACGATGGAGGAAACCTTTTGTTTACAGACCAAGAAAAATCTGAGTTTTTAGCTAAAGAACCAGAGGCTGAAAAATATATCAAGCCACTTTTAAGTGCAAAAGAATATCTAAACGGAAAAACTAGATGGTGTTTATGGCTAAAAGGTGTTTTACCGACTGAACTTAAAAAACTTCCGTTAGTTATGGACAGGGTCAATAAAGTTAAAGAATTAAGATTAGCAAGTAGCCGAGAAGCAACTAGAAAATTAGGAGCTTTTCCAACTTTGTTTGGAGAGATTAGACAGCCAGATGCAGATTATATTTTAATTCCTAGAGTGAGTTCAGAAAGGAGGGAGTATATACCAATAAGTTTATTTCAATCTGAATTTATAGCAGGAGATACTTGCTTAATTGTTCCAAATACAAACTTTTATCACTTTGGAGTCTTAACTTCAAAAATGCATATGGCTTGGGTAAAATACACCTGTGGAAGAATGAAATCTGATTATCGGTATTCAAATTTAGTAGTCTACAACAACTTCCCATGGCCTGGGGTTGACGGCGAGTGTGATGACATCCCCCGCTCTTCGAGCGACCCCTTGAAAGGGGCAAGTCTAAAAAACGACAAACTAAAAACCAAAATTGAAGACTGTGCCAGCGAGGTTTTGGAAGTTAGAGCTAAGTATCTACAAAATTCCCCTCTGAAGAGGGGTGGCACCGAAGGTGGCGGGGTGTGTTCCCTAGCCGATCTCTACGACCCCCTCGCCATGCCACCGATACTTACCAAAGCCCACCAGAAATTGGATAGAGCAGTGGATGAAGCCTATCGCAAAGACGGATTTAAAGATGATGTGGAAAGAGTGGAGTGGCTGTTTGAGGGGTATGAAAGGTTTAAAAACTAATTAATCAATTTATATGCCCAATCAAATAACAAAACAACCATCATATTTAAGAGGCTCAGAATGGCGAAAGTGGGATTTGCATGTGCATACACCTTTGTCAATTGTCCAAAATTATGGAGGTGAAGCGAAGTGGGATGATTATATTACTGATTTAGAAAACCTTTCTAAAGATTTTAGTGTAATTGGTATAAACGACTATTTCTTCTTAGATGGATATAAATACCTTCAAAATAAACAAAAATCTGGTAAACTAAGTAATATAAAATTATTTCCAGTTGTAGAGTTTAGAATCAAAATGTTTGCTGGTGTTAACTTTGAAAAGATAGAAAGGATCAACCTTCATGTAATTTTTTCAAATGAAATACCTATTGATACTATTCAAAGTCAATTTTTAAATTCATTAGAATCAAGTTTTTACTTGGAAAAAGAAGGTCAGTGGACTAGAAATATAACGAGAGAAAGTGTAATTGAACTTGGAAGAGAAATAAAGTCTAAAGTACCAAAAACTGAGTATACGAAATATGGTTCAGACTTACAAGAGGGATTTAATAACTTAGTTGTTGATGAAGAAAAAATCTTTGAAAGTTTAAAAAAAGACTGTTTTAGAGGCAAATATTTGATTGCACTAGGTAAAACCGAATGGGATAGTATTAATTGGACAGATCACTCTATATCAACGAAAAAATCGATAATTAATAGAGCTGATATTATTTTTACAGCCTCAGAATCAGTTGAAAAATATAACAAAGCCAAACAATCATTAGTAAATCAGGGCTTCAAAGATTGTATTTTGTTAGATTGTAGTGACGCACATGATTTTTCTTATTCTGAGAATAAAGATAGAATTGGTAACTGTAATACCTGGATCAAAGCCGACCCTACTTTTGAAGGGTTAAAACAGATTATTCACGAGCCAGATCAAAGAGTGGCTATTCAAAAAGAAAGACCAGATCAAGATAAAATAGATAATGCCAGTAAAATTATCAAGTCAGTAAGTTTTATAAAAAAAGATACTAGTAACGACATAAAAACTTTTCCAGAAATCATAATTCCATTAAACCCATATCTAAATACAATTATTGGTGGTAAATCTTCAGGAAAATCTGCCTTAGGTTATTATATAGCAAGAACAGCCTTAGGAGATGAGGGAGTAAGAAAAGTGGCGGAAAAAATTGATTCTATAGATGAAATTGAAAAAAGCTTTAAAAATTATGATAATTTACTTGAAAAAGGTGATTATTGTGTAGAATTAGAATGGTTAAATAATGACAAAAGCTCTACTTGTGAAGGTGACAGCTCAAACAAATTTTTAACTTATATTCCGCAATTATATTTTTATGAATTATCAAGAAAATATGATGAATCAGGCTCTGGATTTAACCAGCAAATTAAAGATATTCTACAAGAAAGCGAAGGGGGAGAAAAAATTCATTTAAAAGATAGATTTACTACTTTAGAACGTGAACAGTCAGAAAATGTTAACCAAATCTCAAATCTTATTGAGGACTTTTATAATAGCAAATTAAAAATTGAAGAAAACAATCTTTTTTTTCAACAACAAGGAAACTTAGACACAGTCAAGCAAACCATTGAAAAATTTCAAGCGGAAAAATCTGAAATAGAAAAGACAAGTAATATATCGCTAAAGGAAAAAGAAGAATTTGATAAATTAAATAAAAAAGAAAAAAATCTGCTTAATTTAGAACAATTTGAAACTAACAATATTGATAAGTTAAGAAGAGGTTTAGACACTGAATCCCAATTATATGAATCATTTTTGAGTAAGATTCCTGTAGATATTCAAGAACCAGAAGTTTTTGAGTCAAATAGAGAGTTTATAATATCAAATCCTACAGATGAAATACATGTTACTACTTATTTGTTTGTCAGGTCTCAACAGCAAGACTTACAATTTAAATATGATGAGCTAATTAAAATTTCAGAAAACAATCTTGAGAAGTATAGGAGCGAGTTAAAAACTATTGAGAAAGATAAAGAACCAATTAAAGATAAATTTTCTAATAAAAAAAGACTAGAAGATTTAGATGAAAAAATTAAACATCAAAACCAATTATTAAAGACAATAGAGGCTAAATTGCAGGAAAATAGTACTTGTTTGCAAAATCAAGCTAAAATTAAAAAAGAAATATGGGACAAAATTACTAATAATAAATCTAACTGGGAAGGTCTAATAACTGAAATCAACGAAAACGAAATTTCTACAATTGATAAAAATCAGGATAAACCAATAAAAATAATCTCTACTATAGCTTATCAACCACATTTTTTTGATGAATTAAACAGTGCTATTCATGGCAGAAATGATAGTGAAATTAGAAAAGAATTAAATCTGTTTCAAGAGAAAGAAAAACAAACTTTTGACGAAGAAGATTATAAGAAAATTTTTGATGAAATAACTAACAAATCAGAAGGTAAACAATTATTTAACCAAGGCAAGCTACCTAAAGAGGTCTTAAAGCTATTCACTCAATTTTTAGGTGCTTATACAGTCAACTTTAAAATAACTAGAAACGGGGATGATTTTAACAAACTCTCACAAGGAACTCAAGGGTTAATATTAGCTCAAATGATATTAAACTTAAGCAATTCTAGCCATCCAATAATTATCGATCAGCCAGAAGATAACCTTGATAATAGAACTGTTTTTAAAGATTTAGTAACTTACATTAAAGAGAAGAAAATTAAAAGACAAATAATTATTATTACTCATAATGCGAATTTAGTAGTTGGAACTGATGCTGAGGAGGTGATTGTGGCTAATGAAAACGGAGCTGAGTCAAAAAACAAAGACGGATATAAATTTAATTATTTTTCAGGATCGTTAGAAAATACTAAAACTCAAGATAAAAACGAAGCAGAAATTGACATTTTAAAATCGCAAGGAATAAGAGAGCATGTCTGTGAAATTTTAGAAGGTGGAGAGACTGCATTTAAGAAGAGGGAAAATAAGTATGATTTTACGAAAAAATAATTTTAAAAGATTTAATAGTTTTAAATAATACACTCTAATCACCAACCCAATGCCCAACCCACAACCCACTAAAACCAACCAGTTCCTAATCTACACCACGCCAGCTGGTGAGGTAACAATCCAAGTCTATTTTGATCCTGACAAAGAAACAATTTGGGCGACTCAAAAGCAAATTGCTGAATTGTTTGGGGTTGGAGTTCCAGCAATCAGCAAGCACCTTTCAAATATCTTTGAATCAGGTGAAATTCAAGAAAATAAAGTTATTTCCATTTTGGAAACTACTGCTTTAGATGGTAAAAATTATCTAACAGAAAAAGAAGTCAAAAGTTTGGAAAGGTCTGTATCTGGATTTTTTGATTATATTGAAGGGTTGATTGAAAGAGAAAACACTTTTATATTTAAACTACAAACCATTTAGACAATAACACTTTGAAAAATACCCCGCCTCGTGTTGCTTGGCCACTCTTTTTTCCAAAAGGGGAATATCTATTTGGAGTATGGGCTAGCTATACAAACCCGAGGAGATATTTTTAGATAAAGCTTTTGACGACGAGCAAATTGAAATAATTCAGACTTGGGTAATTACGGACTCCAAAAAGGAGACAATCCTGGTAGTTTAAGTAGTAGTGAGATTTTGGATCTCTCGGAGGAGGGTTTTGGGGCTGATAGTTACTGAGCCTGGGTTTGGGTTGGACAAGGCTTTGGATTGGGGTTAGGGTTTGGAGGAGAGCTAAAAGTTAATAAATCAAATAATTAGTTAATGCTATATGTCACTAACAATCGAAAATTTAAAAACTTTCCTCACAAACGTACAAACTATCAGCAAAGATCAAGATGCCAAAGAGCATAGCTACCGTAAAGACCTGCAAGAACTCTTAGAAGCTATTGATCCCAAAATTTCTGTCCTGCAAGAAGGAAAAAGACTAACTAGCGGTACTCCTGATTTTCGGCTCAAAAAAAATGATGTGCTGGTGGCCTTTTTGGAAGCCAAAAATATTACCGAAAACCTAAATGATAAAAAACACTTCAAACAGGTAGAAAAATACCAAGACGGACTAGAAAACCTGTGTTTTACTAACAACCTAGATTGGCAGTTTTTTAGTGGAAAGGAGTTGATTTTTGAAACCACTATTGCTAAATTAGTAGAGCCTGGAAAATTACAAATCCAAGAAGAAAATTTATCTCAATTAGTTTTTCATCTTAACGAATTTCCAAACCGTCATAGCATTACCATCAAAAACAGCAAACAACTAGCTGAATTAATGGCCAAAAAAACTAGATTCATGCGAGAGACTCTGATAGATATTTTGCATCAAGATGAAGAAACTCAAAACCACTCTGAGATTTATAACGAATATGAAACCTTCAAAAAAATCTTAATTCACGATCTGACTATCAAACAATTTTCGGATATTTATGCTCAAACTATTAGTTACGGACTTTTTACAGCCCGATATTACGATCCAACTCTTAAGACTTTTTCCAGACAAGAAGCAGCTAATCTTTTACCAAAATCTAATCCCTTTTTAAGAAAACTTTTTCAAACTATTGCAGGCTATGATTTGGATGAGAGGCTAGTCTGGGTAGTGGATAATTTGGTTGATTTACTCCTTCAAACCGACACTCGTACCCTCATGCATGAATTTGGCATTAAACTAAATCTTGATGATCCAGTTTTGCATTTTTACGAAACTTTCCTTGGAGAATACGATCCAGCTACCCGTAAAGCCCGTGGAGTTTATTACACACCTGATCCAGTAGTAAAGTTCATGGTCAAAAGCGTCGATGAAATTTTGCAAAAAGAATTTGATTTGCCGATGGGACTGGCGGATAATTCTAAAATTCAAAAAGAAATATCCAGGGAGGAGTCGCAAAATAAATTAAATTCCAAAGCCGTTGGAAGAGGTAGAGGGCAAAAACACTTTGAAGAATTTCACAAAGTTCAAGTGCTTGATCCTGCGACTGGCACAGGTACATTTTTACTGGAAGTCTTTAACCAAATCCACAAAAAATTTGAGAAAAAACCAGCCCTCTGGCAAAGCTACGCTCAAAATGATTTAATTCCTCGGATTCACGGTTTTGAAATCCTGATGGCATCTTATACCATGGTGCATCTCAAACTAGCCATGTTTTTAACTGAAAAAGGCGTGAATCTACAAGAGATGAATAAGAGGTTAAGTGTGTACCTAACTAACTCACTAGAAGAAGCTACTTTTGATGACGGATCACTTTTTAGCCTGACCAAGTGGCTAACCGACGAGGCTGGAGAGGCCAGCGAAATTAAAAACAACAAACCTGTGATGGTGGTAATTGGTAATCCGCCGTATTCTGTCAGTAGTAGTAATAGCGGCGAGTGGATTCAAGATTTAATTAAAGATTACAAAAAAGATCTGGGTGAAAAAAAGCTCAATTTGGACGATGATTATATCAAATTTATCCGATACGGACAACATTATATCCAAAAAAATGGCGAGGGAATTTTGGCTTATATTTCTAATAATTCCTTTATTGACGGAGTGACTCACCGCCGAATGCGAGAAAGCCTGATGGAGACTTTTGATAAAATTTATATTTTAGATCTGCATGGCAATTCTAAGAAAAAAGAAACCGCACCAGATGGATCAAAGGACGAAAATGTGTTTGATATTCAGCAAGGGGTTAGTATTAATATTTTTGTGAAGAAGAAAAAGTAATAATCACACGATTTGTGAACAAATTGA
Organism: uncultured Candidatus Saccharibacteria bacterium; assembly: GCA_964631275.1. GTDB lineage: Bacteria > Patescibacteriota > JACMRA01 > JACMRA01 > JACMRA01 > CAZVWQ01. The sequence continues at coordinate 37,970 of CAZVWQ010000007.1, read as the reverse complement.
CAAACAATCACAAATTTATCATTTTTTTGTTATTATGCTCCAAAAAGCTATAGACACACCGTTTAACGAACTTCCAATTTTGCCTCCAGATTTTAATTTTGATGATGTAGAAATTTTAAAAATGGTTAATCAGGCAAATTTAGAGCTTTCAAAACTAAATGGACTTTCCAAGTCCCTGCCAAACCGTATGTGGCTAATTGCTCCTTTGAGTGTTAAAGAAGCGGTAGACAGTAGCGGAGTAGAAAATATAAACACCACTATAGCCGATGTTTTTGAGGCTGAATTGTTTCCTGAAAAAGAAGAAACAGGCCCAAGAAAAGAAACTTTAAATTATAAAAATGCACTTTTAAAGGGTTATAAATTAGTTCAGGAAAAAGGTTTTATAAGTACAAATTTGATTATTGAAATTCAAAAAGAATTAGAGCCAAACAAATCAGGAATTAGAAAAATCCCTGGAACCAAAATTCAATCAGGCTATGGAGAAGATACCAAAACTATTTATTATCCACCCGAAGGCTATGAAATAATTTTGGAGAAATTAAAAAATTTGGAAGATTATATTAATAAAGAAGAGAATGATTTTCTAAGAGATATAGATCCTTTAATTAAAATGGCGATTATTCATTATCAATTTGAATCTATTCACCCCTTTTTAGACGGCAATGGTAGAACTGGCAGGATTTTGATGGTTTTGTATTTGGTTTTGCAAAAGAGACTTGATGTACCAATTTTATTTTTGAGCAATTATATTCTTAAAAACAGGGCAGAATATTATCAGGTTTTAAATGATGTTACTTTTAAGCAGGGTTGGAAATCTTTAGTGCTTTATTTTTTACGAGCAATTGCAACTCAGGCTATACAAACTATAATAGTTGTACTAAAAATTCAAACTCAAATTGAAGAATTTAAAAAGGTTTTGTCAGAAAAAAATCCTAAAATGTTATCTACCGACTTTGTGGATACAATATTTGCAAGCCCGATGATAACCTACGAATCTTTATCAAAAGACCTTAAAATTCATAAAAATACGGCTTCAAAATATTTAAATCAATTAGTAAAATTTGGCTTGTTAGAAAGAATGAAATACAAAAAAGAAGTAGTTTTTATTAATCAAAAATATTTAGATATATTAAACAGTCCGTTTGAAGAAGAATTAAAAAATTAACTAAAAATATTATGCCCGCAAAAATCTACCACTACGACTTATTCGGAAAACAAAAAGACAAATACGACTTTCTTAAAAACAATTCAGTCTCGACGGTGGACTGGAAAGAGCTTGACCCTGATGATAAATATCACTTTTTTGTGCCCAAAGACTTCGCCCTGCAAGAAGAATGGGAAAAAGGGGTGAAGGTTAGTGAGTTGTTTGAGGTGTTTAATAGTGGGGTAAAAACCGACAGAGATAGTTTATTTATTGATCAAAATAAAAACGAGCTTTCAAAAAGATTTCATACTTTGCTTTCTGGCGATTTTGATATGCAATTTAGAGATAAATATCGTGTCAAAGATTCAGGTAGTTTTAAAATTACAGAACGAATTAAAAACAAAACTTTTGATGATAAATTTATTCGTAAAATTCAATATCGTCCCTTTGATTATCAATGGATTTATTACGATACTGAAATTATAAGTCGTCCTGGAGCTAAAGCAATGTCTCATCTAAAAAATGGAAATGTTGGTTTAATTACTTCTCGTCAGTTTGGAGGGGGTAAGCATTTTATTAGTTTTATTACTCAAGAAATAAATGAAATTAGCTCACAACCTTTCGCTCCATATTACAACTTCCCTCTCTACCTCTACCCACAAAACAACGGAGATTTGATGCAGGAGCATAAACCCAAACCAAATTTTAATCCAGAAATAATCAAACAAATTGAAGCAGAATTAGGGATGAAATTGTATTGGCAGGCAGAGATAGGAGTTTCATATATGGAGACAAAGGTTGAAGAATTTACCCCAACTGATCTTTTGGATTATATTTATGCGGTTTTACACTCTCCAAGTTATCGAGAAAAATACAAAGAGTTTTTGAAAATAGATTTTCCTAGAGTACCGTTTGGAGAAGATATTTTGAAAATAAAAACACCCCGTCAGGCTACGCCTGCCACCCCTCAAGAGTGGAATTTAGAGTTTTGGAAATTAGTAAAACTAGGCTCTAAACTGCGAAAACTACATCTCATGGAAGGTATAAACCCCCTAGAATTAGAACAAGCAGAAGTCAGCGGTGAAGGTAAAAATATGGTGGAGAAGATTAGGTTTGAAAAAGAGTCAGAACCGCTAAAAGGAGAAGGGTTTAGTAGAATGCCAGGCGGGCTAGATTTTTGGGATTATCCTGGTGGGGTGTATTTAGGTAAAGTCTGGATCAACGATACTCAGTACTTTGATAACGTACCCGAAATTGCTTGGAATTTCTATATCGGAGGCTACAGGCCCGCTCAAAAATGGCTAAAAGATAGAAAGGGTAGAGAGTTAACCTTTGATAATATTTTGCACTATCAGAAGATTATATATGTCCTAGGGGAGACAGCGAGGGTGATGAAGTTAATTGATAATGTATAAATAAGAAATGATAAATTTATGTTAAAATTTAAAACTAAAACCCACCAAAAACTTGACAAAGCCGTGGACGAAGCTTACCTAAAACCCAAATTCCCCATCCCTGAAGGGGTGGCGGATGCAGTCCGACGGGGTATTCCTATAATCCAAACGCCTCACTCTATGATATTCGGGAATATTTTCAGGGACGAAATGAAGCAGGTAAAATGAACAACAAAAGTAGTGATGAAAAATATAATTTGCTAATTGGAAAGCTACGAGAAAACCTCAAAGCTTTGGCTACCAAAATCCAGCCTAAGGTCTATGAATTCAGGTTTTTGCGGGGGTAGGAGAAATAATAATTAATAATTTTTTTAATATTCTATGTCTGATAATAAAATAAAAGTGAACTTGGCATCGCAAGAGATAGATCTGCAAAATGTAGATGAAATTATAAGTAATATAAAAACAACTAAAAATATAGATGATATTATTTCTAATATTCTATCACCTTTTAACGATTTGTTAGGAGGAATTGCTGACCAATTTAAGCTTTGGAGAATACTGAACCTTCTAAGATTGTTTCAGATTTATAAAGAAAAGACTAAAAGTTTAAAAATAGACTTAAAACCAGAAAAATTAAAGCTATTTCATGAAATATTTGAAAATGCGAGCAAAGAGACAAATGAAAATTTAAGAGATAAATGGGCAAATTTACTTAAAAATATTGTTGACTATGAAGATATGGTTAAAAGTCGTTATATAAATATATTATCAGAATTAGAACCAGTAGAAGTTATGATTTTAGACAGTCTTTATAAAAATTTTTATCACAAAGAAAATAGAGGTAAACTAACAATATACAGAAAGGAGGTTAGGAGTATTTTTAATCTAAATAATAACCAAGAAGAAATTATTTTTAACAACTTTAACAGGTTTGGTTTTATCGGTTATCCTTACAGGGGAACAATGTCAGATTCTGGTAATGTTCTAATGGCAGCAGAGGAGGTTTTTTTAGTTACTGAGTTTTGCTTTGATTTTATTCATGCCTGTCAATAAAAATAAGATTTTTTATAACTTACACAATATCTATATTCAACTATTTCCAAACCTCCAACCAGTTCCTACTCTACACCACGCCAGCTGGCGAGGTAAAAATGGAAGTCTATTTTGATCCAAAAAAAGAAACAATTTGGGCGACTCAAAAGCAAATTGCTGGATTATTTGGGGTTGGAGTTCCTGCAATCAGCAAGCACCTTTCAAATATCTTTGAATCAGGTGAACTTCAAGAAAAACAAGTTATTTCCATTTTGGAAACTACTGCTTTAGATGGTAAAAATTATCAAACAAGGTTTTACAACCTAGATGCTATTTTGTCAGTTGGCTACAGAGTTAATTCCAAAGAGGCTACACAGTTTAGGATTTGGGCTAACCAGACATTAAAAGATCCTTATATTTTTGATTTTTTACAAATTTCTGAAAAGAGCAAAGAAAGAGACATAGAAGAACAATTAATTAATAATTTGAGTCAGCAAAGCTTCCGCAGACACCACTATATTTTGTATTTAAATACTTAACTAAAGCTATATTTAGTAGTAAAATTCAATTCTTGCGGAAGTCTTGTCAGTTTTTATTAGAACTAGGCAAAGGTTTTGCTTTTTTGGGTAGTCAGTATCAGTTAACAGTAGGAGATAATAGCTATTTTTTGGATCTCCTTTTTTATCATACTAAACTAAAGTGCTATGTGGTGATTGAGCTTAAAAATACCAAATTTAAACCAGAGTATGTAGGTAAATTAAACTTTTACTTATCCGCAGTAGATGATAAAGTCAAGGATGAAAACGACAATCAAACTATTGGAATTTTGCTTTGCAGAGATAAAAATAATTTGGAGGTAGAGTTTAGCCTAAGGGGAATGCAAAAGCCAATGGGAGTTAGTGAGTTTGAAATTACAAATCAAATCCCAGAAAAATTAAAAAAGGATTTGCCAACAATAGAGGAATTAGAAAGTAGATTTTTAGAGTAAGGTCGGCGTGAGTTTTTTTTATGAATCATTCCATAAGTAGATACTCATGCCAGGGGCTAATTTGCATTTAGAAGGATTGACAAACAGCCTAAAAACTAGCTTGATTAGAGTGTTTATGCCTTATCAAAATATCCGTGAAGAAGAATTGAAAAACAAAGTCGCTAGTGATTATTTTTCCAGTTTTGATACTACCAAAATTATTGGCAATGTAGATTTTTGTGTTAGTGTAAAAAGAAATGTAGAGACGGCCACCATGCCAGCGTTGTTTAACCTTGAAACCCACTCCTTACTTTGGGCAGAGGCAAAGGCAGGCAAATCCAACATTTATCATTCCTTAGTGCAACTGATTCTCACTATTGGTAAAGCTAGAACCTTTGATAAGGAACTTCCCCCAGCTTTTTTGGGTGCTTTTGATGCTTACCAAATCGCTTTTGTTTCCTACAGTAAAGTTCAAGAAATTTTTTATCAAACGGATTTTAATTGGACAGTAACACCCAGTAATTATGACACTAAAGAGTTTGGACAGGTTTATGAATTAGTCAAAGATATTTTGGAAAAAGAATATTTGATTTTTGATTTTCAAAAAGATGACAAAGAACTCAAAGACTTTATCAAAGCCAATTTTGTTCAGGGTCTACAGCAGACTAATCAAATCCAAGTTGATAAAAATAACTTCATCTCGATCTATAATAAATGGCTGCAAAAAGTTAAACCTAGCCTGATTGTTAATTGGGATTTAGCCAAAAAAGCCAACATAATTGACGGTGATTTTTATTTGGCTGATCTCCTTTCTGACCAAAATCAAAGTCTGTCCGAAAAACTCTATGTCCTACTAAAAGACAATCACTACGAACTAGACAAAAAACTTGATGACAGTGGCTTTTTTCAATACAAGCAAACTAATTTCAATGACAATCAAAAGGCTCATACTCAGTTTTGGAATAGGTACAAAAGACCGCCAAAAAAAGAGTATTGGGATTATTTGGTTGAGCGGCGAGATTTGCTAGTTCCACAAGACATTCGTGAGCGAAAGGGTTCATTTTTTACTCCGCAAATTTGGGTAGAAAAATCTCAAGAGTACCTGACGGAGGTACTGGGTGAAAACTGGCAAGATGAATATTATATTTGGGATTGTGCTGCTGGAACTGGTAATTTGCTGGCGGGTCTTACTAACAAATACAATATTTATGCTTCTACTTTGGATCAAGCCGATGTTAATGCTATGAACGAGCGAATTGATAATATGAATAAAGATTCAGTCAGTGGAGATGGCTCCAACTTGCTAGCTAGTCACGTTTTTCAGTTTGATTTTCTCAATGACAGTTTTGACGATCCAAAAGTTCCACAAAGCCTGCAAGAAATCCTCAAAGACCCAGAAAAAAGAAAAAAATTGGTAGTGTATATTAATCCACCTTATGCGGAAAGTGGAAGCGGAGTTGGTCGCGGTTTTAAAGACGGAGTTGCTATTGAAAATAAAACTTACCTAAAATATAAAGAAAAGTTGGGTAAAGCTAGCAATGAACTTTTTGCCCAGTTTTTGATCAGAATTTACTTTGAAATTTCTGGTTGTGTGATTGGTGAATTTTCAACATTAAAATTATTAAGTGGAGGAAACTCTAAAATTCTTAGAACTAATTTTTTAGCCAGACTTGAAAGTCTCTTTATTGTTCCAGCAAATACTTTTGACAATGTTAAAGGGCAGTTCCCCATTGGATTTAAAATTTGGAATACGAGTAAAAAAGAAAAATTTGAAAGTGTAAAAACTGATATATTTGATTCAGGAAATAATTTTTTGGGCACAAAAAGCTTTTATTCTTATGATGATACAAATGGTAGAATTAATGATTGGTTAAGTGAGTTTAAGCAGAAAAATGATGATAAAAACCTTGGCTTTTTGATGGGTGATTCTCCAGATTTTCAAAATAGTAAAACTGTTTGCTTGTTGGATAAAAAAGGTACGAGGCATGGAATTTTTGTAGAAATAAATAAAACAAATTTAGTTGGCATTTCAATCTATCTCACCGTTCGACACGTTTTTGAAGCTACTTGGCTTAACGATCGAGACCAGTTTTTGTATCCAAATGACGGTTGGAAAATAGATAAAGAATTTCAAAATGATTGTTTGACTTTTGCTCTGTTTCATGGACAAAATAGGATTAGTTCTAGTCAGGGTATAAATCACTGGATACCCTTTAGCGAGGAGGAGGTAAATGCCCCAGAAAGATTTGAGAGTCGTTTTATGGTGGATTTTATGGGTGGGAAGTTAAATCCAGAAGTAAACCTCAAAATCAAAAATTCAAGACTCTTAGAAGCAAACCCCGAACTTTCTGCGGAAGTTGACCCCTTGGAAGGGGTAAGTGGCAAAAAATTAAGCGAGGAGCAAAGGGCGATTTTGACACAAATTTTAAATAAAGTTAAGAAGAAATAAGATATGATTATATGTATTTTATTTATTTAGACGAAGCTGGAAATACTGGAGAGGATTTGAAAAATCTAGATCAGCCAGTCCATTTTATTTCTGGTGTGGTTTTGGAAATTTCACAGATGAAAGAAGTTGAAAATGGTATTAAAAGTCTTTTGCCAAAATTCTTGCCATATTCTCAAAATTTTGATTTTGAATTTCACGGATGCGATATTATTGCTGGTAAAAACTATTTTAAACATTTTAAAATCAAAGAAAGATTAGAAATTTTTGAACATTTTGTTGATTTGGCTATCAAGCACAATATTAAACTGCTTTGCCAAGGCACCGATAAAGAAAAACATCTCAAAAAATATCATTACCCAATCCATCCTCATAATGTTTGTTTTATGTATTTGATTGAAAAAATAGACAGTTATTTAGATAGTCAAAAATCCAATGGAGTCTTGATTATGGATAAATGCGAACAATATGAACAAAAAATTATAAATGATTGTAGATATTATCGAGAAAATGGAAGTAAATTTGGAGCTTTTAAAAATCTTGAAGGAAAATTTGACTTTTCTCATAAAAAATCTAATATTATTGATAATGTAATGTATGTTGATAGTTTTAATTCTTATTTTATGCAGTTAGCTGACACTTTGACTTATATTTACACTTCTAACCTTGTAAATACGAGGCTTAATAAAAACAAATCTTATATTAGAAATAGACTCTTGGAATTGTCTAAAAAAATTGAACCGCTTTTTGTGTATAAATCTATTAGCCCATAAAAAAACACCCCTTGCGGGGATGGATAATTAGTGCAGATATTTCTGCTAGCACTCAACAGTTAGAATGCATTACTAACTAATAGTAAGATTATAAAATATTTTTTTTCATTTGTCAAGTAACAAAATTATTAATTCAATCACTAAAAACACCTTTTTATCCCCATAAAACAACCAAACCTAACCCCACAAGAAATCCAAGTTTTAACTGAGCTTGGACTGGATTTTAATTCCAAAAATTTAGCAAATGAAATTCAGGAGTTGCTAAATGTAGAGCAAAACGGCGATACAAAGTCTCCATTACAAGATGAACTCTTTGCTTCCACTCAAGAAAATTTTATCCCAAATGAGCCCCTGGAATTTTCGACAGAGGCACAAGCAGTTTTTGCAGCAGGGCAAGAATTGTGGAGGTATTATTTTGAAAAGTCCCCTCTTGAGAGGGGTGCCAAAGGCGGGGTGTGTCCTTCTCTTTATGACATCAAAGCCTATTTTCAAGGCACCAACAAAGCCGGCAGGATGAACAACACCAGTAAAGACGAAAAATACAATTTGCTAATTGGAAAGCTACGAGAAAACCTCAAAGCTTTGGCTACCAAAATCCAGCCTAAAGTTTATGAGTATGGGTTTTTACGGGGGTAGGAAAACGAATAAATAATAGTTGATAAATAACAAATAATAATTTTTTGTATGTCTAATTTAGAAAAGTTTAAAAAAGATTTGGGTTTGTTGATTAAAGAGGGCAATCAGTTATTATATGCCTTAATTTATGAGACACGGAAGGATAGTATTTTAACAGTACTAAAAGAAAAATACTCCAAGAAAAAAGATAGGGATAAATTTATTGAAGAATTACCAAGTTTTAAAAATGATTATCAATCATGGTATTCTGAGGCTAAAGTTTTAATAAAATTAATTTTACCAGATAGGCTGAATGATTTTACGAGTTATTATGAAATCCCTTCAAAGAGAAAAACAATGCAAGATATAGATTCTACAACATATGTAATATTAGATGCTTTAAACAATCTTGAGATATCAAAAACTAATTATGAAGAAACCTTTGTGGCTGGTAAAGTTTCTGCAATACCTAAATTTGAGCAACAATTAGCAATCCTAAAATCTGTAAAAAGAAGATTTGAAAGCTCTTTGTTTGATATTAAGCAAGTTTTACAAGCTGATCTTTTTGATAATGAAATTGAAGTCGCCAGAGAATTAAATAGCAAGGGATTTTTTAGAGCTGCTGGAGCTATTGCTGGTGTAGTTTTGGAAGGTTATCTCAAACAAGTTTGTAAAAATCACAATATTAGTATTCCAAAAAAGAAGGCGACAATAAATCCAATAATAGATGAATTGTTAAAAGATATATTAGATTCAAATCAAAAAAAGCATATAAAATATTTGGCAGGAATCAGAAATAAATGTGACCATAAAGACTTAAATTTAGGCGAACCAACAAAAGAAGAAGTTGAAGAATTAATTAATGGAACAAATAAAATAATTCATAATATCTTTTAAAGATGTCTATAAATAAAAATCAACCCAACCAATTCCTAATCTACACCACGCTAGCTGGTGAGGTAAAAGTCCAAGTCTATTTTGATCCAAAAAAAGAAACAATTTGGGCGACTCAAAAGCAAATTGCTGGATTATTTGGGGTTGGAGTTCCTGCAATCAGCAAGCACCTTTCAAATATCTTTGAATCAGGTGAACTTCAAGAAAAACAAGTTATTTCCATTTTGGAAACTACTGCTTTAGATGGTAAAAATTATCAAACAAGGTTTTGCCATGGACGATGACAGGCTCAAAAACGGTCAGCATTTTGGTAAGCTAACTTTATTCGCGTAATACCTAGCTCCTAAAAGGGTACCTTTGAAGTCGGGATTGATTGTGTTTTCTTTAAAGAAGATTTAAAGAGTCATCTGCAATGATGGCCTGACCTGGGATTAATCAACACAAGCTTTACAATCCTGATGCTATTTACTACACTCTTGTCAGTATACTAATAAATACTTAAAAGTTTTTTTATGAACCAGCCAAATACCCAACACACCAGTTCCAACCCACAATCTCAAGCTAAGAGTAGTTTGAATATTCCTATGCAGGCTACTATTCTAGTTACAGCTTTAATATTAGCTTTTAGTTTAGTCCTTGGAAGTTGGTTACTAAGCAACCGAACTACGGTTATAAGAAACCTAGGCACAGAAACTACTCAAGATGGGCAGATAGTAAATACAATTACAGTTAGCGGTCAAGGCAGTGTTTCAGCCAAACCTGATATGGTAAACATGAGTGTTACTTTTGAAGAGACCCGTGATTCTAGTAGTGAGGCCTTGGAAGCAGTTAATCAGAAAGTTAATGAGCTAAATGATATCTTATCAAATCAGGGAGTAGAAAGCAAAGATATAACTACAACTAGTTTTAGTTTATTACCAGAATATGATTTTAGTAGCGAAAACGGACGTATCCTTTTAGGTCAACAAGCTAGGCAAACAGTATCTTTTAGTGTAAAGGGTGTGGATGAAGAAGGAGAAAAGGCAGCCGAGATTATTGATGCAGTGTCTGAGATTAGAGATGCTCAATTTGGGCCGATCAACTTTGATGTAGAAAACAAAGAAGAAATTTATTCTCAAGCCCGTAATCAAGCTATTAATCAAGCTAAAAACAGAGCCCAAGAAATAGCCGAAACTGCCGAAGTAGAGCTAGGTAGTGTGGTTAATATTAGAGATATCCAAACAGAAGATATAACCCCCCAGAGTTTTAACTCTGACATTTCAGCTATAGGGTCTAGATCAGGAGGTGGGGGAGAAACCAGTATTAGCACTGGAGAGCTAGAGATCAACCTGAATATATCTGTTATCTATGAGATCAATCCTAGGTAGTTCGGATTTTTATATCTTTATATTTTGCCTGAAGTTTCGACTTTGTTGAGATGGGCTCAAAGGTTAAGCTTACAATAATTGGATTTATTTCCTTATGAAGAGCTAAATTTAGGATAATAATAAACGGATTGGAAGCTATAGTTTGTCAACAGTCTCGATAGCTAAAAGATCTAAACAGTTAACCAAATGCTCTCTAAGATAATTACAAAAAACTAACATTGAAGCTTTTCTTTGTGGATCTTTTTCTGAGCTAACTGAATTATTAGAATACCAAGAATTAATCGCCGTAGTTAATTCATATATATGACTAGTTAGCAGATGTGGCTTGTAAGTTTCTAGAATTTTTTCTATAACTCTAGGCAAAACTATAGTCTGCTTAAGAATTTTTTGCTCTTCAGAGCTTAATTTTGTTGGATCAAAATTAGTTTGATTTGGGTTAAAGTTATTTTTATCTAGAATTGAATTTAGACGAACTACCGTGTATAATTGATAAACTCCTGTATTTCCTTCAAAAGAGGTAATTTTAGACAAATCTAAAACGATATCGTTAGCCATATCCCTGGCTAAATCAAACCATTTGAGTGAAGCAATGGCTATTTTTTCAGCTGTTTTCTCCAAATCATCAACTTCTGAACTTTTTTGGATCAAAACTTGTTTGCTATATTCGACTACTTGGTCTATAACATCTTTAGCTCTCAAAATTTGACCTTTGCGTGTACTCATCTTACCTTCAGGTAGAGTTAAAAAACCAAAGTGAACGTTAATTATATGATTAGAATTAAGTCTAGAATTAGTTTTTTTTCCAACAAAATCTTCAAAATCTGATCTAAAGCTCAAGTAGTTTAAGATAGTTATAAATTGCTGAAAATGATGTTTTTGCTCACTTCCGACAATCGTGATCATCAAGTCAGTGTCATAGTCATCAGACCAAACTAAACGAGCAGCTAAGTCTCTAAGTCCATAACTAGTATAGCCTGTGCTTGAGATTGGATACATCCTACCATCTTTAATTTCTTTAAAGTCTAATCTGTGATTTTTTATTTTTGTAGTTTTTGATAATTTTTCGAAATCAAAATACCTAGCTTTACCTTCTTTTTGCCATAAATTGTTTTTATCCAAAAATTCAGCCAGCTGCCAAGCCTTAGGTAAATAATAACTTTCTCCTAGGTGAAGCTCGTGATCAGCTACATTTAATTTTTCTAAAACTTGTCTAGCTTCTAATTTTGAAACTTCAATGAAATCTTTCCATAAATTTATATTTTCTTGATTGCCATTTTCTAAATCTAAAAACTCCTGTCTAACCAAATCATCCCAGTTTTCAAACTGATCTTTAACTTGATTAGACCAGATATAAACTTTTAGTAAAAAATCTAATTTGCTAGATTCATAATCCGAAAAATTCAAAACTTGATCCTTACCTTCAAAAACTAAATTAATTTTACCTTTAACTTTGATTTGTTTAAATCCCCAAAGTAAAATTCCAAACTGAACGCCCCAATCTCCCCAGTAATTTTCGGTGATTACTTTTTGGTATTTCAAATTCAGAATTCTTCTCAGACTTTCTCCAATATTAGCCCCTCTTAGATGCCCAACATGAAGAGGTTTGGCCACGTTTGGAGAAACATAATCAAGTAAAACTTTTTTTTCGATTTTATCAAAAATGAAATGTGACTGAGCAGTCAACTTATAACCAAAAAATTCAGGTAAAGTGTCAAGGTTAATATATGGACCTTTAGTTTTAACTTCTAAATTTAAACTTTCTTTCTGAATAAATTCTGTAATCTCTTGGCTCAATTCTTGGGCTATTAAAAGAGGGTTTTGTCCTTTAATTTTAGCTTGCTTGAAAGCTTCGTTGCTAGTTAAGATACCAAATTCTAGATTTACTGGAACACTCCACTCATAAGGGAATTCAGCTTTTATTTTTTTGATTAAGGTATTTAAGTTCATTAAAAATTTCTTAAAATTTAATTCAGTTATAAATAACTAGTTCACCATAAAATAACAATTCTAATTTAGGTCTATGGTAAAATTAAATAAAATCAGCAACTGTAAAATTAAAAATATATATTTGACACTTACTTTTATCATAGTTTTTAGATTAACTATTGATTGATACTCAAATCAACTCAAATTAGGACTTTTTGAATTTTCAAATATTTCTTTTTGATGTTTTATTTTAACCTAGCTGAAATCTAAATCCTAAAAAAACTAAAATTTGGTTTGTAATCATTATAATAAAAAATTATTAGCAAAAAAACCTTTATTAATAAAATAAAAATTAAGATTTCTATCTAAGTTTGATATAGTAAATCTCTATACTAGCTAGGCAATTCTTTTTTTAGCTTTTAATTCAAAAAATGATAGAATCAAGGTCTAGTCAAACAAACAAGATGGTTTTGCTAGATTAAAACTTCTAATTTGTTTAGAGGTTAACTATATTATATCGATTCCGCAATCAAATCAGACAGTAAAGCTAAACTTAATTGAGTTTTGAAGCTATTTTATGAGTTTTTAAGATTTAAAAATATAAATTTATGAAACTGAATTGAGTGTAATAGTTATATTTGTTTTTATGGATATTAAATCTAAGTAAGTAGTTAAATATTAATCTAAACAGAAAAACTGTCAATAGATATTTCTTATACTTAAAACAGCTAAGATCAGGACTTTTTAAATTTTTAGATGTTTACCTTGTCCTATAAATGTAAGAAATATTATTTATCTTTTAAATATAAAAAATGCCTAATCCGTTTACTATTAGCCTAAATTTAACTCTTCATAAAGCAATAAATCCTTTTATTTAAGCTAAATTATTAACGGGTAATTATTGTAACGATTAACTCAAAGGGTATATAATAAAAAACTAACGAATACGCTAATAATTAATTATGATTTTTACCTATTGATTTTTTTCTTCTTCAAAATAACAATATCTACAATCTTTATAGCAACTACAAAAATAAATAAAGTTAAAAATAAAATTCTCAAAATTATAAATTCTTGAAATAAACTACCTAGTAAAATTACATGAAAAACTACTAAAACCAGAGCTAAATAACTAGTTAACTGAATCCACTTCCAAAATTTTCTACCTAGTTTTTTGATTGAAAACTGATTAGAAACTAAAGCTACTACTCCAAAAATAACCAGAGCACAAAGTCCAGATATCAGCCCTCTGCCGTAATTAGTATTTGGATCAGCTAAAAGTTGCAATAGCTTTGGATTCCAGTTAAAGGTAGAATTCCAATTAGATAGATAATGAAAAAAACCAAAAATAAAAACTGAAACTCCAATATTTCTACGGTTGGCTAACATTTTTTTCCAAAACTTGGATTTAGTTAATCTAGCCATCGGACCAATTAATAATACAAACATCAGAATTATGATAGCAGTATATCCTGAGCTTAAAACTAATAAATAACTTAGATTTATGTTTTCTTTGAGAAAAGAAATTAAAATAGTTATAACTGCTAAAGTACCCAAAACAGAAATACCTAAAATAAAGTTTCGGATAGGTTTCTCTTTGTAATAAAAAATAACAGTTATCACTAGAATAGCAATAATAGCTAAAATATATTCTAAACTAAAAATAAATTGCTCCATGAAACTAATAAATAAAATTTTAGCCTTAAGATGTCAAAATCAATAACCTATAAAAAATAATTACTTAAAAATAATTCTAGCTAAAAACATAAGAACTTACACGAAATATTTGGGTTTCATAAATTTTAAAGTAGAGTATAGAACCTATTTGATTTATTTATACTTTTAAATAAATATTTTTAACTTTAGTTATTTCAAAATTGTAATTTAGGACTGTTCTTAATCTAATATTCGAGATTTTCTTGTTTAAATATTAAACACAAGGGATTTCTTAGTTTTTATTTTCAAACTAACAAAAAATTTCAAATGGGTTCTATATGTTTTTTATGTAAATTTTTATGACAAATTGTTATTAATTGCGATATATCCTCTAACTAGAACTTCGATTTGTTCAGTTCTAAGTGAATAATAACTAGCCACAAATCTTTGCAAAAAATTATTAGCAATCTCGTCTAGATTTTTATTTTCTTGATTTTCTTCTTCCTCAGTCCCAGAAAGTAAAAAGTTATTTACATTAATAATCTTACCAGCTCTGATATTTTGGACAAAAATACTACCAATCTGCAAGCCGTCTTCAGATTCCTCGATTATGAGTGTAAGAATGTCTAAGTCTTGCGTGGTAGGCAAAATTATCTTTTGATCAATAATTGTTTCTTTAAGGATTTTGAGCTTATCTCTCCAGAGAGCGGCTAGCTCGAAATTTTGAATTTCTACAGCTGCTTGGATTTTTTGGTTAATGAATTGCTCTACATCATCTGTTTGCCCACGTAAAACTTTTTTGATTTGCTCAAGCTTAGCTAGATATTCTTCTTTAGTTTCTTTACCTACACAAATCCCATCACATTGCTTGATAGAAACATACTGACAAGGACGATTAGTAGGGTATTTCTCCTGACAGAAAGGGAAAATAGTCCGTAGAGTACGAATAGTATTCCAGATTCCAGCTCGTTTTGTATATGGTCCAAAATAGATACTTTTTGGGTCGTATTTATTTCTAGTCAAAAAAATTCCAGGAATCGGGTGATTGCTAATCCTAACATATAAGTAACTTTTGTCATCTTTGAGTAAAATGTTGTATTTGGGCTGTAATTCGTGGATTAGGTTAGCTTCTAAAATTAAACTTTCTTTTTCAGAATTTACTACTGTATACTCGATTCTTTTAATCTGAGAAATCATTAGCGTTAGCCTTTGATTTTTTGGCCTTCCTTCTTGAAAATAACTACTAACTCGATTTTTGAGATCTTTAGCCTTGCCAATATATAGTATAGAGTCATCTAAGGCATAGAATCTATAAACTCCAGGTTTATGAGGTAAATTTTTGATAATTTCTTTGGACAAAGGCTAGCTAAAAAATTAATCGTAAAGATATTGCCTCTTTCTTTATTAAAAATTGAAAAAAGAGAAAAAAGAGGTTTAAACTTTAAAACTTACTTACCACTTTTATACTCAAACTTATTTTATTTTATGAAAAAATCTAGTTTAGGTTAAATAACAGCTAATAAGTTGTCAAAATTTAGTGTGATTAGCTATATAAAATTCCTGGTAACTCCTCTTTTCCAAACAGCAAATTTTTATTTATACTCAAACCAACTCAAATTAGGACTTTTTGAATTTTTAAATGGCAATATTTTTCCTTTCTAAAATACCAAAACCTACTTTTTTATTCTTTGCCCTACGACCTCTCTTTCCTTTCCTTTTTCCTCCAAAATAACTTTCATCAAGTTCTAACTCCTGTTCTAATTTTTTAAAATTTTGTTCTTGAAAAAATAATATTTTGTGCCTAATTTTATCGTAGACGTTTTTAACAGTTCTGTAGTTTAGACCTAGATGCATACTAGCTTTACGAGCAGAAACTTCTAATGAAAAAAGTTCAATTATATTAATTTCTTGAACAAATTTTTGTTTTGAAAATCTAGTTTTACAATTTTGACAACGGAACAAATTTCGATCAGTAGTTTTAGGGATTTTATAGCTTCCACATTTTTTACAAATTCTATGTAATTTAGTGTAAGTTTTAAATTTTTTTTATTCTAATTTGTCAAAGATAAATATAATAAGTTTGTTATAGCTTATTATTAAATAAGCGCTTCTAGCTGAAAAACTAAATATAATTTAGGTAAAATGTACTATGATCTATGGGCTACTCTAACCCCAGAATCAATAACAAAACTAGAGAAAGTATTATCAAAAAGGTATTCCAAGACTTTTGAGTATCACATTACTTTGGACTATGGTATCAATGAAACAGAAATTGAAGCTTACAGCAACTTGCTTAACAACAATTATTTTCTGACCGTATCTGAACTATTCTGGGATGAATATATTGAGGCAATTATTGTAGATTTTGCTAAATCAGAACTAAAAAGTATAAACAAAAAACCGCACATAACCTGGTCTTCAACTGGAGATTTCCACCCTTTTTATTCTAACTATATGCTTCACACCTCAAACCAAAAACAAACCTTTAAACCTGTTGAAATTGAAGTTTTTGTGGGGTTAAGATAGATAAAAATAAATAAAAAACCTATTTATAATATTTTTTTGTAACCTAACTGTTCAAAAATTGATATATAGAACCTATTCAATTATTACCCTTTAGCTAATCTTTTAATTTGAAGTCTGATGGTGCATAGATGAAGTTTGGCTATTGAAGTGGAAATTAACTTTTCATAGTTTTTCCAAAGTGTTCTACATTTCTCACTCCAGGCATTTGTTCTCTCAACTACCCATCTTTTGTGTACTGGTTTAAAACCTGGATGTTTTTATCTTTGGTTGATTTTGGAGTAATTTACAGTTACCCCAGAAAGCATGAAAATCAGAAAAAGATATTTGGATACGAATGAGAGGAAGAGGATGAAGAGGGGGTGATTAGGATAGACCCAAATCTGTTAAAATTTGATAAACCTCATTATTAGAAGTTACCCCTCCAAAATCACGGTTCATACTTAAAAATTCCTTGGTAGTTAGTAATATTTTTATCAAGTTCAACACTCGCATTCGCTCAGTACTGCCAAATTTGTCTAGCAAAGTTTTTTCTAATAAGTAATGATTCCTACTCCCATCATCAATTTTAGCTAATAACACAGGTTTAATATAATAAAAAAATAAGTGTTGGTAGCTTCCTACACGACTTGAAAAAAGCCCTTCTAAAAAATCTTCAAAAATTTTAAGGTTGCCACTGCACTTATTAATAATACTTCTAAAAAAAGAACTTATAAAATTTATATCTTTTTTAAACATCATTCTTTCTAAAAATCTTTTTTGTACTTCTTCATAAGGAGGCATACCAGGATCATATTTCCAAGTACCTTTATCAAGGTAAAAGGAATCAATAAATTTACACTTTAAATCATAGTATACGAATTCACCAACAGTTGATTTTTCACCTGCCCTATTTGTTGCATCCCAAAATTCAGAAAGATCGCCATAATAAGAATCTAGCAGGTAGTAGAAATTTCTAAGAACGTCTTTTTCTGATTCAGGATTTTCTTCTACGAAATCTTTAACACGTTGATAATACCTTACAATTAAATTGGTTGATATTAGGTTTATCCTAGACAAAGGATATAATAATTCATAAAATAATCTTCCGAATGTTATATCGTCCATCAATCTATCTTCTACTATTAAATTTAATATTTCATCTTCAAAATCATCACCCAAGCTCTTTTTAAGTTTATTAACAAAATTATCGACATTAAGTAATCTTGTGAAAGTTTTCAGTAAAAAATTTTTATTATTAATTTCTTGTGGAGTCAAGTTTGCACTCCATCCTTCAATTAGTGCAAAGATGAAAGCCTTAACTTTTTGGGGCGCGTCATATTTTTGAAAAAAAGTATTAGAGAGAGCCTGTATTTTTTTATCATTTTCTCCTGTATCGCTCGAACTCAAACCTTTCCAATCAACAAATATTCGATCTAAAATTTCGTAACCAGTTTCATTTTCCTGTGTAAAATAGAACTCAATCAAATTAGGAGGAAGTAAATTTAAGATTGCCTTGACGTGTTTTTCTATATCTTTTGCGTCAGCTCTGATGCCTTCAGGTAATTCGTAATTCAAACTTTGTTGTCTATTTATAATTCCTTCATTTCCATAAGCCATCTCAATTAAATAATAAATTTGGGTAATATCATCTAGTCTTATATAATTTGCTAAATTCAATTCTAAGTTTAGAAGAAACACTCTAAGCATAGTATTTAATTCATTTAGCAATTTATTATTTTCCAATGGATTGATTTTCAGACTCCCAAAATCATAATAAGGCATTGCCAGATATTCAAAAATTCTATCATTAATTTTATTAATATCGATTTGCCTAGCTTTAGCATCCCATATATTTCTCAAGTCATCTATACCTATATCTACATTTTTATTCAGAACAGTATGAAAGAAGTTTTTTAAATAATCTAAATATTTTATTAAAATTTCTTCAAAGAGCTTAGCATTATTTTCTTCTAAATAATTAAGTACAAACAAAACTTTATCCATTCTATCTATATTCATTAATATAACTCTTTCACTTTCTATCCTTTCTTTGAGATCATATAGTTCACCCTCCAGTTTGTTAACTAAATCGAAATAATCTTTCGTGGCTAAAGAGTTTTTTCTCTCTAGCATCTTTTCTAAAAAAAACTAAGCTGGCTAAAAAAATTTATTATACTACCAATTTTAGCCTCAGCCTCTTGAAGCTTTAATGGCCCACCTAAACCAAAACTATTTAAAAGTCTTATTCTTATATACATAGAATTACCACCAAGACTTTCCATATTTTCCATACGTAGCAATTATAGGACAAAAAAAAGCTTTTGACAAATAGTTGCTCTTACAGTTCATGTCGAAAGAGGTATTTTTTATTTATCTAATTTTGACCAAATCTACTTTTGTTTTATTCTTAAGCCGAGTCTACATGGTGAATATAACTAGCCTGAGTACGAGTACGAGGAGGTAAAAAAACATCATGAATATTACGTGGAATTGTTTAGA
Organism: uncultured Candidatus Saccharibacteria bacterium; assembly: GCA_964631275.1. Lineage (GTDB taxonomy): Bacteria > Patescibacteriota > JACMRA01 > JACMRA01 > JACMRA01 > CAZVWQ01. The sequence continues at coordinate 18,749 of CAZVWQ010000007.1, read as the reverse complement.
AAATAGGATAAATGGCAGCTAGATGATCCTGAGAAACTACCTGAAGATTTTAGACTTGGTGGAGAGCTTGAGAGTTTCATAAAGTTAGATAAAGAGGGTAAAAGCTGGTATGAAAAGACTGTAAATAAGGATGGCTTGGGGATTTGGTTTGATGCTAATTTAGCTAAAAAATTAGATGACTCGGATATTTTCAGAAGTTTGGAAAGTTTAAAAATAAAAATATTTCTTTTAAAGTTTACTAAATTCTTCACTGGTAATTGCCGTAATAATTAGCCCAAAGGGTGTAAAAACTAAATTGACATTTTTGCAAAGTTTAAAAATTTTTAATTAAATTTTTCATAAAAACAATGAATCAAAAAAATCCAAGTTATATTATTGCTGACCATGTTAGAGCAGCTTGTTTTATAATTGCTGATGGTGTCAGACCTAGTGGTAAACAACGTGGTTATGTTTTGCGTAAATTAATTCGAAGGTCTTTGTCTGCTAGTCTAAAGTTAAATATTGATATAACTAACTCAAAATACCTAGAAGATTTAGTAGACTCAGTAGTCAAAATCTACGACGGAGTGTATAACGAAATAAAAGAAAACAGAAACAACATTTTAGAAATTCTAATTACCGAAAGTAAAAAATACAATCGAGCAATTGCAGTTGGTCAAAAAGAATGGGATAAGATTTTGGCTAAGATTGATTGATTAGTTTGTCTCAAAATAAATAAAAAATTTACTTTTAATTTAAAATTGCTAAAACTATGATCTTATAGCCTTTGAGTTAATCGTTCGATAATTGCTGTTAAGAATTTAAGTTTAAATAAAGGGTTTATTTCTTTATGAAGAACTAAATTTGAGCAATAACAAACGGACTGCATATAGTAGATTTGTTTGTTGTTTTAAATAAAATATAAATCAACTATTTTTTGTAATTGATCGTGCCTCAAAACCTCCTGAAATATTTAAACTTTTTTGATTAAATAAAATAAAATTAGAGTTTTTACAAATTTAGTATTTTTTTATAAAATACCCTAGAAGTAGTTTATTTTCCTAAGTTTTGGAACGAGACTAATATGAATAAAGTATTAATTACACAAAAATCAAATTAACACTAATGTCTGAAAAACCCAAAATTAATCTACGTGAGATCAATCCTAAAAAAAATAAAACTCTAGTAATTCTTCATGGGTGGAATACTGTTGGCAGTGGTAGCTGGGAAGGTATACTTGATCTTTTTAGGTGTTCGGATTTTAGAGTTCTGGCTCCTGATATGCCTGGATTTGGCTTGAGTGAAGCACCAACCGAAGTTTGGCAGGTCAAAGATTATGCCAAATGGCTGAATGAATTTTTAGAACAAAACAAAATTAAAGCTCCAATTTATTTACTTGGACATTCTTTTGGTGGGGCTATAGCTGCTGAATTTGCCAGTCAAAATCCAGAAAAATTACAAAAACTTTTTTTAGTGGCTCCGGCTATAGTCCGTCGACCATCTAATTTTAAACAAAAAATAATCAAAAAATTTACTAAAATAATAAAAAAAATCTTCCAGCTACCAGTGGCAAAGAATTTAAGTAAGCCAGTAAAAAAAATTTGGTACAAGTTATTAGGTTCTCAAGATTACAATCAAAGCCAAGGAATTATGAAAAAAATCATGCAAAAAATTATTCGTCAGGATTTACAATATTTACTACCAAAAATTAAAGTTGAGACTGTCTTAATCTGGGGAACAAAGGATAAATACACACCTTATGCTGATCACAACTTAGTTCTAAAAAAAATTCCCAAATGTAAATTTATTAAATTAAAAAGAATTAATCACGGAGTTCACTTGCATGCAGCACAAAAATTAGTTGAAGAAATAATTGCAAATTAATTCTATAGATAGCTGATTTCCATAAGAGAAAAAAAGCGTTACAGTGCTTCAGAACTTATTTACTTTTTTTTAAATCTGAAATTGACATACCTGAACATGGTATTTCTTAAATATAGCAAAATCGGATTTGATTTAGACAACTTAGTAAGCAAAAACCTTATTTAAATAAGTTTTGAAGGTATGAAATTTATAACCCTTGTCCATCTTTTATCGCCCAGAACCCTAAGGCCCTTTGAAGCAAGTTTGTTCCAGCACTGAGTATAAATATTCTACGACCACTTTGAAAACCAATTTTTACAATTTTATTTGAACTACATTTAAGGCAGTTTTTGTAGGTTGAACTCATAATACTTGGGTTTAATACCAGTTAAGTATTATTCAAAAGATAAAAACTGTCTATTTTATGTCCTCTTTTTTCTAATTAACTCAAGGAACATTTGCAGGACTAAGTCAAAATACCCTAGAAGATTTTACAAAAAGGTTTGAAACCCTGATAATCTAATCCAAATCCTAACTCAGTCTGACTTCGCCAATATGAAGTTTACTAGCATCTACTATTTTCCCGGCAATTGCTGAGGCTGTAGCTGTAGCTGGAGAGCATAGATGAGTAATCGAACCAGGGCCTTGCCTGTGCATAAAGTTTCGGTTAGAGGTTGAAAGACATCTTTTACCAGTGGGCACTTTGTCATCATTCATTCCAAGACACATGGAGCAACCAGGCATCCTCCAATCGGCTCCTGCGGCTTTAAAGATTTTATCCAAACCTTCGGCTTCGGCTTGAGCTTTGACTGCTTCTGAGCCTGGAACTATATACATGGTAATATTATCAGCTATTTTTTTGACTTTATTTGGATTAAATTTTTTTTGCCAGTTTGCTTGATTTTCAAAATGCTCAAAAATTAGCTTATAGTCAGGATAAAAAATCTCAGCTGCAATTCTTAAATCCTCCATTCTAGAATTAGTACAACTACCTAAAAAGACCCAGTCAATTTCTTGTCCAAGTAATTTTTGACCTGGGTTTAATTTAGTATATTTTAGGGCTTTTTGTTGTTCAAACTGTTCATTTTCGTTTAAAACTTCCATTTTTGGTATCGCCTCATCAATAAACATTCCCTGAGCTGGATTAGTTCCCCAAGTTATCATCGGTTTAAGTTTGCTAGCATCAATCACAATTTCTTTGTCGTATTTAGAACCCTGATCACTTCTAAAGCTTAACCAGTAGATTATGGCTTTTTCCCAATCTTTAAATTCTGGGCTGTATTTTCTGAGACTGCTTCTAGCGTAAGCTTTTTCGTAGAGTCTTTTTAATTCTAGCTTTTGCTCTGGGGTTAATTCTGTAATATTTTCTAATAAATTTTTATTTTCTTTTAAACTATTAGGAATCCTAAACTCAATCAAATTTAAAACTTTACCGCTTTGGTTGGTTTCTTGATACTCACGGGTCATTATTCCACCTAAAGATTCAGGGATTTTTCTACTTGGAATATTATTTTTATCAACAGGATAAAGGAAATAATCATAATCAAAATTTTGCTCTGCCCAGTTTTTTAAAGCTGTAATCGCTTTTCTGCCAATTTTTTTGCCATGATATTCTTTTTTGATCCAAATTCCAAATTCTGGAGTTTTTGTATCTGTTTTATGTAGACCACTACAGCCAACAAAACTATCAGTATGTTTATCTATAATAGCTAAGTATAAATCCGTATTTTCTTGATTTTCCTTTACTGCTTCTTCTATAAAATCAATAGTATCTTGAATTTTTTCAGGTGACTTTGGGGTCATAAAATTAGTAATCTCGTCAGTAAAATTCTCAAAAATATCCTCCGCATAATCCAAACTGACTGGCACCATTTTATAATTCTCAAATTCTAAACAGAAATTTGGGTCAAATTTATACTCGCTAGAATCTTGAGCCGACTTTGAACTTTGAACTTTAAATTTTTCATTCTCACTAAGTTCACCCTCTTCTAGCCCCAGCACCCATTCCACAGTTTTTAAATCTGGCTGAACAAGACCTGCTCTAGCCCCTCCTTCAATACTCATATTACACATACTCATCCTAGCCTGCATGCTCATTTCTTCTACTGCCTGTCCACAAAACTCCATTACATAACCATTACTACCACCAACTCCAATCTTTGAAATCAGATACAAAATGGCATCTTTAGAATAAACTCCAGCTGGAAACGAACCCTTAAACTCAATTTTAAAAGTCTTAGGTTTTTTTTGTAAAATACAACCAGTAGCCATCACCAAGCCAACCTCGGTAGAACCGACTCCAAAAGCTAAAGCCCCAAAAGCTCCGTGGGTGGAGGTGTGAGAATCTCCACAAACAATTGTCATCCCAGGCTGAGTAAGACCAAGCTCTGGACCAATTACATGCACAATCCCTTGATGTCCTGAATTATAGTCAAACATCTGAATACCAAAGTCTTTAACATTCTGACGTAAAGTTTCAACTTGTTTTTTGGCTATTAGGTCGTGAATGTTTTCCCTGTCCTGGCGAGTTGGAATGGAGTGATCCAAGGTAGCCACATGTTTGTAAGGAAATTTTACTTTTAGATCTAGATCACGAAGCTTCTGAAATCCTTGAGGTGAAGTAACTTCGTGGATCAATTGCAAGTCGATTCCAAAGACTGCTGGATGACCTTGATTTTGCTTGACTACATGAGTATCCCAAATTTTATCAATAATGTTACGTGGCATATTTTATTTAATATTTTATTTAAAAACAAATCGTTATGCAAAACCTTTGTTTTTAGTTTAGTTAAATCAGCTATACTTACTAAATTAAAAATTAATTTTTGTAAAAATTTTTACTCTTTAAGCACTAGTTTTTTCATTATGGTCTATAACTTTTCTTAAAATCTATAATATTTTTATTGCTAATCTTACCTTATGGGGTTATAGCACCCTAGCTATTTAAATAGCTTATAAGCTACAAACCTACTTTAAAAAAACTTTAGAAGGATTAAAGATGTCTATGTGTGCAAAATAGCTATAGCCAAATAACCCTTTCTTTGACATTTACCTAAGGTTTTTTTATATTATAGTTATATGAATCAAGCCTATTTAGATAAGTATTTAAATGACAATCCAGAGTTAAGCTCTCAAGTTAAAGACATAATCAGTCAAAAAAACACTGGTCAACTAACCATAGAGGAAGCCGAAAATAAAATTTTAGAACTTTTTATTTCTGTAGATTTTTCTGAAGATTTAAAAAAAGAAATCCTAGCTGAAGCCAAGTCTGATATTAATTTACAGCCTGTAATAACAACTACTGACAAGGCTTTTTCTGAGCCTGGAAGACATATTATAATCCTCAAAGGAAACCTATCACCAAATGGTTGTGTAGCTAAATTAAGTGGTAAATATTTAGCTAAGGGTAGTTTTGAAGGAAGTGCAAAAGTCTTTGATTCTGAAGACGAGGCCACTGAAGCTATCTTGCATGGTAAAATTCAGGCAGGAGATGCTCTAATCATTCGCTATGAAGGACCAAAAGGAGGACCTGGTATGAGAGAAATGCTCTCTCCATCAGCAGCTCTTATTGGAGCTGGACTTGGTAAAGAAGTGGCTCTAATTACCGATGGTAGGTTTAGTGGAGGTAGCCATGGAATTATGATTGGGCATGTCTGTCCTGAGGCCGATGACGGTGGAACTATAGCTATCGTTAAAGATGGCGACAAGATAATAATTGATAGAATAGCTCAAACAATTAACCTTGACCTTAGTAACGAAGAAATCCAAAATCGTAAAAAAAACTGGCAAAAACCAAAACCAAAATATAAACGTGGAGTTTTGGCTAAATACCGAGATTTAGTAGAACCAGCTAGTGTTGGAGCTTTAACTACTTAAAAAACATATCAATCAGGCTAAACTTTAACAACTTATTACTGTTTCTGTTTTAAAAGTATTTAGAATACGAAAGTATTTAAGATGTAGCTTAAGCTTTCACTAATTTTTAGTCTTAGATTAAGAATATACGTTTTTAATATAGAACTAAGCTAAGCTTGTATACTCAAATGCTAACTAAATTATGATTTAACTGAAAGTTTTAGTTTTGATTAAATAGAAAAAACACAGTCAAAAAAACTCACTGAATAATTAACAGTTTAGTATATTTATAGAACCTATCTATATTACTTATTTTTTATAACAAAGATTTTTAGATTTTATACCCTTTGGGCTAATTGTTATGGTATAAGATTCAAAAATAGTCTTGCCCTGTAATTTAGAGGAAAAAGTCAATAGTCTTGTCCCATAACTCAAATTTACAAAACTTTAAGCCTATAAAATGGATATTAATCAACAGTAAAAATAGGTTTTGAGAGATAATCAATTTACCTTTTTATTTATAAAAAAAACTGCCAATTTAACTAAAAATGAATTTTTGTCTATTTGAAGAAAAAACTAGTTATTTTGAACTTAAATATTGATCTTTAAAATACATATATAGTAACGCCTTAGTTACTTTAAGTTTAAGTTTATTACTTATCGCAAAGCAAATTTCAATTTTTTTAGAATCTAGATTTTTGTTTTTTGTTAAGCTTAAATAAACACCAAAAAGAAACATTCGAAAATTCAAAAAGTCTTAGTTTGTATAGATTTGAGTGTAATAGCAAAATTGATTTTTTACGAAAGTTTTGAGGTAAGTAATTAGTCTAACAGCCGTAAAAATAATAATTTTAAAATTTGTTTTGAGGTATTTTACATCTTTGATTTAATTTTTTAAGCTAAATTTTATTATGCTTCAAGCTTTGATTTTTGATTCTTTTTATGATAAACATCGTGGCGTAGTGGCCTATGTACGATTATTTAGTGGTCAAGTTAAGGCTGGTCAGGAAGTGCATTTTTTAGCTACCGAAACAAAGTCTACTTGCCAAGAAGTCGGTTATTTTAAGCCTCTTGGTTTTGAATCTAGCCAAAAGTTAGTTGATGGTGAAGTTGGTTACATCGTAACTGGTCTTAAAGATTTAGATAAAGTCAAAGTTGGTGATACAATCAGTGATAAATTTGACAGAGATTTACAGCTTCCTGGATATAAAGAAGTCAAGCCAAAGGTTTTTTCTAGTATTTTTCCTACTGATGCTGATGATTATCCTAAACTTCGTGATTCCATGGCTAAACTTACTCTTAATGACGCTTCTTTAATTTATGAAGCCGAGAATATTCCAGCTTTGGGTTTTGGTTTTCGCTGTGGATTTTTAGGTCTTTTGCATATGGACATTATTCAAGAAAGGCTAAGTAGAGAATTTGATCTAGATTTGGTCTTAACCACTCCTTCGGTAGAATATCGAGTAATTCAAGTTGGTGGTAAAGAAGTATCTATCAAAAACCCCAGTGAGTTGCCTGACCCAAGCTCTATAGAGCAGATAAAAGAGCCATGGGTTAAATTAGAAATTATAACCCCACAAGAATATGTAGGTAAAATTATTGAAATAGTAACTACTAAGCGTGGATCATATCATAGTATTAATCTTTTATCAGAAGGCCAAATGCAAATTACTGCCGAAATTCCTTTGGCTGAGATGGTTGTTGATTTTTATGACACTCTAAAGTCAGCCACAAAAGGTTACGCTAGCCTTTCTTATGATTTGGATGGATTTCGGCCAGATAGTCTAGTCAAAGTAGATTTTTTAGTAAATGGAAAGGTAGTCGATGCTATGTCAATTATCACCCATAAGAGTCAAGCAGAAGATAAAGCTAGGACAATCTGTGAAAAACTTAAAGAGTTAATCCCTAGGCAACAATTCGAAATTGCAGTTCAAGCCGCAATTGGTAGTAGAATTGTAGCTAGAGAAACGATCAAAGCTTTTAGAAAAGATGTCACGGCAAAACTTTATGGTGGAGATATGACTAGGCGTAAAAAATTACTAGAAAAGCAAAAAAAAGGAAAAAAACGAATGAAAATGGTAGGTAACGTAGAAATTCCTCAAAGTGCTTTTTTGAGTATATTAAAGAGTAGTGGATAATATAATCAAATCGATTTTTATATTTATATCCTAAAAAGCTTTCAAAATTAAGTATTAAAGATAGTTTTTTAAACTTTTATACTCAACTTCTATCATCTGACCAGCTAAATTTCTAAATTTCAAATAATTCGACATTAATGAATACTCTAAGTCCTGAAAAATTTTCTTTCTTAAAATTTCAAATTCTATTTTTTTTAGTTCTTTAAAGTAAGCTAGGCTATAATTAACTTTTAGATTATTTTTTTTATTGACTGGTTGGTTATATATCTGATCAAACTGAACTGGAAAACCAAGAGCTTCGGAGTGTAGTCTAATTTGGTGCATTCGACCAGTTAATATTGTTACTTCAGCTAAAGTCAGATTAAGTTCTCTACAAATAAATTTTGGTCTAAATATCGATTGCGAAAAACGAAATTTTGAATCATAATTCTTGGCTTCAGATTCACTAAAAAAAAACTTTTGTCTAACAATTAATTTGTTATCCCTAGCTTGCCAGCCCTTAATCTCAAAGTTGTTTTCTAAGACTCCATTTAGAATTGTTAAATATTTTTTTGTTACTTTTCTTTGTTTAAATTGAGTTTGTAAAAAATCAAAATTTTCTTGATTCTTAGCTACCAATATCAATCCTTGGGTATTTTTATCTAGTCTATGAACCAAACCAGCAGTCTTAGAATTTATTAGTTTTTGTTCTTCAAAATTTTCTTTAAGCCAGATAGTTAAATTATTATTTTTATGTCCTGCTCCTGGCTGAACAACTAGGTTTTTAGGTTTATAAATAATCATTAATCCTTCTTGATCCAAGATAATTCTAACCGAGTCAAAATCTCCATTTTGACGTACTGGCCAAGAAGTTAACTTGATTATTTGATTATCAAAAACCCACTCAAGCCGATTAAAAACCATCTGCTGATTAACCAAAACTCCATAATTCTCAATATTTCTTTGGATTTCTGCTTGGGTATATTCTAGATTTTTTATTTTAACTAAATTTGTAACTAGTTTATGAAGTCTTATTTTTTTTGATTTTTCAATCACTTTTGAACTTAATATTATACAAGTGTTTTTTAAATAAAGACTTTATCTAATTGCTTATTTACACCCTAAGTCATCTTTTTTTTATAAGAAAACTAAAGACTAAGCTTTACACAGAATTTAGATATTCTAACTCTTTTATAGAATTTTTTTAAAAAAGTTTATAGCTGGTAAATTGTCAAAGTTTAGTGTAAAATCCTTATAGCAAATTTCTTTATCTGAAGGAATTCTTTACGAGGCTGAATAAATATTAGCAAAAAAGGCATGAGAATCTTAATTTACTAGAAAAATAATTTTAATAGACTAATTCAGATTTGTAAAAATTTGACAGCTATTTAAATTTAAATTTTAATAAAAAAAACCTTAAAACTCAAAAAAATATGCTTAAAGGAGTGCAAAATTTTGGAAAAGTGGCTTCTAAAGCCAATAATCTTAGACAACAACAAGCTAAGTTACAAAAATTACTAAAAGAAATTATAGTCGACGGAGTTAGTAAAAATCAGAAAGTAAAAGTTAGAGTTAACGGTGAACAAAAAATTCTAGATATTTATATCGACCCAAGTCTAGTTAAATTTACTCAAGATAACTTTTTTGGAATACAGACTAGCGACGAAACTCAAGCTCAGGATATGATCCTTAAAGGCCAAAAGTTTTTATCAGGGCCTATTATTGAAGCTGTAGATGATGCGATGAGCAAAGTTCAAAGTGAAATTGTCAAAAAAATGCAAGAAAGTGGATCAATTGGAGACTTAATGTCTATGCTCCAAGCTGCAGGTGGAGAGCAGTAGTTACACCCATTCCCATGTCAACTTGCGTAAACTTTTAGGTAAAATTAACTTCTAAAGAATTTACTTGCTTGGTGTTGCGGTGTTGCTAGAGATAATTATGAAAGTTGCAAGTGTAACTGGTATAATAGGGCTATTCTGTAATTAAATTTGACAATAGATTGACAATAGATCAGAGTTAATTTAATTTTAAAACTTTTTTATAAGTTTTTATACCTTTTAGAGTAATCGTTACGGTAATTAACCCTTAAGAACTTACCTTAAACAAAAGATTTATTTCCTTACGAAGAGCTAAGTTTAGGCTAATAGTAAACAAATTGCATATAATAAATTTATACAAAATAATCACTTTTATTTTATAAAATCAAAAAATAAAAATTTTGAGAGATTTTGAGACAAAACTGATATAAACTATGTATAAACAAACAATTCCATACTAAACTTTGACAACTTATTAGCTATTTAAGAATGTTTAAAGGGGATTTAGAATATGTTAGTGTCTAAGTCGTATATCGATTGACTATATAAATCTACCTATAGAACCTATTTAAAATTTTTTGTTAGTTTAAAAGTAAAAAATTAAAGAATTATTTGTAGTTAATTTTTAATAAAAAAATCTAAAGTTTTAGATTAAGAATAGTAATCATGTCTCAAAAGCTATTTTTGGAATTGATTAACAGCTATTTCATGAGATCAAAGTTTTGTAAATTTGAGTTACGGGACAAGACTAGTTCTAAATTACAATTTTGAAACAACCAAAAGTTAAAAATCTATATTCTAAAAGAAAAGTAATCAGATAGCTTCTATAATAAACTAAAAATAAACTTTATGCCAATAAATAATATATTTAAATTACCAGAAAACGAATCAAAAATTGAAGCTTACAGTACCTGGTTAAAGGTTGCAGCAGTTCTTGGATTTATTACTGGTGGAAGTAATATTTTAACCATAGTTGGGCTTCCTTTTGGGGTATTTATGATCATCGCCTCAATAAAGCTTTGGGAATCTTCCGAAAAAACTTTAAAAATCAAAATTACTGACAAAGATGAAGAAATTAACAAATTAGCTTTTGATTCCATGATAGGGGTTTCTAAGTTTTTTAAATATTATGTTTGGGGAACTTTGGTAATGACTATTATTTCAGTTATTTTAGTAATATTTATAATTATTTTAGCCTTAGCTTATGGGTCTACAACAACCTAAGCTTTTAGCTGTTTAGTCAAAACAAGGAAAAATCAAAATACTCATTTAATCAATAAACCTTCTATTAGGGCGTTTATCAAATAGTTTAAAATAATAATCATGTCTCAAAAGCTATTTTTAGAGTTGATTAACGGCTATTTCATGAGATCAAAATTTTGTAAGCCTGGTTTATAGAACAAGATTAATAGCAAACCTCTTGTAACGAAAACTTTTAACTTCTATTTTAAACTAAAAATTAAATAATCTTTATATCCAAAAAATCAATTTTGCTATTAAATGTACGTGTATTTTATAGTTAAACTTACTGTGTTTTTAGGACTGTATATTTAAAATCACTTTCAGGCAAGAATCTTGTCCTTGATATATCCAGCCTCACACCAATTTTTACTTTTGGATTAAGAACAAATCTTTTATACCCATTCCGTTTACTATTACCCTAAATTTAGCTCTTCGTAAGGAAATAAATCTTTTGTTTAAGGTAAGTTCTTAAGGGTTAATTACCATAACGATTAGCCTAAAAGGACATAAGATTAAAAAATATAAATTTTGAAAGTGGATTGGGTATACTATAATTTATCTAAGCTGAATGTGGAATTGCTATAGCTTGTCAAAATTTAGTGTAGGATTGCTATAACTAGTACATTTAGTCTTTAAAAGCTCAATTAAGTTGCCCTAGTGTTCAATTTGATTATAAAATGGGTGTGGTGCAGAATTTTATAAATTTTCTAGTTTACCCCACCACTGACTACTGTATCTCCTTTTTCTAAATTAATAATTTTTACACCTTGAGTATTTCGACCTATTTGTGGGATTTTGTCTGGATCTAACCTAATAGTAATTCCATTTTTAGTAGTTACGATTAGATTTTCTTCTTGACCATACATAATCTCAATAATTACAGGTCTTCCAGTTTTTTTTGTTAAATTAAGAGCTTTAACTCCGCTAGCAGCTCTTTTGGTCTTACGAAAATCACTAAGCTTAGATTGTTTACCATATCCGTTTTCAGTAATTACAAGGATTGATGGAAATTCTTTTTCTTTAGATTCTGTTTCTTCATCTATAATTACTTCTGAAATATCCTCACCTTCGGCGATGTCGATATTATTAATTTGTAAAGAAATTAAAGTATCTTCACCTTTTAACCTAATTCCTTTAACTCCTTTAGCTGTGCGGCCAAGTGGTTTAAGTTGGTCTAAGTCAAAAATTGCGGTTTTACCATTAGAAGCTGAAAGAATAATTTTATCCTTGCTATCCAAACTTAGCTTAACTCCAACAACAGAATCATCTTCGTTAATTCCAATAGCAATTTTACCATTTTTATTAATCCTTTCAAATAATTCTAATTTTGTTCTTTTGACTAAGCCTTGACGAGTAGCAAAAATCAAAGAGCCTTGCCCTTTTAGCTCTTCTTTTTTTGATATAGTTAGGATATTAGTAATTTTTTCGTCATCTTGCATTGGGAAATAGTTAACCAAAGCTTGACCTCTACCTTGACGACTACCACCAGGAAGTTCAAAAACACGAGTCCGAAAGACTCTGCCAGTATTAGTAAAAGCATACACATAATCGTGAGAATTAGCAATCATGCTAGATCTTACCCAATCTTTATCCTTGGGATCAAAGCTACTAACACCTCTACCTCCTCTGGCTTGAGTTCTGAAGGTGGCTACAGGTAAAACTTTGATATATTGAGAATTAGTTAGTTGCACAACTACATCTTCTTCTTCAACTATATCTTCTTTTCTATATTCATTTGGAGCTTTATCGTGTACTTGAGTAATTCTTTCTGACTTGAATTTATCAGAAACTTCTTCAATTTCGGTAGCTACAATTTCTTTTTTTATTTCTGGATTTTCTAAAATTTCTTTAAGTTCTTTGATTAGTTCAATTAATTTTTGTCTGTCGTCTTCTATTTTGGTTTTATCAAGGTTAGTTAGGGTTTGTAATCTCATCTGCAAAATAGCCTCAGCCTGTTTGTCACTAAGATCAAATTCTGTTTGTAGTTTTTGGCTAGCTTCTTCTTTATCGTAAGATGATCTAATTAGTTCGATCACTTTGTCTATATTATCTAAAGCAATTTTTAGACCATCTAAAATATGTAGTTCGGCTTCAGCTTTGCCTAATTCAAACTCCGTGCGTCTTGTAACTACTTTAAATCTGTGATTAATAAACTCAACTAAAATCTCTTTCAGATTGAGTACTTTAGGCTGGCGACCATCGTTTACTAAAGCTAACAAATTAAAATGTTGATAAGTCTGAATGTCAGTGAACTGGAATAATTGATTAAGGATAACTTCTGGGCTAGCATCACGTTTGGTTTCGACTACTATACGAATACCTTCTTTGTTACTTTCATCACGGATGTCTTTAATACCTTCGATTTTTTTATTTTTGATTAGCTCAGCAATTTTTATAAGCAAGTTAGCTTTGTTTACTTGATAAGGAATTTCGTTGATGATAATTTCTTTTTCTGTAAGTTCGGCTTTGGACCTGACTAGGCATCGTCCACGTCCAGTCTTATAGGCATTAAGAATATCTCTACGACCATAGATTTGAGCAGCAGTAGGAAGATCAGGACCTTTTATAAATTCCATTAATTCTTCTATGGTTATTTCTTCAATTGTTTTTGGGTTTTCTTTTGAGCCAAATTTAATTAATTCAGCAGGTTTATTTTCTTGATCTTCAGTATTTTCAGTTTCAATTTTTACTGTTTTGACAAAATCTGGATAAATATCAGTTGGAATTTCAAAATTTTCATCTTTGACATAACCCCTAATCATATAGGTTAGAGCTTGGCAAACCTCAGTTAAATTGTGTGGTGGAATCTCGGTAGCCATTCCTACAGCGATTCCATTTTGGCCATTAACTAAAAGATTAGGAAAAACTGTAGGCATTACTTTAGGCTCTTTTTGAGTGCCGTCGTAATTATCAAGAAAATCTACAGTTTCTTTTTCGATGTCTTTAACTATAAGTGGAGAAGGTATAGCCATTCTAGACTCGGTGTAACGCATGGCTGCAGGCGAGTCTCCGTCAATTGACCCAAAATTACCTTGGCCATCAACCAAAGGGTATCTCATAGAAAAATCTTGAGCTAATCTAACTAAAGCCATATAAACTGCTCCATCTCCATGCGGATGATATTTACCTAAAACTTCTCCGATGATACGAGCTGACTTCACATACTTTGCCCCTGGAGTTAAGCCCAGTTTGTGTAGAGTGTAAATAATTCTACGATGAACTGGTTTAAGCCCATCACGAACATCAGGTAAAGCTCTGGAAGCAATTACACTCATTGCATAATTTAGGTAGCTTTTTTCGATGGTTTTTTCTAAAACTGTAGTTTCAATTCTGTCTTCTAGATTGACTATATTTCTGACTGACTGGACTACTGATTCTTGGTTTTGGTTATTGTCTGGGTTTGAGTTTGCATTCTCAAATAAATTTTCAGCGTTACTTGTTGGATCATTAGACATAACCTAAAAGTCGTTTTATGAAGACATTTTGTCAAGAGTCAAATACCAGATTCTTACAAAAAATTCTCTACTTTTGTTTTTGATAGTGTTTTTGAGTATAAACAAGCCTATAGATAGTGCTTTTTGATCAATTTTGTGGAAATTGTGTAGACGTAAATAAAGCTATATTTTTTTGGAATCAAGCTTTTGGTTTGGTTTTAGTTAGGTTAAAATAAACATCAAAAAGAAACATTCGAAAATTCAAAAAATCCTAATTTGGGTTGATTTGAGTATGGATAAGGGATTATTTGCTTATGAAGAGCTTAAATTAGGGTAATAGTAACAACAAAAGTATTACAAACAAAACAAAATTTTAAACCAAAAATATTTAATTTACAAATCAAATACTTTGAGTAAAATGCATAAAAAGCACTAGTTTGACTTTAATTTTTAACTCAATTATTATAAACATAAATCAAATTTGGTAAGATCTATGAAAAAAATGCACACAATCTTAGTCTTTGCTCAAAACAAAAGAGGGGTTTTAGAAAGGATCTCTATGCTTATCCGCAAAAAAATGTACAATCTTGAACAAATCACAGCTAGCGATACCGAAATTAAAGGGATTAAAAGATTAACAATTTCATTTTCACATGAAGAGGGGGCCAAGCTTCCACAGATTATTTCTCAAATGAAAAACATTGTAGAAGTTATAGAGGTTAAGTTAGTCGATCCAGAAATGTCGATTCAAAGAGAAGTAGCCTTAATTAAAATTGAAAGGCCAAAAAACTTACCTGAGTTAATTTCTTTAGCTAATATTTTTGAAGCTAAAGTTGTAAACACCAGCGGAAAAAATCTAATACTCGAAGTCACTGGAAGCCCAACCAAGATTGATGACTTTTTAAATATGCTTTCTCCATACAAAATTCTAAAATACGGTAGTAGTGGTTCAGTAGCAATTGAAAAATAAAAATAACTTTATAGAACCTATTATAAATCTTCAACTTATTCTTAATCTAGAAGTAAAAAATTGATGCAAGTTTGGATATATATTTTGTTTTATTTAATCAAAAAAATAAAAGATCTCGGATAAGACTACCCTTTTACTGACCTTAATCTGTTCTATAATGTCTTATAAAAGTAAAAGGTAATTCCATGTTCTTAAAGTGTAATTAACTCAAAATTTTTAAGTGCAAATATGTTATTTTAGGGTGATTGGGAAGCTGAAAATAATAAATTAAGAATTAAAATTCTTATCTGAAAATCTAAATAGATAAGCAATTGTGCAAGCTGTTGAGGCTACGTTTAAACTCTCTTTTTTTCCTAACATAGGTAGGTGTAATTCCTTACTTGTAGAAGATATAACCTCTTCAGGTAATCCATGTATTTCGTTGCCAAGCCAAAGTATTGTTTTGTTTAAATTTAATTTTGCAGTTTTTAAAAATTCAAAAACATCTTCACTTTTATCTGAAATTTCTATAGCATAATGTTGATGGTCAGAGTAAAGCTCAAAGACTTTTCTAGGGTGTTCATAATATTCCCAATTTACGTAGTTTTCGGCTCCAATTGCAGTTTTATGAATTAGCTTGAGAGTGGTTGAGTTAGGTCTAGCAGTATAACCAACTAAGATTAAATCACAATCAGTAGCATCGCAGCTTCGAAATATTGCTCCCACATTCCAGCTACTACGAATATTATATAAAACAATTTTCATAAAAAATTTAATTACACTTTTTTTGCAATCAAATCTTCAATAAAATTCTGAATACCATTGTAATTATTTTCGTAGTTAGCAGTTTCAGAAAAATCTAAATTTATGATTTTTTGGTATACGATTTTTATCAAAGTTTCAAGTTTAGCAATTTTTTCTAAATCTGGTTTTTTTATCAAATTTATTGCTGTATAGCTTTTACTAGGAGCTACAAAATCGATTTCTAAAGAATCAACCAAAACTTTAGGTCCATAAGAAGTAGAAGTTTTTAAAAGAATATAATAAAAATCTAGCTGTGTTTCGTATTTCCACAGTTTAATTTTTTCTTCATCAGATTTACTATTCCAAGTGCTAAAAGGCTTACCAGTTTTAATATCAATTATTTTTAGTTTATTCTCAATGTTCTCGATTCGGTCAATTTGTCCAGTCAATAAAGCTTTGTCTAAAATACAACCGTCGTTCTTAAAGCTTTTTTCTAAAGTTGATTGTAGATTAGCTTTAAGTAATTTATTTTTATAATAAATCCTCAGATGATCAGAACCTTGTTTATATAGTTTTTGAATTTCCTTTTTAGTTAAATCTTCGTTAGATAAAAGTTCTAAAAAATTACTAATCAAAAAAGCCTCTTCTAAAATTTTATTTTCTTTTATAGAAGCTAAATAAAAATCTCTAAGTGTCTTATGGATTACTGTGCCATAGATTGACTGAAGACTTTTTCCGGAAGGAAATCTTAATAAGTTCTGAGCTAAAAAATATTTTGGCCCGCCGTTAACGACATCTAGAAAATTAGTTAGATGTGTTGGACTAAGTTGATAATTTTCTATTTCAGTTTTTAATAAAGATTTTTGGTCGTTAACTATACCACTAGTAACTAATAAGCTATTTTCTATAACTTCTGGTAACTCAAATTTTTCGGTTTTTATTTCTTCCCAACTCTTATCAGCTAAAAGATTAATGGGAAAATTTTGTTTATTTTTTGAATTTGTTTGGCTATAGGTTAAATATAAATTTTCTTTAGCTCTAGTTAAAGCTACATAAAAAAGTCTAATTTTATCATCTTTTTCGTCTTTATCAGGGCTAAAAGGTAAATTATTAGGTAGTTTAATTTTGTTTTTAATTGAATTTTTAAACCAGGTGTCCTCATCACAATCTATAATAAAAACATTTTTAAACTCTAAACCTTTAGCTTTGTGAGCAGTTAGCATCTGAATAGAGTCGATCCCAGAGTTAAAAACTGAATTATCAATTATTTCTAGCTTATTTTTTTCTACTAAATTAATAAATAAAATAAAATCTTCTAAACTCATATTTTCTGAACCTTTGTGTTCTTTTAATCTATCTATAAGAACTTTTAGATTAGACAAAAAGTTTATATACTCTGGGTTGAAATCAGTTTTATTAAGTAAATTTTGGGTAATTTTTGCCTTAATTGGACTTTTAAAATTAGACCCGCTAGGTAGTTTAATTTCTTGATTACCTAAAGTATAATCTATTATTTTACTAAATTTTTCTTGATTGGATAATTTCTTTAATTCCAAAAAAAACTCAGCTAGTTCTTTTAGGTAAGCTTTGTTACTTTCTATCATTAATTTTATCCAGAGACTTTGTTCATATTTTTGTGATTTTTTTGAAGTAATAGATAGCTCCCATATGTCAATAATTGAGATATTCCAAAAATCATAACTAAGAATTTTAGGAAGATATTCGTCTGTTTCAGGAAAATTATTATTACTTAATAAATAAACAAATTTCCAAATATTAATTAATCTTAATATCCAAGGATTATCTAAAACATTTTCACCTTTTTCATACGATATCGGTAAATTTTGCTTTATAAGATAAGGTCTTAAAGCTTTTAGATTTTTATGTTTTCTGGTAATTATAGCTATTTGATTTGGACTGACTAGTCGAACTATTTTTTTAATTTGATTACTAATCCAACTATATTGTTCTTCAATTGAGTTAAATTTATTTAATTTTATTGACATATTTTTTCCTTATTTAAAAAGAAAAAGACCACTAAATGTTAACTTTTCTTGACAAAGATAAATTTTTATTATAAAATTTAGACCATCAAGTCTACCTTGATTGTTTAACATTTATATTCTACCACATTTAATCATATGGAGTTCAGGTAGAACTACGATAACTTCTTAGGGAGAAATCATAGTTCTGCCTGTTCTCCTCAGTAAGTTACGGCTAAGCTAGGAGGTTGAACTTACTACAAGCTATACAAAAAACCATTTTCCATTCTCTAAACAAAAATAAAATTACCATTAATCAGTAATTGATTGTTTAACAAAAACAAAAAGAATGGGTAGAATATCCTAGCTCCTTTACAAAGGGTGGCTACCCATATAGTTCTCTGAATAACTAGGGGTGCAGTCACCCTTTTTTTTAATGCCCAAAAACAATTAAACACTATTAAATTTGCGTCAAATATTACTCAAATATTACATTTAATTTATAAGCTAATCAAATATACTAGTTAGACATTTTGGATATCCTCAGCTTACTTTAAAACAAACAATATAGCAAAATTGTATTTAATTTAGATAACTTAGTTAGTAAAAATCTTATTTAAATGAACTTTTTAAGAAATAAAATGTCTAGGTTAAATATAGACTAGCTATATCTAATAACTTATCTAAATTGAATATAGAATTGCTATGCCTAAAAGTTTAAGTTTTATTAAAAGCTTTAAAAATAAAAATTTTATTAAGTGATAAGT
>CAZVWQ010000006.1:0-59743 GCA_964631275.1 uncultured Candidatus Saccharibacteria bacterium | reverse complement strand
ATTCATCCTCTTAAATTATTAATGATTTTTGTAAATAGGGCTGTTTTTTTTTACAACAATCATATCTCTATTCTGTTGTAAAGTAATTATTTTCGCAAAGGGTATGGCTAAATAGGAATCTGTCCTTCGTTTATATAATTATTAATTTTATTTTCAAAATTTATATTATTTGTTTCTATGTTAGAAATTTCTTGATCGGTTTTGCCAGGGAAGCACTCACTTGTATAACCTCGACTGATGATACAATCAGGGTCGAAAGATCTGTAATAATTAAGAGTTTCAACTTTTGTGAGATTATTATCAGAATTATATATAAAAATTTCTACCTGTTCATTCCAAGCAATTTTTGTATTATCATTTAAATACTTCTCACTTATTACAGAGCGCAAAAATAGGTAAGCTTTATTTTTGTTTTCTATAATCCGTCCAAAACTATAATAACTATAAGGAAAACAAGTATCAAAATTACAATTTCTAAGCGTTAAAAAATTAGAAGAGTTTAAAGTATTAGTAATAGTACACTTTGAGTATTTTTGACTTGCTTGATCTTCCCAAATATAACAGCTATCACCTTCTATAGAGGCACTAGTTACCAAATTATCTTTGCCATTATCATTATTAATATCATCTGGAGAAGTTAATACTTCATTTGAAGTAGAAGTTCTTTCAGAATTAAGAGGTGAGTTTTCTTGATTATCATCATTATTTTTGGTATCATCAGTATCATCAATATCTAGCTGTTCATATTTTTGATTATTAGAATTTTCTTGAGCATCAATATTGTTGTTTTGTTGGTTGTTTTTATTTAAATTATTAAATAATACATCCCATTGATTATTTACATTAGCCAACCTAAGATTCTCAAAATCATTAACTGCAAAATTCCTAGGTAGATAATTAGACTGACCAGTCGGTAGATTATTTGTTGTAGTAGAATTAATACTTAAATAAACAAAAGCTCCAAAAATCGCTGAGGTCATCAGAACAGCTAAAGAAAAATAAGCTAAAAATCTAGAATTAGAAGCATTAGCAAAAGCTGAATAATTATCTAAATTTGTAAAGTTATTATTTTTAATTTTTACTTGATCAAAAATATTTTTGAGACTAAGTTGTCTGCTAGTTAGATAGCCAACGTTTCTTTGAAAAATATACCGCCAGGTCTCTTCAATTCCTAAATTACCTGACAAACTTGGGAAAAATAAAGTAGGTAAAATTATTATACCAGCTTTTTTTTGATAAATATCAACACATTTTTGATTTAGTTTGTCTATAGATCTTTTTAATTTTTGCCTAACTGTGGCTGGTTTCAAGCCAATCTGATATCCGATTTCTGTGCTGTTTTTTTCTTCAATAATTGATAAATAAACTATTTCTTTTTCGGTTTCTTTCAAGTGTTTTTCTATACATTCTTTGATGTTTTTTCTAACTTTCAAAAAATTACTACTAAAAACTTGATGATTTTTTGGTTCATCGTATTTATTATACGAAAACTCTAAAAACTCACAATCTTCAATAGTCTTAGATTTTGGTATCTTAGATTTTTCTTTTATATATGAAAAAAGTCTATTTTTTGCGGTTTGCCAAACAAAGCCATTAGCATTGTTTATTTCTTCATATTTATTAAAAAAGGCAATTAGAGTTTCGGAAGTCAGGTCTTCTACATCACTTATCGAATCTACCCTTCTAAAAAAATATCCAAATACCAAGGGGTACCAATATTCCCAGGCTTTACTAATCTCTGCTTGATTTATTTTTTTTTGCTTTGTATTGGATTTTAACATCTTTTTTTAATTATTTATGATTTTTCTAAAACTGAATTATACTTGCAAAATTTATTATTTATGTAAAGGGTCTACTTTTTTTTGATTTGACATCTGTCAATAAACGCAAATAAAAAGATTTTTTTTAAAAGTGAATTTGTTTGAGAATAAAAACTTTTAGTCCTAATTGCGAAACCTATTTAGTTTATTAAATAAATAAATAACGGTCTATGAAAAATAGTAAATTCCCATTTAAATAAATAACAATCCAGGTTTAGTACAAGTCTTTTGTTTTTAGACAATCTTTGTAAATCTATACTTATTCCGTAATAAAATTTGATAATAAAGCTAAACTTAATTGAAGTTTAAAGTTATCTTATGGGTTTTTAGATTTCAAAAAATTAAAATTTGCTTTGTGGTAAGTCATACCAATTTTTACTTTTAGATTAAAAATAAGCTTTTTAATACAACTAACCTAAGCACTGAATTTGCAGAAATTTACCATATTTGCTTTATTTAATAAGGGAAATCAAATATTCCCGAAGGTTCTGAGGTATAACTATTTTGAGACAAAGCTAATCTATGCATAACTTAGACATTTTGAGTGTCATAAGCTTGTTTTAAAAAACCTAGAGCTAGCTTATCAAAGTTAGTGTGAGTTAGATAGTATCTGTTTTTTATTTAAGTATCTTTAGATTTTTTACTAAATTCTCAATTTCGTAAGCTAGAGTATATAGCTTATCTTCGCTTAATTTTGGTCCGAGTATCTGACATCCAGTTGGTAAATCTACTTTTTTGTTATTATCTTTAACTTCGTATAATCCAAGAGGGATAATCAGTCCTGGAATTCCAACTGGATTAATTCCGCAAGTCAAGACATCTGTTAAATACATCTTTAAAGGATCTTCAGTTTTTTCTCCAAGTTTAAAAGGAAACTCTACTGCTGTTGGAGTAAGCATTACATCACACTTTTTAAAGACTTTGTCATAATCTTGTTTAGCAATAGCTCTAACTTTCTGAGCTGTATTATAATAAGCATCATAATAACCACTAGATGACGCATAAGTACCCAAGAGGATTCTACGTTTTATCTCGTCACCAAAAAAATCTCTCTGACCATAATACATTTCACTATTATCATCTTCAGGTTGATAAGCATATCTAACTCCATCTAATCTTTCTAAATTAGAAGACAGTTCAACTGGCATGACTAAATAATAAACAGATAAAGCGTATTTTGTAAGCGGAATCGACACATCGACTAACTGATGACCAAGAGAAACTAATTTATTTTTTAAATTTTCCATAGCTTCAGAGATTTGTGGGTCAATTGCATCAAGATAAAACTCTTTGGGAATTCCAATTTTTAATGGTTTGTTAGTTTTAGTAATTTTATTTAATTTTCTAGTTTGGTGTTTTTTTTCAATTATGTTTTGTAAAGACTTAATTAACTCAGTCGAATCTACAGACGTTTGATCGTAAGGATCTTTACCAGCTAAGATCTTAATTACAACCAAGCTATCTTCAACATTGTTGGTAAGAGGGCCAACTTGATCAAAGCTAGAGCACATAGGCATGACTCCATACCTAGAAACTAAACCATAAGTGGGTTTTAGACCAACAACATCGCTAAAAGCAGAAGGTAAACGAATCGAACCACCAGTATCAGTACCTAAAGAAAAAACACATTGTCCAGAAGCTACACAACTAGCTGGTCCGCTCGAAGACCCTCCAGGGGTTCTAGTCTTATCAAAAGGATTTCTCGTCACTCCATAAGCACAAGTTTCTCCGCTACTACCACAAGCTAATTCATCCATGTTGACAATTCCTAGTAAAATTGCACCCGCTGCTTTTATTTTTTGATAAACTGTAGACGAATATGGAGCCTTAAAATTATTAAGAATCAAAGATCCGCCATTAAGGACTTCTCCCTCAACTAAAATAATTGATTTTACGAAATAAGGAATTCCTAAAAGAGGGTATTTAAGAAAAGCTTTATCATAATCACCTTCAGCATATTCTAGAATTTTATCACACTCTTGAGCTTCTTTTTTTGTTAATTCTTCAGTGTAATTGCTAACAGAATTAAAATTTTTATCTATGGTCTTGCTTCGATTAAGAAAATACACTGCAATATCACTTGGTTTAGCTTTCCCCTCTCTGTATAAAGTATGGATTTCTTCGATAGTTGGTCTTTTTGAAATAGAAAACATATACACCTAAAATAAATAAAAGTTACTAATTTGTAAAGTATAAGAATTATCTAAAATAACAACTTTACAAACAAAAAAAAGTTACCAATATTAGTTTAATATAAATAAATATTTTAATTATTTATACTCAATTTTATACTTAATCTGTGCTAAACTTAAAAAAACATTTAGCTTTTTACCTTTTAGTTAATCATTACGATAATTGCTGTTAAGAATTTAGCTTAAATAAAGGGTTTATTTGCTTATGAAAATTAAATTTAGAGTAATAATAAACGGATTAGGTATAAGTTTTGTGATAAAAATTTCTAGATAAAATAACTATGTTCAATTCAGTTTCAAAATTCAATTAAGTTCAACCCTAGTGTCACATTTAATTATAAAATGAGTGTATATAAATTTTACCACAAATAGAATCCTTGTCCGTCAAAAAATTCTTTTAGAAAAATAGTTTTAAAATAATTCTGATAAACTACCTAATGAAAAAAATAATTATTGTTCACGATTATCTTCACCAATTCGGAGGTGCCGAAAAAGTAATTGAATCTTGGCTAGAGATTTATCCAAAGGCAGAAATACTAACTACTATTTTTACACCAGATAAATTCGAAAAATCAACTACAATCACTAAAGCTTATCAAGAAGGTAGGGTCAAGACTACTTGGTTAGACTACTTAGGAGTTTTTATTAGAAGGTATTTTAAACATTTCTTTTGGATTTATCCTATAGTTATGAGTTTTTATGTAGTTAAAGACTATGACTTAGTAATTATCTCAGCAACTTATTGTGGTAAAAATATTAAACTAAAAAATAATAAAAAAATAATCTATTACTGCTATACCCCAACTAGATTTTTACATAATTTAATGACTAAAGCTGATACTGCTAATATAAGTCTGGTTTACAAGCTTGTGATGCCTATTTTTAAGTTTCCTCTAAAAATCCTAGATTTAAGAGCGGCCAAATATTTAACTAAAAAAAAAGTAATCTGGTTAGCTATTTCTAAGCACGTCCAAAAAATCATTAAAGAAAAGTATCAGATAAATTCTGAAGTGGTCTATCCGCCAGTTGAAGTTAATAATTTTTTAACAATTAGGCGAAAAGTAAATACCGTAGATCCATTTTATTTTTCTTTTGGAAGAATTAGCTTCCACAAAAGGATTGACTTAGCTATTCAAGCTTGTCTAGAATTAAACAAAAAACTAATCATTGCTGGCACTAGTGCTCTAGATAGCGATATCAATAACCTAAAAAAAATAATTGCTAATTACAAAAAACAAAATCCAAAAAAAAATGTAAAAATTGAGTTTGTAGGAAGAATTTCTGATGGACAGCTAAATAAATACTTAGCCACTTGCAAAGCTTTTATTTTTCCAACTAAAGAAGATTTTGGAATCGCCCCCATAGAAGCTTTAGCTTCTGGAACACCAGTTATAGCCCTTGGACAGGGAGGTGCTTTGGAATATATTCAAAATAAAAAAAATGGTCTTTTTTTTGATAAACAAGAAGTTAAAAGCCTAAAAAAAAGTATACAAAATTTTGAAAAAATCAAAACTTGGAATATTCAAAATATTAAAAAATCTAGTATGAATTTTAATAAAACTAAATTTCAAGAATATTTCCAAAAAATCTAGATTAAACTAAAAATTATTCAAAAAATTTACTAATTATAATTTTTACAAAAAAAATGCTTAAAAAAATTAAGGTTAGATCTCAAATAATACATGGAAACAAAATGGGTAGGAAAATCGGCTTTCCAACAGCAAATTTAGATACAAAAAATTTGGAAATTTTTGATTTTAGCAAAAATAATTTTATTCAATTAAATCTAAATCAAAGCCAAAAACTTCTAGAAAAAGGTATTTATGGAGGCTATTCAAATATTTTTATTTTTAATAAACAGAATAATGATTTTAAATTAGATAAAAATTTTCCACAAAAAATTATTAGTGCCATCTATATTGGTCCAAATGAAACTTTTGAAAAAAACGCTTTCAAATTAGAAGTTCATCTTTTGGATTTTGATTCTGATATATATGATAAATTTCTAGAAACAGAGATTGTTCACAAAATTAGAGGTGACAAAAAATTTGATTCTATTCAAGCAATTCAAATTCAAATTCAAAAAGACTGCCAAAAAATTAGAGAAATGTTATAGTTATAAGCATTCTCATATCAACTTACATAAGGCTAGGAAATTGGTATAAAAATCAACAAAAATAAAATTTATTTAAAATTCCTAGTTTAAATTGATTTAATCAAGCGAACTAATTTTTAAGGCAAAAAGTCTATTAACTCCTAAACAAACTATTTATGCCAATTTGCTATAAAACTATTCCAAAAAATTCAGAGAAAAGTTTGGTTTTTTAAGGTAAAACCGTCTCACATCATAATAAATGATTTATAGTAAAATGCTATTAGGTTTAATTGTTCAAAACCAACTGCAAACGATCCTTAAATTTTACTTTTAAATTGGTAAAAAATTTCAAATGATTTCTATGCTTAAAAAAATTAACGTGGAAAATTAACCTCATAAATAATTAGACCCTTAGGTGGTAATTTTTGTTCAAAATCCGAATCTATTATCTTAGACTCAGATACTTTGATATTAACAAATTGTTCATAAGTATCAAGTTTTTCAGACGTATAAAGTATTTTAATTTTATAACTACCAGCTAAAAAATCAGAAGTGCTAAAAACTCCTGGATCTGTAGCAAAAGGGCTTTGGTAAAGTAAATTATCACCTAAATAAAAACCAAACGAACCTTTAAGTGGCTTACCATTTTGTTTTGGTGGAAAAGCGGTTATATTAATTTCATCTCCCTCATAAAACTTATCTGAGTTAAGATTAACAGAAAATGGAGTAAAGACATTTGGTGTAGCAGGGTCTGTGGGTACACTTGGGGTAATAGGGTCTGTAAATGAATTTCCCATGGCATCAAAAACTTTTTGAGAAAACTGAGAAGTACCCTCTGAGGCAATACTAGAGCTAACTACATAAGATTTATTGCTAATAGGAAATTCAAACTTAAATTCACTAGTTTGTAAGCCATCTACTAAAGGTCCTAAAAGGTCACTAAGATCGTCAGTACCACCTTCAACTTTAGTCTCTGCTAAAGTATAATTAAACCCCTCTGAAACCAAAGTAACCTCGTAAAACTCTAAACTAGCTTTTTCCTCTGCATAGCCAGAAATAACTAATTTATCTCCAATCTTAGAAGTCTTTGTTATAACAGGAATAAAAACAGAGTCTTTTGGGTCAATACTAATAGCAATAGGAAGCGTGGTTGAAGAAAAATCATTAAAAGTATTCTCAACGATTATATTGTTTTTAGAATTAAGACCTAATCCTTCATTTGTAACTTTAATTCCGTAGTCACCTCTAGCTTTACTAATAGTATTTTTGTTAATCAGGCCGTTAGTAGAATTACTAATATATATGCTAGAATCATTAATTAGGTTATTATTTACAATCAAAAAATTATCTGAAGAATCCGCAACTTGTATAGTATTAGCGTTATAAAAATTATTCTGAGTAATCTTAAAATTCTTAGAAGATTGTGTAAAAGTAACTTTGCCATTGCCAAAAAACTTATTTGCAATAAAACTAACACTTTTTACTCCTGAAGCCGTAAAACTACTAGACTCATAAAAATCATTATCGATAATTGCACTTGTATTTTGTGTATTCGTAAGAGATATATTGCTAGAGCCAAAAAAATCGGAAGAATAAATATCAACAGTAGATATATTTTCCATTACTATTTTTGGTCCATAGAATACAATCCCTCTAACAACTGCAACTAAACCGGTTAGACTAGGGTCGTTTCTTAAATCACCGGTACTTGCAAAATCAGAATTATAAAATTTAATAAGAGGCTTCTCCTGAGTAGTTCCAGGCTGAGTATAACCATCAATAAAAATCGAATCAGTGATCTCAGGTAAAACAACCCCGTCTAAATCAATGGTTTTGCTATCTTCGGATATATTGAAGCTTATTCTATCAAGCCCAGGTGAGTCATTAGCAGAGTTAATTGCTTCCACTAAAGACCCAGATCCGTTGGGTGCATTAGTAGTAACTACAAAATCATTAACAAAATATACAGAACCTCCGTCACTTTGCACCGATACAAAAGAAAACCCAGCAAAAGAAAAAAAGCTAATTAAACTAATCAATAAAAAAACCAAAATATTCTTTTTAAAATTCATAGGTTATAAATTAAAATATTTTAAATATTACTTTTAGCTTAATAAAGAAGTTGATTAATATCAAATGATCCCTATAAGCTATTTATAAATTTATGTCAATGCAAGCTAAATGCTAGATTTTAACCAGATATAGTCAGATTTTAGGTTTGGTTCTAGTAATATGTCTTCGTTTCTTCTATCTATTAAATTAATCAAAATCATCTCTATATTAATTGCTTCTTCTTGATTTTTAAGTTCTTGGCTAATTAATTCTAGTCGCTTGTAATCAAACAAAGCATATTCATCTAAAGTTTCTTCTGGAAATAATAAATAAAGGCTGTTAATCAACTTATAAATTACTCTTAACTTCTCTATATTTTCCATTTCTAGTATCTGAAAATTGCTTTTTGCAAGACCATTACTAATTAATTTTTGTAAATTTATTCTCACTGAATTTTTTATTTCATCTGTGTTTACAAGTCTGGAGTTTTTTTTGAAACTATTAAATCCAAAATTAATTTTAGTATATTTCGACTGATTAGTCTGAATTTTTTGCAATTGCTTGTTCAAAGTTTGTACAGTTTTGTTAGTTATTTCTGAAAGTCTAGATAAGTAGTGTTCGATTTCTATCTGGTCACAGACAGCTACTAATTCTAAAACCTCTAGTATTAATTTTTTTTGAATATCTATTTCAGAACTTTTTAATTTAGTTAGATTATCATTAATCCAGTAGTCGATAAAATTAACTATTTTAAAATCACTAATAAAAACCTTCTCTTTAGTTTTTCTAATTTGTTGCAAATATTCATCTAGATCCTTAAATTCTTTAGGGATGATAAATTTTTTAACCTCTAGTCCTATAAGTTTTGCTTCTAAAAAAAACTTTTTTGCTGAAATTAGACCTGCTATATCGTTATCGTACGCTAGTATAATTTCTTTGCTTAGATAGCTTAGTTTTTTTAATTGAGAAGCGGTAAAAGATGTTCCTTGGCTAGCCAAAACTATATCCAAACCACTTATGCTAGCCGCTATAACATCCATATTACCTTCTACAATTATTGCTTTTTTTTGATTCTTTATTTGTTGTTGATTCCAATTCTGACCATACCAAATATCTGATTTATTAAACCATTTAGTTTCTGGCGAATTGAGATATTTTGGCCTATCAAGCTTATCACTAGGAAGGTTTCTAGCTGTAAAACCAACTACTTTATTAAATTGATCAAATATTGGTACGACTAGTCGGTTAGTAAATTTATCTTTATAATTATTAATTTCAAGTTTTAGTACTCCAATTTCTACTAATAAATCTAAATCCAAGCTGTTATTTTTTGCTACCTCTAATAAAAAGTTATTTTTAGGTGCGTAACCTAACTGAAACTTTTCGATAATTTTTTGCGATAAATTTCTAGATCTGCAATACTTAGTAACCTCATGCTCGTTATCTTGTAAAATTTTTAATAAAACCTTGTGAAAAACATTTTTTGACCAAGTAAGATATTTATAGCCAGCCTCTAATCTTTTAATTTTTTTAGCTTC
Organism: uncultured Candidatus Saccharibacteria bacterium; assembly: GCA_964631275.1. Taxonomy (GTDB): domain Bacteria; phylum Patescibacteriota; class JACMRA01; order JACMRA01; family JACMRA01; genus CAZVWQ01. The sequence continues at coordinate 50,046 of CAZVWQ010000006.1, read as the reverse complement.
AAGAGTCTTTGATCCTAGAGTTTTTTGATTATGCTCAAAACTATCTAATCTTACACCTGCTTTTTTAGCTAATTTTTCTAGGGCATCTTTTTTTGAGATATTCTCATAGTCTGTTACAAATCTAAAAACATCCCCACCCGCACCGCAACCAAAGCAATGCCAAATATTTTTTTCTGGAGATATTACTAAGCTTGGATTTCTATCATTATGAAAAGGGCAAAGACATTTGTAATTACTACCACTCGCTTTAACTGGTAAATATTCGCTAATAACGTCTACTATATTTAGATTATTTTTTACCTCTTCCCAAACGTTCATATCAAGATTTAAAAATTGTATTTAAAAACTTTTCGTAACTAGATCTCATTTTTTTAATGCTGTAGCCTAAGACAGTATCTAATTTTTCTAGTGGAAATTCGATTATGTTAGTTGAATTATTTATTAAGTTTTCTAATTTTTCTGTAATTGGCAAGAAACTTTGATTATTAAGTTTTTCTTTATACATTTCTATGACTTTTTGATATAAACCGATATGTTGACTGGCAATTTTTTGTGGTTGAATATCTGTAATTATTAATTTCGAATTATTTGCTAATCTTTGTCGCAAAGTTTTATCCAAAATTAATTCTTCAGCTTTTGCAGTTAAATTTTCTAAGTTTGAAACCAGGCCATTAAAATTATTTTCCACTACATAGTCGATACTTTTATCTTTGATACTTATAACTGGAAGACCAAAATAAACAGCCTCAAATAAATTAGTTGGTAAATTTTCGGTAACTGAGGTAAAAATAAAAACTTTTGCTAAATTGCAGTATTTTTTTAGATCTTTTCTTTTATATTTTCCACAAAAAATTATTCGACTATCTAGTCTATTTTTTTTAGTTATTTTTTCTAAGTTTTCTTTTTCTGGACCATCGCCTAATATTAAATATTTTACTTCAGAATATTTTTTAAAAAGTGGAGTCAATATTTCTAGACTTTTATCTACACTTTTTTCTTTTGCTAATCTACAAAAACTAATAAACACAAAATCTTTCTCTGTATCGATGTTAAGCTCTTTTGCTAAATTTTTGGTATCATCTAAACTAAAACTAGAATCTAAGTCATCTAGGCTAGGAACATTATAAATTTGAGAAATTGGTACCTTAACTCCTAAATTAAGGAGGTAATCGTAAACCTTAGTTGATGGAGCAATTACGTGTTGATAGCCGTTACAAACATTATTTATGTAACTTTGGATAAATTTTTGATAACCTATAATTGGGAAGTAATTATAATTTTCGATCATTGTATGAAAAGTGTGAACTGCTGGAATATCTAGTCTCATAGCAATAACTAAACCTTCTATCCCGCCAAAGATAGTATCATGAGTATGAATAATATCAATTTTGTTTTGTTTAAAAAAAATACTAGCTTCGTTGAGGTACAAATATGGTAATTTTAGATCTGAAGAAATAGATTTTGGTATAGTGGCTGAGTTTAGGGGGCATACGTTTTTGCCATATTCTTGGCCAGAGATTTTTGGTGTAGCAATATAAACCTCATGTCCTAATTTGATTAAAGCCTTTTCTAGGCTGTTAACAGCGACAGCCACCCCATTTAAATTAGGTGGGTAAGTATTAGTTAGAATACCAATTTTCATACAAAAACTCTAAGTAAAAATTAACTTAATTGCAAATTAGATTCTGACCTTAATTTTCTCCTGGGCTTAAGCTGGAATTTTTGTTGTATTTTGTTTTGTTTTTAAACTTGCTGTTTTTATTTTTTTGTTAATAAGATCTAAAATATAATTATGGAGATTTACTTCTTCTGGTGTTTGTTGATTTACTACTAAAGTAATTCGAGCTATATTTTTAAAATCATGAAAGTTATAATAACAAACAGAAATAATTGAAGCTATGCTATGAGCATACATTTCTAATTTTTCTAAGCCGCAGTTACAAAGCGAAATATTTATAATTTTATCGAGCCAAAGATCATTTATTGTTACTTGAGGCGAATCAGAAGTATTAAAAACTTGATTAGGGTTAATAAGTTCTGTAATTAAAACTCTCTGTATAGAACCTAAGTCCATATTTTGGATTTTAGAATCTTTAAAAATAGCTATAACCGCATCATAGTTTTTTTTATTTCTACCTGTTGTGGATAATATTACATTGACTAAAGATTCGAAGCTTCTTTGCCATATATGCTGTTTTGCTTCTATAAAAATTGACTCTTCCTGGCATTGTAAAACCTTCCTAGCTACCAAAGCTTTTATTTGCATTTTTATTTCTGCTTTTTTAATCAAACCTAGTCGACGCTTTCCCAGCAACCTCAAGCTGCCTAAGTTTTCTTCAGAAATTGTAAGCATAGAACTACCTGACTCGTTATTTATTGAAATTTTTTCTAATACTGGCGGCAATAAAACTAAGTAGGCATAACCTGGATTTATTTTTGATTGACTATCTTTAGTTTCCGTAACGACAGGTACTTTTATAAGTATAATACTAGGTTTTTTATCGTCGTCTTGATAAACAACATTAGCTGCAAAACTAAAAAGATCTTTTGTATTAAAAGCTTTTTTCAGAGCTCTTAAGTTCGATACTACATAGCAACTACTAGCATTAATTGGTAAATCTCTTATAGCATCTGCTTTTGGCTGGTAATTACAGCCAACCAGATCCTCAGGATTTTCTAAAACCTGTGGATTTTCATCAATAAACTGAGTAAAAGATAAGTTAGAATATTCATTAATAAATCTTTCTAAAAAAGGAATTAACTCCTTATTCAAAATCTTTACTAAATATTTTTTGTACAAACTAAGTAGGTCTTTTGTGTTATCTAAAGAAATACAAAAATAAGCGTTTATAAAAGAATTTATATCAGATATTGATCCAGAAGCGAGAGATACTCTGTGTAGAGCCTGCTCCAAAAGTAAACAAGTTAGATAATTAGATCTTATAATAGGTATGGCTACTACATTTTTACCACCATTCCTATCATTACAATTTTGAGCCACTCCAACCTTGACATCGCCTGACTCACTAATTGCAGCGTACAGATACGCTTCTTCTCCTAAAATAGGAGGGGCAAAATTAATATTTACTTGATATTTTTGAGTCTGGTAGTATTTAATCAAATTTTTTAGATATAAACCATTAATTAATTCAAAATCTAAAGTAATATCTTCTGGATAATCTTGTTCATTTAAATCACTAAACAAATTATAAAACTCCAACCAAAGTTTTAGAAAATCAGGTCTTTCAAATAATAATGTAAAATCTATACTATCTGATTCTAGCCTATTAAAAAAACTCTTTAGATTATTAAAACTAACTTTACAAATAAGTTTTAAATTATTTAACATTAGCTGATCAGTTTCACTTTTTTTATTGTTAGTTAGTTCGTTGTTAGTTAGTTCATTGTTAGTTAGTGCTTCCAATTTTCCTATATATTTAAGAAATAAACGACTAATCTCATAACCAAATCTTTCTAGCCAAATAATAAGAGGCTTGGTTTTGAAATCTTTAAATTGTAATTTAACTGTACTATCAGGAGTTCCTACTATTGGTAGTTCTGTATTAATCACATGGATGTAATTTTTTTACAATTTTAAATATATAGCATATTTTTGACTATTTTTCAATAGTTAATATTTCCTTTCTTGTTAAGACTTATTGAGTTAAAAGAAAATTAATCTTGTCTTAAAACCTTAGGAAATATTTGAATTTTCTTAATCAAGCGAGGTAAAAATGGAGGTTTTTAGAAATTAAGTAGCTTTTTTTTATAAAATAAACAAAAAATGGTTATTCCTCTGAGTTTTGGGGCAAAACTATTATTACCTAGCTATTGCTAAGCTATCTAGCTCTTATACCCTTTGGACTAATCGTCGGTAATTACCCGTTAAGAATTTACCTTAAATAAAGGGATTTATTTGCCTATGAAGAGATAAATTTAGAATAATAGGTATAAAATCAACTATTAATTAGTTAATTTCTAACAAAATTTAAAACAAAGTATCTTGAATTTCTTCCAAAGATTCAGCTTGGAAGGATTTATTGTAGAGATTAACTAAAGAGGTAAATTTATATTTTTCAAAAATTTGTAAACTCCTGGCTAAAGCATATGGAGTGTTTTTTATGTGGCAATTTTTAGTTCTAGTGAGTTTTGATAATTTATAAGTTTCGATTAATTGATCTTTATTTTCTTTAGCTTTTAATAGTATTTGCTCAGCATTTCGTCCAGTTTGCAAAAATTTATTTTTCATTGTAGGGTTATAATCTATAAAGCTTTCCAAACCGACTGGTAAGTTTAATTCTTCAGTAGCTATTAATAAGTTTTTTAAAGATCCAAATATAGTCAAAATTTTGCTAGCAGTTTTCTCGCCTACCCCATCTAAACCTTTTAAATTATCAGAAGGATCTCCTAATAAAGTCTTAAAATCAACCCACTGCTGAGGCTTCACTAAATATTTTTTGGTTAAATCATCTGCTGTAAATAACTCAATTTGGTTAGGTTTTGGGGTTTTTATAAGCTTAACTTTTGGGTTGCTTAAAATTTGGTATAAATCTTTATCTGAAGAATAAATAAGAATCTCTGCAAAATCTTTTTGGTCAAGATATAGAGCTGCAGAGTAAATACAATCATCTGCTTCATAACCAGCAACTTCTAAACAATTTTCGGTTATAACTTTACACCAATCCTTAATTATTGGAATTTGCCTAACCATATTGCCATCGGGTTTTGGACGGCCTGCTTTATAATCAGACTTGGCTTGGTGTCTCCAGGTAGGCTCAGGAAGATCAAAAGCAAAAACCAAGATATTTGGCCTTAAGTCCCTAAGCAAGTACATGATAGTCTTAGCAAACCCAAAAAAAGCTCCAACTGAAAATTGGGTTAAATCTTGAATTTGGTTATTAGGATTCTTATCAAGATTAGTATCTCTAGAATTGTCTTTTATAGCTACAGATAAATCTGGATAAGCAAAGTAAGACCTATAAATTAAATAACTAGAATCGATAATTAAAGCTTTCATTTTGATTTTATTTTCCAAAAATAATCTTATTTTATAACTCAAATTTACAAAATTTTAAACTATCGCTAGAGATCACACTTATCTAAAAATAAGTCTGAGATAAGATTGATTTTATTTAAAAAAAATTATAAATTAATTTGTATAACTTCTTGATCAAAGATTGATTTTATTTTTTCGGCAAACTTTAGATTTACTTTGGTTGTAAAAAATTTACTTTTCTCGAGGTTTAAACTATATTCTGGGTGTCTCTCGAGATAGTCAACAAGTCTAGCAGCGGTAGGCTTGCTAGGGTCAAAAATTTTTAAATCTAATCTAAAATAACTTCGTATAATCTTTGTGATTAGAGGATAATGTGTACAAGCAAGTAACAAAAAATCATACCGTAAAAGATCGATTTCTCTAAAGTTAAATTCTAAGTTTTGTCTTATTTCTTGAAAATTTTCTGATTCTATGACTTTTGCTAACGCTGGCATAGCCAAATAATCAATATCTCGATAACCTAAGTTAAAAAATTCCTGCTGATAAAAGTTTGATTTGATTGTTGCTTCGGTTGCTAGCAGTAAACCTTTTTTTGTTTTTAAGTTTTCTTTGATTTGTAAGTCTTCAGTAAATGGCTTAGTCAAGCTTAAAACTTGATAGTTTTGATTTTCTTTTGAAACCTGGTTTTGATTTTTATTACTTTTAATTAAAGAAACTTTAGTCAAATTTGTTTTCTTTTGCTTTTTGATTCTAAAATCTACTAACCACTCTGACTGCAAATATCTAATACTATTGACTGCTGAAGTATTACAAGCTAAAACTATCAAACTGCAACCCTGAGTAAAAAGAAACTCGCAAGCTTGCTGAGTTCTATGTTTAATTTCTTTTGGCGTTTTTTGCCCTAGTGGTAAAAACTCGTAATCAGCCAGATACTGAAAACTAACTTGAGGTAAAAACCTCTGAATTTCTGTTAAAACCGTCAACCCTCCTGAGCCAGAGTCGTATAATCCTAACATTAAAATGAGTTTTGGATTTCTCTAGAAATATTTAGAGCTCTAACTAAAGCTTCCTTGAATTGATCGCTAGCTTGAATACTGGTGCTTTGAAGTCTTAATTCGTCTAGAATTTTTAGGATTTCGACATTTTTATTTTTTACAGTATTTAGTTTATTTCTTAATTCTGTTATTTCTTGAGATCCTCCGCCAGTATTATTACCTCCACTGTTTTTTAATTGATTCTTAAGATTTTCTATTTGCTTAACTAAATCTTGAATTTCTTGTTTGAATTTTTCATTTTGCCTTGTAGTTCCGCCTAGATCTGCCTGACACTGGTTTAGGTTGCTTTGTATAGTTCGAAGCTTTTTTTGACAAGAATCTAAGTCTTTATTTACTGATTGCAAAGCAAAAAATCTAGAAGCGTAATCATCTAGCAAGATATCAACTACTCGACTATAGTCACCTTGCCCATTAATCAAACCTCTTAAGTAGCCAAAGGTGTTTCCATCATCATTAGGAAAACCCCGATTTTTATTTTCTTCGAACCATTGTAATATGGCTTTTTTTAGTTCTTCTAGTTCTTTGATGGCAGACATTTCAGCTTGAATTTGAGATGGATTTATAATTTTAGTAAACAAATTTTTGATTGGATCAACACGTTCTCCATCCCGACTTATAGCTTCTTCAAAATGAAGATGGGCTCCAGTGGAAAATCCAGTATTACCACTTAGGCCAATTCTTTGACCAACTGTAACTTGTTGATTAGGACTAACCTCGAAGCGATTAAGATGAAGGTATCGATACATACGGCCACTTTGGCCAAGTAAATCTATCCATAAACCTCCATATCTATCGGTAGAAGTTCGCAAAATTGTACCTGATTCGACAGCGTATAATGGGGTATTCTCAGGCATTCCAAAATCTGTCCCACGATGAAAATTACGAGTACCAGTAATCGGATTAATACGATAGCCAAAATGACTAGTAATCGGATACTCTCCTTCAAATGGTTTAGAAAACATGGATGTCATTACATGGCACAAAAAACTAGGGTTGTCAAAAATAATAAATTTCCAAAAAAAATACCCTATTAATTAATTCAAAATGTGTTTTGTTTTTTTAATACTAGAAGCTATTTAGTCTAAAATCAAATATTAAAAATCGTTTGTAGTTAGTTTTGAATAAAAAAATCTAAAATCTTAGGTTAAGAGTAGTTTTAAATTACAATTTTTGAAATAACTAAAACTAAAAGTCTTCATTTTATGCTCTTTCCGCTAATCATACAGTAATCACCCGTTAAGAATTTAACTTAAATTAAAAAGGCTTGTTTATGAAGAGTTAAATTTTGGGTAACAGTAAGCAAATTGCATGTAAAAGACAAGTAATTAGATAGTTTCTATAGAATCATTATTAAATTTTTATTTTGATAATAATTACCTTGACCAAAGACCTCAACTCACTGAAGTTTTTTTTATGTTCCAACTCCCCTGCATCGATCTTCCACTTAAGCCTAATTACCAAAAAATCACCGAAGATATTGATTTTTTTGAATTATTCCTTAAGATCGAAAAAAAATTTGATACTTGTTATCTAATGGAATCTCTGGGTGAAGAAAGTAGTGAGAGGTATTCGGTTTTAGGCTTTGATCCAGAAATGATAATTTCGGCTAAGGGTAAACAATTATCTATTCAAAAAAAAATTCAAGTAAATAAAAATAATACTCAAAAAAAATATTCTCAAACCCAAATAAAGTCTCAACAAGAGTCAAAAAATCTACAAAATACAAAACAAAATCAAGTTTTTGAAACTCAGACCTTCAGTCTAGACAATCCTTACTATGCTCTCAGAAAGATTGTACCAACTAATATTCTATCTCGTAATTATGCTGGAGGTTTAGTCGGTTATCTTAGTTATGAAGCAGTTAACTACTTTGAGCCAATTCTGAACTTACCTGAACATGAAGACTTTGAAACTTTCAAATTTGGAGTTTATTTAGATGGTTTAGTCTGTGATAAAATGACTGGTGAAATTTTTTATTTTTGGTATACTCAAGATCGTTCTCAATTAATCCAAAAACTTGTTAAGGAAGATTTAGGCAAAAATACAGAGCCCCAGGTCTCTAGACAAGTCTCAGTTAAATTTTTAGGTAATAGCCTAGGCAAAAATGGCTATTTTGAAGTTGTAAAAAACACCATCGAAGAAATTAAAGCGGGGAATAGTTTCCAAGCTGAAGCTGGTTTTCGTTCAGATTTTGAGATCAAGGGTAATCCGACCCTAATCTATTCAGAATTAAGAAAAGCCAACCCCTCGCCCTTCATGTTCTATGCCAAATTTAACAATCAAGTCCTTCTTGGAGCTAGTCCAGAATTACTTTTTAGATTAAAAGAAGGTTTCATGCAATCTTCGCCACTAGCTGGCACTATTCACCGAGGAAAAACTGAAGAAGAAGACATAATCCTAGCTAGAGAATTACTGAATAACCCAAAAGAAATCGCCGAACACAACATGCTAGTTGATATGCATCGCAACGATATCGGAAAAGTGGCCAAATTTGGTACCGTAAGGGTGGCTAAGCTAATGGAAATCAAAAAATTTTCTACAGTTCAGCACATCTCTAGCGACATAATTGGCATCCTAAAAGAAGGTGAGGACATGTTTTCGGCTCTAGCTAGTAATTTTCCAATGGGAACCTTATCTGGAGCTCCCAAGATCGAATCAATTAAAATCATTTCTCGTAATGAAAAAGTCCCTAGAGGCCCTTACGGTGGAGGTTTTGGTCAATTTGGATTCAATGGCGATTGCAATTTTTGTGGAATTCTAAGAAGTTTATATATTTTTGACCAAAAAGCATATGTACAAACCTCAGCTGGAATTGTCTACGACTCTAAACCAGAAAAAGAATACCAAGAAATTGAAAACAAACTAGCTGCAATGAAAAAAGTTTTAGAAAAATTTAAAAACTATAGCTAAGCCATATATATACTAATTAGACATTTTTTTGAATATCCTAAAATTACTTTAAAACAAAGTTAATATCTAATAATTTATCTAAGTTGAATGTAAAATTGCTATAATTAGCAGAAAACACATAACAAAAATAGGACGTGAAAATAGGTTAATTATTGTTAATGATTTCTTGAGCAGCCTCAATACAAGTAATAGCCTCTCGATTATTTTCACTAATCATTCTTTGCTTCCAGGCTACTAGTTTATTTAAAATAGCCTGTTTATACATTTTTAAAATCTTAGACCTACTAAAATTTTCTATAAAGATTTTGCATGTAGCAATAATCACTTCTGCATCCTGACTATCGTTTAACAAACTCTCTATCTGGTAATGCATTCGATCTTCAGCTATCCGCCTTCTGGCTTCATCTAAGTCAATAACATTTTTTTTCATTATTCTTAGCCATATAAATTATAATTAACAAAACATTACACTGAAACTTGTTTCATTTTATAAAAAAACCTAGTTTAGTTTTAATAAAAAGACTTGTTATTAACCTAAAAATAAAAATTGGTGTACGCTCAATAGCATATAAAAAAATAAGACACTAGACGGAATAAAATAAGAATTCTAGTTTAGTTTTATGATTAAATAGAGAAAATAGGTAAAACAAAATTTACTAAAGATTTTAACCCATTTTTGTGTAGATATTGATGCTACATGTACAGCTAGACTAATTAGTTTAAACAGAGAAACTTGTCAATCGATATTTCTTACTTTTTAGACAAGCAATATACTGGTATCAAACCAATCTAAAAAATAAATTCTTTGGAGAAATTGAATTAGATGAAAGCTACTTTGGACCAAGCAGAGTTAAAGGAAAAAGAGGGCGTGGGGCAGGTCAAAAAGTTAAAGTATTTGGAGTTTTAAAAAGACAAGTGAAAGCCTACTTACAAATAGTTCCAAACTGTTCAAAATCAGAGTTAATGCGTATTATTAAAGGAAAAATACTAGAAGAAAGTGAAGTTTATACAGATGGTTTCAAAAGCTATGATTCACTAATTACAGAAGGTTACAGACACTACAGAATTTATCATTCAAAAGATGAATTTGCCAGAAGTAAAAACCATGTAAATGGAGTTGAATCTTTTGGGGGTTATGCTAAACATAAATTACAAAAGTTTAAGGGTTTTAAGAAGGAAAATTTCTATAAAAATCTGAAAGAATGTGAGTGGAGATTTAACCACAAGCACGAACCAATTGATAAACAAATTAACCTAATTTTAAATCTAATAAAATTAACAAATTAAATTAATTTCCTGGTCAAGTCCCAAGTAAAAAAATGTGGTTTTTCTAACCTTCAAAATCTGTCTTAATTATTTGTCTAGTATAATGGAGATGTTACAAAAACTGTTTGTTCCCTAGCTATCTTTTCTAATAATATCATCCACAATAACCACAAGTACTTCCTCATAAGGTTCTAAAGATAAAGAACTTTGCTTTCTTTTGAGACTTAGAAGTAATTCTTTTAATCCATCTTTATTTAAATTTCTAACCTTTAATATAAATTCTCTTATTTTTTGAGTATTCTTCATTCTATACACTTCTGTTTCAAAACTAGTATGATTATTATTCAAGAAAACTTCTAAAATATTAGCTAAAACTTGAGCCTCCAATTTATCATTATTTATAATAATGATTTAGTTTATTAATATAATCTCTAATTCTAGCAAACTCTTTCTCCAAACTTTCTCCTCCCCACTCATGCATTTTTTTATATTTCAAATTTTATAACTTCTAAGATTTCTTTGGCTATAACTAGCTTAGACTTAGTAATAAGTTTAGTGTATTTTCCTTTTTCTGTAAAAACCCAAACTTCATTGGTGTCCACTCCAAAGCCAGAATTTGGCTGATTAATTAGATTACCAACAACTACATCAGACTTTGAACTAAACAAATTAGCCTGAGATTTTTGGATTAGTTTGTCCAGACTTTGTTCTGCCTTGAAGCTAATCAGATAACAATCTGGGTTCCAAACTTTGATTTTATTTAGAATTTTTTCTGTTGGTTTGAGATTCAAGTTGAGACTGTGAGAGCTGCTAATTTTTTCTTCGAATGGTTCTATACTAAAATCCGAAACTGCCGCTACCTGACAAATTGCTTTTGATAATTTAGTATAATATTCCATCTGAATAAACAAATCCTCATAGCTACTAAACTCTATTACTTCCAAGTTTTTTTGATTATTTATTTCCTCTTTTTCGTATCCTAAGAATTTTTTGTACACTCCAGAATCTATAGTGCTAGCAGCCAAAAGTCGAACTCCATAACCTTTATCCATAAAAGCCTTAGTCATAGCTAACCCCATTTTACCAGTACTCTTGTTACTGATAACTCTAGCCGAGTCGATATGCTCGGTTGTTCCTCCAGCTGTAACTAAAATTTCTAATTGTTTGTTTGCTTTTAAATAAGCAAAATTCTTTTTTGTACCCAAAACTAACTCTTCCGTAATGTTGTTTTTTTGTGAAGAATGTGGATCAAAAAAATTATTAATTCCGCTGCTACCTTCACTTAGTTTTTGAGATTTATGATCAAAAACTTCCGCTGAAATAAAACCTTTTTGTCGATCTTGCTTGGCTTCCTCAAAATCTCTGTTTACAGCTTTTAATACTCCAGACGGGTTTTCTAGATTTTCTTTTTTTATTTCTTTTTTTATAAGGGTAAGCTGTCTATCTTGAGATGTTTCAGAAACTGACAAATCTGAATCTACTAATCCAAAAACTGAAGCTTTTTTTTGCTCAAAATGTTCTTTAGTCAAAGACTCAATAGGTTCTATTTTTTCTAAATTCTGATCTGCAAAAAATGCATCATTTATTCCACAAGGAACGGTCGTTTTTTTTAAGTTTTTCTCTTCCAATTTTTCTGACTCTAAAAATTTATACAAACTTAATTCTTTTTGTACTGATATTGTCTCAAGGATTTTTTTAGTTTCTTTTGAAAAAGCTTCTATATCGTTTTTGAGGGTTTTTTTTGAAATTTCTGTTTGTAAATTTTTGTTACTGTTTGTTTGTGTTTGTTTAACATTATTTTGAGCAAATCCAGACAAAAACAACAAGCTTCTCTCTTCTAGGTCAGTTTTTTGTACAGAATTATAAGATTTGCCAATCTTGTCCAAAACTTTTAACTGATTACTAAAAACTTCATTTTTGGTTTTTGGTCGTCGTCCGCTTAGACTAACCAAATCAAAATCAATTCGAGATTTATTCCTAGATACAACCACCTCTACCTCTTTTTGTTTAACTTCTTCAGAAATTTTTTGCTCTTTGAGTTTAAAATAATCTTTAATCCACTGCTTAGCTAGGCCAGGACTAACTAGCCTGCCCTGCCCTGTATACCCACAAGCCAAATTACCACTCTCAGGACCAAGGAATCCGTAACCAAAAATCTTTAGTTTGCTAACGTTGTCCTGAACGATTGGATTTTGCCACATCTTGACATTCATAGCCGGACAAATCAAGACTGGAGCTTTGGTAGCACTAATGATATTAGTCAATAGATTATCATAAATCCCATTAGCCAGCTTACCAATTGTTGTGGCAGTAGCTGGACAAACTAAAACCAAATCAGCCCAGTCAGCCAATTCGATATGAGGAATAGATCTTTGGTTATTGAGATAGCTTCGATAATCGATATTTTTGAACTTACTATCTTGATTCAAAAAACCTTCTTGTGTCTTTGCTTCTTGTTTTTTTCCTAAAATTTGTTTATCTTCTTTGTTATCTCCAGATTCACTACTTTTTGTAACTTCAGCATCGGCCTCCAAACCCTCCCCTACCCGCCAAAGAAAATCATCCACTTCGGTTTTTTGTTCGAACAAATCTACATAAATCTGCTGCTCTATCTTTTGTTCCAGATCCAATCTATCAAAAATTCTAGTAGCTGCCTCCGTCATAACTACTTTTACTTCAAATTCTGACTTGAGTAAATTAACCAGATTCACAGCTTTATACCCGGCTATCGAGCCAGTAATCCCTATGAGTACTTTTGGTTTTGAGTGCATTAACAATTTTATCTAAAGAAGATAAGTATCAAGAAATTATTAAAGAAAACTATTAATTTTGTAAAACTTGAGTTATAAATGTTAAACAAAAAAGTAGTTCACAAAGTTCGTAAGGTTAGAAGGTTTATAAAGTAGGGGTCAGATTTATCCACCAGTAGAGGCGATGCCCCATCGCCATTTTAGTTAAAAGTAACAAAAATCAACTCAAACGCCTCAGCGAACCTCTGTGGTTAAACCCAAACCCAAAAACTTCAAACAAAATTAACAAAATTAACAAAATTTAATTTCTTATACCCAATCCATTTACTACTTACCCTAAATTTAGCTCTTGATAAGGAAATAAATCCCTTATTTAAGCTAAATTCTTAACGGGTAATTGCCATAATGATTAGCGGAAAGGGTATAAAACCTTCCCAAAACCCTTAATTCTAGCTACAAACCCATTTCAAACCTAAACCTGCACAAATTCCTATTTTTACTTTACAATTATTGTTTTTTATGTTATTAACTTTTGCAATTTGCAAAATTTGGCAATTTATAAAAAGTACTATACAATATTTATATAAAGATAATTCTAGTGACAAGTCTGTAGTTCTTTATTGCCTTCACAGAAACAATCTTTGATCAAAATACAAAAAGATTTTACTTATAGCAAATAAACACAAGCCAAAATTTGGATTAATTAATTAAAACTATATTATGCAAACACGCAAACCAACAGAGGAAGAAAAGCAGAGGTTCTTGAGATATGTGGAGGAAAAAAAGATAGCTAAACAAGATAGCTCAGATCAAGATGTAGACATTATCTCAATAGACTATATGCAGAGTTGCATTGACGACATCATCTCAAAAATGGAAAATCTGGAAAGCTACAATAACCTGTCTGAACAAGAAAAAGAAAATGTAGAAAATAATTTAGCTTTAGAATTTATTGAATTTATGTTAATCAAAGTTGATGAATATGCTAAAGAAAACAACCTCAAAGATCAGTTTGTAGAAATGGGTCAAGAAACCGAATATATAGAAGATCTTTTTGATATGTTAATTGGTCTAGTTAGCATCAATCCAGCACTATCTGAATTCATAGTTACAACAATTATCCTCAAATACAAGTCTATCTGCGACGAAATGGGATTCAGTTACCAACCTAATCTAATCTACAGCCTTATAAAAAGTTAATCAGATAAAAACAATTTTATGCAAACAATTATAACAAGAAAAGAAGCAATCTCAACCAACAGAGAAAACAATATTGTTGACACAAGATCCTTAATCGCAGAGTCAGTCAGAGCCTTTACTGAGAACTATACTGGTGGAGATGTAGTCCAAAATGGTGAGCGAATATTAGTTAAACCAGGTGGGCTCTTTAGGCAGCTTGGTGAGGTAGCACAAGGAAAAAGAGGAATTAGAGCAACCTTTAACAACCTAATTAGATCAAGTCTTAAGTACTTAACTAAACCAGTGGATGGTAGTTCTGCCCTTGGTAGTGGTATAGTAAAAAATACCATTGGCCAGTTTGATATGAACACTCAGCCTGTCATTACAGGTATTATCGAAAAAATCTATGCTTTGGGTAGCGAGGTAACTCCACAACAAGTTTCTAGCCTTCTCAAGGAAGAGTTATCTAAACTCAGCCTCTTAATGAAAGACGAAATTATGCATGTCTTAGTTGGTGGCTCGGCTATTGCTACAGATGCTCCACCAGAAAAAATCAATCAAGTACTAACTAATACCGTCTTAGCAATTAGCAATTCTGTAAGAAGACAAGAAGAAATAATTTCTGAAGGCTCTAACATTGATAGTGTTGATGCTCAATTACAAAGCTTCTTGGGTATTAAAGGGAAAATTATCTTGCAAGATGATAATAGCAGACATTTGAGAACTGAAAGTAGACTTAGTGGTATACCATCTCTTGTAAAGACTGTAGCAACCAGATTACCTGGACAACTGATTAGAGTTATTGGCACCTTAGCTCCAAAGATGGCAACTGCAGCTTCTGCTGGATTTTTGACCGTTTATGAGGCTGCCACTACTCTGCAAATGGCTGATATGCAAGACCTAAGTGCTGCCAAAAGGCTTAATCAGATCTTACAAATAGCAACCGCAGCAGGAGCTACAACCGAACAAAAATTATCAATTGTCCTGCAGGCTGCCCAAACCTATCTCGAATCAGCGAACATAAGATCTTCCAAAGTTTCCAATACTTTGAAAAAATTCTTCTCTGTTGACTCACTTGGTCTAAGTGCTGATCAATTTAAAGATTTTGCTTATGTTAGTGGTTCTGACCTGAAGGCAATGCAAGGAATAATTGAGAATTTGATCATTACCCTAAAAAATGAACAAAATTCCGATCCAGAAGCAATCCAAGCTGCTACAGAAGCAATCCAGGCGATACAATCAGAAAAAGTTGTCGACCCAGAACGACAAGAAATAGTTATAAATAGACTAAAAGAACCGCCTCAACCAAATCGAGTTACTAAAGCTTTAGGTGGCCTGTTTGGTAAGGTAGGTCAGAAGTTTAAAGAATTCAAAAATACTCCACAAGTTCAAGCTGTTAGTACTTGGCTGGAAAAAAGCAAAAACGATACTGTAGATAGGTTGGACAAAACTCCTTTGGGAAGAAGTCTCGTGAATTACTTTGATTCTAATAAATTTACTCAAAGACTACTGCAAAATAAACTTGCTCAGGCCATGAAGGTTTCTGAAAATCAAGTCACATTACAAAGAGCTGTAGAAGTACTTTCTCCAGAACAAGTTACATCTATAATTAGAGATGTAGCCAATAGAGCTACTTTTAATACAGCTGATAGACTTATTTCGATCCTCAGAAGTAAAGGTATAATGTTAGCTCAAAGTATTGGATTAGGCTTATTATTTAAAAATCTTGGTCTAGCTGGAGAAGCAGTTACAGGTAGCTACGAAATTGCTACAAATACCATAGGGCAGTTTTCTAGCGGTGAAGGACTTAATCCAGAGGTTTTTGATACTGAAACTGGGGCTAGACTTAGTGAGAGGTTCGGTGGAGCAGGTGCAGATGCAAGTATTCTAGAAAATCTAGGTGAAACAATTGGAGGTTTAGCTGGAGAAAATCTTAATTCTGCTGTAGATACTATAACTATGGCCGCACTTAGAGACGCTCTAAGGAATGTTTACGGCTCTCAAACAGCAGACGTTCAACTAAATCCTAACTCCACTAGACTCACTGAAAGATCAATCGAAATTGGTGATTCTGAGGCTAATTTTATCTCAAAAGGTAATAATACAATTGCAGTAAACGCTCACACTATAGAAGGTCGTAGCCAAGGTGAAATTGTAAGTCTAACACTTAACGGAGAACCAGTAAAAGCAATTATTACAGAGATTAGCTCAACTGATGATACAGCACAACTAAAAATTATTAGTAGTAATACCACTCCAGAACTAACTTTAGTCCTATCTGAGACAGATATAATTGATGGAAATTTATCTAATTTTAAGGTCAATCAAGCTGTAGATGTAAGTGTTAAAGGTAGCGATCTTTCAGCTCAAGTTATAGGATTTTATGAAAATCAAGGAGAAATAAGAGGAGCTACTCTCAACTTCGGTAGCTTAGAACAGCTTAAACAAAGTGGATACCAAGTCACTCAAAATGGTGGGAACCTTATAGTATGCGATCAATCTGGAGAACAAATTCTTGGTGACGGAACTTCAAACGGAGTAATAGCTTTAAATGGTCAGAATCTATTGATCAGAGGTGGAAATATAATTAACGGTAGGCTACATGTTGTAGTAAGCCCTGATAATAGAGTGGCACTAGATATTAGCTCTAACTACAATGATTGGAGTGCAGAAGGTAAATTAGAATCAACCCCAACTCAACAAGAACTAGCTAAACAAGGTGCAAAAAGAATAGCAGCAATGCGAGAAGCACCAGCTCCAGCTCCAGCACCTGAACCAGCTCCAGCTCCAGCACCTGAACCAGAACCAGCAGCACCAGCACCTGAACCAGCAGCAGCAGCGCCTGCTCCAGCACCTGAACCAGCTCCAGCTCCAGCACCTGAACCAGAACCAGCAGCACCAGCACCTGAACCAGCAGCAGCAGCGCCTGCTCCAGCACCTGAACCAGCTCCAGCACCAGCACCTGAACCAGCACCTGAACCAGCTCCAGCTCCAGCACCTGAACCAGCTCCAGCAGCACCTCAATCTGAACCAGCACCAGCAGCACCTGCTCCAACACCTGAACCAGAACCAGCAGAACCAGCAGCACCTCAATCTGAACCAGTACCAGCAGCACCTGAATCTGAACCAGCAGCACCTCAATCTGAACCAGCACCAAATACCACACAAAGACAAGCAGATACTTCTTCTAGTTTCGAATTTCCAACAAATGTAACCCTAACACCCTTGGATCCCACTACTATCGATTCCTTACCGGATAATGAAGGTCAAGGAAGATTAAGTATTGGTTCAACTAATACCCCCTTCTCAAATAATCTTACTAATACCCCCTTCTCAGATCCTAATGCACACCCTTTCCAAGATGATAGCGAGCTAGAGACTGATGGGGGAGGTTTTGAAGGTGAAACTGAAGGGCCTATTAGCACTCTAAGGGATTTAACCTCTGCAGTTAGAGAAGGTATCACTAGTCCAATCAACGGAGAAGGAGGCAATCAAGAAGGCCCAGAATATTCAGCTGTAAAGAGGATAGCCACTGCAACTGAAACCTATAAAAATATAGTTCAGCAAGCCTCTCAAATTGTTGAAGCAGGTGGTGAGCCATCTGAAAAATTACAACTCGCTCTACTTGAGGCTAGAAATGCTTATTTGGAAGCAACTAGAGATTGTGCTAACTGTTTTGACCCAGAGGCACAAGACCCACTTACTCCAGAAGCTCTACAAGAACTAGCAGCTCAAAGTCAAATTGATCCCAACAAACCAAACTCTATAGCTAGAATTAATGGAAATAGGCTAATCATCAACACCCCAGTTAACATTGAGATCATTGAAACTGAACCTGGAAGAGCTGTAACTAGAGACATACCTGGTGAGACTAGAGTGGTTGGTCAAACACCTGATGGTAAATATGAAGTTGTAAGAATCGAACCTAATCAGTGGACGACAGTTACCCTCTTAAGGAGTGAAGATGGAACTCTATATGCCATGGGTGCAGAAAACTCAGTGCAGTTCCAACAAAAAGTACAACTCGCTGACGGATCCTATATTGACGTTCCCTTAACCTCACAATTAGAAGAGAGAATATTACAAGGCGAAACTATCAGAGCCGATGATTATGCTAGAGACTTAGCCAGATATGCTAATTCTGAAGAAGCTAAAGCAAACGGACAAAATCCCCAAGACTTTGCTATTTTGAACAATGCATACTTTGCACCAGAAGAATTTATTGATGGATTTGAAACCGTAGCAGAGGCAGACGCAGTATTTAATCAGACTATACCCGGAACAGATACAACCTATAGAGATTTGTTTCTTAATGTTGAGTTCTTAGTTAGGAGTGAAAACGAAAACCTAAGTAGTAGAGGTGCTACAGTTAGTTTGGTTTTAGATCTTTTGTATAATCCAGAAGTTGATAGAAAAACTAAACTAGACTTTCTAAGAGCTATGGAAACATACAATCAAGCTTATTCAAAGAATCGTGATTTCATGTTTTCTAGCGAGGATGGTTTTTATCAAGAGGCACTCTTAGCTTATGGTGATATTGTTGATCTAGCAAAACAAGGTTCAGATAATTTTTATGATACTAATAATGGTACGACTGGAGGTCTCACCCCCGAAGGAATGCTTAAGGTACTAAGCAATCTTAACGCTTCAGAGCTAGCAGCTCAAGAATTAAGTATCAAACAACAAGTAGGGGTACTAGTTCCCCAAATATTTAGTCGAATAATACATGATCCTAACAGATATGGTCTAAATCAAAAATCTATAAGTATTTTAAGAAGGTATAGCAACGAACAGAACTTAAATAGAGCCACACCAGAGGAATTAACTCGAGACCTCAGTACAATTGCAGACGAATTAGGTGATCCTAGCTATGGTTCTGGTACAGATGACGCTCAATTGAGAAGATACTTGAACCGATTAAACGAGACTTTAGATGGTAAGCTAAATCAAAAAATTGCTGAGATTGCTGTAGCCAGAGCAGCTCTAAGGGGTGAAGAATTAATTCCTATTAGAGATGAAAAAGGTAATATTACAGGGTTTGAAAATGCAACTATGAGATCATCTGCTAGTTATGAGAGTAGTATTAATTTGAGAAGAAGTCTTGTAGATAGTGCTGTTGGTACTTTGTTAACGAATGCTGGTAATAACATACTTGGTAATGGAGGCCTTGGTTTCAAGCTGTCTGCAACCTTTGAAACTCAAGAAAATATGGATGTAGCCGGTATTGTTCCAGGATATACCGAAGAGCAACTAGAATTAATTGCTCAAGCAGTTAGAGAAAGCGATAACTTCAAAGTTAATCAAACAAGCATGCCTGATTGGCTTTTCCATGGAATCGCTGCCTTTGGAAGAGTAAAGAATTTACTACCTATACCTGGAGCTTCAAGTCTTCCACTTGTAGCATGGCAAGGAGAGAGAGCTAGCGGTAGCACCTCTGGTCCTTGGGTAGAGAGTGGTGAACCAAATCAAGCTACACTTCTCCTATTAGCAGCTCAGAATAATCCTGAAGTAGCTGAAAACTTAACCGATCTAGGTGAGAATTGGCTTAGGAATGAAAACTTTATTGAGTATCTAAGGCAAAGAACAAGTCAAGGCTACTCTGCTGAATCACTAGTTGGATATGTTAACACAGAGACTGGAGAGACCTTAACCAAAGAAAAACTAGAACAGATAATGGCCCTCAACCAAGTACTACAGTACTCAACTGATATATCTAGCGGAGATGGTAGAACAGGTGTCCCTGGTTCTAGAAGCATCAAAGTCGGTGTCGGTACAGATATAGAGTTTATCGGTACTAGGCTAACAACCCAACAACAAAGGCAAGCAGCAGCCATTATTGCCGGCCAACAAAATGCCGAAGAGTATTTATCTAATCTTGATAAATTAGAAGCGAGATTACAGCAAAATTTTACTAGGGGTAGATCAGTAATTGAAGCGGCAATTGATAGTATGATAACTATGGATATAGCTAAAAATCCTAGCGAAGCCGCTAATCTAGGACGTTTAGTTGGTCAAGCTAGGAGTAACAATACTACAATTTCTTTACCTAATGGAATAGTTATAAGACACGGAACTGCTAAGGAATTAGGGGCATCCTATACTGCTGGCGTGCAATACGCTATCGACGGAGCTGGTCAGTTTACTTTACGTGATAATACAAATTTGGTAGTAATCCAAAGACCTGGTCAACCACCTGCGTTTTTCTTGGATCATTGTTCAGCTGGAGGCATTGGTAATCCATATTATGTCCCAGTAATCCCGCAGAACGACATCCCGGTAGGTATGAAGATTGCAGACTGTTACTTACCTGGACAACTAGACCTAAAAACAAACCCAGATGTGCCACAAGTAGCCATCAGTAATCTCCGGGGAAATAATACTATTCAAACACTCAATGCCCTATCAAGAATTGGTGAAAGCACTGACCTTGCTAGGCAAGAATCTATGCCTTATCAATTAGCGATAGTCAGGCAAGCTCTAGATGATGATTTAAGTCCTAGAGAATTAGCACAGTCTCTCCGAAAAAAAGGAGTAGAACCAAACAATGCTGAAGATATTGTGCAAATGTATAGAGAAGTTCAAAAAGATCCTGATATTCTTTCTGATACCTCCATGGTTGCTTATACAGATCTAATTGCTAATACTTATTATCTAGATAATAAAACTACTAACACAGTTACCTTTGGTATGAATTTTTTGCCTGACAGTCGAGTAGTTCAAACTATACCTGCTGGTGAATGGCAACAAGTAGGTCAGATATCCTATACTGGGCCTTCTGGTGAGACAATTACCGAAACTACCTTTGCTAGAAACGCTGGAGGTACGGCCGAAACTATAACTAGCACCACTAATTATAGTGGAAGTCTAGCAATGCGTAGTGATTCTAGATGGCAGGCAATGACAGTCGCAATGGATAAAATGGGTGTATTCGAAAGGTGTAATGTTAAACTAAGAGAACGACTAATAGCTGGATCAGTAGAAGAATCTAGAAGTAGCTTTAGTAGTCATGGATTAGATGCACAAGATAGAAGAACAAGAACTAGGCAAGATATCACAACTGAAACTAGAGTTGATACTACCATTACTCCTCCACTAGATCCACCTCCAACTGAAACAGGTGATATACCTATTCCTTCGCCAGGGGCTGGTCCGGCAGACACTCCACCAGAAACACCACGACCTAGACCAGGAGAGGAAAATCCTAACGCTCCAGCTCCAGCACCTGAACCAGCTCCAGCACCGCAAACACTGCAACCTAGACCAGTAGAGGAAAATCCTAACGCTCCAGCTCCAGCACCTGAACCAGCTCCAGCACCGCAAACACTGCAACGGCCAGGAGAGGCAGCTAATCCAGCTCCGGTACCTGAATTACAGCAACAACCTGAATTACAACAACGAACATTTAGGATGGAAGAAAATAGATTGGGAGAAGCGCCAACTCCTGCAGCAAACCCAGAAAGATCTTGATCTAATGGTAGTTAAAATCTCAAAACCGCCCCCTTGCAAACTTCCAAAAAATATGCTACTATGCATTTACAATTAATTTATAACTTATGCAATTTACTAAACTCCTAAAAAACACATTTCTATTCTTAGCTGTTAGCGTTTTAGCCTTTGATTACGGCATTAGTGCCATGGCTCAGAATAACCCCAACAACCCAGGAGGAGGAGGTGTAGGGATACCCGTTTCTGCCAGCACTATCCCTGTAGCTTCGCCAACCTTCGGTATTGACATGACCACTTGTGGAGCAGAATTTGACTGGGAGAAGTTTATCCAAAACAACAAAAACGGAATCGAAGGATCTACTCCATACATCCAACAAGACTGCGTAGTCCAAAAAGGTGTAATCGTCGATGAAACAATTAAAGTAAGTAGATATGCTGACTTTACAGTCGGTTCAGCTGCAACTAAGGCTTGGTTTGGCGACATGCCAGTTGTGGGAGTTTTTCCTAACCAAGGTTATACTGCTCAAGGTATAGTTGATAAAAATATTCAACAAATTAATACTAACTTTAATAATGTTGATAGATCAAAGATTAGTTCCCTTACTAACATCTTTACTCAGAATCACCTTAATGAGATCTTCTCTACTACTAATGGGCAATTCAGTACAGGTATGCCACGTATCTACTCTACTGGAACAGACACATTCATTGGAGGCCTTTATCAAGGCGGTTGGTGCAAAGTAGAGAATGGCCAACTAAAAGTTAGAACTGACTGGGCTGGTAAGCCAGTTGACCCAAGCCTATATGGTAGAGATATTTCTGCTCCATTAACTTCTTGTGCTAGACAAGGAGAATCACAAGTAGAAGATAGAAATCTACAAGTTTATCAATTTCTTTGGACTATCCCTTACCCAACAGCTGCTCAATGCCAACAATGGTGGGGTGTAGATGCTGATACTTGCAACGTCTTCTACCAGAACTCTTTAGGTCGTAACCTAGCTGGTGATACCAGCATGACTAATGGTAGCAAGCTAGTCTATACTTTTACTTTCTACGGTTCATACGACGACCAATACACTAAGTGGGTCAGATGGGCTACTCCAGATATAGGTAACAGAGCTAACGCTACCAAAGGCTTTATTAGAAGCTACGACGGTTACATAGCTTACGAGATGTAATTGCTAAATTCAAGTTACAATTTAAGATCAATAACCCCTTCGGGGGTTTCTTTTTTTAAAAAAATATTCCCTTTAACTGTATCAAAAATGCTTCAAAAATAAACTTGTAGTTGACAACTTATTTAAGTTTAATACGGAATCACTATATGTAACTTCGTTTTTAGTAAAATTATAAGGACTTTGAAAGTAAAAATCTATTTTGACAACCTAAAAAACCTTTCTTTTAATAATTTTTGATATTATTTTTTATTTAATACCTTATTTGATCAAGTTTAGTCTGATCCATAGAGACTTGACAACAGACACAAAAACCAGTTATTTACCAAAGATAACCTGCGACACAGCACCTTTTAATTATGCTTCCTAAGAACCTAAAATCTGATTACAGCTCACGAAGAGATTATGGATCCAGTCAATCAAAATTTGCACCTGCAGCCAAGATCAAAGTAATCGGAGTTGGTGGTGGTGGTGGCAATGCTGTCAGACGAATGATCGAAATCGGCGTAGAAGGCGTCGAATTTTGGGCTATGAATACAGATTTACAAGTTCTTAAACAAATTCATGCTGACGGAATTATTCAATTAGGAGCCAATGTTACCCGTGGACTGGGAGCTGGAATGAGTGCTGAAGTAGGTCGACAAGCTGCTGAAGAGAGTATGGCTGAGATTGAAGCTTCTTTAACTGGGGCTGATATGGTCTTTATTACTGCTGGTATGGGAGGAGGAACTGGAACTGGAGCTGGTCCGGTAATTGCCGAAGTGGCAAAGAGATTAGGAATTTTAACTGTTGGAGTAGTTACTAAGCCTTTTGATTTTGAGGGGGTTAAGCGTCAACAAATTGCTGACGAAGGTATCGAAAGGCTAAAAGCTAACGCTGATGCTGTTATTGTTGTACCTAACCAGAGACTTATGAATATCGTAGACAAAAGAACCAGTGTTTATGAAGCTTTCAAAATTTCTGATGATGTTTTAAGGCAGGCAGTCCAGGGTATTTCTGACCTAATCAACTTGCCTGGCGAAGTTAACGTTGACTTTGCTGATGTTAGAGCTGTTATGAGTAATGCTGGAACGGCTTTGATGGGTATGGGTAGAGCTAGTGGTAGTGGCGAAGATAGAGCTCGTAAAGCAGCTTTTGAAGCTATAGAATCTCCACTTTTAGAGCTTAATATCGAAGGAGCCAGAGGAGTTCTATTTAATATTCAAGGAGGTAAAAATTTATCCATGTTCGAAATCAATGAAGCTGCTACAGTTATTAATCAACATGTTGATCCAGAGGCTAAAATTATCTTTGGTACTTCTATCGACCCTAATCTACAAGACGAAATTAAAATTACTGTAGTGGCTACAGGCTTTACTAAAGATAAAGAAGACATCCTAACAGGAGTAGTAACAGATACTCCTAATTATTTTGGTAATAACAGCGTTACTAACCAGCAATCTGGAGTACCTTACAAAGCTCCTCAATTTAGTAGTCGATCTAATCAAAATCAACAAGTAATCCAAACTCCAAGCGAATCAAAAAAAGAAGAAGTAGAAATTGATCAATTAGATATTCCAGCTTTTTTGCGTAAAAAGATCAAAAAAGACGAAGAGGGGGAGTAGAATGGCTTGTGCCCCTAATCTAAAGAAGCCTTGATTACAAAACAAAAAATAATAATTTCTTATTTGACTATAAACATTCACTTGATATTTAAAATCTTATCTAAAAGATAATTTGTGATAGTCGTTAATCATATCTCAAAGCTTTTTTAGGTTGACTAATAACTATTTTATGAGATTAAATTTTGTAAATCTGGGCTATGAGGTATACCTGATCCGTTTAATATTACCCTAAATTTAGCTCGTTATAAGGAGACAAATCCCTTTTTATTTAAACCTAAGTGGCGAAACATTTAAGGTAAATCCGTAACGATTAGTAGAAAAGGTGTAAAACTAATTAAATTTTAGAGATTTTTTGTGATTAAAATATAAATAAACACTTAAAAATTGTAAGGATAAACTATAACCAGCATTGGCTAAGACTTAGAAGCATGATTAAGCATATGATCTAGCTTGTAGTCTTTATTAATATAATAGCTTGCTCCAAGTACCCAAATCAAATTATAAATTACTAAGCTCAAACCAGCTGTAAGTCCTGTATCTATATTATAAAAATTCATGATGACTGCAAAAAATAATTGAAATGAAAATCCCAAAGCAGAAAATATAACTGGTTGCCAAACTCTCTCCCTAACAAACAAATATCTACTAAAAATTTCTCTAACTGATCTAAAAGGCAAAGCCAAAGACGTAATCTGAGAAATTAACATTATATAAAAACCATTATCTTGACCCCCTAAATACTTATCCAAAATCAAAATAATCGGAGAAAAAACAAAAGCTAAAATAGTAATTAAAAAGCCAATATTCAAAGAAGAAAAAATATAATGATTAAGTTTTGACCAAAAGATATTAATTTTTTCTGGAGATTTATTTTTTTCGTAAGATCTAGACAAATCTGGAAAAGCTACTGTACCTAGGGCAATAGATAAAATAAAAAACCCAGAAGAAAGAGAGGTGCCAATTTCGAAAGCTGTTATTTGACCAGAATTTTGTGCAAAAGGGTTTATAATTAATCTAGCTATATAAATACCATCAATCAAAAAAAGTCTAGGTAGAAAAAGGCTAAAAGTTAAAATCAACTCTGGTAAATAAGTCTTAATATCAGTTAAGATTTCATCCAAAAAAGCTGATTTTATAGAAATTAAGGGTCTGTTTAGTTTAATTTTTTTGAAGTTAAATATCTTAGGGAGTTTATATCCAAATTTTAAACTAGTTACTAAAAACAAAATATTTACTACGATCCAGCTACTGGTCATGCCAATGGCTACAGGTAGAGGTCCGTTTTGGGATAGCAAAACTCCAGCAATAGCCCCCAAATTATTAATCACCCCACCAAGTGAAAAAATAAAGAATTTTCCCTTTAAATTAAGAAAAACTCCAAATATAGACTGAATTGCCACAGCGATTGGAATTAAGCATAGAATTCTGGTAATCAAGATATAGGTATCTAATTTTCCTTGACTTTTGATTTCCTCCCAAAGCTCCGAGCTAGTAAAAATATTCAAAATCGGCTCTGTAAAAATAATCATTAAAGCAACCAAAAAGGTAATCAAAATAACCAAAAAAATCATAATTAAGTTCAGGTAGCCTGAAGTTCTTTTTGACCCATCGTGACCACTATCTAAGCGACTAGAAATAGGTAAAACTGAACTATAAACTGTACCTACTAACAAAAAGCTTCCCAAAACATCTTGAATTTTATCAGCACTAATTAAAATATCAGAATCAACTTCACCTAAGAGAAAATAAAATAACATCTGCCTAAACATCCCTAGCCCTCTGGAAGCCCCAGTCAAAAAAGCTACTATTAGAATTGACCTAACCGACTCTCTGGCTAATAAACTTTTTATGTAAGATGGACTTAACCATTGCCTAACAAGACTAGAGTTCATATATTATATGTTTATGTGTATTTATTGTAATTAAAAACCGAAAATTGTTTTTTATGATTAGTCTTGTCACACAGCTCAGATTTACAAAACTTTAATCCCATAAAAAGATATTAATTAATCAACAGTAAAAATAGGTTTTAAGACATGATTACTAGTTAGATTAAACTTTAACAGAAATTTAAACTTCAAAAAAACTGAAATTTGGCTTATGTGGAGTATAATATATTTATTCCAAAAAGTTTTTGGATTTTTGTTGATAAGTAAAAATATTTAAAGAACCGAGAAATTTTGAGTATTATTTATATAAAATATAAAAAAGTCTCAGATAGTTTTTAGTAAACCCTATATCAAAAAAGAGTAAAAGCTAGTTTTATCAGGATAGATTTTAGATAGCCTCTATACATATCTCTAAGACTTCATATTTTAGTTAAAGCTAAGGCTAGGGTTTAAAGGTTTGTTTAAAAGTAATTGTTTATTTACTATATTACCAAAGTTATTTATTAGAGGTAAAATTTTTAGCCTATATATTAATCTCAAATAAACTAAACAACTTCTATAAATATTTTTAAGATATTTTTATATTCTTGTCTAGAATTAATTAGGTTTAAGTTGCTTTTTTTTAGGTCTATTTTTAAAACTTTAGCTTTGTTAGAAACTCTTTAGTTGCTTATCCTTTAAATAAATATCTTTAACTATTAGTTGTTCAAATATTGTAATTTAGAATTACTAAAAATACAAAAAAACTAAATTGAATTTTACGCAGATATAATTTTTGTAAGAACTTGCCAGAATTCTTGCTAATTTTAGTATATTGAGATATACTTTTAGTTGTAAAATAAAAATTTTGGGCCTAAAAGAATAAGCTTGCAAATTTGTAATATGCCTAAAAAAACAGATAAAAACACAAGTAAAAAAACTAATTCAAAGAAAAAACCAAAATCTTTAGATAATAAGAACAAAGATTTAGACCAAAGATTAGCTATCTTAGATCATGTAGAATCCCTAAAAAACACTTTTTTTCAATTGTTAATTTTTTGGCTCATAGGAACTTTTTTTGGTTTTATTTTTTATGAAAAAATTTTTGGTTGGTTATTGATGCCGTTAGAAGCTATTGGTAAAACCGATACTCTTTTGATTCTTAGGCCGATTGATAGTTTTATGATCATGTTTAAAATCTCTGGATTAAGTGGTTTAATTTTGAGTCTTCCAGCTTTATTGTTTGTTTTGTGGAAGTTTATTTCTCCAGCCTTTAAAACAAAAGAAAAAAAATTTATTCTTGCTTATATATTAGCAATTATTTGTTTATCAATTGTTGGTATCTTGTATGGGTATTTTCAAATCATACCTGGCAGCTTAGAATTTTTATTAAATCTTAATCCTGCAGGAACTACAACTAGTCTGACTTTAGTCGATTACTTAGATTTTTTAGTTTTTCTTTTAGCTGCCTTAATTGTAGTTTTTCAGACTCCAGTTTTGGTTTTTTCTTTAATTTTTAGTGGCCTTGTTAGTCCGCAAGCTTTTAGTCAAAAAAGAAGGCATATTTATTTGATTATCTTAATAGTTCTAGCTATATTAACTCCTACACCAGATGTAGTTACACTTTCTTTGATTGCTTTGCCAGTAGTCTTTTTGTTTGAGCTATCTTTGGTTTTAAGTAGGTTTGTGATAAAAAATAAAAATATTTAAAAGAAGTTGTATTAGTTAAACCTATATGACTTAGACGTCTTATATGTCTTGAATTACCCGTTAAGAATTTAGCTTAAATAAGCGATTTATTTTCTTATGACGAGCTAAATTTAGGCTAATACTAAACGGATTGAGTATGAAATTAATTATTGATCCAAAAAAACTTAAGTCTAAAAATCTTTTTAGTTTAAACTAAAATAAAAAAAGCGATTATGAATTTAAGTAAAAAAATTTCTCAAGTTAAAAAGCAAGTAACCACTAAATATCCTTTTGAAGTTAGGGGCGATTCGATGTTTCCAACTTTTAGGAATCAACAAAAAATTTGGATCCAAAAACTTGACCCTGAAGAAAAAATTGAGCGCGGACAAATAGTAATTTTTACTTTAGACAAAACTAATAAACCTGATATAATAAAAACTTGGAAAATCAAAAGAGTAGTCGGTCTTGCTGGAGAGCAAATCATCTTCAGAAAAGGAAAGCTTTGGATAAAATCAGCTGGTAAAGAATTTGAGTTAGAAGAACCATATCTAGGCGCCGTAAGTAGCTATAAACTAGGTTTAAAAAATTATTTTGAAAAAGGTAAAGAAAATGAAGATTTTGCTGAAGTTATTTTGTTAAAAAATGAACATTATTTGCTTGGAGATAACCGAACTAGTAGCAACGATTCTAGAAACTTTGGTGTGGTTGATTCAGATCTTATAAAGTATAAAGTCACCAACTAGATTCTGGTTTTTAATCAGGTTTGGCAAGTTATTTTTTTGCTAATCTGGTTTTTATACTCACTGCAAAACAAATTTTAATTTTTTGGAATCTAAATTTTTGATTTTAGTTAGGTTACGCCTCTTCCATAGATCGCTTACAATAAAACAAGATAAGACTTCCGCAAAAATTGAATTTTATACTAAATGTAGGTTTAGTAAGTATTTAAAAATAAAATAACTTAGAATTTATAAAATAGTCTTATTCCATAACTCAAATTTACAAAACTTTAATCCCATAAAATAGGTATTAATCAAAAGTAAAAATAGGTTTTGAGAAATGATTAATTTTCTTTTTTAATTTTTTTACCCTTAGGATACCACTTCCAAGCTGTCGAAATAATGGTTTCAAGTTCCGAATTTTGGGGCGTCCAATCCAAAATTTCTTTAGCTTTGGTATTGTCTGCAATTAATCTATCTGCATCTCCTGGCCTTCTATTTGCTTTTTCTACTATAAAATCTATACCAGTTATTTTTTTAGCAGTTTGCATAATCTCTAGTACCGAATAACCATTTTTAGTTCCTAGATTTATAGCTTCACATAGCTTTTGACCGTCTATTAATTTTTGCATAGCTTTGACGTGGGCCTTGGCTAGATCTAAAGTGTGAATATAGTCTCTAATACAAGTTCCGTCAGGAGTGTCATAATTATCTCCATATATTTTTACAGATTCTCTATCGCCTGCTGCTGCTTCTAGAATAATTGGAATTAAGTGACTTTCTGGCTCGTGCATTTCTCCAGTTCTGTTTTGTAGATCTGCTCCACAAGCATTAAAATATCTAAGGCAAATTGATTGCAGATCATAACTACGATGATAATCTTGGAGGATTTGTTCAACTATCCACTTAGTTCTACCGTAAGTATTGATTGGATTTTTTTGGTCATTTTCTTTGATTGGAACTCTCTCAGGAATTCCATAAACAGCAGCCGTAGAAGAAAAGACAATTTTATCCACTGCAAATTTTCTCATAACTTGTAATAGGTTTAAAGTTCCAACTACATTGTTGTAGTAGTATTTTTCTGGATTTTTTTGACTTTCGCTAACTTCAATATTAGCTGCAAAATGAATCAGACCATCGATTTTTTCTTTACTAAAAACTTCTTCTAGGCTTGCAATATCTAAAAGTTCAGCTTGATAAAATTTTGATTCTTTTGGGATGACGGCTTTTTTTCCAGATTTAAGATTATCTATAACGATAGTCGAATAGCCAGAATCTAAAAGCTCATAATTGGTTTGCGACCCAATATAACCAGCTCCGCCGACAATTAAAATATTAGGCATACATAGATTTACTTTTTACTTAAAACTAGTAATTTTAAATTAACTTTGGCAAGAGCCTATACCAATAGTCTTGTTCCATAACTCAGATTTACAAAACTTTAATCTCATAAAATAGGTATTAATTAAAAATAGATTTTGAGAGATGACTATTCTTTATATAGCTAACCCTTGCACGACTTAGACATTCTGCATATCCTAAATTTGACTTAAAAACAACTTTAGAGCCAATTAAAACTTCCACAATTTTCTAAGAAAATACTAAATATAGTATGTTTTATGATAAAATATCTACATTTAGTAGCAAAATTGATTTTTTACAGAAGATTTTTAATAACTTATACAAGTTAAATCTGAAATTACTATAGATAATTTCTGTACAAATACTAATATTAGTGTTTTAAGGTATAGGCTATTTTATAGGTAGTATTTTTTGATTAAATTTGTGGAAGCTGTGTAACTGCTTGTTTGACCTAATTTATAAACATCTTTTTAACTTTATTGGCTAAATAGGTATTTTTTAATAAAAACAATTTTTATGCAAAAACCTAAAATTACAATTCTTGGTTACTCAGGGGCTATAGGCTTAACTTTAAGCCAAGAACTGCAAAGACAAGAAGTTTTTGAAAATTTAAGATTAGTTTCTAGATCTTGCCAGCACTCGAGTCAACAAAATATAGAATACTTTCCTGCAGATCTTAATAATGATCAACAAGCTTTAGAAGCCATAAAAGATTCTGATTTAGTTTATTTAACTGTTGGCTTAAAATATTCTACTTCAATCTGGGAAAAAAATTGGTTAAAATTAATCGAGAACGTCATCGTAGCCTGTAAAGAATCATCGGCTAAGCTGGTATTTTTTGATAATGTCTATATGTACGGACTAAATAACATGCAAAACATGACTGAAGAAAATGAAATGAGTCCAATTAGTCTTAAAGGTCAAGTCAGACTAGATATGTTAAAGCTCTTAGAAGAAGCAATAAAAGACGGTCTAACCGTTGTGATTGCTCGTTCGGCTGATTTTTATGGTCCTAGAGCAAAAAATAGCCTATTTTATATTAGCAATATAGAAAATTTATTAAAGAACAAAAAGCCTTTTTGGCTTGGTAAAGATGACAAATTACATTCTTTTACTTATGTGCCTGATGCTGCAAAAGCTTTGGTTGAACTTGGCTTAAAAAAAATAGCTGACAATCAAGTTTGGCATTTACCAACTAGTAAAGCTCTAACTGGCAAAGAGTATATGCAAATAATTACAAATGAATTTAGTAAACCTAATAACTATGGTAAACTAAATAAATTAATGCTAAAGTTTGCAGGCTTATTTAACCAGTCTGCAAAAGAGTTAGTAGAAATGTTTTATCAGTACGAGCATGATTATGTTTTTCATTCAGATAAGTTTGAAGCTATTTTTGAAACTAAACCAACTACTTACAACAAAGGAATTACTGAAACTGTAGAGTTTTTTAGGTCAGATAAATAAATATATCTCAAAACCTTGCAGGATATGAAGTTTTTTATTATGATGAAGTAAAGATGGAAATTTTTGGGTTAATTAAATTTTTTAGAATAAGTTTTTACTTTGGTTAAGATACGCCCATTCCCACATCAACTTGTGTAAGCTTTTTATGCAAAATTAACCCTTAAACAAGCTAATTATTTGATTACTAAAAGATAATTACAAAAATTACCAGTGTAACTGGCATATAATTATAATTACAAGCTAAACTTTACAAACAATTATATTTTGATCATAGTCGAGTATGCTTAACTTAAGTGGTTTTTTGGCGGAGTTTTATAACGAAGTTAACTTTGTATTAACTCAAGAGGATCATGGTAATCAGATGGAGGAAGTTTTAGCTCCAGTAAAAAATTTATTTTTAGAAGAAAAAAGTCTACTTAGTTTTTCTTTAGCTAGATATTGTGGAGCTAATACTAGAATTAGTTTTTTTTGTGAATGGTATTTTCAGGTTCTTAATATCACCAAAGATACTAATCAATTATACTTGGCTAATCAAAATTATTTAAGAAAAAAAGTTCCTTTAAGGCTTAGAGGATTGCCTAATCTATACGAAGTAGTGGATAAACATATCGAGAATATTTTTTTACCTAGCCAAATTGGAGTAATGCACTCAAAGAACGTAGAACTAACTAACGAACTAAAAGAACGCTATCCATACCTATCTAAATATCTAAATAAAGATTATTTATCAAAATTTATAGGTGGTGAAATAATATCCATTGCCAGTATATATAGAGAAGAAATAACTACTAGTCAATACCTTAAAGCTCAAGGACAGAGGTTAAGTTTTGTTCAGATCGCCTTACCTTGTCTGCTTGGCCTTAGTTATAGCTTTAATCAACCTAATAACCCAATTAATCCAGAAAAAGTAAAATGGGTTCTTTTAGAAGAAGTTTTACGTGATATTGCCACTTTGTATCAAATTTATCATACTGAGGATTTACAAAGATTTCTTTACCTTAAGTCTTTATCAGAGTCAGAAGAGTTTAATTATCTAAAATCACAAGAGAGTACTCAATCAAAACTAGCCTTACAAAGCAATAGTACACGTCAGCAAGCCAATGAATATAAAGATAAAATTTTGTTTAATGCCATTAATAACTTAGAAGCTTTAGTCTTCCCTGATAATTATAAAGAAATGATTAGAGACTTGATTGAATGGTCTAGCGGAAGTGAGGTAAATTCGGATTAGGTATAATCTATAGAGCTTCCCTATAAATACTATATTTAATATTTTTTGATTAATTTTGCGGAAGTTGTGTCTGTTTTAACATATCCAATTTACTTTTAAAATTTACATTTTTTAACCTTAAAAAGCAAAAATTTATATTTCTTTGGCGGTTGACAACTAAGATTACAATTAATTATATATATAATATATGTCTATTTTAGTCACTGGAGGTGCTGGATTTATCGGTTCTAATTTGTGCAAAAGACTAGTAAAGTCTGGAAAAAAAGTAATTTGTCTAGATAATTTTTATACTTCTGAAAAAAGTAATATCAAGAAATTAATGGATTTTAATAATTTTCAATTTATAGAAAGAGATATTATCGAACCGATCGAGCTAAATGATATAGATGAGATTTACCACTTAGCTAGCCCAGCTTCTCCCCCACAGTACCAAAAAAATCCAGTATTTACTATTAGGACTAATTTTATAGGGACTGAAAATTGCCTAAAACTAGCCCTAAGTAATAATGCTAAGTTTTTACTAGCTTCTACTTCAGAAGTTTATGGCGATCCAATTCAACACCCTCAAAAAGAAACTTACTGGGGCAATGTTAATCCTATTGGGGTACGATCATGCTACGATGAAGGTAAAAGAATTAGCGAGACTTTGACTATGGATTATTATCGACAGTACAAAATCGATACCAAAATTATTCGTATTTTTAATACTTATGGCCCAAATATGGAAATTAATGACGGCCGGGTAGTATCTAACTTTATTACTCAAGCTCTCAAGGATGAAAATATAACAATCTACGGAGATGGTAGCCAGACTAGATCTTTTCAGTTTGTAGATGACTTAGTTAGTGGAATAGTCAAAACTATGGATAAACAAGCCTTTAGAGGACCTGTGAATTTGGGTAATCCTAACGAATTTACAATTCAAGAATTAGCAGAATTTGTTTTACAGGCCATTCCAGAAAGTAAAAGTAAAATTATCTACAAAGATCTTCCTAGTGACGATCCAAAAAAAAGAAAACCAGATATTTCTTTAGCCAAAAAAGAACTTGGATGGGAGCCAAAAATTCAGCTTAAAGAAGGTTTGCTGCTTACCGTAAAGTATTTTAGAGAAGTTATTAAAAATTCTAACTTTAAGTAGCTGACCCAAAAAAAAGATATGAAAGTTGTTTGAAACATTTTGTTAGTTTAAAACTAAAAATTAAGAAATCATTTGCAGTTTATTTTAAGTAAAAAAAATAAAATACTAATTTAAGAATAGTTCTAAATTACAATTTTTGAAGCAACTAAAATCTAAAAATATTTTATTTTAAGAAATAAGTAATTAAACATTTTCTATAAAGAAAATTTAGGAAAGGTAAGATACCTAGCTTTATTTTATGGATTGTCTATATAATCAAAAAATACCTAGATCAAGTATAAAATACCTATCAACGGTTAAAAATATATTTGACCAAAATTAGATAATCTCTTTGGTTTAGCATTATGTTAATGCTAATTGCTGGTTTAATTAGTCTTGTAGTTTTTAGTTTTGCTAGTTTGCTCTTGCTTAACTATTCTATTTATCTATGGGAAAATCAAAGAATAGACGATCTAGCTAACCAAGCAAAAGTCGATAATAACGATATTTTAGCTAGAAATTCAGCCACTTACGGGTTTAGCACTCACGATATGAGTCAAGTTGCTATGAATTCACGTAAAGACATTGTATTAGCAAAAAATGGTAATTTTTTTAGTAATTTTTTTAGTAATTTTAGTCATTCGCAGGCTAATTTTATTGATTATCTAAAGCATTCCTGGAATTATATAATTAGCGTAACAGCTCCACCTAAGCCACAACTTTCGAATCATGATGATCCTAAAATTATTGAACAAAAACAAGATGTAGACAAAACAATCTCAAAATTTGCCCAAACTAATCCAGAATTAAACAATAAAATCTCCAAGACTAAACCTCTAAGCTGGGTCAAAGATTATAATTCAGAAGAAGAAGTAAGTAATAATCAACCAGAAATAACTGAACAAACAAGTCAGTCTGATTTTTCTTCTGTTAACGAAACTACACAAACTTTTTCTAATACTTCTAATACTAAAGGGGCTACTATCAACCTAGTTACTAGCGATGATGAAGACTCTAAAAATCAAGATCAACAAACCAAAAAAGACAAAGCTTTATATCAAAAGCTAGAAGCTAGAATTTTAGAAAACTTAAGAAGCACAGGTCTAAACAATTACTCAGTCTGGATGCAGTTAGGTAAGTTATACGAAAAATATGAAGAAAGAGAAAAAGCCGTAGAAATATATGCTCTAGTTCTAAAACATAGCGATGGTAAAGAAAAAGAACTTGCCAGAAATAAATTAATTGCCCTGACTTAGATACATAGAATTTATTAGAAATATCTTGATTTTAAAGATGTTATAAAATTTTTTTATAATACTAATTAAAATCTTTCAGTTAATTTTTATTCTAAAAAAGTTAATTTATTACTATTTTTTCTAAAAAATACAACCTTTATAAAAATTTTTATTAGTAATTTATAAACCAATTAAACAGGTTTTATATATATTAAAATTAAACTAAACTTGATTTTTTATGCTTCTTGGACAATTGTTTTTTTACCTTAAAGAGTTAGATAAAATTAAAAAACCTATAACTTTAGAATCTATTACTGCAATTAACTTAGCTAGTATTTCAGAGTTCAAAAAAGAAGATTTTAAAGGACTTAGCGAAACTCAAATCAAAAGAAAAATTAGAGATACTTTTAGTGATTTTTATGGAAATTTTCTAAAAACTAACAAACTTAAGTGGAGTTATACATATTGGCAAAAACTAACCTCTCCAAAAACTCAAAAGACTTCTAACGGGCTCGTTGCTTCTAGTGAATTTCAAACTAAACTCCTTAGTTGGGAAGCCTCAGAATTTAATTATCAAGAGTTATCAGATATACTTAATTTAGGTAAATTAGCTACAAGTCAAGAAGATGTGGCTATTTATTATGGGCTAAAAGTCATGTATATTTTTTCTAATCTAGAAACTAAAGATACTTTTGGTGATTTTGGTATTGTAGCAGAAGAACAAAACACAAATCAAACTCTAGAAGAAAATCCTGAAATTTTAGTTTTTACTGAACCAAGTCATTTTCCGCTATTTGTTAATCTCAACTGTGAAGTTGAAGAAATACCTGGAGATGTCGATCCAAAAGAAATATTAGATATTATTCAGAGTTTTATTGAGAAGTCTCCAAGTATAGAGCTAGTATTAGTTGATAAAGAAAACACAGGAAAATTAATACCTTATCTAAAAAGACATTTACCAGCTAATATTTTGGTTACTGAGCTAAGTTTTAGCTCTCTAGCTTCAGGTGGCGGAGAGGATAAGACCTTCTTTGATAAAATAGTCAAAAAAACTCTCGGAGTTAGGTTAAATTAGACAGTAAAAACTCCTATAAAGGGTATTTGGTTATTTATCTCTTATACTCTTTAGGCTAATCTTTACCGTAATTACCAGTTAAGAATTTAGTTTAAACAAGAGATTTATTTCCTCTTTGTAGAGAACTAAATTTAAAGTAATATTAAATGGATTGGTGTTATATGCCTAAGTGCTAACTAAATGATGATTTAACTGAAGATTTTAGTTTGATAAATAAGAAAAACAGGGTCAGAAAAACTCACTGATTAGTTGACAGTTTAGTATATTTTTATGGAGTTTTGCTATAGTTTTTTTTAAACTAATAAAAAATTTATACCCGTTCCATAATCAAATTTGACGGTAAGACTAAACATAATTAAATTTGGAAGCCTATAATTTAAGCTTATTAACATTAAAAAATGTAAATTTTGAAAGTATAAACTAACCCATATGCCAGTTAGACACTTTAGGTATCTTAAACTTATTTTAAAACAAATTTAATATCTAATAACTTACCTAAGTTGAATGTAGAATTACTATATATTGAGTATAAATGGGTCAGACTAATTATTTTCTTTAAGTGAGGTGTTGTACTCTCTAATGTTTTGGAAATACAAAATATGAAAAACAAAAACCATAAAACTCGGAAAAATCCAAGTTACCTGAAATATAGATTCTCTTGGAAAATCCTCTGGCATCAATAAAACTCTGCTAGCTAAATTAACTAAACTAATAAAGAAATAATAAAACGAGGCTAAAATTACATAGATGTTTATATTTTTGACTGGTTTTTTGTTGCTTAGATCTCTAGGAATATAGATCATCTTAATCAAAAGTAAAACACCCAAAAAAACACCCAAAATATAACTCATAGTGTTAATGAACCAAAGACCAAGTTCGGCGTCATTGTTTCTATCGTATATTTGATCATAAATAATATACTGGCTAGCAACTTGAGCGATATTAATCAAACCCCAAAAAGAAGACCAAATATAAAAGAATATTCGAAAAGCTTTTTCCATAAATTGTAATTAAAATATAATAAGTATTATAAAAAAATCTTGATTTTTTGGCAAGGGTGGACACCTGTAAATTTGTTGATTTGTGACTTGTCTTTAAGATTAAAAGCGATTAGTAAGTGATTTACAGGTATTTTTTGATAAAATATTTTTGATAAAATTAAAGTTTAATAGTGAATAACTTTACATGTAATGATAAATGATATTATTAGTTTAATTTTTAGCTTATAATAGCTATTTTAACAAAGGAATTTTTGTTTTGAGGCATACTTGACAATGGCTAATATAACCATTATATCTCTCATATAATATAAGTTTGCAGAATATACAACCCATTTGAAAATTAATCATATATTTTCTAGGATAAGTTACTATGGCTTATTCAACAGATTTAACTACAGAGGAATTCAAGAAAAACATTGATTACTTTAAACAAAAAACAGTAAACACAAAGAAGATAACAATACTTTTAGACAATGGCTATCATAAAGAAAAATTAGAAAAAGAATTAAAAGAAATCTATCCTCAAATCTTAACAAAAATTAGAATACAAATTACCCCAAAGCCGTCAAAAGACAAAGACAATCCAGGTTTTAAACCAGTACATAAAAGATGGGTAGTTGAGAGAACAAATGCCTGGAGTGAGAAATGTAGAAAACTTTGTAAAAACTGTGAAAAGTTAATTTCCACTTCAATAGCCAAACTTCATCTATGCACCATCAGACTTCAAATTAAAAGATTAGCTAAAGGGTAATAATTGAATAGGTTTTATAATAAAAAAAATTTAAATATTTCAGAAGACTTTGAGGTAAGGCTGATTATTTTCTAGCTATCAACTTTACAAAAAAATAGAAAATATTAAATACTAAATAGCTAAGCAAGCTACGGATGATTTGCATCTTTGCTTATAACTTAAATCTTTCAAAAACAACATTTGTACTTATAAAATAAACAAAAAGTAGAATATTTTTGAGGTGCAAGGTAAGATTTTGGATTAATTATTTATGCTTGTCTAGTCCTATAAGAGAACTTTTTATACCCTTTAAATTAATATAATAAGCCAAAAATAGGTCAAAAACTTTCTAAAAATTCTTTTTAGTAAGAACTAAATTCCACTTTTTACTTTAAAATAAACAAAAACAGGGTATTTTTTAAGTAGCAAAACAAGGTTAATTTTATAAAAGCTATATAAAACTTAAATTTTTGTACGTGATCGTAGCTCAGTTGGATAGAGCAACAGCCTTCTAAGCTGTGGGTCACAGGTTCAAATCCTGTCGGTCACACCATTTTTATATAACTAACCCAGATCAAACTTAGATAAATTTTATACTCCAATACTAACTAAATTATGATTTAACTAAAGGTTTTAGTTTGATTATACCAATTTGCTATAAAACTATTCCACAAAATTCAGAGAAAAATTTAGCTTTTTAAAGTAAAACCGTCTCACATCATAGTATATCTAATCACATGCATCAATTAGACATTTTAGATATCCTAAAATTACTTTAAAACAAACTTAATATCTAATAATTTATCTACCTTGAATGTAGAATTGCTATAACTGATTAGGGTAGCTTGCAAATTTTTAAAAAGTGCTTTACACTATAGATCCAAAACAAATTCAGAGAAAAATTCAAAAAAATATAACAAAAATAAATATTAAAAATGCAGTCTCCAGCTGGAACAAGGCCACCGGTGAACAACCAAGTTATTCCTAATGTTGCTCCTAATAACAACCCTAACCTTAATCAGGGTAATAACACTAGGTTTGGTAAGACTGGACAACCAATATATCAGGCCCCTAATCTTGGGGAAAATTTACAAAATAATTCTCAAGTTAAAGGCTCTTATGGCAATTGGGAGCAGAATCCAGCTGGAGCCTACAAGCCACAAGTACCACAACCAGTACCAAATCCACAAATTTCAAAATCAAACCCTAATATTCCAGCTTCTAAGCAGTTTAATTTTCAATCACGACCCATTAATCAACCATCTCCCAAGCCAAATGCAAGTTTATTTCCTCCTAGTCAATTAGGGCAACCTCCACAAAATCCAAACCAAATACCGCCTAAAGCTCCTGGTAAACTTTTGACTCAGAATTTGAGTGAAAAAGACAAAAAACAACTACAAAATCTACAAACTCTAAATCCAGTTAAATTAAGAAAAGAGATTATCAGGGAAGAAAGTATAATTCAAAAAAAATTAATCGAAATTGAAAAAGAATATCGAAAAAGAGTTTCTACAATTAGAGATTTAATCTCTCCCAGTAGTGTTAAGATTAACACTGGATACTTAGAATTAGGAACTAAATTAGTTAGAAGTTTTTTTGTTTTAGTTTATCCTAGAGTTATTAATAGTGGCTGGCTAGAAGGCTTAGTAAATGCTGATCTAGCCATGGATTTGGCTATTTATATTTACCCCAAAGACAGCTCTAAAGTACTTAGAGAACTAAAAAGTAAAGTAGGTAAAATACAAGCTAGTTTAACTCTCAACCAAGAAAAAAGAGGGCCACGTGATCCAGCCCTAGAAACTGCTTACAGAGACGTTGAAGGTCTTAGAGACGCTATCCAGCAAGGCGTGGAAAAATTTTTTAGCGTAGGTGTTTATGCTCAAATATATGCCGATAACAAGGACGATCTAGAAAAATATTCTCAAGCTATAGAAGGACTACTTAATCAGCAGAATATTATCCTAAAAAGATCCGCCTTACAAATGGATGACGGTTTTAATTCTTGTTTACCAATTCTTAAGGACGATTTACAAATTCATACCAATATGAATACTAGTCCTTTATCGGCTTCTTTTCCTTTTGTGTCTTCTGAGCTATCTTCTGACACAGGGATCCTATACGGAATCAATAGACATAATTCATCTTTGATTATTTTTGATCGGTTCGAGTTAGAAAACGCTAACGAAGTAGTTTTTGCAACTTCTGGTGCAGGTAAGAGCTACGCTGTAAAGCTAGAAATTCTTAGGAGCTTAATGCTTGGAATCAATGTAATTGTGATTGACCCTGAACAAGAATACAAAATCTTAGCTGATACACTAGGTGGAACTTACATTAATATGAGTCTTAATTCTAATAATCGTATCAACCCCTTTGACCTGCCTAAAGCTCTACCTGGCGAGAGCAATGCAGATATCCTCAGAAGCTCAATCATTGACCTTATGGGCCTAATGAATCTCATGCTAGGAAAATTAAACCCTGAAGAAGTCTCATTAATGGAAAGAGCTATTAAGGAATCCTACGCCAAAAGAGACATCACTGAAGATTCTGACCTGGCAAACATAACTCCACCTACAATGCAAGATTTGGTAAATATTTTAGAAGGTACAGTTGGCGGAGAAAGTCTAGCTCAAAGACTCTATCGTTATACTGAAGGAACTTTTTCAGGAATTTTTAACCAGAGGACTAATATTAATATCCATAATACTTTTGTAGTTTTTAATATTCGAGACTTGCAAGAAACTCTAAGACCAATTGCCATGTATATATTACTCAAGTACGTCTGGAATGAGGTTAGATCAGAGTTAAGAAGGAGAATTTTAGCAATTGATGAAGCTTGGATTATGATGCAATATGAAGATTCGGCTAGGTTTTTGTATGGATTAGTAAAAAGAGCAAGAAAATATTACCTAGGAGTAACCACCATTACTCAAGATGTTGGTGATTTTTTAGGCTCTCCTTTTGGCAAACCAATCGTAACTAACTCTGCTCTAAAACTTCTTTTGAAACAGTCCACAGCCAGTATCGATCAAATTGGAGAAACTTTTGCTTTAACTTCTGGAGAAAAACAAGTTCTATTACAGTCTAGTGTTGGTCAAGGAATTTTTTTTGCTGGACCTCGTCACGTTGCCATCGAAATTATTGCTTTTCCAACCGAACATAGAATTATCACGACTAACCCACAAGATCTAGTTAAGATGCAAGAATTTTCTCAAAAACAATCTCAAGGTGGCTTTTGAGTTGATAGCCCTACCTAAAATAACTTAGCTTTAGTTACTTAAGACTTTTAAGTTTTGAGATAAGATATTAAATAAACTCAAAAATATTTCCTTATACAAAAGAACTAACAAACCATTTGACACCTCAAAAAACCTTGTACATAACAAGCTTATGCCAAAGCAAACCACTAATCTAGTAGGGCATGAAATTTTTTTGCAAAAATTAAAAACTAGGTTTGCAAGAAGGCTAAATCAAAATTTAAAATTAGACTGGGGTGATATCGAGGCAAGATTGCAGCAAAATCCACTTAAATTAAGTTCACTTATAGCAATGGAAGAAACTGGAGGAGAGCCTGACTTAGTTAATTTTAGCCAGGATACTAAAGAATATGTTTTTATGGATTGCAGTCTCGAAACCCCGACAGGTAGGCGTAGTTTATGCTATGATAAAATTGCCTTAGTGAGTCGTAAAAAATTTCCACCAAAGTCTAGTGTAGAGCAAGTTGCCATAGAGCTTGGAATTAAACTTTTAGATGAATTTGATTACAGATTTTTGCAAACTCTAGCTAATTTTGATAGCAAAACTTCTAGTTGGATTTTTACTCCAGTAGAGATTCGTAAATTTGGCGGGGCATTATTTGCAGATTTTCGTTATGGGCAAACTTTTGTGTATCACAATGGAGCTGATTCTTATTATGCCTCAAGAGGTTTTAGAGGAAAGTTAATTCTTTAATTTTGGCGATTATGTTCTTTTAGTGTAAAACATCTTCGTAATAAATTTTTTAAATCCTATGTTCAAGTTAAACTTAACTAAAATCACCTTCTCTTTACTCATAGCAATTATCTTATCTCAGTTTTTACACGAGCTAACTCATGCTTTTTTTGGTCTGATAGTCGGATCCAAAGGTCTTCAAGTGCATTTTTTTGCAGCTAATGCTCTTCAGCAAATTCCTAGTGATCAAATTTTTAAAATCATTTTAGTAGAAGGTTCTGCTGCTTTAGTCAATATTTTAGTTGGTTTATTTGCTTTCTTGATTTTTACGAAAACTAAAACTACTAGCATTTGGCTAAAATACACAGCATTTTTGACTACTATTTTTTCATTTTGTTTAGGGTTTGGTTATTTGATGTTTGATGGTATTTTTTATACACCTGGGGGCCCTGGAGATTTTAAAGCAATCTTAAATTTGTTTAATGGTAATATTTTTCTACGAATATTTTTAATTTTGATAGGAAGTCTAGGTTGGTTCTGGACTTTGTTTTTTACTGCCAAAGGAGCTTGGCAGTTTATTCTTGAAGAAAATCAAAAAGTGAAAATAAATTTAAAAATTAATTATCTTATACTCAGCCTATTTACTATTACCCAAAATTTAGCTATTCACAAGGAAATAAATTTTTTATTTAAGCTAAATTCTTAACAGATAATTACCTTAGTGATTAGCGGAAAAAGGGTAATTAAATTAGCCAAATTTTCTCAAAAACTCTAAGCCTTCTTTTAGATTCTCAGCGAAATAGTTTATTTCTTCTAAGGTGTTATAAAAACTCAAAGAAGCTCTTAGACTAGAGTTTATAAAAAACTTATCGTGCAAAGGATGGCTGCAGTGTCGACCAGCTCTAACGGCAATTCCTCGAAGATCTAAATACATAGCTAAATCTAAAGAATTAACGTCAGGAAACCAAAAGCTAATTAAAGGAACCCTTGGATTTTTTAGACCAAGTAGTCGAATATTTTTTAGATTTCTGATTGACTCTACTAAAATTTTTCCAAGATATTCTTCGTATTCATAAAAACTAAGAGCTTTATTATCTATAAAAAACACTTCTTTTTTAATTAAACTAAAATATTCTAAAGCTTTCTTTAGTCCAATTATTCCGGCAAAATTAAGGGTGCCAGCCTCGAATTTGTAAGGAGTTTCTTGAAAATTAGAAAAAAATAAATCTACATGCTTTACCATTTCTCCACCAACTTGATAAGGTTTAAGCTTATCTAAATTACCTTTCTTTCCATATAAAATTCCAACTCCAGTTGGTCCAAAAACTTTATGTCCAGAAAAAATATAAAAATCAGGATCTAAATCTTGAAGATTTACTTCTAAATGTGGAATTGCTTGGGTTCCGTCAATTATTATTTTAGCTGGAGAAAGTTCTTTAACGGTTTTGATAATTTTTTTGAGTGGGTTAATCAAACCTAAAACATTAGAGACTTGAGTAAAACTTATTAGTTTAGTTTTTTTAGTTAACTTTTTTTTTAAATCATCTAAATCCAAACTTCCATCATCTAAAATTTTAATAAATTCTAAATTTAAATTCTTATCTTTTGCTAGCCTTTGCCAAGGTACAAGATTAGCGTGATGCTCAGCTTCGGTTAGCAGTATTTTATCTCCTGGGTCAAATTGGATTAAAGAATCAATATTAAAAGCTAAAAGGTTAAAACTCTCTGTAGCTCCTTTTGTAAATACAATTTCTTCTTTGGAATTAGCTTTTATAAACTTGCTAACAACTTCTCTAGCCTGCTCTAATTGAGTAATTAAATCTGTAGCTAAAGTATGCTGACTATGTGTACTAGAATATTTATTTGCGTAGTAATCAACTATGCTATTAATAACTGCTTGAGGCTTTTGGGTCGTAGCCGCATTATCAAAATAAATCAAATTTTTATCTCTGACTTTAACTTTTAAAATTGGAAAATTTTGACGAATTTGAGATATTTGCATGTTTATTTTTAGTCATAATTCCGCATAAATAGTATATTAGTCTTATCCGATAGCCTAGATTTACA
The DNA here is from genome assembly GCA_964631275.1 of uncultured Candidatus Saccharibacteria bacterium. Taxonomy (GTDB): domain Bacteria; phylum Patescibacteriota; class JACMRA01; order JACMRA01; family JACMRA01; genus CAZVWQ01. The sequence goes on along the minus strand of CAZVWQ010000006.1, from coordinate 6,180 downwards.
AAACTTTGATTTCATAAAATAACTGTTAACCAAGAATAAAAATAGGTTTCGAGACGTGATTATTTAGTGTTTTTAGTATAGATATAACCAACCCGTTTACTATTACCCAGAATTTAACTCTTCATAAGGAAGCAAATCCTTTTATTTAAGTAAACTCTTAACGGGTAATTACTGTAACGATTAGCTCAAAGTATAAGTCTGCAGGTATTATTTTTTGACCAATTTTGCGGAAGTTTTGAAATTACAAGTATAACTAACATACTTTAATCTACACCAAATTTTTATTTTATTGCAAGTAAATTGTAAAAGAGGTGCACTATTTAATCAAAAAAACTTTAGCTGAGCTAGGAAAAGCGGTTTTATTTAAAGCGTAAAGATAAACTTCTTTTTCATCCTTTGGGATTTCATAAACCAAAGTCTTAGTTGTCTCCTGATCAGGGTCAAGACTATCAGAAAAAGAATCAGTGCTAAAATTAGCTTCATAAGTTCTAGCCTTAGAATCTTTCAAAAAAAATTTTTGTGCAGGATAAATAACACTTTTTCCAATATTTTTGATTTTTATTTTTACAGATAGGTTTTGATTACCGTCACTAGCAGGTAAATAAGACTTATTAATTGGTTCTGAGCCAAATTGAGTCTCAACTATTTCAACTTCCATAGTTTCTAGGTTTTCTATTGAATTTTGGTTCAGGTTTTCATAATTTATATTTACCTCTTGTTGACTAGAGTATTGACCAACAAAATCTATAAAATCAAAAATTACAGTTTTTTCTTCAGATAAAAAATTACTATCTCTAGAAGATAATCTTAAGCTAAAAGAATCAAGATCATTATCTATCACAAAGTATAACCTTGTGGCCACTTGATCTTGGCTAAGTAAAAATGTATCTAAAGAATTAAATATAGATTTAGGCTGCTCAAATAACAAGCCGCTAAGACTAGTGATTTTTATAGAATCATCATAAATAGAAATTAACCTACCTTGGCTATATAGATTTTTTATTAAAATTTCAGTCTCTAGCCATTTTTTATTTTGTAGTTCTTCTTCTTTAATAGATTTAGATATTAATTTATCACTCACATTACTATTAATAGTGGCAGATAAAACCTGATACTCAAAGTTATTGATATTAACTGCTTGGTCAAAGTTAGCCTTAATTTCTGTGTCGTCAAGGTTTTGATTGTCTTGATTAAAAATATCTAAGCTATTTTCTAGCTCAGAATCTTGACCTGGTTTGGTAAGATCTTCTAAGCCAATAATATCTACCACTTCCCAGATTTCAGACGACTTCTTCCAGGTTATTTTTGCTTCTTCGTTGTTAATATTTCTAAAGTTTACCTGATATACATCTTTATCTATTTTTTGCCAGTCTTGAGCAAAAATTCCAGGAAGTAATAGGTTAGAATTATAAAATTCATATTGCTTACTAAAGTTTTCTTTGAAATCTCCACTATCGATTCTTTTTTCTATTTCGGTTTCTAAAAAACTAGATAAAGAAGGAACCAAGAAATCTCCTAAAGCTTTAGAAAGTGGATCAGTGTCTTCTTTGTCAGAAGTTTCTCTTTTTATTGTATTAGTAATAACTTCTTCGTAGTTAAAATATTTATCAAATTTATCTGAATCTTGATCTTCAAATGAGCTAACCCATTGGCTCATAGCATATTGAGGCGTACTGGTAAGCCACCACCACAAGCCAGCTAAAGCAACCAAAATAGAAATAAATAAACTAATTAAAACTAAAATTAGGATTTTTATAATTCTAGATCGTTTAGGCTCTTTTGTTTTTAGATTTTTTGATTCAGGCTCTTTTGTTTTAATCATAAATTATGTTAATTGAAATATTTAATTAAATTATATATAAATTTTTTGCTCTGTTTATATTTCTTATAATAATCTGTAATCTGTATACTAGAAAAAGAAATGAAAATTTTAGCTTAAATTAGAAATATTTTGCTTATACTCAAATCAACTCAAATTAGGACTTTTTGAATTTTTAAATATTTTCTTTTAATCTTTATTGAACATAACTTAAATCAAAATTAAGATTTCAAAAAAACTAAAATTTGCTTTGTAGTGAGTATAAAATATTTTTGTTTCATGTCTTAAAAAAAATAGAGAAGTAATTATACCCAAAAAGCTGATAGAGATTTAATCTTTTAAATTACAACTACTTTTACTTGTTTGCTTAAATTTACAAGCTTCGTTAAGAAGACAAAGGAACTTTTTATACTCAAATACTAACTAAATTATGATTTATACCAAAGTGTCAAAGCAAACTTGCTTCAGAGGGCTTTAAGGTTCTGGACGATAGAAGGTAGATAAGGTTATAAATGCAAAAGTTGGTAGTAATTTAAGTATAACTAAAGGTTTTAGTTTGATTAAATAAGGAAAACAGGGTCAGAAAAACTCACCGAGTAGTTAGCAGTTTAGTATATACTTAATTCACTTTCAAAATTTACATTTTTGAATCTTAAAAACTCATAAAATAAATTCAAAATTCAATTAAGTTTGGCCCTAAGTGTCAAATTTGATTAGGGAATGGGTATAGCATCAAGTAAAACCAATATGAAAAACTAATAATTTAACAAAATCCTAATATTTTTTTATTTTAGCGTATTTCATGTATATTAAAAAAATCAAAATTAGCAAGTTTTCTCAAATTCAGTATTTTTTAGTTTAAAACTAACAAAAGGTTTCAAATCAACTCTGTAGACACTTAACTATTTCTGATTTTATTTTTTGGTTATATTCTTGATGACAGATTACAATGGGTAAGTCTCTAACTTCTTTGTCTAAAGTAGGGTAGAAGTCATTAAAGTCATAATCATAAAAGCTACCTCCAGCTTCGGTAACAATTAGATAGGCTGCTGCTATATCCCATAGTTTTGGGTTCGCAGCTAATAAAATTTGTAAACTGTTTTGAGAAACTAGGCAAGCGTCAAGAGCAAATCCATAAAAAACTCTAACTCCAAAAAGTTTTTCTATAAAATTGTTACTTAAAAGTTTAATAGAGCTAAAATTTCCTCCTAAAATACTAGCAGAAAGCTCTTTTGGTTTAATTTCTAGTTTTTTTTCAGTGTTAGGTGTAATTTTGTAACTACCTGAATTCTTGAGAGACAAATAACACTCATCTCTAGTAGTATCATAAATTATACCAGCAACAAGCTCTCTTCTTATATACAAACCAATAGAAATAGAAAAAATTGGAATTCCGTATGCAAAGTTTGCAGTACCATCAATTGGGTCAATAACAAAGGTCAAATCTTTAATTTGCCTAGCCTCGTCTTCTTCGCCAAAAAAACCAATTTCAGACTCTCTATAACCTCGACTTAAGCAACCTTCTGTGATTATTTTTTGTATTAATTCTTGAGAGGCAATATCAGCTTCGGTAACCAAATCCCTAAAATTAGCTTTAGTTTTGACTATAAGATCACCTTGAAACTTGCTTTTTTGCAAGCTTGCTGTTTCGATACAAGCTTCTAACATGATTTCTAGTAGCTTTTTGTTTTCTGTGTTTTTATAAAAGTCTAAATTCATAACTTAAAGATTAATAATTTTAATTTTCTTGACAAATAATCATATCTTAAAGATTAAAAGATTTAATTAGTTTTTAGTTTATTAAGTTTGCAATAAATTTTTTAACAAAAAACTTTTTATTTTAAATAGGATTTTACTGTACTCAAATCAATTCAAATTAAGATTTTTTTAATTTTTAAATGTTTATTTTTTAGTCTTTAGAGCTATATATCAGATTATACTTAGGACTTTTCACAATTACCTCTTAGCAGCCAAATAAATAGTTTGTTTAAGGATAATCATGTCTCAAAACCTGTTTTTGCTGTTGGTTAATACCTATTTTATAAGGTCAAAGTTTTGTAAATCTGAGTTATAGAGCAAGACTAGTTAGTTCTCCTAAAAGTTTATGCAAGTTGAGATAAGAGTAGGTATACCACTACAAAATCTCCGCAAAAAATTAATTTTACTACTAAACATAGATATTTTATAGCTAAACTTATTATTATTTAGTATTTTTCTTAAAAAAATACGGAAGTTTTAATCACTAAAACTAAAAATTTTAAGTTTAAAAAATTGAAATTTAGTTTAGGTTGAGTATAGATTTAAGCTAGTCTTTTTAAGACTAAAAATAGCTTTACCTCAAAACCTTTTTAAATTTTTTTGGTTATAAATAAGATAAAAATGATAGTTTTGCATAAAATTGATATTATATATATTTTGATAAAATAAAATATCTTTTTGACTACAAGCAAAGCTATGCATAAATTACTAATATTAGCCGAGGTGGTGGAATCGGTAGACACGAAGGACTTAAAATCCTTTGCTCTTATGAGCGTGGGGGTTCAAGTCCCCCCTTCGGCACCAGAACAAGTATTAATTGTAAATTTTTAAGTCAGAACTTCCGCAAAACTGAAGATTTTATTTATTTTTAAACAAGTTTTAACCTATATTTTGTTGCCTAAATTAGCTAAATGCGGAAATCGTAAAGTACTATTTATATTCTCAAACAAAACATTTTCAAACAAAGAAAACCTCTAAAAACTTGATTATTAAAAGGTTTGAATAAAATTCCATGTTATTTTCAAATTAAAATCTAATTTTGTTGATATTTACACTAAAAATGCTAGTAAAAAATTTTGTATTTCAAAAAGTGGTTTATTTTCAAATTGATTTTATAGCTAATTTGATTAGCGAGGTAAAGTCTATATCAAGGTTTAATATGGAATAGCTATACTCAAATGCTAACTAAATGATGATTTAACTAAAGGTTTTAGTTTCATTAAATAAAAAAACACAGTCAGAAAAATTCACTGAGTAGTTAACAGCTTGGTATATATTAATACTTAATACAAGCCAAATCTTAAAAAAGCTTAGGTTAAACATGGTTTAGCTGTGTTATTAAAAAAATAAAAACAGGTGTAGATAACCTGTGGTTATCCTGTGGATAACTTAAAATCCTAGCTTCAACTAATTTGACTATAATTTTAGTTATATCAATTTTTATTTATACTCAATTCACTTTCAAAATTTACATTTTTGAATCTTACGCACTTTGGGTTAATCATTACAGTAATTATCCGTTAATAATTTAACTTAAAAAAGGATTTATTTTCTTATTAAGAGCCAAATTTAGGCTAGTAATAAACAAATTTGGGTATAAAAAACCAACAAACAGCTTCAAAATTCAATTAAGCTTGACTCTACTGCCAAATTGACTAAAGAATAAGTATACCAGTTACGCTTGAAAAGTTACGCTTGAAACTTTCATAATTATCTTATTCCTTTGACTAGAGCTTAATTCTATTATTTTCTTGAATTAAAACTTAAAAAAAATGGTTTAGTTACCACAGGAATTTACTATCCCAAGTTAAGAGGAATTTTAAATTACAATTTTTGAAATAATTAAAACCTAAAAATTTCTATTTTAAAAAGATAAGATTAAATAAGTTCTATAAAAATATATATGAAAATCTACGTTGCTTACGATCATAATGGGTATGATTTAGCTAAATATTTAGTAGAGAATATGGCCGCTGAAGGTTACGAAATTAAAGATATAATTGACAACCTTGATCCATCCGATGATTACCCAGATGTGGCTAAGATTTTAGCTAAAAAACTAAAACAAGAAGATTCTTATGGAGTCGCAATTTGTGGAAGTGGCCAAGGAATTTGCATGGCTCTAAATAGGCATAGCTGGATTAGGGCTGCAGCCAAAATTGTAGATATTGATACAGCTCAACAAACTAGATTACACAATCATGCTAATTGTATTTGTTTTGGAGCTTGGGATCTAGATTTTATCAAGGCTCACGAAGTCCTAAAGATTTTTTTAGCTACTCAACCAGATACAGCCGAAAGGCACGTAAGACGAGTAAAGAAGATGCAAAAAATGGGACTAAAATAAGTTGTAAATTTTTCAGCCCTGTTTACATTTTTCACAAAAACTTAAGAGGAAAAAGATTATTGAATTTTTGATGTGGAGTGAGGTTTTTAATTCCTTGATGGGTTCTTTAGTCTTGTCCTCTAACTCAGATTTACAGGACTTTGACCCATAAAATAGCTCTTAATCAACAGTAAAAATAGGTTTTCAGAGATGATTTTTGTCTATTAGACCTCTTGCGAAATAAAAAGAAATAAGAAATAAAGTAGGTATATGCCTA
>CAZVWQ010000005.1:0-80121 GCA_964631275.1 uncultured Candidatus Saccharibacteria bacterium | reverse complement strand
ATCAAGTATTTATGGTATTTACTTGATACTAGTTAAAACTTTGGGGGTGTAAGCCTGTAAGTCTCCTAAAAAGTTTATTCTTTTTATTTTTTACTTTATTGTATGTAGGCATATACCTACTTTATTTCTTATTTCTTTTTATTTCGCAAGAGGTCTAATAATATAAATTTTGAAAGTAAATTGCGTATAATGAAAGGGAGTAAAGATTTTTGAAAGTTTTTGAGATGAAATTAATCCTTTAGAGCATACTTAAGAAAATATCCAGTAGCGCTTTCTTTAATTTTGGCTACTACTTCTGGAGTACCAGTGGCAATAATTTCTCCACCTTTATCTCCACCTTCAGGGCCTAGATCAATAACCCAATCAGCGGTTTTAATAACATCTAAATTATGCTCGATAACTAGAACTGTGTTGCCTCTATCAACTAGGGCATGTAAAACTTTTAGTAGTAATTTTACATCCAAAGGGTGTAAACCTGTAGTCGGCTCGTCTAGAATATATAGAGTATTGCCAGTACCAACTTTTGATAATTCTGTGGCTAATTTTACTCTTTGAGCTTCACCTCCTGATAAAGTAGTAGCCGGCTGACCAAGGTGAATATAACCTAAACCAACTTTTTCTAAAGTTTCTAGTTTTCTTTTAATTTGTTTATGATTCTTAAAAAACTCTAAAGCTTCGCTTACACTCATTTCCAAAATATCAGCAATTGTTTTTTCTCGGTATAGTATTTCTAGAGTTTCTCGGTTATATCTTTTACCATGGCAATCCTCACACTCTACATAAACATCTGGCAAAAAATTCATCTCTACTTTGATGATACCATCTCCTTTACAGGTCTCACAACGACCTCCAGGAACATTAAAACTAAATCTGCCTTGTTGATAACCTCTAGCTTTAGATTCTGGAATCTGAGCAAATAACTCTCTAATCGGAGAGAAAAGTCCAGTATAAGTAGCTGGGTTACTTCTTGGTGTTCTACCAATCGGAGACTGGTCAATAATAATTGGTTTATCAATAAAATTAAGTCCATAAATATTTTCAAAATTTCCAGTGACTCTTCTAGAATCATAAAAATAATTCATTAGATGGTTGCTAAATATATCATTTATCAAAGTAGATTTACCTGATCCAGAGACTCCAGTTACGCATACAAACCTTCTAAGAGGGATGTAAACATCGATATCTTTGAGATTGTTTTCTTTTGCTCCTTCAATAATAATTCTATGCCCTCTAATCTCTCGGCGTTTGCTACGCATGCCAATTTCGGAATACTCGATTTCTTGAGATGTTACTTTGACTTCTAATTTATCTTTAGGGATCTCTCTTCTTTCTTTAGGTATTTCGATTTTATCTTTACCGCACAAAAATTTTCCAGTTGGTGAGTTTTTGTTAGCTTCGACTTCTTCAGGTGTTCCGATGGCAATAATTTCTCCACCGTGAGTTCCAGCTGCTGGACCAATATCAACCAAAAAGTCAGCTTCTCTCATAGTTTCTTCGTCATGCTCAACCACTAGAACAGTGTTACCTAGCTCTTTGAGATATTTTAGAGTCTTTAAAAGTCTAGTATTATCTCTCTGATGTAAACCAATCGAAGGCTCATCTAGAATATACAAAACTCCTGTTAAGCCAGAACCAATCTGAGTAGCTAATCTAATCCGTTGAGCTTCTCCTCCTGACAAAGTGTCTGAAGGCCTGGACAAACTTAGATAATTCAAACCAACATTTACTAAAAATTCTAACCTAGAGACTATTTCTTTCAGAATTAATCTAGCAATTTGGTATTCTTTTTTACTTAGTGGGGTTTTCTTTTCGTCATATAATCCTTTAAACCACTCTAAGCAATCACTAATAGGCATATTAGATACGTCGGCAATATTTTTGTCATTAACTGTCACAGCTAAACTAGAAGGTTTCAACCTTTTACCTTTACAAGTTGGACAGACTCGTTTAGTCATGTAATTTTCAATATCTCTACGAGCAGACTCTGAAGTAGTTTCTTTATACCTTCTTTCTAGATTATTAATAACTCCTTCAAATTTAACTTTTTCAGAACCGTAAAGAATTGCTTTTTGTTGATCCTCTGTTAGATCTTTCCAAGGTTTTGTTAGCTTGAATTTATGAGCGTCTGCTAAGCTCTTGAACATTTTGGTTAGCCAGCCTCCAGAAATACTAAGCCGACTAAGAGGTCTAATACAACCCTCCATGATAGATAATTTTTGATTAGGAATTACTAGATCAGGGTCAATTTCGGTAATTACACCTAAACCACTGCAGGTTGGGCAAGCTCCATGAGGTGAGTTAAAGCTAAAAGATCGTGGTTCGATATCTCCAGGATTACCATGTCCATTAGGGCAAGCTTTATTTTTGTTAAAATATAAAATTTCTTCCATACCATCTTCTTTGTAGATAAGAACATTAGCTTTATCTTTACCAAACTTTAAAGTTGTTTCAAATGAATCGGCTAATCTTTGTCTATTATCTTTTTCTGCAACTAGACGATCTACAACTATTTCGATGCTATGTCTTTCTTGTTTGTTTAGGCTAATTTTTTCTACCTCGTCTATTAACATAATTTTACCATCTACTCGTAATCTTCTAAAGCCATTCTTCTTTGCGTCCATAACTAGCTGTTTGTGCCAACCTTTTTGATCTTCAACTAAAGGAGCAAGTAAGATAACTCGAGTATCTTTGGCTAACTCTAAGATTCTATCAACCATTTTGGAGACACTTTCGCCAGTAATTTCAGCTCCGCATACAGGACAATGTTGAGTTCCAGCCTTAGCAAATAATAATCTTAAGTAATCATAAATCTCAGTAGTTGTTCCAACTGTAGAACGTGGATTATGAGAAGTTGATTTTTGATCAATAGATATAGCAGGTGACAAACCGTCAATAGAATCCACATCTGGCTTTTCTTTTAGGCCTAAAAATTGCCTAGCATAGGCTGATAGAGATTCTACATAGCGTCTCTGGCCTTCGGCATAAATTGTATCAAAAACTAGACTAGATTTACCAGATCCAGACAAACCAGTAAAAACAACTAATTGATTTTTTGGAATTACGACTGAAACGTTTTTTAGGTTGTGTTCTCTGGCTCCTCTAACAGTTATATACTCATGAGGGTTAGGGATAAAAGTAGAATCATTTAAATATTTCTCAGAATTGTAGTTTACTCTGCTTGGAGTTTTTGTAGTTTTGGTTGACATATTAATTAAATATAAAAAAATCTAGCTTCACCTAAATTTATATGAGTTGGTTTAATTTAACCTAAATCTGATAGCCTATCTCTAAAATATAGTCAAAATTTTATTAGCAAAAACTTTAATTAACTTGACTAATCTAAAAGAATAACCAATACAAAAGCTCTACTAAATGAATTTTTAAATCACTTTTTAGATAAGGTAGATTAAGAAAAAAGCACTAATTAAAAAAAGTTAAAATATAATAAATTACAAAAAATCTTGCCTAAATACTCAAATAAATAACTTAACTTGTTTTTTGTTTATCTTCATTATAAGTAAAAATACTCAAATAAATTATACAAAAATACTATTTTTATTTTGTTTAATAGAAAAAATTAAACCTTTTTGAAAGATTTCGAAACAAGACTATTACAAGGTTATAGCCTGGAACAAACTTTTAGACAATAAATTTACAAAAATTTTACTTTGTTACGTTTTATTAAAAATGTTTTTAGCTTCTTTTAAAGGCAACAAATAAACTCATTCTTGTCAATACCTTAAATAAGCTAGTAATAATCTACTTTTTTAAAAATTCTTACAAAAAATGCACTTAAAAAAACGAGGTTTTTGTTAAAGTAACTATCTTTTTCTTTAAAAAAATTACAGCTTAAACCTGTGAAAAGATATTTTTATACCCAGACTTTTATCAAACTTTTGGGTAAAAACAACTCCTAAACAAACTAATTATTTGGTCGCTAAAAGATAATTATCAAAGTTGCAAGTGTAACTGATATAACTACTTGTCTCATAAAAACCTTATAAAATTTATCTAGTATTTTAAGAACTTACAGTTGTACTTTTTTTTCAACTATATTTCTTTGATTAAGATTGAAAGCTATCATTAAACTAAGACCCATAATAACTAACAATACTCCAGCAAAAAAACGTCCATCCATTGCTCCACCTCCAGTCCTGACTGTATTATTTAAGTTACTTGTCTGGCCTTCTAGGGTATTATTATTTGTATCACTATCAGCTTCGTTGTTACCATTATTATTATTATTATTGTTATTACCAAATTTAGCACCACCATCGCCAAATCCAAGAGGGGTATTTTCCCCGTTAGCGTTAAGATTATTGGTATTACTGTTGCTGTTATCGCCTCCTGTATTGGTATTATCACCTCCTGTATTGCTGTTATCGCCTCCTGTATTGGTATTTGTATTAGTGTTATCGTAGTTGTTATTAATTTCAATATTTATATTTATATTTCCGTTAGAATCATCACCTGAATTATTAGGGTTATCAGCATCATTACTACAAGAACTAGCAAACTCTGTAGGAATATAATTTTGATTATTAGGAGTATCTATTAAAGTTCTGTTTCCAGAATTATCAATTCCATAAACTCTAAAATAAACATCTCCTTCACCAATTGGATAAGGTCCTGGATTCATAAAACTAATGGTTCCGTCACCATTATCAATAAAATATGGAGCCTCGGCAGGATTGCTAGAATTATATCTAAAATTATCAGGGAAAACAAAATTAGGATCGCCAGCTTGAGCTTGGGTAATAGTAGCTGCTAAATAAGCGTTTCTATAAGGATTGCTATCTGCATATGTATTGTTAGAATCATATGCCCAAACTATCTCATAACTACTAAAATTAGGGTCACTAGACTCTTGCCAAGTGAGCAACTCACTACCTGGGCTACGATTTTCTGAGCAAGCATCATAACCAACAACTGCAAAAGTATCAGGATTAGTATTATCTACAGTCACAGTAATACTAGAATCACTAGCTAGATTCTCAGCTTCATCGATCCCTGAAATAATAATTTCATAATCACCATCAGCAAATTGAGTAGTGTCAATATTAGCTATAATCTGATCCAAAAAACCTGGCTCTAAAGGATTTAAAGAGTTTTCTATATACACATAATTACCGCAACTATAAATTTCACTGGGTGTAGTTGAAGTCAAAGCAGGGCAAGTATTTATATTATCTGTAGAACCAACTGGCAAAACTCTAATAGAATATCCTACCAAGCCATTATTATCAGTTACGCTTCCATAGACATTAATTGTACCTTGTACTTGGCTATCATGATTAGGTCCAAAATTATTATTACCGTTGCCGTTGCCAACTGAAACTTGTGGACTAGTAAGATCGATATTCATAGGGGTTGGAGAAACTAAATAAGTCTCTTCATTGCTAGCATTAACTGCCCTAAAACAAATAAATCTACCATTGTTATTTTGATCAGAAACAACCACCTGTGGAGAGCTAAGACTAATTGGAATTCCACCTATAAAGCTAGAACTATTACAAACAGTGTTATCAACAAATGTATAGCTTAATTCAGTCGCATCAACATTTGGAATATTTACCGAAACTGTATCGGTCTGTACAGGCCTAGAGCTTACTGGGTTATTAAACTCTAGCAATGGACCAGTCTGACTTAAATTAAGAAAATTACTAGTGTTTTGGTAAGTTACGTTACCAGCTAAATCTACAGCTCTAAAGCATAAATAATTACCATTAAATAAGCTGTCTGAAAGAGTTAAAGTACTACCTGAAACATACCCACCGATGGGTGTAAAAGTTGAAGCATTACAAACAGCACTAGGGATCAAACCATACTCAACAGAAAAAATATTTGTGTCAGTAATATCTGCACTAACAGTTTCACTAGCCACTTGATTACCGCTTATATTGTCATTAATGATAATTAAAGGGGCTGTGGTATCAACAGTAAAATTACTAAGTGTAATCGTAGTAGCTTCATTTGCTGTATTAGTAATAGTTATCTGACAGCCACTATAAGGGCCACCATCACTAAAAGCAGTTCCAGAATTATTTAATAATACTATCTCGACTACACTACCTACCTGACTTGAAGAAATAGAATTTTCAGAACCTAAACAAGCACCTGTATAAGAAATTACACCCTCTTGGTCAGAAGTTATTCTTATGCTTGGGGAAGGGTCGCTTGTAAAACTTGGAGTATCTTGGTTGAGAGTGATTACTGGTGGTGCTGACAAAATAGAAACTGAAATCATACCAGCCCCAGTAATAAATAATACCGCAGAAACCAAACCAGCAGTAAAACCTCGTAAACTAGGATTTTTAATTTTATTAAATATATTAACAGGTGAATTATAGAAACTATTTTTTTTTGGAGATTTTTTCATAATTTGTATTAGAAGTGTAAAATATTAAAAATAGAAAGGAAACAAAAACTTATAAAAAACTATAATTAAAAGAAAAGTTTAAAGTTTTAATTTAAAGTAAGGTAATACTTAAAGTTATATTAATCATAGCACAAAAATAAATTATTATCAAATTATATATATTTTTATACCGACCAGTCGAGTTATTTTTTATTTAAAGCAATCAAAAAAACTCTATAAACTCTCTATAGTAAATTCTACCATCACCTCCAATCACAAATTTAAGATTATTGTTTTTGTACTTAATAATGCTACTTATTTGTTTAAAGTTAGTGCTACCAGTCTTTGGTTCCCACTGAGACCAAAACTTCATATCTTTGCTTGATCTCTCATAAACAACTCCAAAATCAGATATATAAGATTGATAAATCAAACCTTCAATATTAGAAGTTGCTAAACCTTCAGTATCTTCTATAGTTATAGATACACTAGACCATTCGGTCCAAATACTATTATCTTCAGTTGATCTTTGGTATATTTTGTTATCAGAATCACTAATTATATATTGATATAGGGTATTATTTATAACAACTTGGTTAGGATAAACCTTGACTGTTTGGTCAAAAACCTCTTGCCAATTAGACCAAGTCTCAAGATCATAAGATTCGGACTGATATAGCTTTTTATTTTCTTTGTTTATAGCTAAAATAATAATTTTCTCATTAAAGCTAGCCAAGCTAACCTTAGTAGAAGTCTGCAAATCAGGTAAGTTTTTATTTGACCAGTCAGTATAATTTTGTCCGTCTTTTGAAGATCTAATTAGTACATTCTCTTCATAAAAATCAACAGAAGCTTGAACTATCTGATTATCTAAAATTATCGAATCAATTCCATAATTTAACCTTTGATTTTCTTGATTATCAGAATTTAGAACTTCCCAGTTAGGATTTTGATAAAGATTTTCTTCCTGACTTCTAATTGTATATGTTTCGCCAGTATAACTTATGCCAGTTAGATATAAACTACCGTTATATTCATAAGTATCCACAGGTTTGTTAGTATAAAATTCATCTCTAATATTCCAATAATTTCCTGGTTTAACCCTAGTCAAATTAGGAGAAGGTAAATTAGGCAATGTTAGCCTTTGAAAATCTAATCTTTCTTCTTTGGTTATTAAATAAGGTCTATAAAGGTTATTTTTAATTCTACAATCTACAAAAAATAAACAAAGCAAAAGTAATATTAGTAATAAAAGCAATAAAAATAAAAGCCACCATAAATAACCAACATTAGACCTTCTATAAATTCCGTGATGATGATCAATAACTTGTTCATATTTATCATAAATCCTATCTGCAGATTTTTGATTTTTATCTGTACCTATCTGAGTTACCAAAAAATCAGCTCCAAAATTTTCAATTTCATTAATAAGACTGGACTGAGGGTTATCTTTAGAGGTCTTTTCTAGATTTTTTACTTTCAAACGGGTTGATTTTTCTTGATGTCTAAATTTAGCCTTTTTTAGATCTTTTAGATTAATAACTTGTTGTTCTTTGGATAGATAGACCAAGTCTTCTTCACGATCATATAAAGATGGAAAAATTCGATAGACATTGCTAACATCTTGATTGCGGATCAAAAAATTACGAATTTCAGAGGCTCTTCTGCCTTCATAAGTATTATTAGGAGTATACCAAAAAGCATTATTTAAGTCTTCTTCTATGAAAGGCTGGTTATACAAAAAAGCCTCGGCATTAGCTAAAACAAAACTTACTTTTCCTTTTTTAATAAAAAATTCTTTTGCTAAATGCTCTCTATAAAGATCGCTTACTATCTCAGTAGCTGACTGCTCTCTACCATCAACTGAAAGCAAAAAAAGCGAATGTGGACCAGGCTGTTTGCTATCAATTTGCAAACAAAAATCCAAACCACTTACGGAATGATTAACAAACAGGTTATATATTTCTTTACGTTTTTGCATCTTAATTGTAATAACCCAAAACAGAAAAATCCAACCTAAATTCTATCATAAAAGACTTTTTTGAGCAATCTAACTAATAAAAGTCAAAAAGTTAAAATAAATTCATATTTAATAATAACTATTCATTGAGATAAGCATATTTTTGATAATCTTGCAAGAAGAATAATTATAGTATATACTTTATTACTGTTACTTAATCCAAAGAAGATTTTAATTAATTGTAAATTAAATAAGATAAACAAAGACTTGTGATTGATAGCAAGACTCATCTACAACCTAGGCTATACGATTTACAAAAAGTTCTTCGTAGTTTTCAATACTTCTTATCCGGGAGTTATATTTTGGTTTTTTCTTGGGTTTTAGGTAGTACCTTTTGTCAAGTTGGAGTATGTCAATCAGTTTCTTTATCAGAAAACTTTTTTAGTTCTGTAGTCTTATTTCACCTTAGTCTGTTTGCTTTAGTTAATTCTTTAATTATTGGTTTAGCTTATTATTTTTTTGATGACGAAACAGAAATAAATATACTTTTTTATTTAGGTCTTTTTGGTTTATTTTCTGCTTATCTTTTGTATGGTCTTTTCTTTCAAGAATTTGTACAGATAGGACAAAAAAAAATTCTACCTAATGGTTTATTTTACGCTGAATTTATAATCATATTCACCTCCACTTTGATTTTTTTTGAAATTGAAGAAATATGGAAAAAAATTAATCTTTTTATAAAAATAAAACTTATATTAACAATACTTCTAATAACTAGTCTAATAATATCATCTTTTATTGGTTTGGCTTTAGGTATAATTCTAATTCCTCTAATTTCTTTTTGTCCAGATAACCTAGAACAATTACTAAACAAAAGGAAAATTCTTGAATTTAATAAAAAAACTACTGGATATACCCCTTATCATAACAACTTTGAATAAATTAATTACAATTGCTAATTTTGCCTCTATACCTAACCCGTTTACTATTACCCTAAATTTGGCTCTTTGTAAGGAATAGATCTTTTATTTAAGCTAAATTCTTAACTAATTAGTGAGTTTTTCTGACTCTGTTTTCCTTATTTGAGCAAACTAAAACTTTTAGTTAAATCATCATTTAGTTAGCGTTTGGTATATATGCTTGATACCTAAAAATAGAGGTTTCAATCTAGTAAAAGCATCTTATATCAATTTGTTATATAGCAATTCGATAGACCAACTAGACACTTGCAATTTGTATTCTTATTTTATTCATAAGGATCCTAAAATAAGTTCAGGGTGACAGACCATCTAGTTTGAGTAGTGGATGACTATGAAACTATTCCAAAAAATTCAGAGAAAAAGTTTAGTTTTTTAAGGTAAAACCGTCTCATATCATAGTAAATAATTTATGGCGAAATGGTATTATTCGTTTGACTAAAGCATGATTCTATTATTTTTTGAATCAAATTCTAAAAAAGAATTTTCTAGTTAGTACGAAGATTTACTATAAATCAAAACTAAACAAGTAATTTTTTATATTTATTTTTTTCGTGGGACATTATAATAGGACAAGACATATTCCATTATTTCTCCAAAAGGAGCCGCAGTGGTTGTAGAAGAAAAATTTTGAACTTCTCCTTTATTAGGTTCTGAGATCTTAACTAGAACTATAAACTGAGGATCATCTACAGGTCCAAAACCAACAAAAGAGTGATCATAAATACCTTTTTCACGATTACATCGATAATCACAGGGTTCGCTAATTATTTTACCTTCTGCATCAACTAATGGTTTACCATTAATATCTTTTTTTATGATTGGTCTGTTAACCTCTGATGTTCCAGTCTTACCAGCCAAAGTGTAGCCATTAACCTTAGCTGGGCTTGGTTTTTCTCCCAAAAAACCTTCATCAATAACTGAAACCATGTATTCTTTCATTAAATTACTTACATCTTCTCTGAGGACTCTCTGATTAGCTTCTTTTCTGATTATAGAAGACTCAGAAATACCAGTATCAATGCTACCATCTTGATGTTTTATTTTTTCAACTAAATATGGCTCAACCATAACCCCATCATTAGCTAATGCGCTATAAGCTCTAATAACTTGGATAGGAGAGGCTGTAAAACCTTGACCAAATCCCATATTAGCATAACAAATAGGACAATTAATATCTTTTTCAAAATTTCTGGTATTCCCATATTCATCTCCAGGAAGGCTAATTGCTGTTTGTTCTCCAAACTTAAATCTGTTTTCAAAATAACTTTTTAGTTGTCTAGCCCCAGTCTCGTCTACAATATCTGCAATGCAGGTATTAATAGAATCTCTAATACAATTTTTGAGTGGTAACGAACCTGCTGCTTGATAACTTCTAGAGTTAGCATTTCTAATGTATTTAACATTTCCATCCAATTCTGAATAAGCTTTTCCTTTTGAATCGTAGTCTTCAAACCTAAAATTACTTTGAATACCTTTTCTTTTACTATCCTCATAGACTTCTGATTGATATACATTAAGAGCAGCCGCAACTGTTAAAGGTTTCATTACTGACCCAGGATCATAATCTACATTAGTAGCCACGTTACGAAAAGCATCTGGATTAAATTTTTGCGAGTTAGGATTCCAATAATCTTCATATATATTGGGATCAAAGGTAGGCCAAGAAGCCATCGCTCTAATTTTACCAGTTTTTGCTTCCATTACAATTATACTACCATCTCTTGGTCGTCCTTGCTCGCTGGTGTTTTTCTTTATAGATTCGGCTAGTATATTTTCGGCTTGTCTTTGAATATTTTTGTCTATAGTTAAATAAATATCAGAACCATCTATTCTAGGAACTTCTTCACTGAATTGAATTCCATTACGACCTCCTAGCACTGAGCAGTATTTTTGTTCGATTCCATAAGTTCCAACCAAATATTCTCCTGGGTCAGTACCGCTAAGTTGATTATCTCTAACCATCTGAAAACATTGCCTAAATCTTTGTTCGATTTCTTTTGTACCTACCATGTAATTAGGGGTATAGCCAATAGTAGACGCTAACATTTCTTTTTCTGGATAAGATCTATTTTGTTTTTGATCAACACCGAGCCAAAAACTAAACCTGAATTTTTTATTTAGATCACTATCATTTTTTCTCATAAAACTCAATCTACTAAGCTGATCTTCGTTTAGATTTTCGTAGATTACACTAAATTTAGATAATTTTTGTTTGTTTAATTCATTAACAATTTTGTTATAGGTTTCTGTATAAGGAATATTTAGATTAGCTGAAATTTCATAAATTACTTCTTCTAAGCTAATTCCATTTTCGATTTGTTTATATAGATTATCTGGATCAATAAATAAATTTTTTTGGATAATAGTATTAGTTACAGGTATGCTATCTGTTCCTTGATTGCGATCTTGGATATATATTTGACCTCTTTTGGCTCGAGCAATATTGACATAAGTTCCCGTTCGATTAAGTGTAGAGACTTGCAAATTATCAAAAACTGGAGTATATCTAACAAAATTAGCAAAGGCTGGTATCTGTAGCTGAGCTAACCTAAAAACAATTGCAACAAATAAAAAAACAAATCCTGCCTTAATTACGAACTCTGATCCATAGAGACTCTTATGGGCTTGCTCAAAGATTTTTTTGAGTATCCAAACAAAAGGTAAAAAAGGTAAAAGTAAGATTCTAAGAATAAAAGTCAAAACTTTTGCCCAGATTTTAGCTTCGCTAATCCTTTGACCAAGAGGTCTACGATCAAATTTGGATTTTCTTTTTGGCTTTTTATTGGTAGCTGAATAACCATAACTAAGATTATGTCGATGAGGTCTGTAATCTTGAATCATAGACACTAACAAATAATACTTCTAAACAAAAAAGTCAAGCAAAAATGTATGTTTTGTATTTCTTTTGTTAACAAAGGTTTTTTATGTTATAATTCCAACTATAACTGATATAGTAGCCATAACTTGTCAAAACTATTTTTTTGTTCTAAATTAGTATTCATTTAGGTTAAATATATTATCTATCAAAAACCTAATAAAAAATAAAGGTTTATTCGTAACTCAAATTATCAAATCAACAAAAAGATCAAAGGTCATTTTATTTATATTAATTGTATAAATGATAGAATTCGTAGTTATTTATGCTCAAAATATACTTGAAATTAATCTTATTTCCTTACTCAAAAAAATAGCTTGTTTTTTTGTTTGTTTAAAAGTGAAAAGTATAAAATATTATGTAAAACAGACTTTTACTTTATTTAATCAAAAAACGTTTTTGAAAAGTTTTGAGACAAGACTTTATATTTGTAAAAATGAATTTTAATTTTTTAGAATCTAAATTTTTGGTTTTAACTTAGCTTTATTCAAGACTAATATAAATTACTTGAAAATTCAAAAAATCTTAATTTAATTAATCAAAGTTATAAAATATTCTTTATAAACAAATTTAATGACTACAAAAAACCAAATATTTCCAAGTCAACCATACAAAGGTACTAGAGATTTTTATCCACTTGATCTAAAAAAAAGAAATTATATTTTTAGTACCTGGAAGCAGACTTTAAATTCTTTAGGTTTTGTAGAGTACGAAACTTCAGTAATCGAAAACGCTGACCTATACATTGCCAAATCTGGAGAAGAATTAGGCTCTAAACAACTTTATAATTTTTATGATAAATCTAATAGACACATTGCTCTTAGACCAGAACAAACTCCTAGTCTAGCTAGATTGGTAGCTAATAAGTTTGGTGAGCTGAATTTCCCTCTCAGATGGTTCAGTATTCCTAATTGTTTCCGTTACGAAAGACCCCAAAAAGGTAGGCTCAGAGAGCACTGGCAACTAAATGTAGATATTATCGGACTTCCAGCTGGTGAAGCAGAAATCGAACTAATGAATGTTCTAGGTAAAATATTTTTAGGTTTTAAAGCCACCAAAAAGAACTTCAAAATCATGTATAACCATCGACAAGTTTTGGATGAGTGGCTAAAAAAAAATCAATTTTTTGAAATTAAAGAAATTATCTATAAAGTACTTGATGATTGGTTCAAAGAAGATCTAAAGACCAAAACCGAAGTTTTATCTAATGCAGGCTTAGACCAAAGTCAAATTAAACTTATCGAAGATCTAACCAAAAAACAAGGTTTTAGTTGGGAGCAATATTTAGATCTAGCCAAAGAATACTCAGAGTTAGATTTATTGCTAAATCTATTACCACAAATAAGGCCAGAAGTAGAATACGAATTTAATCCTTGTATAATTCGTGGGATTGCTTATTACACTGGAATTGTCCTAGAAGCCTTTGATAAAAACCCAGCTAATCCAAGAGCTTTATTTGGTGGTGGCCGATATGATAATTTGATGGAATTATTTGGTAAACAAAGCCCAGCTATAGGTTTTGGTTGGGGTGATGTAACCATGCATGAATTTTTGACTAACTGGAATCTTTATCCAGACTTTGAAAAGAAAAGTAAACTCGGAATTTTACCTAACTCTCGACAAAACCTAAAAGAAATTTATCTAAATATTTTACCAAAATTAGAATCCGAAAACAAATCTTTTGAGATTGACTATGATTTTCATAGAAGCGAAAATAAAAGATATCAAGGTCTAAAAAAACGTGGAGCTGTAAATATTATAAAAGTTGGGTTTGAGGAATAATCCTTACGATTTAAAAATAGTCTTGTCCCATAACTTAAATTTACAAAACTTTGACCCCTGACCCCATAAATGGATATTAATCAACAGTAAAAATAGGTTTTGAGACATGATTAATGTAGATATAGCTAACCCGTGTACTAGTTAGACATTTTGAGTATCCAAAATTTACTTTAAAAGAAACTTAATATCTAATAACTTATCTAAGTTGAATGTGAAATTGCTTTATATCAAGACTTCCACAAGAATTGAATTTTACTACTAAATGTAGATTTAGTTAAGTATTTAAATACAAAATATAGTGGTGTCTACGGAAGCTTTGATATGTAAATTTTGAAAATTAATTGAGTTGTAATCTAAACCAAAACCTCTCCTAGATAAGCCAATCTAGCTGCACCTTTGAGTCCAATTTTACGAGTATGGTCAATTTTAATTTTATTAAGGTCTAGATCTAACCTATCTAAATAGTCATTAACCGACTCTTTAAAACCATAACCTTTCCAGTACAAACTTCCTTCTATTAAAACTAACAACTCAAAATCTTGATCAGCAAAAAATTTTCTCTTCTTAAATTCGTAAATACCCTTGATTGACATAGCAACCAAAGAGGCTGCTCTCTCAATTATTACTTCTCCAGCTTCTTGACGGCTAAAAGATTTTGTCTCCAAAAGAGTGTTTAGTTCTTTAGTAGAAGATACTTCAAAGCTAGGGTTTTTAGATTCTAAATTATAATGTTTATACAAATAACCTCCGCCAACTTCTTTTTCTAGTCTTTGAAACCCAAAATTATCTGATTGTTCGTCGACGATCTTACCAGTTTTGGACTGCTCAAATTTGTCAAAATTACCTAGTTCTAAATTAACAAATTCAGTTTGGTTAGTAAAATGTCCAAAATTAAAACCAGTACCAACCACGCCAACTAAAGTTTTTTTGGTTTCAAATCCTTGTGGCTTCCACTCAAAATAAGCCAAGCCAAGGGCAGTTGTATCGTTACAAAGACTAATTTGAATTTTTTTATTTTTAGTTTTTAAGTATTTTTCTAATTCTAAACCTACCTGCTTACCAATCAAGCCTTGAAAAGAGTGACCTTTGACTGAATTAACCAAAATTCCATCTAAATACTTACCTCGCTTAACTGACTTAAGTGGATAAGCAAAATTAAGAATCAAGGTTTTAGTTTTTGGTCTTAGGTATTTTTCAACTAATTCAAAAAAAATCTTATCTGTAGCTAACTTTGGTACTTCAGTCTCATCAAAATCATAAATTTCTAGTTCTAAATCTAAAAATCTAGCTGTAACAGTCTCTAGATGTGAACCGCCAATCATAATTACCTGAAACTCTTCAAGATTATCAACTAATGACTCGTTAGGAAAGTTAGTTTTTAGATATTTAATAGAACTCTTAATCCCTGAACTACTATTATCAATCTCAGTAGCTAAGTTTTCTGAAAATTCTTTTAATTGATCTAAAGTATATAGCATTTACTAAATCAAAGCAAATTGACAAATCTTGGCAAGAACCAAAAAAAACTATCTTTTTAAAGCCTTAAAATAAGGCTAATATTCTAAACTGTAAATTATTTATTTTTAATCACAAAAAACCTCTAAAACTTGATTATTAAAAGGTTTTAGCAAATTTTAAGTTAATTCTCAAATTAAAATCTAATTTTGTTGATATTTTAGGACAAAAATTCTAGTAAAAAATTTTATATTCCAAAAAATGGTTTATTTTATAACTAATCCGTTTACTATTACCCTAAATTTAGCTCTTCATAAGAAAATAAGTTCTTTATTTAAGATAAATTCTTAACGGGTAATTACCGTAACAATTAGTGAAAAGGATATAAGAGTAAAACTAACTTACCAGGAAACGTAAACAAAGCTTGAGAGTTTACATCAACTATCTAGTAAACTACCCCTTTAGGAATCTTCTCAGGATTATCTTGATATCCCAGTATTTTGTTAATTGGCACAAAAACATATCCCTCAGCAATCAGCGTATCTAATATCCAAGGTACGCTATCAACCGAAGAAGAATGAATATCATGAAGTAAAATTATTTGGTTTGGCTTAACTGAATTAATTACTCTACGAGCAACTAAGTCGGCATTTCTATCTTTCCAGTCTTTAGGATCAACTGCCCATTTTACAGCTGGCAAGGCAATTTCTTTGATTAACTGTTCATTAATTGCTCCATACGGAGGTCTATAGGTAAAAGGTAAAACACCAGTTACTCTTTTTATTTCTTCTGAAGTTAGTCTAATTTCTTCCTTGGCTTGATCAAGGCTAATAGCAGTCAGGTTAGAATGTGTCCAAGTATGATTAGCCACTTCGTGACCTTCGGCCTGCATTCTGAGTAATAGATCTTCGTTGGCTCTGATTTTGTTACCAATTACATAAAAAGTGGCTTGAACATTTCTCTCTTTTAGGTAATTCAGAACTCTATCAGTATTATCTTTCATTGGTCCATCATCAAAAGTAATTGATAAACATTTCATCATCTTACAATCAATTTGGCTTTGGTTAATTTGAGTTTGTTTTTCGGTCACAAACTTAATCTTAGATAATAATTCTTTTTCCTCTTCTAGAGGCAAAACTGGATTAGACGGAGGGATATCAACTTTAGCTAATCTGGTGTTAAGCTCTTTATTCCAGTATTTTATTTGAGTATCTAAATTAACAACCTTACTAGCTTTAGTAGTATCTTCAATTTCAGATTCTAATAAATTTAGTGATTCTTGTTCAAATAATTCAAACTCTTTTTTTTTGTTTTCATCTATACCAACTTGACTGACCAAAGTTCTAGTCTGGTTAATTTCTTTTCTAAATTGATTTTTTCTTTTTTTAACTTCATTACTTTGAGCGTTTTTTAGATTTTTAAGTATAATTACCTTTTCTTCATAACTAAGTTTTTCTTGGAGATCTTTTTGTATTTCAGCCAAAATTAAATCAAGATCTTGAAATTCAGGGAAAATAGACAAAGTATTATAAACCTCTTGCTCTTCGGTAGATTTTTGTTTTTTGGTTTCGTATAAAAATTTTCTAGCCAAAAAAAGCCTCTGTTTTTCTTTTAGAGATTCTATCTTAAGATCATTATTACTCACAAATACTATGTGTAAATCACACTCCGAATCTTGTAAGTCAAACTCATCTTTAATTTTAGTAAAAATCTCTTGGCAATCTTTAATTTGAGATTGAGTCTTAATAGCCAAACTAGAAAAAACTAAAGAAAAAATAATTAACCCAATAATTACCAAACTCGCCCAGGTAGGGGGTCTGTAAAAGAAAGATTTTTTAAGGACAATATTTTGTTTTGGATCAGGGTTTTGAAATTGTAAAGTTTGTTCTTTTTTTGGCTCTTGCTCTGATCTAGAAAGATTCTTTTCCAAAATATTATTAAATTTTAGATCAAAAAAAATTTTCATTATAATATATTGTTTTAAATTAAATTTAAACTTTTATTTTAGAAAAATAACAAATACTTAGTATTTTGACAAGTGATTTATTAAATTTTGTTTTTTGAGTTTAGACCAAAAAATAATCTCTTCAATACAAGGCTTTAATTATAAATTTTTAGCACTTGACAAAAGAGGTTGCTAATTTTATTGTACTAAATAATTGAAAAATTAAAATCAAACATAATTAATCATATCTATGTCAATAGTATTAGGAATAGACTTAGGAACAACTAATTCTGCTATGGCCTATGTAGTCGGTGGCAAGCCTAAAATTATAGAAAATGCTGAAGGTTCTAGAACCACGCCTTCGGTTTTTTATTATAATTCTAAAGATGAATCAGTTACAATTGGCGAGGTTGCTAAACGTAACTCAACCCTTAAACCTGAAGACACTTTTTATGAAGTTAAAAGGTTTATCGGAAGATCTTATGAGGATGAAGAAGTAAAAAGAGATTTAGATCTTTTACCCTACAAAATTCTTGATAAAGATGGTAAAATAAAAGTAACAACCAAAAGTGGAAAAGAATACTCGCCAGAGCAAATCTCTGCAGCTGTTTTAAGAAAACTAAAAACTGACGCTGAGAGCAAACTTGGCCAGTCTATTTCTGAAGCTGTAATCACAGTACCTGCTTATTTTAACGATGCTCAAAGGCAAGCTACCAAAGACGCTGGAGAAATTGCTGGACTAAAAGTTCTTAGAATTATTAATGAGCCAACAGCCGCTGCCTTAGCTTACGGCTTTGATAAAGGTCAAGAAGAAAAAGTCCTAGTTTACGACCTTGGAGGTGGAACCTTTGATGTCACTGTATTAGATATTTCTAACGAGACAATAGAAGTTTTGGCAACTAATGGAGACACTCACCTTGGCGGTAAAGATTTTGACATGGCTTTAATTAATTACGTAATCAAAGAATTCCAAAAAGAGACAGGGGTGGATTTATCCAAAGACAAAGCTGCTAAACAAAGAATTAAAGAAGCTTGTGAAAAAGCTAAACACGACCTATCTGTACAAGCTGAACACCAGATTAACTTACCTTATATTACTGTTGATGGAGATAATCAACCTCAACATTTAATGACTACTATTACTCGAGCTAAATTTGAAGACTTAGTCAAAGATTTAATTGAAAGGACTATGGAGCCAGTAAAAAAAGCTCTAGATGATGCAAGTTTAGCTAAAGAACAGGTTAACGAGATTATCATGGTCGGAGGAATGACTAGAATGCCTTTGATTCAGAAAAGTGTTGAAGACTTTTTTGGTAAAAAATCTAATCTTTCAGTTAATCCAGACGAAGTAGTAGCTATGGGTGCAGCTATTCAAGGAGCTGTACTAAAAGGTGATGTAAAAGACATTCTACTATTAGATGTTACACCTTTAACTTTGGCTATCGAAACTGCTGGTGGCGTAGCTACAGCTATGATCCCCAGAAACACTACGATTCCAACTTCTAAAAGCCAAATTTTCTCAACCTATTCAGATAACCAATCTGCTGTAGATGTGCATGTAGTCCAAGGAGAAAGACCTCTAGCTGCAGATAACAAATCTTTAGGTAAATTCACTTTATCTGGTATTCCTCCAGCTCCACGTGGAGTCCCTCAAATAGAAGTAACCTTTGATCTAGACGCTAATGGTATTCTAACAGTAACAGCCGCAGATAAAGGTACTGGTAAACAAGCTAACATAACAATTACTGGGTCTTCTACTTTATCTGAAAATGAAAAGAAAGAAGCAATAGAAGAAGCCGAAAGACAGAAAGATGTAGATTTAGCTAAAAAAGCTAAAATTGAAGCCAAAAATAATGCTGAAGCTTTGATCTTCCAAGCTGAAAAATTAATTAGGGAGATGAACGACAAATTAGAAGATGATCAAAAAGAAGAAATAAACAAAACAAAAACTGAACTAGAAGAATTACTTAAGGATCAAGAATCCAAAAAAGATGATATCGAAGCTAAAACTAGAATTCTCCAAGAAAAACTAATGAAAATAGGAGAAAAAATCTATTCTAGTCAGGCCGCAACGGCAGACCAAGGGGCTCAAGAAGAAGATCTCGAAAAGAAAGAGTCAGAAGATGATATCAAAGACGCAGAAGTTAAATCTAGTGAAGGAAATAAAGAGTCAGAAGGAAATAAAACAAATGAAGACGAAAAATAAACTTTATATTTACTTATAGAATTTATCTATACAATTTACACTAACAACTTTCATAATTATTTTTTAGCAACCAAACAAGTAGCTTCTTTAGGAGTTAGTTTTGTAGAAAAGTGTGTAAAAATTAATACAATAATAGGTATAAAATCCACTCTATAGAATCTATTTGATTCCGTCCTTTAAAATAAACAAAGCTTCCGCAAACACCACTATATTTTGTATTTAAATACTTAACTAAAGCTACATTTAGTAGCAAAATTCACTTCTTGCGGGAGTCTCTTAAAAATTAACATATCTCAAGCCTATTTATGGGATCAAAATTTTGTAAATCTAGATTATGGGACAAGACTGTTTTTAGATTTTAGTTGTTTCAAAAATTGTAATTTAGAATTGCTCTTATTTTAAGACTTTAGGTTTTTTTGTTTAAAAACAACTATAAGACCA
Organism: uncultured Candidatus Saccharibacteria bacterium; assembly: GCA_964631275.1. Lineage (GTDB taxonomy): Bacteria > Patescibacteriota > JACMRA01 > JACMRA01 > JACMRA01 > CAZVWQ01. The sequence continues at coordinate 60,119 of CAZVWQ010000005.1, read as the reverse complement.
ACTACAGGTGATTTCTTTAATTTTTACTTTAAATATCTATTTGCTTATAAAAATCTAAATTTGGTTTTAGTTAAATTTAATAAAGACTAAAAAATATTAAAAATTCAAAGAGTCCTAATTTTAATTGATTTGAATATACAAAATACAGCTTTTGACAGTTTTTAATTCAAATAGTTTCTTTATTATTAATGTTGAGTAAACCAAAGATAGCTATCGTGCATGCTTTTTTTAAGGCTGATTGCAAAGGTGGTGGAGAAAAACTAATTTTGCAAATTAGAGAAAAATATAGTGCTGATCTGTATGTTGGTGGGTATGATGATTTGTCTTGGGGTAAACATTTAAGAGCAAAAGATTATTATGCTAATAAGACTTGGGATCCTAGATTTGGTTTTGAATATTTTCATATCGATTCCAAAATTCCTGTTTGGAGACAGCTTAAAAGGCAGTTTTATTTTCTTTTTTCATCAAAAATTAAAAAACTAACCGGTTATGATTTGGTTATTTTTAGCGGAAATATCGGTTTTTTGCAAAGAAGGTTAAAGCACTTGATTAACAAAGCTAAAACTAAAACAAAATTAGTAACCTATGTTCATACACCTCCTAGACCTTTTACTGATCAATTTGAGACTAGACTAAAAAAAATTCCAGTAATTTTACATCCTTTAGTCAAATTTTTTAGAAGTTGGCTAATTACTGAGTACAAAAAAGATCTGCAAGTTATGGATCTAATTATCGCTAACTCAGAAAATATCAAAAAACGACTAGCAAAATTTACAAAAGTTGAGGCAAATACTGTAATTTTTCCACTTGTAGAAACAGATAAATTTAAGTACCTGGGACAAGAAAATTATTATTTTTCTTATGGTAGGTTAGAGTTGCTAAAAAGAATTCCTTTGATTTTAGAAGCTTTTAGGGATATGCCAAATAAAAAACTAATTATAGCTTCTGGAGGGCCACTCGCAGATTATGTAAAAGATTTTATCAAAAAAAACCAACTTAAAAATATCATTTATGAAGGTTTAGTGACTCAAACTAGGCTCAGAGAACTAGTAGGTAAATGTATAGCTGGAGTGTATATTCCAGTTGATGAAGATGCTGGTATGACCCAAGTTGAGATCATGTCGGCTGGGAAGCCAGTTATTGGAGTAGCTGAAGGTGGCCTTTTAGAAACAATTATAAATGATAAAACCGGAATATTAATCTCTAAAAATCCAAGTAAAGAAGATCTTATCAAAGCAGTTACAAAAATGACTAAAAAGAAAGCTAAAGAAATGCAAAAAGCCTGCCAAGAACAAGCTCAGAATTATTCCCCAAAAAAGTTTTATATCAAAATGGATAAAGCTTTAAATACCATACTTAAAACTTAAAAGCTTGCTACATGTCTTTAGAATTTAACAAACAAAATTTACAAATAGCTAGCCAAGAGTTGTGGACTTTTTTGGAATCTAAAATCAAATACCTACCGAAAACTGATCAAGAATTTGTGCAATTAGCTTTTTATATTATGGTCGAAAAGCATGCTGAGCAAAGGCGTGTTAGTGGGGATTTTTATATAACTCACCCCGTCATGGCTGCTAACTTGCTTACCGAAATTAAAATCGAAAAAGAAACTCTAGCTGCCTGTCTGCTTCATGATGTACCCGAAGATACCTTTAAAGACCCAACAAAAGGTGTAAAAATGATAAAAAAAGAATTTGGTCAAGAAGTGGCTTTTTTAGTTTTTGGAGTAACTAAGTTAAGTCTTATTAAATATCAAGGTGAAGATAAATTTGCTGAAAATTTAAGAAAATTATTTGTGGCTATGAGTCAGGACATTAGAGTAATTTTTATTAAGTTAGCCGACAGAATTCATAACTTAGAAACACTTAAATCACTGCACAAAGATAGGCCAGACAAAACTCGAAGAATCGCCCTAGAAAGCTTAGAAATCTATGCTCCAATTGCTGAAAGATTAGGAATTAGCAAGTTTCGTAGTTTAATCGAAGATTTAGCGTTTCCTTATGCTTACCCAGAAGAGTACAAAAAATTCATTCAACACCCCAAGTTAGAAATCAAATCTAGAGAAAAAACTGTACAAAAACTAATAAAAAAAACTAATAAAATACTAGAAAAAGAAAAATGTAAATCTAAAGAAATCTTAGGTAGGCCAAAAAAATACTACTCGGTTTTTCGTAAGATGCATGACGAAAATAAAACTGCAGATAAAATCTTTGACCTAATTGCTCTAAGAATAATATGTCCCTCAATTGCTGACTGCTATCAGGTTTTATCCGTAATACACAAGAATTTTGACTACATGGAAAACAGGGTTAAAGACTATATTAAAAAACCTAAAACAAACGGTTACCAAAGTATTCACACTACCGTTTATGATTTAGAAACAAAAAGTACTTTTGAATTTCAAATTAGAACTCAAAAAATGCACGAATTTGCTGAATTTGGAATCGCTTCACACTGGTCATACAAACAAAAAAGTACTACCAAAGATCAAGAAATTAAGACTGAAGACTTTAAGTGGATTAGGGATTTAGTCGATCTTGGAGAAAGTAAAATGCCAGCTCAGGATTATCTTAAACATGTCAAACTAAACGTTTACCAAAATAGAATTTTTGTCTTAACTCCAAAAGGCGACGCTATAAACTTACCCAAAGGAGCTACTCCGATTGATTTTGCTTTTAAAATACACGGAGAGATTGGAGAACATGCATCTATGGCTAAGATTAATAATCAAATATCAAAGTTAAATTCTAAATTAAAAAATGGAGATATTGTTGAGATCATAACTCACAAAAAACAAGAGCCAAAACAAGATTGGCTAGGTTGGGTTAGGAGTAATTCTGTATCTAGGCAGATTAAAAAAATTCTAAGAGACCTTCAAGGAGAAGGCACTGACAAAAAAGTAAAAAGTAAAAAGTAAAAATGTTTATTTTATCTACTCCCTACCCTCTATTAAAAATATTAATGAAAAGCAATTATTATTTATTATCAATTATTTGAGAAAATGTAGACTTTATATTTTCTAAGTCTTGTTCCTCTAATTCTTGACCTAAACTATAGGCTAACTCAAACTCTTTGAGAATCTTAAATAAATTTTCTAATTGGCCAGTCTGCATAATTAAAATTGCCTAATCATTTGTATTTTTACAATTGACCTAAAAAGGTTCATTAATTAAGTATACCTTTTAGCTTTTCTTTAGTCAACAAAAGTTTGTTTTATTTAAAATAAATCCTATAAGATAGGAAAAAATAGTAAGTTTAGTATGCAAAAAAAAATTTTTTTTATAAAAAATAAATCTAAAAAAAGCTTAGCTAGAAATGGTCAAATCACATTTGGAAGTCAACAAATAAAGACACCTGTATTTATGCCTATTGGTACTTTAGGTTCCGTTAAGAGCTTAAGTTATTTAGATTTAGAAAAATTAAAAGCTTCTATAATTTTGGGTAATACTTATCATTTATGGTTAAAGCCAGGAATGGAAACATTGGTTAAAGCTAAGGGTTTACATAATTTTGTAAATTGGAAAAAGTTTATTTTAACAGATTCTGGAGGTTTTCAAGCTTGGAGCTTAACAAAAGACAGAAAATTTATTGAAGAAGGTGTTATATTCAGAGATTCACTAACTGGAAAACGCAGAATTCTAACTCCAGAAAAATCAATACAAATACAAACTATTCTAGGTTCAAATATTGCTTTAGTTTTAGACCAAGTAGTCGATGCAATTTCTGATAAGAGACTTGCTCAATCTGCTATGGAAAGAACTCTTAGATGGGCTGAAAGATCAAAAAAAGAATTTGAAAAACTAAAAAAGAAGCCTTCTGAAATTGCTTTAAGTATTTTAGAGGAAGAGTTTATTAAAAAACCAAAGCCAGATAAAAATGGTGACTATCATTACCACTCTTTAAGAAAATACAAAAAATCCTTATCTAAAAGAACCAAAAAAATATATAACTCTATAAATTCTCGGTCAGACAGGGTTTTGTTTGGTATACCTCAAGGAGCTCAATTTCCTGATTTACGAAAAAAATCAGCTGAGTTAACCCGTGATCTTGGATTTGCTGGATACTCTATAGGTGGAGTTGCTCAGGGTGGCGAGCCTGAAGAAGTCATGTATAGCCAAGTGCTTAATCAGGTAGAAGTTCTGGAAGATGATAAACCAAAACATTTACTTGGCGTTGGTACCCCAAAAGATATTTTAGAAATGGTAAAAAGAGGGATTGATATGTTTGACTGCGTATATCCAACTCGTAATGCTAGGCATGGATCACTCTTTGTCTGGTTAGATAAAAGCAGGTTTGAATACGAAACCATAAAAATAAAATCAAAGAGGTTTGAGTATGACTTTTCTTCAATAAAAAGTAACTCAATATTCCCTGAATTACAAAATTACACAAAATCTTATTTATCTCATTTATTTAAAGCTAAAGAAATCTTAGCCTATAGACTAGCTACACTCAATAACCTTGAGTTTTATTTTGAGCTAATGGAGGAAATTAGAAATCAAATTGACTCTGGAAAAATTTAGACCAATTAGTCTAATTCTAACCAAGCTAATAAAGAAGGAAAATTTTCATGTTTTATACCTTTAATCTTCATTTCTTCTATTTCTCTAAATCTTTTTTCTACTAGCGTTTCGTTTCCTAAATTAAAAGAGTTGAGTCTAAAAAGTCTTATAAACTCAGCAACTTTTTCCTTCTGCTTGTTTTCTAGGGAATCTTTTGGTTTAATTACTATACCCTTAGCGATTTTTTGGTAAGTAAAATATTCATGATTTTTTTCAACTATTTCTGACCATTCATCCCAAGTTTTTTTTGGTATTCTAAAGTTACTATCTATATTCATATTTTTAACCATGTTCCAGTCTTTATGAGAAATGTAAAGATTGTTCCAAGAAAAAGTAAGTTCTGGAAATTGACTTTTTGGTTTAAAATGTTCTATCGAATTAGTATTTTCGCCACTACCAAACTTAATCTTTAACTCAGTAAAAAAACAAATATTAGTAAATCTAGTATCAAAATTTGCAAAGCTAGAATTAATTGCATCCATGATTCTTTTTTTATCTATTACAGAAACTCTTTTCCAGGTTTTACTTTTTTCTGATTGATATTTGTTAAGAACTTTAGGCGAAGTTTTTCTTTTAAATTTCCACATAATTAATTACTAAAATAAACACTTTTACTTAGAATTTGACCATATTTAGGATGATTGCCGTTTTTTAGATCTTGTAGCTCTTTTATTTCTTCTTGACTCTTAGTCGTTTTGGTTTCCAAATAAAAAAACCTTTCCATAGCCTCATAATAATCTTTCCTTCGAGGGTCTACGCCGTACCATTTTTGTAGCATTTCGTCGCTACTATAACCTATGCTTCCTAATTTTTCTTGTTTTTCTTTTAAGAGGATTGTATTTTTATCACTACCTATATCAAGAGCAAAGATCTCCCAAGGCTCGAATTGACTAGCAACTAAAGGTGAGTGTGTGGCAAAAAAATACTGATTAGAAAATTTAGAATTAGTAAGATTTAAATACCAGTCAACTATAGCTTTCTGTTTGTCTGGAAATAGAGAGTTCTCTGGTTCATCTATCAAAATAATAGAATCTTGAAGTTCTAAGGAAGCCAAAAAAACTAATCGATAAAATATTTGGTCTTCTCCAGAAGACAATCTATCATAAATCATTTCCTTACCTTGTTTACTAAATACTAACTGTAAATTTTCTACTTTTTCTAATTTGACACCAGTTTCGCTAAATATATTATTAAATATCTTTTGTAATTTTAAAAAATTATTTTCTACTTTTTGATCTCGATAATTAACTACTTTTTCTGCATATTCATAGAATTTATTCTTGATATTTTGTAAAACTATTTCGCTTGGCTGTTTGGCTTCAGTTGAAGTTAGTTGAGAATATTTTAGATTAAAATTTTCAAAAGCATCTTTTACAGAATTTACACTTTTTATTTCTCCTGTTTTGAAATTAGTTAATTGATCAGAAAAAAATACTTTAGACTGACTAGTTAGTCTACTATATTTTAGATTAAAATTTTTTATTGACTCTTCTCCAAGCAATAACTCATTTATATTACAATCTGGGTTTGGCTTATAAAGATAAAAAGTGTCTTTGTTATCTAGTTCAATTTCTGCTACCTGATTAGAATTTTCATATTTGCAGATACCTCTTTTTCTTTCAAAAAAACTATATATTAATTCTAAAATTTTAGTCTTACCTATACCATTTGGACCGATGAGGCATATTTTTTGTAAAGGTTTGCCAGCCAAATTATGATCTTTGGGGTAGGTTAAATTTAATTTTATATCTGCAAATTGCTGATAATTTTGAATTTTTATTTTAGACACTTTCATTTTTGTATTTTTTAAGATTTTTTAGTTTTTGTAAAAAAATATTTTTAATATATCAATTAATCATGTCTCAAAACCTATTTTTACTGTTGATTAATACCTATTTTGCGGGTCAAAGTTATGTGAATTTGACTTATAGGACAAGGCTAATATCTAATAACTTGTTTAAGTCGAATGTGAAATTGCTATTTATAGCTAACCCATACTCTAACTAGACATTACTCTAACTTCTCTAACCAAATTATCTATAAAATCTACTGAATCATCATAAAATGTTCTAAGCCTTTGTTTCATCTCGTGCCATTTGTGTTCTATTGGATTAAGGTCAGGTGAATAGGGAGGAAGAAAGATCATAGTGTGACCATGTCCTTCAATTATTTCTCTAAGCTTAATTGACTTATGGAAAGTAGCATTATCCCAAATGATAATTGAATTTTTAGGTAATTCTTTAAGTAGAAGATTCTTTACCCACCATATGACTAATTCTGTATCTGTCATACCTTGAAATAGAAAAGGCAGCTATTAATTGATTATTTGAATTTAAAGCACTTATGATACTTGTTCTAACATATCTCTTACCACTAATTTCCCCATAGACTCTTTCTCCTTTTTTAGCTTTAGCATAAAGCTTTTTAGAGTTGTTTGATTGCTTCTTGAATAAATGGTAAGCCAATAAAACTAAAAAAAACTAAAATAACTAAGCTCGTTATAACGAAAAAATACCTAACTCTAAGATATTTACCAGAAATAAAAAAACTCAAAGTATAGTTTATACAAATAATTATAAAGACTTCTACCCACAAACGGAAAAGTGAAACCTGTTGTGATAATATCTGGCTAAAGCTCTCACTCAAGGTTGGAATGCCACTAGCTTCTTTAGTAAAAAATACAATTATACTAATAATTAATAAATAACCAAAAACTAGTACCCATGGAAGTAGAAAAATTCCAAAAACATAATGTCTTAGGCCAGATAAAAATTTATTTAAATATAATCTAGATTTTAACTTAAATAATTTTAAGCTTTGGTTCATGTATAAATTATTGGCAATGAAAAACAAAGTGTCAAACTTCCATTTTATGATATATAGCTAACCAATACTCCAACCAGACAAATACCTAACCTCTCTAATCAGATTATCAGTAAAATCTACACCTTCATCATAATAGGTTCTAAGTCTTTGTTTTAATTCATGCCATTTATGTTCTATAGGATTAAGGTCTGGAGAATAAGGTAGAAGAAATACCATAGTGTGACCTGCTTCTTCAATTATTTCTCTAAGTTTCTGTGATTTATGAAAAGTTGCATTATCCCAAACTATTATTGAATTATTTGGTAATTCTGGCAGTAGTAAGTTTTTTACCCAAAAGATGACTAATTCTGTATCTGTCATACCTTGAAATAGAAAAGGTGCAATTAATTTGTTGTAGTTATTCTGTGCCGATATGATACTAGTTCTTACATGTTATTATATCTAGGCATAAATAAGTATAGAAAAACTATTCTTTTGTCTAGTTTGTCTGTTGGGTGGTTATATTTATTCCGTAACCATTGATAATAAGGCTAAACTTAATTCAATTGTGAAGCTTTTATAACTTTAATTCCATTAATTTTATAAGAAACTAAAATATAATGAGTTTCAAGATAAACTAACTACATTTAGTGGTAAAATTGATTTTTTGCGAAAGCCTTGGCTTTTTAAGATTAAAAAAAATGTAAACTTTGAAAGCGAATTAAACATACATTCATACTCACCGCAAAGCAAATTTTAGTTTTTTTGGAGTCTAAGTTTTTACTAGCATTTTTGTTCTATACTCAAATACTAACTAAATTATGATTTAACTGAAGGTTTTAGTTTTATTAAATAAGAAAAACAGAGTCAGAAAAACTCACTGAGTAGTTAACAGTTTAGTATAAAATATCAACAAAATTAAATTTTAATTTCGATTATAACTCAAAATTTGCTAAAACCTTTTAATAATCAAGTTTTAGAGGTTTTTTGTAACTGAAAATGTAAATAAATAGTGCTTAAAAATTTACAATTTTGTTATTCACTAAAAAGATCGTAGCCAACAAACACCCAATTTAGACCCTCTCTTTCAAAGTACCCAGTTAACTTTTCCCCATTTTGAATTATTTGTATTTTGGCTTTGACTTTACCTGATTCATAAACTTCTATGTCTGTAGGCTCAGCAAACATAAAATTACCTTCGTTAATAGCTCTTTTAATATCTTCAGTTAAGGTTTCTTTATATTGGCCAGCTTGTTCATCAGTAATCTCATTACCAAGTTCGCGGGTTTGGTCTATAATTCTATCACCGATGCTTTCAGGATCAATATATTTTTTGGCTTCTTCGTAGTCTTTCTTTTCTATAGCTGAATACATTCTATTCATTGACTCTGCTGGAGAAGCTGCCCACCATAGCCAGCCACCAATCGTTACAATAATTAATATAAGTAATAAAGCAACGCCAAAAGAAACCAGTTTGATATTAATAGGAGAATTAAAAGTTTTACCAAGTTTTTTGGTTTGTTCTTTTTTTAGCTCTTGGCTTTTAACCATATCTTGTACTATTTTAGGGTTTTTTGAACTATCTTTAGTAGATTTTTTATTTACTGAGCTAGTTACACGAGAACTTTCAGTAGCTTTTGAAGTTAATTTTGATGTAGAAAACTTAACTTGCTTTGAAGCTTCTTTAGTTGAGGGTTTTTTTGCTTCTGAGTTAAGATTTTTTGAACTTTTTTTAGATTTACTTACTGTCTTTGCATTCGTCGAAGTCTTTGCTTTACTAGAACTTTTAGCTGCAGAGTTAATAGTTTTTTTTGGATTTGTTGATTTTGCTACCATAGTAATAACTTTTAGTGTTTTACGTTTATTTAATGAGTTTTTTTATAATTAATTAACTCAAATTTATTGATTATTAGTAATCTTTTTGTCAAATTACTTATTATTAAAACTCAAATCTAAATTATCTTTATACCCTTTGGGCTAATCATAACGGTAGTTACTCGTTAAGAATTTAACTTAAATAAAAAGATTTGTTTCCTTATGACGAGCTAAATTTAGGGTAATAGTAAACGGATTGGGTATACGATCTAAAGATACTTTGTTGAAAATTAGCTTCTAAAAATCTTTTGGTTTTAGATAATATTTTTTTTAGCCTCTTTTTTAGCCTCTTTAAGGAAAAATATAGTAACTATAATTCCGCCAATAAAACCTCCAAGATGAGCAAAATTATCTATTTGAGGTATTACCAAGCCTAGCCAGATATTAAGAATTAAATTAATTAAAACAATTTTTAATATATTCCACTTTTTGTTAACTAATGACCAAATGAATATAGTGCCAAGTAAACCAAAAATTGCTCCAGAAGAGCCTACACTAAGGTTTTGATTTTGAAAAAAAATAGAGAAAAAAGAACCAGTAAGTCCACTAACAATATATATCAAGGTAAATCTAGCCTTGCCAAATACGATTTCAACTGGATAACCAAGCTGCCATAAAGAGAACATATTAGCTGTAATATGAGTTAAGTTACCATGTAAAAAAATTGAAGTTAGCATCCTATAGTATTGGTTGCCGGTAAAGACTGCTTGAGAATTATTACCTCCAATTATAAGAGTTAATATATGTAAATTAGGCTCTGAATCAAAAATATAATTCAAAAATAAGTCAGCTATCCAAGGGACTAAAAAAACTAACAAATTGAGATAAATTATAATTAAATAAACCTTCATAGATTAGTTTTTGATAAATATAAAAAGTTACTCTTTCAAGTTTTATTTTTTGTTATATCTAAATGAATTCAAAATAAGAACTCTTTAGATTGATTAGGTATAAATTAGCTATTTTTCTTTGCAAGTTTTTTGTTTTTTGCTGGTAATCTTTTTTTGGTGATTCTTTTTTTAGTTACATTTTCAACTGCATTTTCTAATATTTTAGTATCTATAGCGGTAGCTACTGGCTGAGAAGCTATAATTGCTGGATCTGCTGTAATTTCTAAATTATTATTTGGATCGTCGTCTTTACTTGTTGGATCAGAATCAATTATTTGCTTAACTAAAGCATCAGTACGTCCAGCATAATAATTAGATAGGATTATTTGCCTCGTTAAAGACATTAAACTAGAAGTAGCCATATATAAAGTAAGACCAACAGGTAAACTAAACTGAATCACAAACAAAAATATAGGCATTACATAAATTGATTGCATTTCCATGCTTTTTTGCATTGATTCTGGGTCAAATAGAGACTCTCCTTCGTCTTTTTTATTTTTTTTCTTAGGTTTTTTTAGTTTTGGAATCTCTGGTTTAGGAGCCCATCTAAAAGTATACAGTCCAAATAACATTGATAATAGACCTACTAAGATTGGAAAAAAGATATACTCGCTCGAACTAGCACTAACTGGAATTTGATTAAAAGCTAAAGTTTGGCCGTTTGTGTCTTTAAAATTAGGCTCAGCAGAGCCATAAAAAATACCATATAAATCAGCATCGATAGAATCATTAACGACGTCACGAATCAAAAGATAAAGTCCAGAAATAAAAAAAAGCTGAATAAAAAGAACCAAAAAAGTGTAATTATTATTCAATCCATGTTTAATATTAAAAGCCCTAATTCTTTTAAGCATTTCTTGGGGCTTAGTTTTGTATTTTTCTTGAATTTCTTGAATAAAAGGTCGTAAAACTCTAGCTTTTTGAGTATTAATATAGCTTTTGGCAAATATGGGTAAAATAGCTAAATTTACTAAAATAGCTAAAACTATAATAGCTATGCCAAAGTCTCCAACTATCTGATAGAAAAAATAAAGAATATTCAGTTGTGGCTCATAAACTATATTTCTATAAACATCTTGAATAAAAGCTAAAGTAAAAAACATACAATGTATTTTTAGAGTCAAAATATATAAAAGTTGAAAGTTGAAATTGTGTCAATTTGATTGCACTAGGGGTCTCTAAATTTCCTTTTAATTAGTCTCGTCCCAAAACTCAGATTTACAAAACTTTAATCCTATAAAAATAGATATCAATCAGCTATAAAAAATAGCTTTTGAGACATAATTTTTGCTTATTTTATCAAAAAAACTACTGAATTATTAAAATTTCCATTTTTATTTTATTTAATCAAAAAAATTAAATATTTTACCAGATTTTGAGATATATTTACTAATATACTCTTTTAAATTGAGCATTATGCCCCTCCCATAATCAGATTTGACACTAGGACTAAACTTAACAAATTTTCTTTCTTTAAAAGAGTTGCAGGTCAAACTTATTAGTTTTGTTTTCAAAACAAATTGTATTAAAACTATACTCGAATCAATAACCTGTTTTTTGGTTATTAAAAGTAAAAATTTACAAAACTAGTTTATTTCATATGGTTAATCTTTACCCAGGAGCTTCGTGCTTAGAGTTAATTCCAAGTTTACGCTTGGCATCTTCCTCGTTAATTATCATTTCTTCATATCCCATTGTGCTAGCAATCATGGGATAAACATGTTCTGCTTTGTCACAGAGAAACTCAATCAAAGTTGGCATTTTTTCTTGCTTGGCCCATTTTAGAGCTGGTCTAATGTCTTCTACCTTAGTGACCATTCGATAAGCTACTCCATAGGCCTCAGCAATTTTATCAAACTTAGGATTATCAAGTTCAGTTTCGACTAAATTATCATCAAAAAATAGATTTTGCCACTGCTTAACCATACCTAGGTATTCATTATTTAACAAAATTATATTGATATTTAATTTTTCTTGCATCATTGTACCTAATTCTTGAATATTCATCTGAAAACCCCCATCACCATTAATTGCCCAAACTTCTTCTGTTGGCCTAGCTAGCTTTACACCAATTGCCGCTGGCAAACAAAAACCCATCGTTCCAAGACCGCCAGAATTAAACCAAGTATTAAATCTTTCATATTTATAAAATTTAGCCGCAAACATCTGATGCTGACCAACGTCAGCTATTATATTGTCTTGACCGTTAGTAAAATCTGATAGCTCGTGCATAACTCTAGCCATTAAGAGCCTCTTATTAGGACCATACCCAGAATCAAAAATATGTTTATAGCTATTTGCTGAAAGTTGGCGATTACTCTCTATTTCGATAAATACTTGGCTTCTAGTTGCCAAAATCGATTGCGAAATACTCGATGCTTTAGATATAGTCTTAGAATAATTTTGACCTGGCTTATAGACTGGAAATTTGTCTACAAACTTAGTTAAATTGTTTAAACCTTCTTTTAAATCTCCATAAATAGCTATATCAGCTTGTTTGTTTTTATTGATTTCACTATAATCAACCTCAAAGTGAATAATTTTAGCTTCTTTAGCAAATTCTTCTAACTTGCCAGTTACTCTATCATCAAAACGCATACCTAGAGCGATAATCAAATCAGCATTTTGAATAGTTCGGTTGGCTTCGATTTCTCCATGCTGGCCTATCATACCAAGGTTCAGAGGATGTGAAGCTGGAATACTAGAAATACCGTGTAGAGTCATTCCTGCTGGAATTTGAGTTTTATTTATGAAGTCTAAAATTTCTTTTTTTGAATTAGATAAGATAATCCCATGCCCAGCCAAAATTACTGGTCTTTTAGCTTTATTAATTAATTCAGCTGCTTTTTTGATTTGTTTAATATCAGGTTTTGGAATAGATGGTAGGCCAGGTAAATCTAAACTTTTAGGTATGTCGATATTGCTAGTTTCTTGATTTTGAACGTCTTTTGGTAAATCTAAAGCAACAGGACCAGGTCGCCCATGATTAGCTACAGTCAAAAGTTTGCCTATACTTTCTGAAATTTCGTCTGCTATAAGAGGCATTAATGCGTATTTAGTGCAAGTATACATCATGCCGATAATATCTGATTCTTGGAAAGCATCAGAGCCAATAGCCCCAGTTGCTACTTGTCCAGAAATTATTAACATCGGTATAGAATCCATCTTAGCATCAGCTACAGCTGTAATTGTATTAGTTGCTCCTGGTCCAGAAGTTACCAGAACTGGAGCTAACTTGCCACTAGCTCTAGTATAGCCTTGAGCAATAAAACCTGCACCTTGTTCGTGGCGGGTAGTCACAAATTTAATATTGTACTTCGGCAATTGATCAAAAGTCGGCATAATCGCTCCTCCAGTATATCCTAACATCAGATCTATTCCAGTCTCATATAAGTTTTTTAATAAAACTTGAGAACCTTTTAGTTTTTTAGGCTTGGTACTTTTTTTTGCAGGAGATATTTTAGACATATTTTTGTGAAAACATAAAAAAACAACTTTTTTTAATTTGTTTATATTTAGTTAAATAATTTTAGGGATTTTGGTCAAAGTCGATTCTATATTGATGCTTATAGAAGCTATTCAATTATTTATTAATCATATCTCAAAAACTATTCTTAGGTTGATTAAGAGCTATTTTATAGGATCAAAATTTTGTAAATCTAGATTATGAGACAAAACTATTTCTTAAAACTAAAGATTTTTAGGTTTTAGTTATTTTAAAAATTGTAATTTAGAACTACTCTTAACCTAGTATCTTAGATTTTTTTTTCAAAACCGGCTATAAACTAATTTTTACTTTTTACTTTAAATTGGTAAAAAATTTCAAATGGTTTCTATACAATAACTGTGTATGAAAAAGATTATTTTAACTTAAGCCAAGCCAAGCCATAGCCAAGCTATCAGCAGCATCATCTGGTTTTGGTTTAGAATTCATTTTATAAACTTTTTGAACCATAGCTTGTACCTGGCTTTTAGTAGCTCTACCATAACCACACACATATTGTTTTAGTTGCAGAGGTGTTAAAGAATGAATTTCTATGCCTCTTTTTATTAATAAATAAAGTAAAACTCCTCTACTCTGAGCTACCGAAACTATGGTTTTTTGGTTTTTAAAGAAGAAGATATCTTCTACTATGGCTTTTGTAGGGTTGTATTTGTCCAAAAGAATCTCTAGATCATTAGCAATTTCTAAAATTCTTTGCGGCATTTCCTCTCTGGCTCTTTTTTGAGTTTTTAAAACTCCATAATCTATAATTTTTGGAGATCTTTTATTTCCTTCTACGAAGGCATATCCAACTAAATTAGTACCTGGATCTAAACCAATAATCATAATTTGATTTAATTATCTTTTTCGATTTGTAAGGAATATTGGTGAATTTTTTCCCATATATCAATCACAAATATCCAATCTAAGCCTATCTTTTCTGATTCTAATTTTAACTTAGTTTTTACTTTTTCCCATCTATTAGAGTCTTTAATTGGTAGGTTATTTTCAATCTTGAATCGACCAATCAGTCTAACAATTTTTTGTCTTTTGTTTAGATCATATAAAATATCTTTATCTAACTTGTCTATTAAATTTCTTAGACTTTCTAAAGATTTTGTGCCTAAGCCCTGACTACTAAAATATAACTTTAAAGAATCTCGAGTGCTATCAAAGGCTAAATCTGCCCAAGGAATATCTTTAAACTCAAAGAAAAAAATCTCACTAACATCATCTGAAGGAGTAATTTTAGAAACTTCAGATTGGTCTAATTTTACTTCATATAAAGCTCCAACGGTGTAATAATTACAACCAGAATAAAAATATCTGTCTTTTTTTGAGCAAATATATCTTAATCTGTTAGACTCAATCTTTAGATCTAATTCTTCTTCTGCTTCTCTAATTGCAGCTTCTTCCAAAGTTTCGTCTAAATCAACAAAACCGCCTGGAGTTCCCCAAAAACCAGATTTTGGCTCAAATTTTCTTTTACCTAACATTATTCTTTCTTGCTCGTCAATAAAAACAAAATTAGCTGCTGGCTTGGGATTTTGATACCATTCAAACTGGCAATCTGGACAAATTAATAAGTTATCTGATTTTTGTCTTAATTTGTCGCTTCCGCATTTAGGGCAAAACTTAAAAGTCACAATTTTTTTATATCAAAACCTAAGTTGCTAATCTTGGCAAATCTAAATATAAAATGGCCAATAAAGCTGACCTTTTTCTTGTCTTTTATTTTCAAATATAACTACCCAGTCTTTGTCTTGAGTTTCTTTTAGTTTAATAAATAAATTATTTTTTGAATTTTCATATAAACAGTTAGCTTCTGCTGCATCTTGAGTTATTTTGGTTAATCGAAAATATTTATATCCCGATGACTGCTGATCACAAAACTCAATCACAGCTTCTTTTAGCTTGCCTCTAGCATATATAAAGCTGATTATCTCAGAATAAATATATGGAGTAATTAAAAGCATTACACCAAAAAACAAAAGAATCCATTTAAGAAAAAACCATATTCCTTTAAAACCTTTAGCGTCGATCTCAAGATTGTTCATATTTCTATTTTTATTTATTTTTTGTTTTTAATTTGGCATCAGAATTTAAAAAATCTAATTTTATTTTGTATTTATATAAATTTTTAATAAAGCTTTTGGTTATAAATAAATTTCTTATAATTAGATTAAAAGTCCTAATTAAAGTTTTTTCGATCTGATTTTGATATAAAATGTCTACTATTTTTTTTAAGTTGTAAATAACTTTTTATAAAAATATTTTCTGGTTCTTTGTGTAAAATTCTTTTTTGGTAATACTCGTAAGTAAAATAAATAAACATAGGTCCAAGTATAAAATAAAATAACCTAAGTAAAAAATGTAAACTTTCAGGGATATTTTGTCTATAAAACAATCCATATTCAGTCCAATTACGGCCTAAAAAAAATCGAGCAGACAAGTTTTGAGGAATATGTATTATACAACCACCAAACAAGCCTTGAGTAAATATTATAATTGCCAAAAAACTAATTAAAGCAAACTTTAGATAGTGAAAATATTTATCAAAAGCTGAGTAAAATTTATTTTTGGGAGGTAAAAATACTTCTAATAAGCTCCACCCAGCAAGTAAGCTAAGTATTGGAAAATACCCATGTAAAATATCTATATAAGTATTAATCCAAAAAACAAAAATAGAGACCTCTTCGTAGCTAATTTCAGATAATATAGGCATTAAAAATATTATTTACTCTGCGTCTTGTTTAGTTAAATTAGTTAGTTTGTTTTCCATTTCAGAAAGTTCTGTTTCGATTTCTGATTTAATTTTGTAAGCTTCTTCTAACAATGGCATGCTCTCAGAAAGACTAACTTTTTTTTGTTCTAAGATTTTTTGAATTTCTTGTAAACGTAGTAATTTTTGTTCTAGAGTCATATGTACTTATTTTCTTTTAATTTTTGATACCGTCAAGTCAAAAAATAGTCTTATCTCTAAAACCTTTTTAAAATTTTTATTTTTTATTAAAAAAACAAAGTGTTAGTTTTGGACAAATTTGAGACTTTTTAGCTTAAAACAAAAATAGGTTGTTTTTTGGTAATATACTTCTTTTGGGCTAATCATTACGGCAATTAACCGTTAAAAATTTACCTTAATCAAGGATTTATTTACTTATAAAAAGCTAAATTTAGGGTAATAGTAAAAAGATTGGGTATAAGATAGGCAAATAAAAAATTAATACAGTTTTTGATTTTAAATGATTTTGTCAAAAATACTCTATGTTTTATTTTTGGAATAAGTTAAGTCTTGTATACTTACTGGTTACTCTTGACACTCTAACGAAATTCAATCTTATTATTTAATCAAATCATTATGTTAGCCTATCTTAATGGAAAAGTAGTAGCCAAACTAGCTGATAAAGTCATAGTAAAAGTTCCTGCGGGAGTTGGTTATTTAGTTAGTGTTTCTCCTAGTGAGACTTACATGGAAAACGAAAATGTAGATTTGTTTCTTTTGGAGATTGCTAAAGATATACCAGAGCTATACGGATTTAGAAATATTGAAGAAAGAGACTGGGTAGAAAAATTGATCAAAGTACCAGGTGTTGGGCCAAAAATGGCGGCTAATATAATCTATTCTCTTGGGGTTCATAAAGTAATTGAGGCTATTAATTCCAGTGACGCTAGTATCCTTACTCGAACTAAAGGACTAGGTACAAAAACTGCCAAAAAAATTATTTTAGAGCTCAAAGGAGCTAGGGCTGATATTACTAAAATCGAAGCTATAGATATTAATATGACTAATGATTTTACTGTAGATTTTGTAGATACTTTAGGAGGTTTAGGCTACAAACGTGGAGAAATTGTCTCGGCGATTAGCAGACTTAAACGCAAAAAAGCTTGGGACGAAGATAATTTAGTAGAAACAGTCAAAAAAGGCTTGGAGGAATTAGGTAGAGGAAGGTAAAAAACTTTGAATTTGTGAATAACCTTTTTCCAAAAACTTAGAGAAATAATCTACTTTTTGATTGTTAGTCTTCTTCCATAATCCAGATTTACAAAATTTTAATCCCATAAAATTGATATTAATCAACAGTAAAAATAGGTTTTGAGGCATTTTTATTTTATAAAAAAATACTGAATTTGTAAAAAACTTATGCTTTCCTTTATTTAAGGAAAAAAATTGCATACTCGTAAGGTTTTGTGATAAAACTATTAATTGTTAAGTTGTAAACCGAGGACAGGCTATTGACACAAATTAAAGTCTTTATTATTTTTATCAATATTCAAGCCATAAACTAAGTGTTTATTTTTAGTTATGAACAGAACTAATTAAACGCACTGCAGAGGAAACTTTAGTTTTTTGGAATCTAAATATTTGGTTTCAGTTAAGTTAAAATAAACATTAAAAAACATTTGAAAATTCAAAAAGTCTTAATTTGGATTAATTTGAGTATAAATCTATCAATAATTCCATGCAGCTTACCGAGCAATTTATATCTGATCAAGAGTTTCTAAATTTTCTGAAAGATCACCAACTAAACTTCAAGATTGAAGAAATTCTAGAGAACCTAAAATCAGGTAAGCTATCCCCAAAACAAGCTTATAGTCGAATCAAAAAAATCAACGATACTCTAGAACCAGAAATTGACATACCTCTATCTCAGGCTATTATCAGGCCGACTGGATTAATTGATCCAAAGATAATCCTAAAACCCGTAACTAATCAAGTAGATGATGTTCTGGAAGAAGTTAGAAAAAGAGTCAAAAAAGGTCAAAGAGTCCTAATAACAACTTTAACTAAAAAATTTGCCGAAGAGTTAGATATTTATTTTAAACAAATTAACATAAAGTCTGCCTATATTCATAGTGATGTCGAAACACTTGATAGAATAGACATTCTATCTGATCTAAGGCGTGGTAAATACGATGTATTGATCGGCATTAATCTACTTAGAGAAGGTTTAGATCTGCCTGAAGTTAGCCTAGTAGCAATCTTTGACGCAGATAAAGAAGGCTTTCTAAGATCTAAAACTAGTCTAATTCAAATTATTGGTAGAGCTGCCCGACATGTCGAGGGTACAGTGATCATGTATGCTAATACGATTACCGAATCAATGCGATATGCTATTAGTGAGACTGATAGAAGAAGGGATATTCAGACAGAACACAATCACAAATACGGTATCATTCCCACAACTGTTGTTAGGGAGATTCAGGCAATTACTGATGATCTCAGAAAAGAAATAGAAAAAAATGAAGATTATGGCGAATCAGGAACTAGCTGGACACCTAGCGGATTCGAGCCAAAAAGAAAAGATAGTAAGCAAAATAATTCAGTTCAGAAGGAAGGTAATACACCCAAAACAAAATTCAAAAAATCCAAACAAGTCTATGCTGACTTTGATCAAGCTAAGCAAGAATACATCTCTAATCTCAAATACCTATCCAAAGATGAATTAGAAGAAGAAATGCAAAAAGCCGTAGGCGAAATGGACTTCGAGAAGGCTGCGGCAATCAGAGATCTCTTGAAATAAAAAAAGCCCCAATAAGGGGCAAAAGTATGTAGTAATGTAAAAAACTATCCATCTAAGAAACCACCGAAGAAATCACCTTCTAGGATTTGTACGACGACAAACACAATTGTGTAAGCAATAATTGCTATTACCAAGCCAATAACTGCATTAACAAGTATGCTTTTACCTTTACCAGTTTGCTCTTCGTTACCGTTAGCAGTAATGTAGTAGATACCGCCAATTACAATAAACAGTACAGCTATACCTACCGCAACAAAAGTTATGAAGTTTGCTATGCTAATCACTGCATTAACAATACCACTCTCACTTCCAAGATTATCGGTATTGCTATCATTTACACCCCCAGGACAGTTATCCCCTCTACAAAGCTCTTCTGACCCAGGAAGATTAAGTTGGGCTACACCAGGAATAGCTACAACTCCAGCACCTAGAGTAAATACCATGGCTAAGATAGAGAAGTATTTGATTGAATTTTTAAAAATATTATTAAAGTTACTTAAAAAAGACATATTTGTTTGTGTTAAAAATGTTTATTATTGTTTATCAGATAAAGTTTAAAAAGATGTTAATTAAAGTATAAATATATTTTTTATTTTATGCAAGTTTTTTTAATTAGTTTAGTTCTAAAAGTTAAATTTATAAAAGTTTTTAAAAAGTTTAAAAGCAAGAATATTTTCTTCTTCCTTAGTTTAAATGTGCCTTAAGTTGTTCAAACTGATTTTTCAGGCTTTTTGATCCGTCAATTTTTAACCTAGTCAAATGCTTATAACGTCTAGCTCGTTTAGCATAAACTTCTAAATCTTTATTTACTTGATCTAAATAAGACTCTATCAACCCACCAAAACTAGGCCTCTGCTCTTGCATTTCTTTATATTTATATATTTTTATTAATCTTTTTTTTAATTTTTCTTCATCTAAAGTTATCAAAAACTTGTATTTGTAATTTTCTAGTAGTTTTTTTTGTAGAGTTCCATAATCACTGACCTTATCCAAATCATAACCAAATTGAGATAAAAAAATTTTATCTGTAATCTCAACAAAATTAACCCCTACCCCGCCGCCGCAACTAATCACTAAAGACTCAGGACTATTCAATACTTCTTTTAGTTGAAGGGTTTCTTGTTTTCTAAAATACTCCCATCCAAAATCTTTAACCAAATCGCTTATTTTTTTACCTGTGGTTTTTTCTATTAGATAATCCAAATCTACACACTTAACTCCAATTTGATTTTTAATTCTTTTGGCTAAAGTTGTTTTACCTACACCTCTAAAACCTAATAAAACTATTTTTTTTGATCGTATTTTTGAATTAGTCATCTGGGTTAAAAATCAAGTTATATTCAAGGCAAAACAAATATTGATTTTTTGTTTGTTTTAAAATAAAAAGTGCCAAATTTACACAAACTATCACTTTTATCTTATTGAAAAAAAATTGAAAAATTTTCAGATAAGACTAATGATAATGACTTAATATAAAAATTAGCCAAAGTATGCCACTCATCTAGATTCTTTCTAAGCTAGTTCTTACTGGATCTTCTCTGAATTTAGAAAAAATAACAAATCCTTGTCTAGCCTCACTAAAATAAGCTATCTCAAAATAATCTCCGTTAATTGAAGAGGTATACAAATAACACTTTCGATACTGCTGTCTAGCTATGTCAAATTCACATGATTTTGTCTCATCGCTATAAATATTGGCTTCTGGGTTAGATAAATCAGCAAAAACTTTAGGACACTCTCTAAGTCTAGTCTTCTTGTTACTTAGTGTAGTTGCGTACAAACCCCAATTATCCTGGGGATAATCTTTTGGAAGAATATATGGATGAGTGTCAAATTGAACTCTAGCTCCAGTCAAGTACTGTTTTAAGGTATATTCGAAGTCTATCTCATTAAGTCTTCCTGAGCAAACCGCAATTGGATATGACTTTTCACCGGGAATAAAACTAGAGTTTTGATAATAGTTATTCAGGGCTGTAATAACTTGGACAATGTCAGCCTCTCTATTTTGATCTCTGATTTCGGCAGCTTGCGAAAAAAATCCCCAAGTCCCTACTATAATCAAAATCAAAATCATAAAAACCACAATTCCAAGTTCGATTAAATTAAGACCTTCAGGTGGAATCACAGATATTGGTTGTAGCCCAGTATTATAAGGATCTGGAAAATAACTATTTTCTGTAGAATAATCTTGGTTAGGATAATAAGTCTGTTGCACAAAACTAATTTTCTTGTTTATCTTCAGAGTAAGGTAATTTTTGGTTTTAGGCAAACTCGTCAAGCTAACTGTAGCCTTAAAAATTCAAATCTTATTGCCAATTTTATCTTTTTTGATGCAATCAATCTTTTGAGCTAATCATTAAACCGTGAAACCTGCTAAGAATTTAGGTAATTACCCGTTAAGAACTTAGCTTATAAATAAGTGGTTTTTCTTTATGAAGAGCTAAATTTAGGCTAAGAGTAAACGGATTAAGTATAGTCTAATCAAGAAAAAAGTTTTAGAATAAGACTATTACCTTTAAATAAAAAATTTATTGCTTGTATTTAACTTCGATATTTCTGTTTAGTATTGATTTTAGGGTAGTTTTTTGGAGGCTTTACAAATCTATTTATTTAAAATTTGTCCTATGTCTCAAAAGCTAACAGTAATTTTATTAATTATTTATCTCTAAGTTTTTTTTGTTTTTTAGTTTTCTAATTGTATACCAATTATAACCTTGGCTTACAACTACAAAAACTACTATCAAACTAGCAATCAAAATTAAAAAATAAATCCAGCGATTATCATTAGCTAGAGGTTCTTCGATAGGTGCTTTAGGAACGATAGTAATTGATTTTTTTGTATTTCCTCCAAGACTACCCTGATCTAAATTAGTTGCAAAATTTATTTCAACTAAGCCTTCTTTTTCTGTTAAACCCTTAAAATTAACCCTTGCTGGTTTTTTTTTGGCTACTTCTCTAAAAGTCAAATCCATCTCGTAATCTTTACAATCATTAACAATTAAGTTGCCCGTTTGAGCTAAAGTCTTAACAGAAAAAATATCAAAAAATTTATTACTCAAAGTTTCTTCTTGAATTGGTTGGTTAGTTTCATAAATAGAAGAGCAGTCAATTTTTATTTTTTGTTCGTCAATACTAGCTTTTACGTTATAATCTCTGATTGGGTAATCATTATCATTACTAAAAGCAAACTGAAATTCAGTAGTCTCACCTAAGTTAGGTTGTCGTTTTGAAGATAAAATATCAATTCTTGGTTTTATGTAGAGATTTTTAGGTAACTCGTAATTATCAAAATCTATTAACTCCTCAGCAATTTGAAGATTATCAATATATTGTATATCTGCACCAAAAAAATCTCCATCTGGGTTCTGAATCCTAATCTCAAAATAAGCTTTATAAATATCTCTACCTTGAGGCGGTAAAGTCGTCGAGCAAGAACCGTTATATTTGTCTTCACCTCTGTTGTTAAGTACTTGAGAACTAAAACTTTGAGATGCTGGATCTTCGTTTTTACCAATTAATTTAACAGAAAATTTACAAATAGCTCCATCAAAAATCTTAGGGTAATCGCTTAATGTTAAAGTAATTTCCTGAGAGGCTATGTTTACAACCTCTGACCTAGGAGGTGAAAACTCAAATTTATCTTGAGGGATAAAAATTAATCTTTTGTCATCAGAATTACTACTTGCTTGAGAAAAAGAAGCTAAAGGAATAATCGCAGCTATCAAAAAAAAGGCTGTAGATAAAACTAAAAAATATTCCTTGATAAGAAAAAAATTGAGCCTACAAAAGTTCATTTTATTTTTGTCTTTATGTTTATTAAATTAATTTGTAAGTTAGCATGCAAAACCTCTTTAAAATCTTTTCTTTTAAAATAACTAAAAATGTATAGTTTTAATCATTTTTTAAGAATATCTACCAAAATCACTTGATAACTTTTATTTATAATCAGCCAAACCAAATTTCATTTTTTTAGGATCTGAATTTTTGTTAGATCTAATAAATATCAAAAAGAGGTGCTTGAAATTCAAAAAGTCCTAATTTGGATTAGTTTTAGGTATAAAAGTTAAAGTCTTTCTTAATTTAGCTAGAGTAAGTAAAAGTATTTTTTAGAACCTTTCAAAATTTTTATTTCAACTCTAAAAAAATCAAATTGTTCTATAGCCTTAAACAACTATAACTTTAATATATTGGCTTTTAATTTTTATTATGTCAAAAACGTTTAATAAAAAAGTCTCATGGTGGAGTCTGTTTTTGAATTTGTTTTTGAATTTGTTTTTAAACAAAATTATTGTTGACATTTGTAATACTAAAATCAATATTAGCTATATTATGAATTTTGATTTTTGGCCTGAAATAGTTTTTGCAATTATCTTAGGAATTACTCAAGGAGCTACAGAATTTTTACCAATTTCATCAACTGCTCATATGAGACTAATTTCTGAATTTATAACTGGTAAAGACTTTGGTTCGGCTACTTCTAACATAATTCAATTAGGCACTTTAGTTGCTGTTGTCCAATATTTTTGGCATGATCTAAACCTTTTATTTAAACACTTAATAAAAATAACAACCATAAAAAAAGAATTTACTGAATTCTATAAAAATTCTTGGAACTGGATTAAGTCAAAAAATCTTTTCTTAGATGACGAGAGCGATGTAGCCAAAGATATACTCATAGCTCAATTAATAATTGGAACTTTACCAATTTTGATAATTGGTTTTTTGGTTAGAGATTACATTGATATAATTAGAGAAAATATACTCTGGATAGCTTTATTTTTAATTTTGGGAAGTATTATGATGTTTTTTTCCGATAAATTACATAACTATAGAATTAAGCAAAAAAGAAATTTAGACTTACTGGTCGGTAGAGACTCAATTTATGATAAAGATAACCAAAATAAAAGCAATCAAGAATTAACTCAAGAGACTAGAATGTTCACTTTTAAAAAAGTTTTGTTTATTGGTTTTTTCCAAGTTTTAGCTATTTTACCAGGTATTAGCAGAAGCGGAGCTACACTTTCTGGGGCTTTATTTTTGGGTCGCAATCGTGCTAAGTCAGTCAGGTTTAGTTTTTTGTTATCAATTCCAGCCATTGGTATTTCTAGTTTTTATGATTTCTTTAAAATTATTTTTGTCTCAGAAAATAATCTAAGTATTTTACCTAAAATTTCTAATTTAGACTCTGAAATAATTAGTTTTTCTTTAGTTTCTATATTTTTTGCTGTAATTTTTAGCTATTTTGTAGGATTATTTTTTTTAAAGTGGCTTCTTAGATACCTAGCCAAAAACTCAACTACGATATTTATAGTCTATAGATTTTTACTTTCTTTAATAATAGTTTTACTACTTTAATCTAAGTTATTTTTAGACTAGCTAGTCTAATTTTTATTTTAATTTTTTAAATTTTTCTTTTTTAAAAGCCTTTTATAAGTATATCTGTTTTTGGTAGAAATTATTGACTATAGCAAAAAAATGTGCTATTAGGTATTTAGTTTGAAAATTTGTTAAACAATCAAATATATGTACCAAAGAAACTCAAAAAAGGGTGTTAAATTCTTGTTGCTCGGATTATCTATGTTCGTTTTAATTACGACTTTAGTTGGTTCGGCTATCTTTAACACAATAAACGAAACTTTAGATAATGCTGAAGCTAGTAAATTACCTAGTATTGAAAAACTTCTAAGAGATGATGATGTAGAATATAGAGGTTCAGGTGATGAAGTAGATGTGGAAAATATTGAATATGATAATGATAAAGATTCTTCTGATTCTAATCAATTTAGTGATCCTAAGGTAGAATCTATGCCTGAAATTCCTATTCCAGATAGTGATGCAGACAAGGATAAAGATGACTCTCTAACAAAAGTTATAAGACAAGAAAACAAAATTACTTACAACGGTCTGTCTACAGGTCAATCTTATATAGCAACTAACGATTCAGTAAAAATTGTATTTAATTCTCTTGATACTAATACAAACAATCCTTCACTTTCTATCGAAGAAGCTTCAGTTAACCTAAATGGTAAAAATTATACAGGGTACAAATTTGATACTGAGATGGAAAATGGTAACTTTAGTTATACTTTAAAATTGCCTAATCCATATGGAAATGAAGCTAAGGTACAATATTCTGAAGATGGTATTAATTACAAGTCAATCGACTCAATAGTCGAAGGTAGCCAAGTAATAGTTAACAGCAATCATTTTACTACTTTTGTAGTTACTCCAAATCCAGCTAATTGCAATATCGTATTACCTAATGGTGGTTGTTTTTCTAGTTTGAGTGCAGCAGTGGCAGCAGCGGTAGATGGCGATGTAATTGTAGTTGATGATGCTGATTATATTAATGAAGGGGCAATCGTAATTACTCAAAATAACTTAACTATAACTTCTCTTACAGGTTCTGGAACTAGCTCTAATGCTAACCTTACTGGTGATACTCAGTTGTTTATAGAAAACGGAGTTACAAATCTACTTATTGATGGGCTAGATTTTAGAAATAACACTTCTTATCCTGCAGCTATTCAGATAGTAGGTAATACAAATAATTTAAGGATAATTAATAATCAGTTTGAAAATGTTTCTTATTATGGAATTTATGCTAGGACAAACTCAGTTACTCAATCAAACATAAGTGTTTCTAATAATACATTTACTAATATTGGTACATCTGCTACTTCTAATAGTGCTATATTTATATATAATTCTGATGGTGGTACTTTTAGTAATAATACTTGTAACAATATTAATTACAGCTGTATTTCGCTTGACGGAGTTAATAACACAAATATCAATAATAACAACATTAATCTTACTGGTTCGCAAGCAATCCAAGTAGCAGATTTGATTAATCCTATTACTAATGTAGTTATTGAAAGCAACCTTATTTCTAATGCTGCTAGTACTGACCCAACAAAAGGTGGAATAAGATTTTATGCTACAAATCCTGGAAATTCTCAACTTGATATTTTAAATAATACAATTACAAATTCTCCTAAAGGTATAACAGCTAGAGACAATGGAGATCTAAATAACTTCTCTGCTGTAAATATTAACGGAAATAATTTAGAAAACAATGTAAATGGAATTTATTTTATTGGAAATGGTGGCTTTCAACCCTTGCAAAACAACACTTTTACTAATAATTTAACTAGTGTTTATTTTCAATCTAACGATAATACTAGTATCGTAGCTATTAGTGATCAGTTTGGAGGAACTAATTCTTATGATGGCTCTGGAAACTTAGATACTATCGAATCTCGAATTACACACAATTGTGATACTGGAGTTAATCCTGATAATATTACTGCCAATGACGGAAATACTTATCTTTGGGAATTAGGTACAACTAGAGGTATCTGTAATACAGAGGACTTTGGTTCTAATAATGGTACGGTAATTTATGCTTTTGCTGATAGTATTAATCTAGCTGCTACCAAAACTGTTAATAACGCTTTTCCACGAGAAGGTGAAACTATTACTTATACTTTAAGAGTAGAAAACAATGGTCAAGATCAAGCTACAAATGTGATTTATACTGATGTCTTACCTGCTGGTGTGACTTTTGATAGTCTTGGATTAATTACTCAAGGAAGCTACGACCAAACTACAGGTATTTGGAATATTGGAACTTTAGATCCTAATCAGAATGCTCGTTTAGAATTAAATGTTGTTGTCAATTCTGGTACAGCTGGAACTACGATTACTAATAATTTAGAATTTAACTCCGCTGATCAAACTGATACTAATCCTAACGATAATAATGATTCAGCAGTAATTACCCCAATTAATGATAGTATTAATCTAGCTGCTACCAAAACTGTTAATAACGCTTTTCCACGAGAAGGTGAAACTATTACTTATACTTTAAGAGTAGAAAACAATGGTCAAGATCAAGCTACAAATGTGATTTATACTGATGTCTTACCTGCTGGTGTGACTTTTGATAGTCTTGGATTAATTACTCAAGGAAGCTACGACCAAACTACAGGTATTTGGAATATTGGAACTTTAGATCCTAATCAGAATGCTCGTTTAGAATTAAATGTTGTTGTCAATTCTGGTACAGCTGGAACTACGATTACTAATAATTTAGAATTTAACTCCGCTGATCAAACTGATACTAGTCCTAACGATAATAATGATTCAGTTAGTATTAACCCCTTTGCATTGGTAGATTTACTTGCTGATAAAACTGTAGATAATCCTACCCCATCTGAAGGTGAAACTATTACTTATACTTTAAGAGTATTTAATCTTGGTTTAAATAGAGCTACTGGAGTAGTTTATCAAGATACTTTACCTGCTGGAGTAACCTTTGTTAGCCTTAATCAACCTAACGCTACTTATGACCCAGCAACTAGAACTATAACTTGGAACATTGGAGAGTTAAATAATGGTTTTGAAACTATTTTAGAAATTCAAGTAAGCGTAGATCCAGGAGCAACTGCTTTGTCACCAATTACTAATACAATGATAAATACTCAACTTAATGAAGTTGATAACGATCCTACAGATAATAATAGTTCTATAAGCATCTTTCCAGGAACTATTGAAGCTGATATTTACTCATCAAAAACCGTTCTTGGTAATACTGAACCATTTCAAGGTGATGCAGTTACTTATTTACTAGAAGTTGGTAATTTTGGTCCTAATCAAGCAACTAACGTAATTTATGAAGACATTTTACCAGCTGGTCTAAGTTTTGTATCTGCAAACCCAAGTCAAGGAAATTATAATCAAGTAACTGGTCAATGGAATATTGGAACTCTTAACATTAACCAATCTGTAACTATGGAAATTGTTGCAAATGTTAATAGCATAGTCTTTGGTAGTCCAATCGTTAATAATTTAACAAAAGTATCCGCTGATCAAAATGATTCTAGACCAAATAATGACAACTCTTCAGCAGTAATTACCCCACAAGAAAGGCAAGTTGACCTTAGAGGAATCAAGACTGTAGATATCACTAACCCTCAAGAAGGCCAGCTTATTACTTATACTTTAAGAGTAGAAAACTTACCTAACGTAAGTAATACTACAGCAACTAATGTAATTTATGAAGACATTTTACCAGCTGGTCTAAGTTTTGTATCTGCAAACCCAAGTCAAGGAAATTATAATCCAACAAATGGTATTTGGACAGTCGGTGATTTGGCTCCAAACACCTCTGCTACTCTAACTATCGAGGCTACTGTAAATACTGGTACAGCAAGACAGACAATCAGGAACGATCTAAGAAAAATCTCTAGTGATCAAAATGATTCTAATCTCGCTAACGACAATGACTTTGTTTTAATTGAGGTAACTTTAAGTGGTTCAGATATAGCTAGTTTTAAATCTGTAAATAATGATAGCCCTTATCCAACCCAAGAAGTTATCTATACTCTAACTGTTGTTAATAATGGCCCAGCTACGGCTACAAATATTAATTACAGAGATATTTTACCAGCTAGCGTAAGTTATATTTCTAATAGTACTAACTCAGGTGTTTACGATCCTGTTTCTGGAATTTGGAACATTCCTATTCTAAATTTTGGCGAAGCTGCTATTTTAGAAATTACTGTTAGAATTAACGAAAATGTTGACGGGCAATTAATCACTAATAATTTAGAAAAAATCAATCAAGATCAAGTTGATCCTGATACTTCTAACGATGATTCAACAGTAACAATTGGTGTAAGACAAAGAAATATCGAGCTTACATTAGATGATCCAGTGGTTTGTGGAGGCCCTCTATTTGGTACAGCATCAACAAATTTTGGATTTATTGATCAAATCATAATTAATATTCGTGACAAAGATGGAAATTTGGTTCAAGGCTTTACAAGAGTAAGTCCAGAATTTGGTAAGTCTATGCAAACTAATTTTCAGCTAAATCTAAAAAGTCTATCTAATGGTTCCTATACTATAGAGACTACAGCTATAACCAATCAAGGTCTAAGTGCAACTCAAACTTATCAAAGAAATATCCAAACTACTGGTTGCGAAGGTCAAAAAGAATCAAAGCCAACAACTCCTAGAATTCCAAAAACACCTAGAACTGGAGGAGGGTCAATCGACTTGGGAAAAATCTCCTTAGCTGCTATTGTCTTTATAATTTTGATTATTGAAGTAATTGCTAATATTTTTAGATCAAAAAACAAAAATCTAGCCTAAACATTTAACTTCTAATTGACAACCCCTTTTATGGGGTTTATTTTTTATTTTAGCTTTTATAAAATTATATGCTCACCATAAAGTAAGTTTCAGTTTTTTGAAGCCAAGTTTTTGGTTTATACTCAAATACTAACTAAATAATGATTTAAATGAAGGTTTTAATTTCCTTAAATAAAGAAAGCACAGTCAGAAAAACTTACTAAATAGTTAACAGTTTAGTATAAATTAGCTTTAATAAAAGATCAAAAAGAAATATTTAAAAATTCAAAAAGTTCTAATTTTAATTAATTTGAGTATAAATATTACAATACAACTAGTATTTTTTAAACAATTTTGCAAAAACTATATAACTAGAATAATATAAAATAAAAAATTAACCCAAAGAATATAAAAATAAATTTTTGGAGATTAAGCCTCCTGTGGTAAAACAAGCTTTTCTTGAAAGATAAACTAAAAATCAACAAAAAATAAAATTTAGTTAAAATTCCTAGCTTAGATTGATTTAATCAAACAAACTAATTTTTAATGCAAGAGGTCTATTATTAATTTTTTTTATGAAACTACTTACTTGGAATATAAATGGTATAAGAGCTAGTATTAAAAAAGGTTTATGGGAAGTTATCAAAGAGCTTGATGTCGATGTTTTTTGTTTTCAAGAGACCAAGGCTGTAGATGAGGTAATTAAAGATTTAGCTCATAGATATTCGACTACTTTTGCTAATAATTTTGACGAGTCTTTGTTTACTGAGTCTAAACCAAATAAATCAAAAATTAAACAAGAGCTTTTAGAATACTATTGGAACTGGCAATCAGCAACTAGTCGTAAGGGTTACAGTGGAGTTTTGACTGGATATAAATCTTCCACTGACTGGTCTAAAAAAGTAAAGCCGCAAATAGGTTTAGGTATCAACAAATTCGATGTAGAAGGTAGGGTTATAGTAACTAAATTTAAAAAAAATAAGCTCAAATTTGCTTTAATTAATTGTTATTATCCACAAGGTGGTCGAGGTCAGTACAGGATTGACTACAAATTAGAATTTTATAAACAAATTTATGATTTAGGAATTGCTTTACATAATCAAGATTATAGCCTGATCCTGACTGGGGACTTTAATACTACTGTTACTGATATTGATTTGGCTAGGCCAAAAGAAAACAAAGAAAACACAGGTTGCCTCCCAGAAGAAAGATTAGCTATGAGTTGGCTTTTAGGGGTCAAAGATCAAACAAAAAAAGACTACGATAAAAAAGAATACTGGACTAGTCACTACCAAGTCTCTG
This sequence comes from uncultured Candidatus Saccharibacteria bacterium, assembly GCA_964631275.1. Classification (GTDB taxonomy): domain Bacteria; phylum Patescibacteriota; class JACMRA01; order JACMRA01; family JACMRA01; genus CAZVWQ01. The sequence goes on along the minus strand of CAZVWQ010000005.1, from coordinate 29,539 downwards.
AAGATTTATATCAGGATTTATCCAAACAAATGAAAGGCAAAAGTTTAAATTTAGTTGATGGATTTAGGTATTTTTATCCTAATTTAAGCGATAAATATACTTACTGGGACCAGATAACCAGGGCCAGAGATAGAAATGTCGGCTGGCGAATTGATATGTTTTTGGTTGACCAAACTTTAATTAAAAATCTTAAATCATGTGAAATACTTGATGGTATTTTAGGCAGTGACCATTGCCCAGTAATGATTGAATTTGAATTTTAAAAAGTTAATTTATTAATCAAATTGACTAACGCAGAATATCCACAAAAAAAAGTAGATTTGCCAAATAAATTGCAAGAGATATTGTCTTTTTTAGAAAAATGTTTTGATACTTCAAAAATAAATGAAAACAACTTAGGAGGAGGAGTAGAAGAAGTAGAAGAAGAAGGAGGAGCAAATCAAATAAGTTTTTACAAAAGTCTTGAAAAAATTTTTAAGCTTGACGAACTTAATGTTCAATTAGATAAATTACTAGATTTAAAATATCCAAATAGGGTTAAAATTTTAAATTTAGGGGGTGGAAACAATTCAGGTTTAGTTATTAGAGGTGGTTGTGAGGTTGCTTTAGAAATTAAATACATGATAAAAAATAGGAACACAGGTCGTTATTGGAGGGTTATTTTTAATAAAAAAATTAAACTAAAAACAAAACCAAATATGTCTTCAGTGCCTTTAAATGTAATAAAAAGTAAAATAAATAGCTATCTAGAATATTGGTTATTTCAAACAAACAAAATTAATCAAGTTATTAAAGAAAACCAATACGAAGAAGAACCTTCTTAAAACAAACGTAGTAGTTTTTTACTTATGTACAGATAATGCCAGTTACACTTATATATAATTCACTTTCAAAATTTACATTTTCAAATCTTAAAAAGCCACAAAATACCTTCCAGATTAAACTAAGTTTAGTCCTACTATAAAATTTGATTACAAAAATTAATATACAATAATGATTATTAATCCTGATGGATCTAATTACTACACATCAATTGAAGGGCTAATTAGTAGAATAAATTCTCAGATTAAAAAAATAGAAGATTTTTTAGCAAGTATTTTTAGCAAGTAAAGATTTGATAAATAACCCGCACAAAATAAATAAAAATAGCGAAGAGTTGTACCAACTTTGCAAAGTTCTTAGAGATCAATGCATGGCTTTCTCAAATAATAATTTATTAATAGATATAAATGAAGGGCAAAAAAATCATTTAGAAATAACTCTAAATGAAGCCAATCTAGTCCTTAAAAGAATTGAACAGATTAGAAAAGCTAGTAAAAATAAAAACTAATGTTTCTAAATATCAACAAACCTAAAGGCTGGAGTTCATTTGCTGTTGTTAAAAAAGTTAAATATACTCTCAAACAAAAGAAGGTTGGGCATGCTGGTACTCTCGATCCTTTAGCTACTGGAGTTTTAGTCATAGCCACGAATGAAGATACTAAAAAAATAGAAAAAATTCAAGATGGAATCAAAGAATATTGTATGGATTTTATTTTGGGTGCTGAGACCAAAAGTTTGGATGCTGAATTCTGGCCAGATAAGTTTTGGAATTTAGATTCTGATTTAAATAAAAAAAATTTAGACCAATTAGTCAAAAATAATTTATTAGGTAAAATTAAACAGATTCCACCGCACTTCTCGGCTCTAAAAATCAAAGGAAAAAGAGCTTACAAACTAGCCAGAAAAAACCAAGACTTTGAGATGCCCCCACGAGAAGTTGAAATTTATAAATTTGAAATTGTTGATTTTAATAAAATTAATTTAGACGATTTAAACAAAATCCAAAACCAAGTAAACCCTGGTCTAGATAAAGGATTAATCTCAGAACAAATTTTAGAACAAAAACAAAATTTTAATTTCATTTATGCTAGGGCAATTATAGAATGCTCAAAAGGAACTTATATTCGTAGTCTAGCTAGAGATTTAGGTAGGTTAATTGAGGCTGGAGGCTATTTAACTGAATTAACAAGAGTTAGAGTAGGTGAGTATCGACTAGAAGATTCACTCAATATAAATAATCTAGGAGAAATTAAAATTGAAAAATAATATTTTCTATAAAATCAGTTTTCTTGATAAAAATTTACCTTTTTACTTTATCTTGACAAGTAATGAACTTAAAATTAAACTTGGAATATATAAACTTTAATATAAACAAATGCTAAAAGACACCACCAAAAAAATAACCCGAAAAATTCTATTTATTTTTACTTTAGTTTCCATTTTTGGATTTAGTTTTTTGTTCCAACCAGTCACAACCGAAGCTTTTTTACATTATGATTACAAAACTAAAAATCATCCTAACTCTATAGAATATGCCCACCAGTTAGCCTTTTTAATCAACCAAGAAAGAGCCAAAGCTCCATATAACTTAGCACCTCTTAAAATCAACAGTAACTTAGAAGAATCTTCTATGTGGTTTGCACAATTATTAGCTATTGAGGATTTGTTAAGTCACAGCGAACCTTCTAATTTGACTACTACTAATCCAGACTTTGTAGACCATTGGGTGCCTAATAGAATTGTGCATGGTAGAATGAATTATTTTGGCTATATTAATAGTGCATACGGCGAAAATATAGCTGCTGGTCAGGCAACTCCGGATGATGTTTTTTCTTCTTGGATGGGAAGTGATATTCATAGGTATAATATTCTTGATGGTTATTTTGTTGGCCCAGTTGGTGGTTTTAACTTTGGTTTTTGTGAAATTGGTATAGGCTATGGATATGAAGATAATGGTGGGTTTGATAATTACTGGGTAAACAAATTTGGTTGTCGTAACCAAACTTACCCTTTGGTAATTAATAACGAAGCTTACGAAACTAATTCGGCTACAGTTAATTTATATGTCTATGGTGAAGCCTTTTTAGCCACAGAAATGAGATTTAGCAATGATGGAGGAAATAATTGGTCTGATTGGGAGCCTTATAGTTCAACCAAAACTTGGGATTTAGATTCAGCTACAACCGGACTTAAGACTGTAAACGTAGAAATTAGAAATTCAGAACTGGTTGTTAAGAGTTATTCTGACGATATAATCCTTACTCCATCTGCTGATTCTGATAGTGAATTAATTATTACTGAGATTAATTGGGCTGGTAATTTTATTCTTGATACCGATCAGTGGATAGAGATCTACAACCCTGGATCTAGTAATGAGAATATAACTGACTTTGTTTTGGCTAATGCTGGTGACTCTGTAACTCCTAACCTTGCTTTAACAGCAAGTAATTGTAGTAATTTAGATATTCCTGCAGGTGGTTATTTTTTAGTTGCTAAATATAATAACACTAGCCCTAACACCTTACTTAATATTACTCCAGATTGCGTAGATGCAGGTTTGGATTTGGATAGTAGTGGAGAGCAAATTACTCTTTTTGATGCAGGTGGAGCTATAGTTGATGCTCCAAATTATTAATTTGAGAATTTATACTCAATACAAACAAATTTCAGTTTTTTATTGAACTTAACATTTAATTCATGCCGTATATACTAAACTGTTAACTGTTCATTGAGTTTTTTAACTCTGTTTTCTTTATTTAATCAACTAAAACCTTTGGCTAAATCATAATTTAGTTAGCATTTGAGTATATTCAAAATTACTGCTTTTAAATTTTATATAGCTAATCCGTATACTAGTTAGACATTTTGAGTATCCTAAAATTACTTTATACCCATTTCATAACCAAATTTAACACTAAAGCTAAGCTTAATTCGATTTTAAACGTATTTGTAGCTTTTTAAGATTAAAAAATGTAAATTTTGAAACTGAATTGAGTTTAAAACAAACTTTTCTTGAATTATAAAGTAAAAAAATCAACAAAAATAAAATTTAGACAAATTTCTAGTTTAAATTAATCTAACTAGACAAGATAATTTTTAATGCAAAAGATCTATTGATTAGATACACAAAAGTGTCACCTAATTTTCTAGTTTTTTTTCCTTACCAAACATTTGTACAACAAAAATGGTAGGGTTACCTTCTAATTCGCCATAACTAATACCGACACCAGTCTCATCAACTTTGGTATTTACTATATTTTCTCTGTGGGTAGGAGAATTCATCCAAGCTTCAACCATATCATTAACCGAATAAAAACCATTAGCTAAATTTTCTCCAGCAATCGTATACTCATAGCCAGCATCTTGAATAAAATCAGACCATTTAGTTCCATCATTAGCATATACATGTGAAAAGTAATTTCTTTTTTTCATGTCATCAGCTTTATTTTGAGCGGCTATGCTTAGTTTTTGACTTTCTACTAAGCTTTCTAAATTATTATTAATTCTTTGCTTGTTAACGGCAGCAATTACTTGTTCTGGACTATAACTTGAAGCTTGGACTTCTTCTGTTGTTCTTCCACTAACTACTAAAAAATAAACAAAAATCACCAAAGAAATTATACAGGCAATAATAGATAAATTTAATAACCATTCTTTGCCTTTTTTAGGATTAGTAGCTATAGCCATTGCATTTTGTCAAAATCTTTTTTATAGTATAAATAAGTATATCAAAGATTTTTTAAATAGGCAAAAAATAGCTCTAAGCTAAGTTTAACTGATTTTATCTATTTCTTGAGATAACTCTTCATCTTTTTTGGTTATTGTGTTTCCAGCATCATGAGTTGTAGTTGAAATTTTGACCTTGCCCCAGGTAAACCAAATTTCAGGATGGTGGCCAATTTTTTCGGCTATTAGGCTGACTTTTTTAACAAATTCTAAAGCCTGATTAAAATCAGGAAAAGTAAATTCTTTCACTAGCTTGTTATTAATATTTTTCCAATCTGACATTTTATTTTATAAATTAAATTTAAAAAAGTTTGTTTGACTAGCTGTAAGCCTTTAAATAAGTAATTTTTTGAACTAGAATTATTTTTTGAAGAAAATTCATTGGATAGATCTAGACACAAATAAACAAATAGACTTCTTGCATTACATCCTTTAAGTCCTCTCTAAGCCTTTTTGAAAGAAAACTTGCTATAAATATATGCAAGAGAGATCTAATACCTAAAAGTAACCTAAAAATAGCAAACAACTCTATCATATCAAGTACTGCTCTGGTGTTCTGTCAAACATAAAACATGTTTATTGACAGTATCTAAGTATGAATCTTTAATTTAGTAAATTTTTTATTTTAAAAATTCATGTCAGAGATTAGAATTAAAATTTTAGAAGAAGTTGATAAAGATATATGGAATAAATTCGTAGAAAATTCTCCTTGGGGTGATGTTTTGAGTCTTTGGGAGTGGGGAGAGCTCAAGAGATACCAAAATTGGAGACCCCTTAGGGTAGCTGCTGTTAGAGATGGATCGATTATTATGGCTGCTCAGATTCTTTTAAAAAAAATACCTTTTTTGGGTACTTATGCTTATGTAGCACATGGTCCAGTTTTTCATGAAATTGATGATTTAGATAAATCTTTATTTGCTTTTAATGAGTTTCTTTTGCAAAATATAAAAAATTACAACTTAGTATGTATCGAGATTGAGCCAAAAATTGGAAAGTTCATAGCCAAACTAGGTGAGCCAGAATCTGAAGAAAAATCAACAAAAAAAGAACCCATAAACTATATAGATGAGGTGCTAAATCAAGAGCATTCTAGTGTCTTTGATAAAAAATATAGAAAAGAAACAGCAAAAAAAGTAAAAACCATAAGCTTAGATGCAGTTATAGAAGATGACTACGAAGAAACACAAGAAAGCATAAGCCCAAAACTAGGAATCAAAAAGATCAGCTCTCTTTCAATCGGTTCTGTAAGTAAAGTGAAAACTAAAAAGAAATTAAATATTTCCCAGTCATTTGTTGGCTACAAATCACCTGAAGATATAGAATTAACAAAAAAAGACAAAACAAACAACCAAACAGGTAACATTGAAGAGCAAAATAATAACCAGCAGTTTTATAAAGAGCAAAAGCAGCCCAGATTTACAGAAAACATTTCTCGTAATCATTTGGATACTAAAATTGCCTTAAAAAGCTTAGATAAAAAACCTTTAGTGACTTCCAGATCTTTACCCCAAGCTGAGCCCACTAAGAGCCTAGAAAATCTTAAAATTACAGCTGAAGAAGAAAACTTGCAGGAGCTAGAAATAAAAAAACACAGCAATAAAGGAACACTATTAAAACAAGAATCAAAGGATAACTCTCCACGAAGTTTTAAAGATGATGATTTTATACAAAAAATGAAAAATTTTAGAACTGATAGAGATAAGATTGATTTTACTGGAATTCCTCAACCAAAAAAACACCTCTATAAAACAGAATTTACAGAAATAGTGTCTACTTCTGAAGAAAAAAGCTACGAAGAATTAAAAGATACTCCGCTTAAATATTTAGTCGACCCTAGAGTCATAGAGGTTTTTACTAAACATGGTTATCAGATTACGGGAAGAAATAGACAACCTAAATACAAACTCTATTACGACCTTACTTTAAGTGAAGATGAATTGTTAGATTTGTGTAAAAAAAACACCCGATATAATATTCGTTTAGCTAAGAAAAAAGGAGTAAAAATCGAAGAATTTGTAACTACAGATAGTAATATCGAAAATAAAATTAAAGAGTTTTATAGTCTTTTAGAAGAGGCTAGGGAAAGAACAGGAGGGTATCCAATTACAGCTTATGAGCATTTACAGAGAGTATTCAAATTTTTTTATAAAAAAAACAATATTGTCTTACTAGAGTCTAGTTACGAAGGTCAAACTATAGCTATGAATGTCACCGAAATAACTAAGTTCTGGGCTTCTTCTTTTTATGCTTCTTCTAATCGTAAATTTCCAAAAGTAAAAGCACCGTATCTACTTCGCTGGGCTTCCATCATGCTGGCTAAGAATATGGGGGCTAAAATTTATGATTTTTGGGGTGTTGTTCCTCAAGGTAGTATAATCAATTCTCAAAATCATCAAGGTTATAGTGATCATAAACTTAGTTTTGGAGGTTTTAGAATAGATAATTACGGATTATTAGCTTTTCCGATAAGCCCGATTAAATTTTCTTTATGGGATACAGCAATTTGGCTACGTAAACATCTTCTTGAGCTTTTTTATAAGCTAAGAGGTTTTTGACAAATAAGGATTTTTCTAATAATTATACTAAATTGTTAACTACTTAGTGAGTTTTTTTGACTGTGTTTTTTTTATTTAATCAAACTAAAACCTTCAGTTAAATCATAATTTAGTTAGCATTTGGGTATAATAATAAGCCTTTTGTATTAAACTTGAGAGGCCTCAGCGATATTTGCCCGTTAAAAATTCAGCTTAGATGAAGGATTCATTTTTTTATGAAAAGTTAAATTAGGGTAATACTAAACGGATTGGATATAACAAATTTTATAAAAGATAATTGTAGCAATTCTCATTCAACTTAAACAAATTCTTAGATTTTAAGTCTGTTTTTAAAGAAGTTTAGAAACCCTAAACTTGTCCAAGTCGTATATGGATTAACTATATCTAAATTTAGTGTGGTACAGTTACAAATAAAGGTTTTGACTTTGTGAAGTAAGATGGTTAAGATGATATTAATAGGTTAAATAAAACTTCCGCAGTTTTCTAAGAAAAATACTAAATATAGTAAATTTGACGATAAAATATCTGCATTTAGTAGTAAAATTCATTTTTTGCGGAGGCTTTGTAAGTTTTTATATATTTATATTTTTAAAGTTTGTATGCCTAGATTAATGACTTATGTCATGATTAATTTTCCAAGCCCAGAGGAGTATTTGGATATTTTAGAAATTATGTTCACAAATAATGTTGATTACATTGAGATTCAGCTACCTTTCACTAATCCTGTAGCTGATGGAGAGTTGATCTATGCCGCTCACCAACAAGCTCTAAAATTTCAATACACAGTAACTGAAGAAATCAAAAAAATTGCTCAATTAAAAGAAAAAACTAAATCAAAATCAAAACTAATATTGATGTCATACACAACTCCAATATTTAATTTTGGTTTGAGTAATTTATTAGGGATCCTAAAAGAAAATTATTTTCAAGGAGTTATTGTTCCAGACTTACTTGCAGGTTCTAGTGAACAGATCCAGCTAAGCCAAGAGTCACAAGATAAAGGTCTCGACTGGATTCCTTTAATTTCTCCTTTAACTTCAGAAATTAGATTAAAAAAAATCTTAAAACATCTTACTTCTGGTCAGCTAATTTATGCAATGGCCAGAAAAGGTAAGACTGGAAAAAAGACAGATTTTGACTCTTCGGAAACTCAAAATTATTTTAACTTTTTAAAAAAAAATTTATCCGAATACGAAATTCTAATTGGTTTTGGAGTTAAAGAAAAAATGCAACTAGAATATCTTAATAAGTTAGGATTTTTAGTAGTTATTGCTAGCGAATTAATTAAAAGACTTAGCGCGGCCAAAGAAAGTAATTTAACCGTTAAAGAGATAACCCAAAATTTTTTGCAAGAATTAGGTTGTTAATACTACATTTAGTGGTTTAAATTTTAATTTAATACTATAAAAAGTAGTGTTTTGGCTAATTTTAGCCTTATAAGTTTTGAGTTTTTGTTTTTAATCCTTATTTATTAAGTAAATATTAAGATTTTTGACAGATATAAAATTTTGTTTTTTTATAATTTTTACACTTTTTACAAATTTCTATCTAATTTTTCTAATTTTTGTTCTATATTCAAACCTATTTTATTTTATAAATAAAACCTAGTTTAGTTTTAATTGAAAGGTTTATTTTTAATCTAAAAGTAAAAATTAGTGCAAATTTGAGTATAATCAATAATCTTGTTTTATACCCTTTGGGCTAATCATTACGGTAATTACCTGCTAAAAATTTAACTTAAATAAAAGATTTATTTCCTTATGAAGAACTAAATTTAGGGCAACAGTAAACGGATTGGATATAAGACTTAAAGAAATAAAACATTTTGTTTGATTTTAAGATAAAAAGTACTTTAAAGCTAATATTTTTATGAAAATAAACACTAATTCAAAAAGTAAAACTGCTCAAATTATTGCTAGCCGTAAAATTATTAATGGTGAAGATGCTGGAATGCTTCAGTTATTACCTTATAAATACCAGTTTGCCGAAAGTTTCTTTGACACTATGTATGCTAATTCATGGCATCCAGCTGAGGTTAACCTAAACGAAGACGCAGCTATGTGGAAAGACAAAAATAGCTTAACTGAAAGAGAAAGAGAGATTTTTGCTCGTAGTTTAAGTTTTATTTCTAATTTAGATACTGTGCAAACTTATTCTTTGATGCATGCTCTTTCTAGACAGTTTACTGCACCAGAATTACAAATACTCTTAGTTAGGCAAACTTTCGAAGAAACAATTCACGTTTTGTCTTATAATAGGATGATTGAACTATTAGGCTTAGATCCAGAAGAAACCTACGGAAGATATAGAAAAGACCGAGAACTTAAGAAAAAATTAGATTTTATCAGTCAATCAGTCAATATTATCATGGATCCTAATTTTAGGACTGGAACTTTAGAAAACAATATGATTTTTGCCGAGGCCTTGGTTAATAATATTATGTTAGAGGGTCTTCAGTTTTATGCTAGTTTTATTCAGTTTTATGCTCTTGCTAGAAATGGTAAAATGCTTAATTCTGCTAGAATGATTGGCTTAATTAATCGTGATGAGGCAACTCATTGTGCTTTGGCTAGTCATATTTTTAATCTTTTAATGAAAGAAAATCCAGAATTATGGACTGAAGATTTTAAGCAGTTAGCTATCAATAAAGTCAAGCAATCTGCAGAGTTAGAAATTGAATGGGGGCTAGATCTTATCCAAGAGGGTATTCTCGGAATTAATCAAGCAAATTTAAGTCAGTATATTCAATTTTTAGCTGATTTAAGACTTGAAGGAATTAATTTACCTAAATTATACAACGTCTCTAACCCATTTTTGTGGGTAGATGATTTTACCCAAGTTAATCAAGAACTTGGAGCTTTTTTTGAGACTTCTGTTAGTCGCTATTCTCAAGAACAGCCAGATTTTGATTCTGAAAGTATTAAGTGGTAGGTATGCTATCCTTCAGCCTCTTAATCTAAAGAAACCTTAATTACAAAACAAAAGGTAATAATTTCTTAGTTTACTTCAAAATTTACATTTTTTAATGTTAACAACCTTAAAATAACTTCAAATTAAGTTTAGTTTTAGTGTTAAATTTGTTTTGGAACGAGCATAAAACAGCTTATTTGTAGACTCTTCTTCTTAATTTTTTAATAATATATACTAAAAGTTTAAGTTTATTAAAGCCTTTAAAATAGAAATTATTATTAAGTGAGAGGTGTATGGTGTGCTATCCATACACGACTTGGGTATTTTGAGTATTTTAGCCTTATTTTGAAACAGGCTTAACAACCGATAACTTGTCAAAATTAATCTGAAGTCACTATATAGTTAATTCCTCTTACCTTTTATACCTATACCGAAACTCGTGCCAATTTTTATTTTTAAACTAGCAAAAATTTCAACTGGGTTCTATATTTTAATAGAACAAATTATATTTTATTATTTCAAAAACTGCCTTGCCGCCATCTTGAAAAGCTTTCATTTTTTTACCTTCTGCTATGGTTCTAGGATAATAACTAATTGGTAAGATTAAAAACTTTATAGTATTATTATTTTTTTTATAATGAGAAAGTCTTGCAGTAATTTCTGGCTCAAAACCAAAGTTGGAAGTAGATTTTATCTTTGGAGCAATCTCTCTAATTATGTCTCCTTTAACCATCTTGTAACAAACTTCCATATCTGGAATAAGAACTTTTGTATGATGTATTGTAAAAAGATTTGAAAAGAAAGAAAGAAAAATATTTCCATAAAAGTTTTTGATATAAATCGTCCCATTATCTTGACCAAAACGGTTGCCATAAATTACATCACATTTTTTTTTCAGACCTTGATCAAGCATTTCTACTAAATCCTGTGGTTCATATTCTAAATCCGCATCTTGAATAACTACAAAATCACCAGTACTTTGTAGCAGACCTTGTTTTACAGTTTGAGTTTTACCTAGATTTTTTTTGTTTTTAATGGATTTTATAAAATCAAATTTGTTGCAATAATCATCGATAATTTGTTGGCTAGAATCTTTAGAAAAATCATTACAGAGTATAATTTCTTTTTGAAAATTTTGTGGTAATTTTATTTCAAGTACTTTTTCAAGTAATGTAGCCAAGGTTTTTTCTTCGTTATATATAGGAATAACAATTGAAAGTTTTTTAGCCATAGTTGTTTTTTACTTTGTGTTTTTAGGAAATATCTTGTTTGATTGTATATTTTTTGGACTTATATTATTACTTGCTATAGCTCTTCTTGTACAAAAATTATTTATATACCCGTTCCATAATCAAATTTGATAGTAAAACTAAACATAATTGAATTTAGAAGTTCTTTATAAGTTTTTAAGATTTGAAAATATAAATTTTGAAAGTAAATTTAGTATAGTTATAAGATTTTGGGTAAGCTAAACTAACAAATAGAGTTTTACTTTTATAGATTTTAGGGTGCTAAATTTATTAATCTTGTCTCAAAACCTGGTAAAATATTTGAATTTTTTTGATTAAATAAAACAAAGTGATTATTTGATAAATTCAGACTTTTTACTTTAAAGCAGATAAAAATAGGCTATTTTTTGAGTAATAAGGCAATTTTTATTATGAAAAAGTTTATTAGACTTCGTATAAACACTATTAGCTTAAAGTATTTTTTGACTCTTGTAAATTTACTAATTTATGGGAGATTTATACATACAAATAACAGGCTTGTATATAGTTTTTTACTTTTAAAGTAGATATTTTTATATCTAGAAACTTAATAAATAAAGTCAAAATATTTGTCTAAATTTATATAAATTAACTATATAATTTTTTAAGAAGTCAAAAAAACTTTTTGAAGAATTTTATTTAATAAATTTAAGGCTTTTTGTCTTTATTCTGTCAAGTTTGATTATTATAATTAATAATTTTACATTTTTTGGTAAGTGGCTAAAATTTCCTCACGTCCAAAAACAATTTTAATTTAATTTTTGTGTTTATACTTAAATCAATCCAAAATAGGAATTTTTTAATTTTTTTATGAATAGTCAAATTTTGGGTGATAGCAAACAGATTGGGATAACTTTTTTTAAAAAAGATAAATTTTTACTTATTATCAGTAAATAGTAGTCTTGTCCCATGATCAGAAAAAATAGTTACTTTATTAGTTTAAATATAAGAAAAAATACCAATTTTATAATTTTATAATACTAAGTGATTTTGTTTAATTAAACTAAAAAATAGGCAAAATTAGCATATTTTGACAAGATTAATCAAGCTTTTAACCTTATAAAAGAGCTTTTTTTATTAATGATGTGGTTGGTTAGTGCAAAATCTTTACTTGCAAAAAAATATTTTTTTCTTTAAATATAACTAACTTAGTTTATTTTGGTGAAATAGTTTCGTATATACCCGTTTCATAATCAAATTTAATACTAGAACTAAGTTTAATTGAATTTTGAAGTTATCTTTTACCCAATTCGTTTACTATTATCATAACGATTAGCCCAAACGTTATATAACTTTTTAAAATTGAAAAATGTAAATTTTGAAACTGGATTGAGTATATTTCTATGAAACCTAAAAAAATAATTAAGACTGAGGCTGAATGGAAAAAAATTCTGACTTCAGAACAATATCGAATTCTTCGCAAAGGAGAAACAGAACCAGCTTTTTGTGGATTGTATGTAAATAATAAAAATCCTGGAATTTATCGTTGCATGGCCTGTAAAACTCCTCTTTTTGATTCTAACGCAAAATATGAATCACATAGCGGGTGGCCTAGTTTTTTTGCCCCAATTGATAAAGATTTAATAGATTATATAGAAGATAGAAGTCATGGAATGCTGAGGATAGAAGTGAAGTGTGCAGTTTGTGATTCTCATTTAGGTCATGTATTTAACGATGGTCCGTCGCCAACAGGTCAAAGATATTGCATTAATTCTGAGTCATTAAAATTTGTAGAAGTCAAGAATAAACTTGTCTAAAAATCTTTAATTTTTTTCATTAAATAAAATAAAAGCACCGATTCTGCATAAATTTAACACTTTTTACTTTAAAGCAAATAAGAAATAGGTCTTATTGTGAAATAAGAAGCTAAGACTACTTTTTGACTGCAAAATTTGCTTTTGGGTTTTATTAAATCAAACTAAACTCAAAAATTAAGACTTCAAGAAAAACTAAAATTTGCTTTGTGATAGGTATAAAAAATTTCCTTTATAACTTATTCAAACTAAGTTTAGACAAGTATTTAGCCTTTTATAAGGTTTTTTAAGTGTAAAACTATACATAATTTTATCTTAAAAGTAAATAAATATACACTAACAAAGACAAACAAATGTCACACATAAAGTACTATCTTAGATAAGGCTACCATTGTTTTTTTTAGATTAAAAAGATATATTTTTTGATAGATTGCGTTTTTTAAAAAAGTAAAAGTCTATAATCACACTTTGATTCTTAAACAAATCCAAAATATAAAGTTAGTCTCACAGTTTTTGGGTTAATACATTTTAAATTATTTTAAACTATATGTTCTAAAGAACTCTAAACAAATCCTTAACTAAAGATGCCGAAGAGCCTTGACGAAAAAAATTTGATACCTGATTCTTGGGAAGAGCTTTGGTACGTCATTTTTGAAAAAAACTCAGGTTATTTACGTGCTAGAGACGAGTCTTTAGCAAAATTATTAAAACAAATTAAAAATAAAAAACAAGCTGAAAAACCTCCTGCAAAAAATCCAGAAAATGAAAGCAAGGCTGCGTAGCTCAATTGGATAGAGCAGTTCCGTCCTAAGGAAATGGTTGTACGTTCGAGTCGTGCCGCGGTCACCACAAGCAGGTGATAAAAATAGGACGCCCTAAAAAAATCTCTCTAAAAAGTCAATAGTTTATCCAAACCTATTATTGAAATAATATCTTATACCTTTTAGGCTAATCATTATGGTAATTATCCGTTAAAAATTTACCTTAAACAAAAGAATTTATTTGCTTATGAGGAGGTAAACTTAGGATAATAGTAAGCGGATTGAATATAAATTAGCTATACAAATCATAATCTAAATAAAATATTGTGAAAATCGTAGAAATCAAAGATTCTGAAGTTTGGTCTAATTACGTGTCTAAACTAAATCTAAAAACTTTTTTACACTCTCAAGCTTGGGTAGAATTTAATAAAATATGTAAGCAAAAAAACTGGCAACTAGGAATTTATGGTTCTGATAATAAACTTAAATCAGTTTGTCTGATAATTAAAGTAGAAGCTAAGCGAGGTAAATTTTTGTTAGTTCCACACGGACCTCAAACCAAAAATAACCAAAAATATTATCTAGAAATATGGAAAAAACATTTAGAAAATTTAGCCAAAAAAGAAAAGTGTAGCTTTGTTAGGATTCAGCCAATACTAAGCCAGTCTATAGAAAATCAAAAAATATTTACTGACCTTGGTTTTAAATCAGCTCCAATTCATGTTCATACTGAATTGACTAGTGTTTTAGATATTTCTAGAGAAATTAAAGAAATCTTAATGTCGATGAGAAAAACAACTAGACAAATGATTAAAAAAGCTGAAAAAATGTTAGACTCAAAAGAAATCGAAATAATAGAACCATTAGAGATAACTCCTGAGATGTACGAAGTCTATAAAGATACCTACAAGCGAGGAGGTGCAGTCCCCTACTCAAAGAACTCACTACAAGCCGAGTGGAAAAGTTTTTGTAACTCTGGAGCCAAAATATTAGCTATTAAATATCAAGACAATATTATTAGCTGGGGTATGGTTTTGATTCACTCCAATAGGGCTTTTTATCATCAAGGAGCAAATATTTTAATAAAAAAAATACCAGCTTCTTACCTTATTCATTGGAAACTAATTGAGTACGCTAAATCACTTGGTTGTATTTCCTATGACTTTTGGGGGGTATCTCCAGAAACTGAACCAAACCATCCATGGGCTAACATTTCTTTATTTAAACGTGGTTTTGGAGGTCAAGATCTACAACATTTGCACGCTCAGGATTTAGTTATTAATTTTTTTACCTATTTACCTACTTGGTTAATCGATAAATACAGAGCCAAAAAAAGAGGCTTCTAATTTGTATTTACAGAGTTTTCTTATAAATACCTATTCCATATTAATTTACATAAACTTTTTATACAAAATTAACTTCTAAGCAAGCTATTTATTGGTAGATAAAAGACAGTTATGAAAGTTGCAAGTGTAACTCGTACAAAACCCATTTAAAATCTTACTCTTTAAATCTTAAAAAGTCATATACCCTTCCCACTAATCGTTACGGTAATTACCGTTAAAAATTTACCTTAAATAAAAGGATCAATTTGCTTATGAAGAGATAGATTTAGGGTAATAGTAAGCGGATTGGATATAAGATAATCTCAAAATTCAATAGACCTGTTGCATTAAAAATTAGTTTTGTCTGACTAAATCAATCCAAGCTAGGGATTTTGACTAAATTTTATTTTTTACTGATTATTTTTTTTCAAAAAAAGTTTGTTTTATCGCAGAAACTTTTAATTAAATTTAACCCTACTACCAAATTTGATCACAGAATAATATATACTAAACTGTTAACTAGCCAGTGAATTTTTCTGAATGTGTTTTCTTTATTTAATCAAACTAAAACCTTCAGTTAAATTACAGGTAAGCTTTTACAGATAGTATTTTTTTGAATAATTTCATAAAAGTTTTTTATTTTTTGAATTTAACAGTATACTCAAAGCCCTTTCATTTTATAAAATATAACCTAGTTAGTTATAATCAAAAGGTTTATTCTTAATCTAAAAGTAAAAATTAGTCTGAGCTTGGGTGTAAATCAATTATTTTTTTATTAGGGTAAAATTAATTATAAGTACATGCTAAAAAAACTTAAAAAATCAAAATTTTATTTAGAAGCTTTTTTGTTTTCATGTCTTAAAAACTGGTTCCAAGAATTACAAGAATTAGAATTTGCAAATTTAACTCAAGAATTTAAAAAAGTTAATTTTAGTTCTAAAATAAACGAGGATAAGATCTTAATTAAACTGCAAACCTCAGATTCAACCCTTGCTGGATACTTAAAAACTGAATCTGAAGAAATTAAGAGTTTTATAAAAAATAAATTAAACTCAGATGAGAGATTTAAAAATTATAATTTAGATTTAAAAGTCTCTACTATTTAATAAACATATGCCTTTTACTTAAGGCTAATGGACCTGTTGCATTAAAAATTAGTTTTGTCTGACTAAATTAATTTAAACTAGAGATTTTGACTAAATTTTATTTTTTACTGATTCTTGTCTCAAAACCTTTCAAAAATCTTTATTTTTTTGAATAAACAAAAAGGGCTTATTTATCTGAATTTTGGAGCAAGATTAGTCTATGCAAGTTGTGATATGAAAATGGATATATAGCAAAACTGTATTTAATTTAGACAACTTTGTTAGCAAAAATCTTATCTAAATAAACTTTTTAAGAAATAAAATGTCTAGGTCAAATATGGACTAGTTGTAAAATAGATAAATCAACTATTTTTCTGTAATTTATATACCCCTTCCATAACCAAATTTACAATAAGACTAAACATAATTGAATTTTGAAGCTTATGTTAAGCTTATTAACATTAAAAAATGTAAATTTTAAAAGTAAATTGAGTATAGAACAAGACTAATCTTGATTTTATCTAAACAAATTAATTCCTGGGATAATTTGAGAAATCAAAAAAACTATTGTTACGGAAAATATAGCCATTACTAAACCTATAACTGCGTATTGCAGAGATTTTAGGCTAGACTTGTATTTTTCTTCATCCCCGTTAGCAGTAATCATCTGAAAAGCGGCAATTACAATAAATAATACAGCTACAGCTGCTGAGGTGTAAATTAAGAAAAAAACAATATCTAAAATAGTACTTACAATAGCATCGCCACCCCTGCCTCTATTAGTTGAATCAGTGCCTTCTAAACAACCTATGCCTATGCCATTACTGCAAGGATCAATTACAGTATTTTCTTGAGCTTGAAGGTTAACACTACCAAAAAAAGAAAAATCAAAAATCTTACTACCTGCCTTATTCTGAACAAAAAATAAAGCCAAAATTCCACCTATAATTACAGCCCAAAGTATTACTCTTTTGATGATTTTATTTCTTTCTGAATAAGGTCCAAGAAGTTTTTTTTTGAACGACATCTTGTTATTGTTTAATGGTTTGATAAAAAACATTTTGGTCTAGATCTCAGACCTTGTCAAAAAAAATAAGTTTTTTATATTATTAATTCTTATCTTCTTAATATTATTAAGAATAACCAAGCTTTGTTAAATAAAGGCTTAAGGTAAAAAAATATCTATATTATCTATAGTTTTATTTAGTTATGGGAAAAATAAATACAATAGCCTTGACTAAAATCAAAAAACTTGATTCTTTATATAGAGTTAACTATAGTTTTTTCTTAATTTGTTTTTAGTGTAGTATGTCTTCTAAATCAAGAATAAACAATTCAAACCTAAACACAAGTTCTAGTGATATACCTATAGAGTTTTATAATAATCAAGGCAGAGTTAAAACTAATAAACCTTACAGTGCAAAAAAACAATTTAGTGATGATGATATCTTTGCTTTACCTAGTGAAGAAGAGGTAGATAGTTCTTTTTTGGTTGAGGATGGTCATTTTCGTAAAAAAACAAGTAGAGTCATAAGTAGGAGTTCAAAAGTAAATACTGAATATGCGGGTAAAAGCAACTCTGAGCAGATAGCCTTAACTGAAAAGTCACATATCCAAAAATTTATTGGTAGGAAAGGTTTTAATTCTTGGAGTAAAGACATAAAAGAGCTAAGAACTAATTTTGGTTTTACTTGGCAAAGATTAGGACGTAGGCTTTTGGTTTCCGGAGTTTTAATTACAACTTTGTTTTTAGTTAGCCTTGGGGGCGGAGCCGCTGTAGCTCTAAATATCTGGAGTGATATAGAATCTATAAACGAATTAGAGGCTTCGCCAGTTCAGAATAGTGTAGTTTATGCTAGAGATGGTAAAACTAAAATATTCGAATATTTTGATGAAGAAAAAAGAGAAATTATAGATGGTAAAGAAATACCTCAAATTATGAAGTCAGCTATTATTGCTTTGGAAGATGAAAATTATTATCACAATCAAGAAAAAGAATCTTGGCAAAAAGGAATTCCTTGGAGTAATTTAGCTGGAGCTAGTCTAAAATGTTTTTTTTCTGCAGGGGATGAGTGTCGTGGAGCTTCTGGAATTTCTCAACAACTGATCAAGAATATGACTAAAGATAACGAGCAAAATATTGACCGTAAAGTTAGAGAATTATTTAGAGCCATAAAACTCAACCAAGAAAAAACTCCTGATGAAATTTTGGGATCTTATCTTAATTGGGTGCCTTTTGGTAGAAATGCTTATGGAGTTCAAGAGGCTTCAAAAGCTTATTTTTCTAGACCAATTAATGAAAGAGATGAAAATGGAAACTTTGTTTTAACTGCTCCTGAAGCTTGCTATTTAGCAGCTATTGTCAATAAACCTGGATATTATCAAAACGGAGTTAATAAATTATCTAAAGCCAACGAAAGAAAAATCAACGGAATTAATGCAATCGTTACTGAGGGAACTTCTGAAGAACAAGTAATAGCTGAAGAAATTATTCCAGCAGAGTCCTTAGACCTTGAAACTCGTAAAGATATTTGTCTGAACAAGCTAAATGAATTAAAATTAAGAGTCCCTAAAAAAGATGAAAATGGAAATATATTAGTCAATGGCCAAGGCGAGCCTATATTGACTGAAGGTAGGGTGATCGAAACTAAACAAGAGTTGGAAGAGCTAAAAAACATGCCAGTAGCTATAACTGACGATAAAGAAACTGCTCAAAAGCTTAGAGAAGAGGGAAAAGTAGCCTTTGTCAATCAGAGAATTGACGACCCTTATCCACACTTTAGAGCATATATAACAGAAGAAATCGAAAAAGTAGTCAGTCAAAGCCTTTTGAATCGAAATGGTTATGAGATTGTGACTAGTTTAGATCCTCAAATTCAATCAAAAGTCGAAGAAATTGTTAGAGGAAATAAAGGTTTAATAGAAAAATATGGGGCTAATAATGCAGCGGCTATGGTCATGGATGGAGATACTGGAGAAATACTAGCTATGATAGGATCTTTGGATTATAATAATAAAGAAATTGATGGTAAAGTAAATATTGCTACCAGTCCTCAGCAACCTGGAAGTAGTATCAAACCTTACGTATATATGAATGCCTTTGACAATGGCTTTAACCCAGGAAATATAATTATCGATACCCAGACCACCTGGAATGGAAACTATACCCCAAAAAATTTTGACGGTGGTTATAGTGGGGCTATTAGCCTTAGAGCTGCTTTACAAGGATCACTTAATATTCCAGCTGTAAAAACTTTATTTTTAGGTAATGATGCTCCAGCTACAGATCAAAAATCAAAACTTAATGATTTTTTTAATTTTGCTGAAGATTTAGGACTAGAATTTCCTTGTGTAAATGGAGCGGCCAACAGTCCTCTTGTATTTATTGAAAATAAAGGAATAGAGCGATGTTATTCTAATTCTGCATTAGGTATTTCTCAGACTGAAATTGATAAAATCCAAGAAAACTTTAAAAAATCAGATAATTCCGAGGAACTACCTCATTTATGTGATGTCTACCCTACTTTAGAACAGTGTGCTTATAGAAGTAGGTGTGGAATTTCTAGTGCTTTGGGAGGTTGTGAAATAACTATGGTTTCTCATACCACGGCTTTTAATACTATTTTGCAAGAAGGTAGCTTAAGGACTGCGACTCCTTTTGTTAGTATCAAACCTAAGGGAGAAGATAGAGATATTTATATTGAAGCTCAAAACAACGCAGATAACAAAAAACAGCCTTTTCCTAAAATAAATTTAGACCCAAATAATGAAAAAGATTTGGAAAAAATATTACTAGCTAGGCAAATGACTGATGTAATGACTGATTATGAACTTAGAGCTGCCGAATTTGGCAATTCTCGTTTTAATATAGAGGTTGACAACTATACTACTAAAGTAGCTGCCAAGACAGGAACTAGTAACGGGCCTAGAGACTTTTGGACACTTGGAGGAAGTAAACATTATACTGTATCAGTTTGGGTTGGCCGAACAGATAATGGATTAATGAACAAAGATATTACTTCTGTATATGTTGCTGCCCCAATCTGGAAAGAAATAATGGAATTTTTACATGCTGAAAAAGAAGCTGTGCCTTTTAGCACGGAAGGTCTAGTGCAACCTAGTGGAAGCAGATATCTAATAACTCCAAAACAGTCGGGAGATAGATATTTTAGAAAAGGAGTGGTAGCTATAGAAACCTCAGAAGATCTAGAAAAATTTAAACAAAGAGATATTTTTGATAACCGATCAGCCGTCATTACGGCTACTTATTTTATTAACAAGGTTGATGGTAAATTATTTGCTGATGGTAAGAATCTAGACTCAAACAAAGAGCAAGTCGAGTGTCAGATGCTTATTGGAGAATTTCCTCAACTACCTAATTGGCATAATCCTATAGCTGCAATAGCTGAAGCTTCTAGTAGTTATTGTACTTTACCAGAACTTTCTGACCAAGATCAGGTTAATGACAATAGCCAGCTAGACATATCCACTAATCTCTTTAGTAATCAGACTATCGATATCTCAGAAATTATAATTAATGCAGGCTTCGACTCTCTTGACTCAACTAAGCTAATCGAAAGGATGGAAGTCTATCGAAATAATAATTTAATTTTAGGAAAAGACATAAATAACAGCAGCACTACAGAAGTTTTTGGAGTAGCAGAGGGTGGACCTTATGATTTTGTAATTAAAGTTTATGATAATACTGGAGAAGTAATTACTAAAAGCTTTAATAATGTTACTATCTCTAGTAATAAGGTGTCTAATCTTTTGACAGACAAAGACTTAGGTCCAGTACAATGTACACCTCAACCAGCCATAGTTAACCAGTTAGTTACTTGCAGTTTTACAATTTTGGATCAAACCAAAGACTATAGTTTTGTGAATCTTAGAGTTAGTAACTCTATAGTAACTTGCACACCTTCTGCAAATAAATTTAGTTGTAGTCTTAATATTTCTAATTCTGGAACCTATCCAATAACGATTATCATTGATGGTAGAAATTATAACCAAAGTTCAACTTTACAGGTTAGCTAAAAGTTGCTAATAGGCTTCCTACATTGAAAATATCGTTACTTTAAACCAAACCAAAATTACACAAATAAATTGCAAAGTTAAAACTCAAACCAAAAGTTTTTATGTTATTTATAAAATGAAACGGGTTTAATATCTTTTAACCACCAAAGAAGTAGGTTGTTTAGAAGTTAATTTTTATAAAAGTTTTTTACGTAGGTTGATAACAATAATGAGTATAAAACATAACTAAATTAGGCTTTTATTTATTAAATAAAAATAAGTGTGTAGCAATATCTACATGATCATTGATCACCTTAACCCCTTCAGATTCTAGAAGTTGAATTTGTAAAATACCTTTATAACCAAGTTTTAAAGTAGATACAAAACCGTTTTTTGCTATTACTCTTTGCCAAGGAACTAGACTCCACTCAGATTCAGGCATACCACTCAAAATCCAGCCGACGGTTCGAGGGTTAGTATCAACTACCTTTGCAATTTCTCCAAAATAAGTCACCTTGCCTTTTGGTATTTGTTTAACCACTTCAAAAACTTTTTGTTTAAGCATTTAATAGATTTAATTAAAAAATTATACACAATTTTCATAAAATTAGTCAAAAAATTACTTGTAGATTTTTATTTTTTATCTAAAATCCTTGAGCAGTTTTTGTAATTAAACCTTCTTAACCTTTTGACTTGATATACGGCTAGGTAAGTAAATCGCTAGCAAAAAAGTGTATGTTTAAAATTTTTAGTTATTTTTCTTGACAACTTATGGGTAATCTAGCAAAGTATCTTTTAGATTGCTATTTTAATTTTATTTATAAAAATTTATTCTAAACTACTTATATGCCTTTAGTACCAATGGTAATTAAGCGGAGTCATGAAGGGGAGAGATCGATGGATTTGTATTCTAGACTATTAGACGAAAGAATTGTCATGTTAACTGAGTCATTTAATGATCAAATGGCTAGTGTAATTGTCTCGCAGTTATTGTATCTACAGTCTGAAGATAGCGAAAAAGACATCAAAATGTATATCAATAGTCCAGGAGGTAGTATTACTTCAATGTGGTCAATTATCGACACCATGAATACAATTAAACCTGATGTGTCCACGGTTTGTATAGGTATGGCTGCTAGCGCTGCTAGTGTCACCTTGGCTTCTGGAGCCAAAGGAAAAAGATATATCCTGCCTCATGCTGAAGTAATGATTCATCAACCTATGGGAGGTGCAGAAGGTCAAGCTAGCGATATTGAAATTAGAGCTAAGCACATTCTTAAGACTAAAGATATTTTACACAAATATATGGCTGATAAAACCAATCAATCAGAAAAGAAGATAGCTAAGGATATGGATAGAGATTTTTGGATGGACGCCGAAGAATCGGTCAAATATGGAGTTGTAGATAAGATTATCAGTTAGTAAAAATATTTCAAAACCTCTCAAAAATAAGCACTTTTTTTGATTATATAAATTTAAAAGTAGTAATTTTGAGTAAAATTAAGGTTTTTACTTCTAAAATAAGTAAGGTTTTTTAAAATAGTGAGCAAGTGTTATACTCAAATCAAATTAGGAGTTTTTTAAATGCTTTTTTAAAGTAGCTGAAACTAAAAATCCAGATTTCCAAAAAAACTAAAGTTTGCTTTGCGGTGAATATATACTCAAATGCTAATTAAATTATGATTTATGAATTTTATACTATTTTACCATAAATCATTTACTATTATTATGAGATGGTTTTACTTTAAAAAGCTAAACTTTTCTCTGAATTTTTTGGAATAGTTTTATAGCAAATTGGTTTTAGTTGATTAGTAATCTTTTTCTCATAATTGCAGAAAATAATAATGTCTCAAAACCTATTTTTATTTTTGATTAATAAGTTATTTTATAGGATTAAAATTTTGTAAATTTGGATTATAGGGCAAGACTAATAATCAATTTATCTTTTTTTATCAAAAAAAACTGCCAATTAAACTAAAATATAAATTTTTGTCTATTTCAAAAAACAAGCTAGTTATTTTAAAGTTATCTTTGAAACAAGGCTAGTGATTAAATCTGATTTAAATTTTTTTTAGCTTCTAAATATTTATCCAAACTAAACTGTCCTGAAGCTGTAGGCTCTTTAAAGCTAACAAAACTAATTCTACTGCCTAACATTGGACCGATTAGTCTAGTAATTTTTCCTTTTTCACCCATGCCAATAACTATCATTTGATCTGTTTTTTTTGAGCTAACTAATAATCGAAGTAAGTTTTTTATATCTTTGTCTGTCTTGATATGTGTGGCAAATTTTGTTAATGCAGGATTAAAAGCTCTCATTTTTTTTTGGATAGACCTTAAATTACGATAGCCAGGAGTTTCGTTAAAATTATGAACAGAAAGGATTACTTTAGTCTGAAGATGTTTTTGACTCAAATCCAAATATTTGTTAGAAGGAAATTCAATATCTACATACTCAAAACCAGCTTTTAGTGCTGTTTCGATTATAATTTTCCAGTCTTCATAGTGGCCAGAATATTGGCCTCCATCTTTGACTTTTCTGCAAGTAAAAATTATCTTGCCAGAGATTTTTTCTTTTAATCTCATTATATCTATGACTTTTGGTTCAGATAAATAATCAAAACGCACTTCTACTAGGTCAACTTCAGATTTCGTTTGGGCTTGTTTAGTTTTTTTAATCAATTCTTCAAAATTAGTATCAAATACCGAAACACATATTTTGTTCTCAAACTGCATAAATTTTAGTAAATACTTAATTGTATAACTAAACTTCCGTTAAATATTTTAGCCTATCAGTAAACTTAATCGTAACTTTATAATCAAAATGCGGAAGTCAAGACTATACTCTGATTAATAATTTTTATTTAATTTTGGTCAAAGGCTAATTTCTTATATTTTTTCCATAATCGACAAAAGTTTTCCATAATCAATAAAAGTTTGTTAAACAAGTTTTGACAATTGTTAATAATAGAGAAATACTGAAGACAAATTTAAGTTAATAAAATGGCAAGTTTAGCAACACAATTTGAATTACCAGGTTCCAAACCTCACTATAACCCAGATGTATTACTAAAAACTATTCATTATAAGATTGATGGATTACTAGATTTTAGTAGGCAAATCATGTATGCTACAGAAATTATAGACTTAAAAGTAGTAGGAGATAAAGTTACAAAGATCGACCTAGATGCTATAGATATGGAGATTTATGAAATAAGATCTAAAAAATTAAAAAATAAATTTAGTTATACTTACGATTCCAAAAAGATTTATATAATTTTAGACCAAGCGGTCAAAAAAGATACAAATATTGATTTAGAAATAGACTATTCAGTCAATAATCCTAATTTTGGAATTAATTTTGTTAATCCAGACAAATATTACCCAAAAAAACCTTTCCAAGTTTGGTCTCAAGGAGAATCTGAAGGTTCTAGGTTTTGGTTTCCTTGTTTAGATTTTCCAAAACAAATTGCTACTTCTGAAATACTTATAAGAGTACCAAAAAATATGAAAGCTATAGCTGCTGGAAAATTAATAAAATCTCAAGAATGTAGATCAGACTCAATTATAAACAAATATTTAGGCCTAAAAAATCTACCTGAAGTTAAAAAATTCTATCAAGATATAGCCGAAGTTCAAGTTAGTAATACTAACTATAAGCTCTTTCACTGGAAGCAAGCAAAACCCAGTCCAATCTATTTAACTTCATTAACTGCTGGTGATTATCATGAAGTTAAAGATAAATTAGGCGAATTAGAAATAAATTATTATACTTCCAAAATTAATCCAATAAATAATTTGAAATTTACAGGAAAGAAAACCTCTAAGATGATAAAGTTTTTTGAAAATAAGTTTGGAGTAAAATACCCTTGGGATAAATATTATCAAGTCTGGGTAGAAGATTTTATTTGGGGTGGAATGGAAAATACTAGTAATACAATTAATACGTCTAGAGCTTTGGCTGATGAAAAGTCTTATCCAGATGTTAATTTTCCTGAAGTCTTAGTTGCTCACGAACTTAGTCACCAATGGTTTGGAGATTTAGTAGTCATTAATCATTGGAAGGATTTATGGCTAAAAGAAGGGGCCGCAACCTACAGTGAGAGTCTCTGGTGGGAACATGAATATGGTAAGCAAGAATTTGATTATTATCGCTACAATGAGTGGCTAGAATACATAGAAGGTGAAAGCTACAAAAGGCCAACGGTTACTAATATTTATCGCCATGTAGAAGATCTTTATGATAGGCATAGTTATACCAAGGCTGGAACAATTTATCACATGGTCAGAAATATCTTAGGAGATGAGCTGTTTACTAAGTTCACAAGAGATTTTTTGACTACCAATGCACATTCTAATGTAGAAGCGATAGACTTTATTAGAAGTATAGAAAAAGTAAGTGGTAAAAACATAACACCTTTATTAGATCAATATCTTTTCACTTCTGGACATCCAGACTTTGAAATCAATCTAGATTGGGATGAAGAATATAAATTAGCTAAATTAAAAGTTAAACAAAAGCAAGTCGAAAAAAAAGATGATTATAAGAGTTTATTTAAGTTAGACTTATCAGTCGGTTTTGGATTTATTTCTAAACCAAAGGGTTTGGTCGGTAAAATTGAAAAATACAAACAAAATCAAAAAGAAATTACTAAATTTGAGACTAATATAAAAATTACCGAACCAGAGCAAACTTTTTATTTTTATTTTCCAATTAAACCAGACTTTATAAACTTTGATTCTGGTAGTAACTATGTTAAAACTATAGAACTTAAGATAGATCTAAAAAACTTAGAAGCTATTGCAAATTATTCAGACGACACTATTAATAGAATCCTAGCAATTCAAGAAATAGCAAAGAAAAATTCTGCTCAAGCTTTAAAAATTCTAGTTAAGGTTTTTAATCAAGAAAAATTTTGGGGAATTAGAAAAGAAATCATATTAGCTTTAAAAAAACTTAAATTGCCTGAAACTTTTGATTTTTTAATAAAATCTATCAAAGATAAAGATTCGAGAGTAAGAGTTGCTATTATTAAGTCTTTAGCAGAATATAAAACTAAAGAAAGTTTTGATTTGGTTTGTAAAATTGCTAATTCAGAAGATAAAAATAGTTACCTTACTGAAGCCGCAGCAATTAATTCAGCTAGTCGAATTGCTACTTCTTTAGTTAGTACTGAAAAATCAAAAAAAGCCGAAAAAGTCATCCTAGAAATACTTAAAAACAAATTGAAAAAAGAATCTGGATGGGGGGAATTAGTTAGAAGTAGTTCTATCTCCGCCCTTGGTAATTTGCATAATTCCGAAGAGGCACTTAATATATTACTTGAGTATACTGAACTTGGTATGGCTAAAGAATTAAGATATGCTGCTATTGCTAGCCTTGGGACTTGGGGTAAATATCAAGATAAAGGTGAAGTCGAAAGAATTCTTGATAAATTAGACGAGCTTTCTAGTGAAAGTAATATGTTTATTGAATTGATGATTATTCAAGCTTGCAGTCAGTTAGCTTATCCTAGATCTGTCTCTATTTGCAAATATATCGCTGATAAGTCAATCTATGGTAGATTGCAAAGAAAAGCTATGGAAGCTGCTGATAACTTAGCTAAAAAACTATCAGAAAAAGAAAGTCAATCTAGTTTAGATAAAAAAATTACTGATTTGGAAAAAGAAAATATGAAATTAAAATCCAAGGTTGAATCAATTGAAGCTAGGTTAAAAGAAAAATCAAAATCTAAAGGAAAATCTAAAAAATAGTCGTACCTTAAAAATTTTGTAAATCAAATGATAAAAGTAACTAATCTTAATCTTACTAGAAATGGCAGGAAAATTCTGAAAGCTATAAACTTTGAATTAAATTCTAATAATCACTTGGCAATAATTGGACCAAACGGAGCAGGTAAAAGTTTTTTGACTAGAATTTTATCAGCTGATTTGATTCCTAGTTACGGAAGTTATATAGAAGTCGATTCTAAGATTTTTGGTAAAACTAACCTGTCTGAACTAAGAAAAAAAATTGGTTTTGTATCAAGTAAACAGGTTGATTGGTTTATAGATTCAGTAAGTAATATCAAACAGCATATTTTGGCTAGTGACTTTGACTACACAAAGTCAAATTTAGAAATTCTAAAAACAGATAAAGCTTTTGGAAGCGGTGTTAATTCGATTTTGGAAGTAGTTTGTACTGGCTACTTTGGAGGTTATGGGATTAGTTCAGAATTGACTAAAGATATGATAAAAAAAGCTAAAAAAATTCTTCTAGATTTTGGTTTTGAATTGCAAAATAAACACTGCCAAATACCTTTTGAAATTCTTTCTGACGGAGAAAAAAGAAAAGTTTTACTAGCTAGAGCTTTGGTTACTGAGCCAAAAGTTTTGGTTTTGGATGAGCCTTGTCAAGGTTTAGACATACCCAGTAGAGAAAACTTCTTAACTGAAATTAATAAATTATCTAATCAAGTCTTGGTTATTTATGTAACTCACCATTTAGAAGACTTGCCAAGCTTAATAAAAAAAATACTACTCATAAAAAATGGAAAAGTCTTTCAATTTGGAGACAAAGAAAAAACCCTAACCTCCAAAAACTTATCCAAACTCTTTGATTACAAAATTGAAGTTAAAAATTCTGGTAGTCGTTATTTTGTAAATTTTTAATAAAGAATTAACTTTTTTATAAACTATCTGAAATATATTTTGATAAAAATTGCTTTTGTTGTTTTTGGTAAAACAATTTGCTAAAGACTAATTGAGACTTTTTTGTATACTTAAACCATCTTCTACTTAAATAAATTAAAATAACTGATGTATTATTCCACATCTATCTTAAAAACAATTTGAACCATTGGATTTGTTGTTGTTGTGAAGTTAGTAGAGGCTTAGCTATAAGCTAAAAATAACTGGCAAGACTAATTTTATTTTACTAAATTAAATTTTCAGATTCTTTTAAATTTTGAACAAATATTATTTTATAGCAATATTCATATATGAAAAAATTTTTTACAATTGGGCCTAGCCAACTCTATCCCACAGTCAAGAGTCATATTTATCAGGCTTTAGAAGATGATGTTACCTCAATTTCTCACCGTAGTGAAGATTTTAGAAAAATTTATAAAGAAGCTGTAAAAGGAATTAAAGATTTAATGAGAATTCCAGATAATTATCAAGTTTTGTTTTATTCAAGTGCTACTGAGTGCATGGAAAGAATAGTTCACAATTGCGTGTTTGAGTCTAGTTATCATTTTATTTGCGGAGCCTTTTCAAAAAGATTTCAGAAGGTATCAGAAGGTTTTGGTAAAAAAGCTAATTATCAGCAAGTTTTTTTAGAAAATCAAGAGTGGTTTGATTTTGATTTTGCCAAAAAAGAAATTCTAAAATCTAGCCCAGAATTATTAGCTTTCACAGCTAATGAGACTAGTACTGGGGTTACTTTAGACCTCAAAAAAACTAGTCAACTAAAACTAGCTAGTCCTCAAAGTTTAGTTGCAATTGACGGAGTTTCTATCTTTCCTTTGATTGAGCTTGAATGGGAATATATTGATTTAGGTTTTTTCTCTACACAAAAAATTTTTGGAATGCCAGCTGGTCTTGGGATCTTAATAATTTCACCTCAAGCAATTAAAAAATCTCAAAAAGTTCAAGCTAAAAAAAATTATTATACTGGAGCTTACTTTAATTTTGAGATGATGCTTGATCAAAATAATAAATCACAAACTCCACAAACTCCAAATGTTCTTGGAATTTATTTACTCTCAAAAGTTAGTCATGATTTTATTAAAAAAGGTTTAGACCAAATAGTCGAAAAAAATAAAAATAAAGCTCAAAAAATTTATAATTATTTTGATACGCATGACTATCTAAAACCTCTGGTAAAAAATAAAAAATTAAGATCTGAAACTACTATTGTTATTCAAACTTCTTTTGATTCAAAAAACTTAATTAATTTCTTAAAATCCAAAGATATTATAGTTTCTAGTGGTTATGGACAAGACGAAAATAAACAAATTAGAATAGCTAATTTCCCAGCTACATCAGAAGAAGATGTAGATTTTTTAATAGAATCAATAAGTGATTTTGTTCATTAATCTATCTTAAAACTTTTCAAAAAGATTTATTTTTTGATTATAATAATTCCAACTTCAACTTAATAAATTATTAAATATTAAGTTTTTTTTAAAATAAGTTTAGGGTATCCAAAATTTTTAATTGGTATGTGGATTAAATATAAATAAAGTTATTATTTAAGGTAAATTTTAACGGGTGATTAGTCTTACACCCCCTAACTTTACAAAAATATTAAAAGTTTTTTAGATTTAGTTAACTT
>CAZVWQ010000004.1:0-88817 GCA_964631275.1 uncultured Candidatus Saccharibacteria bacterium | reverse complement strand
GTTTAGGTTAAATAAAAAGATTTGTTTGTATATAAAGAGTTGAATTTAGGGTAAATAGCTTATTCATCTTGTTTGTTTGACTAGACCTTGGTTCAATTATTTTTTGAATTAAAGCCTAAAAAAATTGTCTAGTTAGTGCAAGAGTTTACTATAAAGTTGCTAATTTTGCTTACTAATTAAAGAAAAAACCAACTGTTAATAAGGCCTAATAAAAAAGATCGAAAATAGGCACTTTACCTACATTCTTTATGCTTAACTTAAAAACTTAAACTTCTTGACAAGAAATAAAAATACTCTATAATATTTTTTACGCAAAGACCAAATCTACAGAACTTTTTCACAAACCTTTCAACTCTTTCCCTTGCAAGCTTTAGATATATAGCTATCTTTTATATAGCCCCATTTTTGGGGTTTTTGCCTGTAAGTTCTAAATCTTTCGTTGAATTTTTGTTATTTTTTTATATAATTACAAACAAAATATCTTTTTATTTATGCCTTACGTAGCTATTCCTAGTAACCTAAAAAATGTAGACTCAGTTAGCCTACAGATGATGTCTCCAGAAAATATGCTGGAGATGAGTTATGGAGAAGTCCTAACCGCCGAAACTATTAACTACCGTACAGGAGCACCTCAGATGAATGGTCTTTTTTGCCAAGCTATTTTTGGTCCAGTTAAAGACTGGGAGTGTGCTTGCGGAAAGTATAAAAGATATAGATATGCTGGGGTAATCTGTGATAAATGTGGTGTAGAAGTAACTCACTCTTCTGTCCGACGTGAAAGGATGGGACATATTTCTTTAGCGACTTCTTGCGTGCACCCTTGGTATCTAAGAGTAATACCTTCCAGAATAGCTTTACTTCTAGATATGAAAGCTTCAGACCTAAATAAAGTTACCTATTTTTCAGCTTATGTGATCACTGAAATTAATGAAGATATTCGTAATGAATATATCGAAAAAATTGAAAAAGAAACAAAAAATAGAATTAAAACTACCAAGGGGGATTGCGATAACAAATTTCAGGAGCTGTCTAGGCAATACCAAGTAGATAAATCTAGCGGAAAATTTCAAAAAGAAGATTTAAAAGCAAAATATGAAACTGATAAAGAAGTTCTAAAATCTCAACAGTCAGAGATTGTGGCCAAAATCGAAACCGTAGCTGAAGTAGCAAAAAAAGAGCTATCTTCGTTAAAGTTCAAGGATGTTATTACTGAAGTAATGTATCAAGAGTTATCTCAAAAATTTGGGCCTACCTTTAAAGCTCAGATTGGAGCCGAAGCTGTAGAAACCTTACTCAAAAATGTAAACTTAGAAAAAGAATACCTAGAAATTAAAGAAAAACTAACCACAACCAAAGGTCAAACCAAGAAAAAATTAGCCAAAAGATTGAAGCTTATTAAGCATTTTTTAAATACTAGCTCCAAGCCAGAATGGATGATTCTCAAAAGAATTATGGTGTTACCTCCAGATCTCAGACCAATGCTTCAACTTGACGGAGGAAGGTTCGCTGCATCTGACCTTAATGAATTGTATAGAAGGTTGATTAATCGTAATAATCGTTTACGTAAGCTTATTCAAATTGGAGCCCCTGAAGTAATTTTAAGAAACGAAAAAAGAATGCTTCAAGAAGCTGTAGAAGCTTTAATTGATAATTCTGCTAGAAGTGGTCGACAGGTGATGGCCTCCTCTGGAATTAAAAGACCTCTGAAATCTTTAACTGATGTGCTTAAAGGTAAACAAGGTAGGTTTAGGCAAAATCTTTTGGGTAAGCGTGTAGATTATTCAGGTCGTTCAGTAATCATTGTGGGGCCGAATCTAAAATTAGATCAGTGTGGAATTCCTAAAAATATGGCTTTAGAGCTATTTAAACCATTTTTGATGGGAAGAATAATATCCAAATCAGAAAAGGGTTTGTTGCCTGAAGAATATCAGAGTTTTAATGTACATTCAGCTAGGAGATTAATCGAAAGTAAAATTCCTTTTGTTTATGACATTTTAGATGAAGTAATTAAAGACAAATATGTTTTACTTAATCGTGCTCCCACCCTTCATCGTCTTTCTTTTTTGGCTTTTCAACCAACTTTAGTAGAGGGTAAGGCTATTCAGCTGCACCCTTTAGTTTGCCAAGCATTTAATGCTGATTTTGATGGAGATCAGATGGCTGTACATTTGCCAATTACTGTTAAAGGTCAGGAAGAAGCTAAAGATCTAATGGTTGCTACTCGTAATTTACTAAAACCAGCTAGTGGAGAACTTATCATGTCTGGGGCTTCTCAAGATATTGTGCTTGGTTGTTATTACTTAACAATTGATAAATTTAAACCTGAAAAAAAAGAAAAAATGAACTATTTTGCTTCTAAAGAAGAGGCTATGATGGCTTATGATTCAGGTAAAATAAAACTTCAAGAACTAGTTAAGATCAGGTTAAGAGATCAAGGAAAAGAGAAAACTTTAGAAACTACAATTGGTAGAGTAATATTTAACTCTTGCTTTCCAGAAAACTATAAGTTTATCAATCACACAATGACAAAAAAAGTCTACCAAAGAACTCTAAATGAAGCTTATTTTGATCTTGGTAATGAAAGTCTTACTGTAGTTCTGGATACAATAAAAACCCTAGCTTACAAATATGCTACTCAATCTGGATTATCACTATCTATTGATGACTTTAATATTCCTACCGAAAAATACAAACTAATCAAAAAATCAGTTGAAAAAGTTAAGAAGATTCATGATATGAATGGATTAGGAATTCTAACTAACGAAGAAAAACACAAGCAAGTAGTAAATATTTGGAGAGATACTTCGGATACTATTTCTAATATGACCAAAGATACTATAGATGACTTTGGAAATGTTGGAATGATGATTTTATCTGGAGCTAGAGGTAATATTTCTCAACTT
The DNA here is from genome assembly GCA_964631275.1 of uncultured Candidatus Saccharibacteria bacterium. GTDB lineage: Bacteria > Patescibacteriota > JACMRA01 > JACMRA01 > JACMRA01 > CAZVWQ01. The sequence continues at coordinate 85,914 of CAZVWQ010000004.1, read as the reverse complement.
AACCTAATGGTTGGTATGAGAGGTTTGTCCGTAACCGCTGGAGGTCATATTATGGAGTTACCAGCTCAACATGGATATCTAGAAGGTTTAACTGGGTTAGAATACTTTATTGGAATGAAAGGGCAAAGAAAAGGTCAAGCCGACTTGTCTCTGAAGACTGCAGATGCTGGTTATCTAACTCGTAGACTTGTGGATGTAGGTCAAAATTTAATTATTATGGACGTGGACTGTGGAACTGAAGAAGGTATGCATATAGTTAGTAAAACAGAAGACGCCGATGACTTATGGTCAGTTCCAAGTGGCAAAGCTTATGGACGGTACCTAGCTAAAGATATTGTTGTAGATGGCAAAATTATAGCTTCTAGAAATACTTTAATTGATAGAAATTTATCAATAGAACTAAAAAACAAAAAAATCTCAGAGGTAACAGTTAGATCTAGTACAAAATGTAGTTTGCCTAGAGGCATCTGCCAGAGATGTTACGGTATCGACTTTAGTACTCATAGACCAGTAGATCTAGGAATTCCAATTGGTATTATTGGAGCTCAAAGTCTTGGTGAAAACAGTACCCAGCTTACCATGGACCAAGGTAAACATGCTGGAGGTGTTTTACTTAAAGCTGATATTACTCAAGGTTTAGCTCGTGTAGAAGAAATATTTGAAGCTAGAAATCCTAAATATGAAGCTCCAATTTCTCCAATTGATGGTATAGTCGAAAAAATTGAGGGAAATTTAGAACAAGGTTATAAAATTCTAATCTCTAATCCAAAGTCTACTTTTAGTTTGCCGTACAAAAAAGGTACAGAAGAGTTATTAGTCGAAGAAGGTCAAACTGTAGCTAGTCAAGACGCAATCATAATTAAAGATAACGGAGAAATTATAAGAGCTGGTTTTGATGGTGAATTAGAAACTTCAGATAACCAAGTTATTATTAGGCAATCGGGTCCAGTAAGTGCTGAATTTGAGACTTTGCCTGGTTATTATTTAGAGATCAAAGAAAACCAAAAGATAACCAAAGGTCAAGCCTTAACTGAAGGTTCGGCAAATATGCAAGAATTAATGGATGTTGCTGGCGTAGATGCCCTTCAGGAATACATTGTTAAAGAATTAATTGCAATCTATACAGCCAATGGTATTACAGTTAACGAAAAACACATTGAAGTAATTATCAAACAAATGTGTAATCGAGTCCAGATTGTAGATGGTGGTGATAGTGATTATGTTCCTGGGGATTTAGTTAGATTAGCTGTAATTACAGATGCTAATAAAAAACTAAAATCTGAAGGCAGTAAAATTATTACTTTTAAAAGAGTTATTACTGGTATCTCTAGATCTTCATTAACTACTGATTCATTCTTATCTGCGGCTTCTTTTCAAGAAACTTCTAAGGTTCTAGTAGAAGCTGTAATCAGTGGTCGAAAAGACTACTTACTAGGGCTTAAAGAGAATGTAATTTTAGGTCAATTAATTCCAGCTGGAACTGGGTTTAACCAAGAAAAAGTTGTAGCAGCTGCTGGTAAGTTAGAGGAGGATTTTGACGAACAATAATATTTGGATTATACTCGAACCAAGTCAAAAAGAATTTTGGTTGAAGATTCGTTATGCTTTTATTTATTTTAGACTAACTATTGGTTTTCAGGATTCTTGCACAAATACTGTAATTGACTTATAGCCATTCCTCACTAAACTCTAAATAGCTATTTTTTCTTTAAAAAGTTTACAGGTTAACCTATGAGAGGTGTTTTTAAAACAAATTATATAAGTTATATACACTCTTTGGCTCAGGTAATTACCCGTAGAATTTACCTTAAATAAGGGATTTATTTCTTTATAAAGAGCTTAAATTTAGGTAATAGTAAACGGATTAGTATAACACTCACTTTCAAAGTTTATATTTTTAAACCATAAAATAACTTTAAAATAACTAATTTCTTCTTTGAAATAAGTAAAAATTGATATTTTAGTTGAATTGCTCATTTTTACTATAAAAAAAGATAAATCGACTATTTTTTGTAATTACGAGACAAGATTATTTTTGATATTCTAAAATTAGTCTTATCTTATTACTCAAAAAAATAGCCTGTTTTTGATTTATTTAAGATGATTTTAAAAGTTGAATAGGATTTAAAGTTCAAAATTTTATCCTAAAACTTAAAAAATAGGGTCATTTCTCGTTTGTTTTAAGTTAAAAAGCACTGAATTTGCAAAAATTTGCTAATTTGTTTTTTTAATCAAAATAACTAATTTTTATAAAATATATTGGTATAGTTGTTTTATTTACATAAATAACCAAAAGATGGACTGGCTTATTTAGAAGATGGTAAAAAGTTATAAAAAATAAATAGAGGATATCCAAGTCCTTGTCAGCTTTCAAAATAAATCTAACTACTAAATTGTCTTTAAAAACCTAATACAATAGTTGCTTTAATTTTTAAAAAAAAAGTGGATTATTATTAAAAAATTTTGGAATAGATCGATCTTTTTTTAAGACTAACATAAATAAATGACTATATTTTGGAAAAATCACTTTTTTAGAAGAGGAATAATAATTGTATTTACTTGCTTTGCTATTCTAGGTACAGCTTTTTCTTGTTCTGGTAGTTTATTTAATAGGCAACAAGTGACTTATGGACTACTAAAAAGAGATCCTGAATTTCAAAAAAATCAAAACCTTAATCCTGACGGCTTTGTAAAGGCTAATGCTGTTCGGACCTTGGAGGGTAACCTTAGCGGTCAGGGGTTAGAAGGTTTGTCTGTCTTAAAAATTTATCAAGTTACCGAGTCAAAATTATATTTATTAACTAAAGAAAAAGGTATTTTTAAAACCAATGATGGTGGTAGCATTTGGGAAAGAATGTACGTTTTTCCATTAACTGGAAATACCGAATCTGATCTGGCTAAAAATGATAACTTAGAAATTATAGATTTTGATGTTGACAGAAGACGAGGCAGGACTGTATATTTGGCAGCCATCTTAGATGGAGTTAGCAAGATCTATCAATCTTTAGATGAAGGGGCTACTTTTAGAGAAATTTATACAGAAATTCAGAATAAAGAGGGAGTTAGTTTTATTCGAGTTGATCCCATAAACACTAATAATGTATTTGCTATAATCGAGGCTGGAGCTTTAATTAGAAGCCGAGATAATGGTATTACTTGGCAAAAAATCAGAAGTTTTAGGGATACTCCAGTAGACATGGGCTTTGTTCCCGAGTTTGATGAATTGTTTTATATTTTGTTTGATAAAGAAGGCTTAGCTACTTCGGATGACCTTGGAGAAACTTGGGATATTAGAGAATTAAAAAAAGCTGATAGCGAAATTGGTGAAAAACAACCAACTGATGGTTTAGATATATCTTTTAAAGAAAGGCCTACTTTTGGAAAATATGAAAAAATAGTTCCAGTCACTGCAGATATTGATTATGACTACGAGAATAGAAAAATTCTTGAAAATTCTAATCGCCAACCTTGGATATTAGTAGCTGATAGGCAAATGTGGTTTACTGAAGATATTAATCAAGATTTCAAAAAATTAGTTTTACCTTCTCAGGCTGAACAATATGATATTTTTGATATAGCTCCTGACCCCCAAGCTGGGCTTGGTAAAATCTATGTAAGTGTGGATAATCGATTATTTATGACAACTAATCAAGGGGTTAGCTGGGTAACTAGAGACATGATTCAGGTGAGTGAAGGAAATATTGGCTATATTAGTCAAGTTTTGTTAGACGCTAGTAATCCAGAAATAATTTATTTAGGCCTAGTAAACGAAAAAGCTAGAAGAAATAAAGGTTTTTTTATATTTTAGACCCTTAATATAGAGACAGATTTTTTTAAATCATATTTTCTGTATGTAAAAAATATAATTCAAACACTTGTTATAAAAAGTACATAAAAAACCACAATCTTAATACGCTTTAGGCTAATCGGTTAATTACCCGTTAAAATTTACTTTAAATAAAGGATTTATTTCTTTATAAAGAGCTTATAAATTTAGGATAATAATAAACGGATTGGCTATATCAAAAATCCTAAAAATTATTAGACATTTGATTAAAGTTATAGTATAGTATGTGTCAGGCAAAAATAAAAAACCAAAAAATTGACACAACTAAAAAAAAATAAAAAAACCTCTTTGACTGAGCAAAATCTAGTGCAAGCCAGCTCAAAACCAGCTACTCTCGACGGAGCTTCTTTTAAGACGCCTGCTAATAAAGAAACAGAGTTTAAAAATAATCTAACAGAAGTAAAAAAAAGTTTGGATCTTAATCCAAATATTAAAATTAAAGCTGAAAATTCAAATCTTTCAGAAAATATAAAAAATCCAAAAAATCCAAAAGCAGATGGTAGTTTAGAAACTGAAAATATAAAAAATAAAACCGCTGAACTTAGTTCATCAAAAAGCCTTGGCAGTGAAGAAGAAGCAAAAATTAGTTCATCTAATAAACTCAAAGCTAGAAGAATTGTAAAAATAATTCTAGTGGTTAATGTGTTTATTTTAGTGTTTTCTTTTGTATTTCTGGCAAGTCCTTTTTTGTGGGCTAATAAAACCAACAACAGCTATAACAAAATCAACCTAAAAACCGTAGAAAGTAGTCCCCAGGACCAAACTCAAAGTACTAAATTACGATCCAGTTCAGATAGTTTGCAAGATGATATAGCTAACTTAAAAAACAAAATTAGTAATTTTGGCCTTGAAATTGATACCCTAAATCAAAAAATACTAGATGATATCATAACTCGTGAAGAAATATTTGTAGAACAAAAAAACTCAAGCGATCTAAAAGATGTAGACTTTGCTATCTTAAGAGCAAAAACAATAGAGATCCTCGGAGAAAATGCAGAAAATCACGCAATTTATGTTTATGATCTAAAAAGAAAACAAGGTTTTAGCTATAGGGCTAGAGAAGATATGTTTCCAGCTAGTATTTCCAAATTACCAGCTGCTATGCTGACTATGAAAGCTATTGACGAAGGGACTTATACACTGAATACCTTAGTGACTATCCAAAATCATCTAAAAAACGGTGAAAGATACCCAATGTATAACTACCCAGCTGGTAGCCAGTACCCCCTTAGAGAGTATATGTACAGATTGCTTGTTAATAGTGATAACACAGCCATGCTGCACTTAGAAAATCTGCACGGCGGATTGGACAGTTATAACCAAAAAATATCTAAAGAATTAGGTCTAAGTAAATTTAGCAGGCAACCTCATGTGGTCACAGCCGAAAATATTGGACTTTATTTTGAGGATATTTATTATTCAAAAACTCTATCAAAAAGTAGTAATGAATATCTCAAACAACTATTATCCACAGATAATGTTTGGAATAGCGATAGATTGCAATTAGCTCTAAATTCTTACCCTATTGTTAATCTAGTTCATAAAATCGGAAACTTACCAACAGCTAAGGGTAATACTTACCAAGATAGTGGTATCGTATATGGAGAAACAACAGACTTTGTAATCGTAATTCTTAATAAAGATTTAACAGTTAGCCAAAACATTACCTATATAATCAAGATAACTCAACTAGTCTACGAAGAATTGAATTATTAATCAAATAAAAAACTAAACAGCTTAAGCAGCAAATCGTTCTGGATTAAGATTATGATTATAAAGAATGATTTCATAAAATTGAAAAAATTTTTGTAGATGAGGCTTGCTAGTGATAGTAGTTATCATTCTATTAATATCCTCTGTAGTTAATTCCTGTTTTATTATTTCATGTTTAGTTAAAATTTTTATGATATCTCTAAGAGTCAAACCTAAATTATCAACTGCGTTTGTATCTTTTACTAAACTAAAAAGAGTATAAACACCTTGATAAAATCTTTCAGCCTTTGAATCATAATTAGTTTTTACTTGAAAGGGTAAAATTTGATTATTCCTATTCCTTATATAAAAATCAACTCCTCCTGGTGTTGTAGATCCAGTGTTTTGACTTAAGTCTGCTCGAGGTTCTAGCGAACTTTGGTAATGAGTCATAACAACTTCAAACTCGGGGTCGAAGGAACGTAAAATCTCAGTAAACAAAATTACCCAAAACATCTCAGAAGCAAGTCCTTTAATTCTTTCTTGATCTATGTTGGTAGGGTGTGTTTGATAACTATATTCATCCTGTGAAGGATCATAATTGTACCACGGAACATTATTATTTGCAGTTCTTACAAAAAAAGTTCCTATGTCTATAATTTTTTTTTCTGAGTGAGAATCTTTTTTAGGTTGCGATTTAGGTAGTTTATCTAATTTATAATAAATAAAATAACCAATAAAAGCTTTAGCGAGTTTGGTTTCTATCTTTCCCAGATGTGGTTCAATATATCTCAAAAAATTAGCGATTTCAGGGTGTTTAATATACTCAGATAATTTAAAATTAGGTGGTAGATATTTTTCAAACCTTGAAAATTCTTCTCTTTTCATATTTTCAAATATCTCTCTTTCTTTTTTTGCTAACCATCCAAAACCATTTTCTAAACCCATAGGGCAGTGTAAAATTTTGTTTTTATTTTTGTTTTTGTTTTATAAGAGTTCCATGCTAGACTTAAGCAAGTTGTCATCTGTAATTTTTTAAACCAACTTTGAGAGGTCTAAAATGTCTAAGTAGTATATGGCTTGACTATAGTTGTCTTTAGATAGTTTATACTTTTGAACAATCCTAAAAATAAGCAATACAAAAGAATATCTTATATATATTAAGTTTATCATATTTTTTCTAAGTTAGCAAAAAAGTGGTAGTAATTTTTGTATAGATTGTTGATAGCTAAAAATCTAGACCAGAAAACAAAATTAAATTTACCTAGTTTTAATTTAGGTTTTTAAAAAATAGTGTATACCCGTCCTAATAATCAAATTAGGTAATAAAACTAAACTTAATTGAATTTTTATGCTGTTTTGTGAATTTTAAAGGTTTAAAAATGTAAATTTTGAAAATGAATTAAATATAACTAATAAGTCTAATATTTTGATCAATTTTGAAATTATGAAAACTAAATTTCTTGATTTATAAATTCTTCTGATAAATCTGGCAAAAATGGATTTTCTAAGTTGTTCCAGAAGTCTTGCCCTTTATTAAAATCTTCCTCAGTAACTAAACAACTATCTAAGTTCTTATAAATTTGGTCTTTATCCATATCGATCCCAATAAAGACAATTTCTTGTCTTCTATCTCCGCAATCTCCTTGAAATAAATTTTCAATTTGGTTTATACTTTCTTGATCAACTGGCCAATATTCTTGTGGAGCAGATGACCACCACATGCCTATTTTTTGACCAAAACTAAGATTAACTCCAGCTTGAGCATATTCATAAATATAAATTGGATCAGTTGCTAACCAATAAAAACCTTTGGCTCTAATTACTCCAGGTAATTTTGCACCATTTTTGAAAAAATTATTTAATTTACTTGGGTCAAAAGGTTTGCGAGCTTTGTACACAAAACTATTTATTCCATACTCTTCGGTTTCTGGAGTGTGCTGATTTTGCAATTCTTGTAGCCAACCTGGACTACTCATAGCTTTATCCAAATCAAATAAATTTGTGTTTAAAATTTCTTTCAAATCCACTTTAGAATTTGTTGTTGAGATGATTTTAGCCTCTGGATTAAGTTTACAAAGTAATGAGATAATAGCTTTTTTTGTAGTTTCGTCTACAAGATCGGTTTTGTTTAGTAATATCACGTTAGCAAATTCTACTTGATCAGTTAGTAGGTGAGATAGAGTTCTAGTATCTTCATTGTTTAATTCCTGACCTACATCTTTAAGGCTTTGGCCTTGCGTATAAGTCTGCAAAAAACTTGACGCATCAACTACTGTAACCATAGTATCCAGCCTAGCATGTTGGCTAAGACTCTGGCCCGTTTCGTCTTCGAAGGTAAAAGTCTGAGCCACAGGAAGTGGCTCGCTAATTCCGCTACTTTCTATTATCAAATAATCATATTTATTAGCTTTGGCTAGTTTTTCAATTTCAACTAAAAGATCTTCACGAAGAGTGCAACAGATACATCCGTTACTCATTTCTACCATTTTTTCTTCAGTTTGAGATAGATTTGCTCCACTTTTTTTGAGTAATTCAGCATCAATATTAATTTCGTTCATATCGTTGACGATAACGGCTACTTTTAGACCTTGTCTGTTTTCTAGGATGTGCTTGAGTAAAGTGCTTTTACCACTACCTAAAAAACCTGATAAAACTGTAACTGGCAGGGTTGATTTTTCTTGATAAGAAATACTACTCATATATATAAATTTAGTTTGTTTAAAATAGTTACAGGAATAAATAAATTTTATATTTATTGCAAATCAGTTGCATTTTGTTAAAAAAATTATACTAATTCTAGGCTAAATTTAGGTAGTTCATTAAATGCAAGTTTTTTATACTCAAATCAACTCAAATTAGAGCTTTTTGAATTTTCAAATATTTCTTTTTGGTGTTTTATTTTAAGCTAATTGAAGCTAAAATTAGATTCCAAAAACTAAAATTTCCTTTAAAATTTTATCTGAATTGAGTATAAATATAATTTTTGATCGCAAAGAATCTATTATTCTTCATCGAAATTTTCCATAGCATCCTCAGAAGGGTGTTCTATATCAAAGCTTATTAGCTCTCTGACTTTTTGAATATCTTGTTGCATTATTTTTTTGTTTTTATGAGCCAAAATTACATACATTGCCCGATGATAACCATAGTTTGCTGGTCCTACTTTTTCTCCTTCTTTTGCATTTAGTTCTAACTTAACAAAACTCTCAAGTTTTTTGATATCTTCTACTCCTCTGATTTCTTTGAGTGTACCTTCTTTAGGTGACCAAAACTGAGGTGTCGTAGAATGTTTAAGTAATTTTTTCTTAATTATTACAGGTAGATTTAGATAAGTATTAATTACATTTTGTGGATGATTAATTCCGTAACTAATCTCCAGCATTTGAGTTCTAAAACCTCCAGTTCTGATGTTCACTTCGATGATTTTGCATTTATTATCTGAAGTTAATCTAACTTCTGTATGTGTTGGGTTGCCTTTTATTTCTAGAGCTTTAATAGCCTTAGAGACTGTCTCAAAGATTAATTTTTCTTGGTCTTTGCTTAGGGAGTCAGTATAACTAGAATATATAGTCTCAAAGTTATTATAGCCTAAATCATAACCAATAGCCTGTTGGCAAACAGGAGTGTGAATTATCTCTCCATCTAGAGATACATAAGAATCAACTGAATATTGTTTGCCTTTTATGTATTCTTCGATGCCAACTTGAGGCCTTCGGTGAATTTTATTTTTTTTATAAACCTCAGCTACGTGTTCAAATACATAACTGGATTTTTTTATTAAATCTTCTAAATCTTCACAAATATTAACTAGTTGACTTTGAGATAAATTAGCTGGTTTAATAATCACTGGAAAGCCGTATTTACGAACAAATAAATAAGCTCCATGAAAACTAGAGATGGTTCTAAATTCTGGACTAATCTCTGGATAAAGCTTCTTAAAAACTTTACGCTGGTTAATCTTATTAGTTCCATTACGAGCAAGGCTAACTGGCAAGCTTCTGGCTTGAGTTGTTTCTAGGTAATTAATAATATAAGAAGTTGCTAATAAATATCTATCAAAAATACAAATCATCAAGGTACTAGGCCTAAAATAATAATAACTTAAACTGTTATTGATAGATTTTTTGGACTCAAAATTAATTGGAATAACAAAATCAATATAATCTTTTAATGCTTCTAGCCTTTTTTGTGTTTTAGTTTTCTTGCTTAATTCTTCTTTATCTATAAAATAACCAACGGTATAATTTTGATTAAAAAAATACTTTATGTAAGTTTCTCTAATTCCACCCACGAAGATAACTGTTTTGACCATAAACTAAACTAATTAAACTAAAATAGACTACTAAATAAAAATCTTTTTGTAAAGAATTCTTTATCAAGATAAAAAATCTGATCCAAATTAAAATGTCAAAGTTTTGGTTTAATTTGTAGGCTAGCAACTATCTAATTTGTTTAGTAAACGGATTGAATATAAAAAATAATCTGTTTTTATTTATTTTAAGGTAAAAAGTGTTGAATTTATGCAAAATGATCACTTTTACTTTATTTGATCAAAAAAATAGACTAAGACTTAGACTTATGGATGCTATTTGGTAGGGTTAACCTACCCTTTTTAACTAAATAAACAATCACTCCAATAAGAATTAAAACCAAAATTGTTAAAACAATACTACCAAAGATCAAAATATTTCTTAAGTTATTATCTTCTCTTCCAATTTTTGCCGTCTCCTGACTCGCCTCAAAAGCCTTAATTCCTTGAGTTTCTACCTCGCCTCTAGACTGCTGACTACCGTTAAGTATAGAGTCTAAAGTCATTTTGTCTACTCGTAACTGATCAAGTATTTCTTGGGTCATGTTTACTTCTGTTTCTACAAAGTTTTGGGGAGATATATCTTTAACAGACTCTGGCTTGGTGCTAGGAATCGAAGGTTTGCTTTCAAATTCGAACCTAGCTTTATAAATACCTGGAATAGTCCATTTTGAACCTGTTGGCGTGTATGGTAAAGTAGCTTGATAATTAGGAAAATACTCTTGATTAAAAGGACTCTCAAAGGTTTCACCTTGAGGGTTAGTAATTATTATTTTTCCAGTATAATTGCTAAAGATATTCCCAATTGTATCAAATTCCCAAGTCAAAACAATATCATCCCATTTGAAAGTTTTGGCCTGCTCCACGTACTCTTTGTAGAATTTTGTTTCAGGAACTACAAATTCAAAATTATTAAATTCTAAGCCTTGGTTAAGTTTTTCAGGTGGATTAACTGTTATATATATTCTAGCACCGTACCTTGTTAGAATCTTAAAATTACCATCTTCTTGATTTTCTTCATCTAAAACCTGGCGAATAGCAATAGCTCCACCGTACTCACCAGGAGCCACATCTTGTGGAATGCTAATTTTTAGGTTTAGTTTTTTGCCTTGCCCAGCTTCAAGAGATAGATCGTCACTAAAGTCAGCCTCTAACCAACTACCTACTTCAGATAATTCTTCTCCTTCAGAACTCATACTAAAACTACCATTAGAAGTAGGTTTGGCATCTTGAGGACTCACATGAACTCTAACCTTTTCTGTAGTTGGATTAGCTATAATTAAACAGGCCTCTAAGGTTTCGCCTGGATTAGCCTGCTTAATTACCCAAGACTTGCTCTGGATATTTCCTGGTTCAGGCTCACATGGATAAACTCCGATAGACTCATTAGATACGTAGTCATAATCTCCTGTATTAAGGTTTATAAAAGTATCTTCTTGAGCTAAGATTGGCCACTGGAGAAAGGTCAAGCTAAGAAAAAAAAGCAAAAGTAATTGTGATATTCTTTTCATTTTGATCAATGTTGTTTTATTTAAAGTCATTTTGATTTATCTAAACTGCTAATCTCAATTTACCAAAGAACTTTTTTTACCTATAGAAATTTACTTTGCTTTTATTTTTAGGAATTTTAGTTTTGGAGTATTTTTGGCGTATTTTTTGCAAATTTATTTTTTATCTTTTTTTGAATCTTCTTTTTTGTCTGATTTCTTTGATTTCATTACTAGATAAACAATTACTGCAATTAATATTAAGATCACTACACCAAAGGCAATTCCACCAATAATCAAGATTTGTTGTAGATTATTATCTTCTTCTTCGTCTCCAGTTTGGACTGTCTCTTGTTCGCCTTTAAAAGCTTCAATTCCAGCTGCTTTTGCATCTTCATCTTTGTTTTTATTATCCTTATCTGAATCCAAAGTAACCTTATCAGCCTTTAGTTGATCTAGCATTTCTTGAGTCATGCTAATCTCAGTCTCTACAAAGTTAACTGAACTAATATCTTCTACATTTTCTGGTTTATTCCAAGGAATGTTTGGTTCGTGTTCAAATTCGAATCTAGCCTTGTAAGTACCTGGAGTTGTCCATAGACTGTCAGTTCCTACATATGACATTATAACTTCATTCTTTGGGAAAAAGTCAGCACTAAATTCTTTAGTACTAGTCTGGCCTTGAGGATTAGTAATAGTTAGAGTTCCTTTCTTTTTGGTGAAGATATTACCTACTGTTTCAAACTTCCAATTCATAGCCATATCATTCCAAGCATAGGCTTTAGCTTTAGAAGTAAAGCTTTCGTAACTCTGAGCACCTGGAACAATAAATTCAAAATTAGAAAATTCCGTACCTAGAGTTAATTCTTCTTCTGGAGTAACTGTAACATAAACTCTGTTTCCATATCTTTTAAGTATCTGAAAATTACCAGAATTATTATCGTCTACTAACTCTGTTATTGATATTGCTCCTCCGTATTCTCCAGGATCAACATTGCTAGGAACATTAATACTAAATTTAAACTCCCTACCCTTGCCCGAATCTAAAGTAATAGTAGTCTGAGTATCCTGACCAAGGTCAATCCAAGAACCTAATGCTGTTAATTCATCGCTCTCTGAAGACATGCTAAGTGAGCCTCCAGAAGAAGGCAGTCCGTCTTGAGGTGCAACTTTAATTGTCTTAGTCTCAGAAGTAGGATTAGCTACTAGCACACAAGCCTCGATATTAGACCCAGCCTTAGCTTTTTTGATAAGCCAAGATTTACTTTGAGAAAAGCTAGAATCAACTTCTGATTCACACGGATATACAGCAATATCACTAGCATCTACAAAGCTATATATTGATAGTTCACTAAGATCAAAAGTCTCTTGGGCATTAATATTCAAGCCAAGAAATGAAGAAAAGATTAAACCAAAACTTGCCCCGAGTAAGCTGATTTTTTTGATAATTTTTTGAGTCATATTTTTTTTGTTTTTAATTGATTATTATTGTGTTTTATAATTATTCCCATGTTAACTTTGACCAAACTTTTACCAAAACAAGTCTACATGTAAGCTATTTTTTAGTTTAATAATGGACTGTTATAAAAGTTTTATAGTAGTAACTGGTATATGTTTTTGCCTTGATACTGGCAATCTAGAATATTCCAAAAATTAGAAATACTTTAGGCTGCCAGCAGAAATTAATCCACTGACAAAAAATCTATTATAAGAAATCGAAAGATATCGTACCAGTATAGTCACCACCTCCGATAAATTTACCAGCTAAGGCATAATTTCCAAAAGGAGGTACCTCTATTTCAACATTAGCGTTAAAAACATAATCACCAGCACCTTCGTTAACTTCAGCCACTACAACATCCATGAATTCGGTTTCACCAGTATTGTCTAAAGCAGATAAAGTGTCAAAAGTAGGGTTAGCAATTAATTGCAAATCAGCTACTGGAGCACCAGTACCTCCTGAGTTATCAGTTAAACCAGAATTAGTAATAGTTGCATAAACATCAGCTGAATTGGTGGTTTTAAGAGCACTAGTTGATCTAGCTAACAAGATATTATCATTAGGATCTGGAGTAGCAAGTCTAAGATTTGAGACTTTCATTTGTAGAGTCCAACCAGCATTCGTACCTCTTTGGTCAACTATGTTAATACCGTTAATATCAGTAGAGGTAGATTCTACTTGTCCACTGATTGTTATCCCTGTAAAGGCTGCAGTAGCTGGAGAAGTAACTGTCAATTGTCCTGCAGTTACAGTTAAAGTAATATCAGTAGTGTCTTGAGCAAGTACGCTACTACCAGCTATAGAAGCTACAGAAGCAGCTACTACTAGACCTTTTAGAATTTTATTAATTTTTATCATAATAATTTTGTTTTTGTTAGGAACTTGTAATTTTAAGCTTATGTGCTACCCAAGTAAGTTGCAACTTTATTTGAGCACATATATCTATTTAATGCTATTTTTTTTGTTTAGTCAAAAGTTTCCTAATTTTTAGGAACAAGGTGCCTCGTTTTTTTAGTCCTTTCAAAAATAAGCTTTTGTAAAAATTATAATTATCATACCTTTTATTTTGTGTTTGTAGGTATTTTTTTTGAGAAATATATACCCTTCTTGCTAATTAGCAATACCCATTAAGAATTTTAGTTTAATAAAGGATTTATTTGCTTATGAAGAGCTAAATTTTGGGTGATACAAAACAGATTAGATATAGACTATTAAAATAAGGAAATTCTAACTTTCTAACTTTGTTAATTTTAGGATATAATGGCCGGTAATTGATGATTCACGTATATAGGCTACGCCTAATCTGCTACCAAAAGATACAAAACAATAGTTCGTTCCAGCAATCAAACTCATGGTCTGAGACTTTTCAGGCATGATCTTTTTGTTTTGGTATTGATAAAAAGGCAAGCAAAAGATGATTTCGGAAATACCTATTTTTTCAGCTTTAGTTATTATCTTTTTCCATAAACTAAAGACTTTGGCCCATTCCAAATTGATAGTCTGAAATCCTGGAAAGGATCCAAAATTAGTTCCCAATGTTCCCTCCGTAACAATCGCTAAATCTTGAGGATTAACCCTAGTTAAAAAGTTAAACTGCTCAACCTTAGTAGCATCTTTGGTTTCAAAATCAATGGAAACACTGTTCTGAAAATATTTTTCTCTAGCTAAATCTAAGTTAATTTTTGCATCTTTAATCCCTTCTAAGTCAATATCCGAAAGTAAAAATCTATCTTTTCGATCCAAGCTACTAATGGCGTTCCTGCCGACTCCACAAAACGGATCCCAAATAATCTTTTTATTAGTAAGGTTATTCAAACTTCTAGCTAGTTTGAGATTAATTATACCGCGCCGCATGTCATTCTTTGGAAGATTCAAATCCAACTCTGACCAAAATCCTTGATTATAGTAATCCAAAATTTTAGCAAAATAAACTTGTCCTTTAAGCTTATAAAAAATTACCCAGTTAGGAGTATTCCTAAAATTACCAAAATTAGGAAATTTACCAGGCTTAAGGGCGTTAACTTTTTTTACTCCGAGTTTTTTAAATAAATCAACTATTTCTTTGATTTTAAAATCTTTAGTTGTAGCTACTCCTAGTTTTTTTGGAACTTCAGAAAATGTTTTAGCCAAGTCAAAATCTAATTTTGTTTGCCAAAAATCTTTATTCCCAGATTCTCTACTAATCGGGTAGGAGCAAATATTAATCCCAGAAAAAACCAAAGATCCGGTTTTATTAACATCTAGATATCTATCTGAAAGAAGAAAATGATCATTAAACTCAGCTTCTTTGGTTTCAAAACCTACTTTTTTTGTATTTAATTTGCTATCAAAATCCTTATCAAAATGTAAGCCTGATCCTGACAAAGGGTTTTCTTGCCTAGCAGATTGAGGTTTTTTTTGAAGATCAAAAATTTGATCCCTCGTATTTGATACCTCCGCCTGCCCTTGTAACTCAAAAAACTCCCAGACACCAAGACTAGGAATATGGCCTAATTTGTAGAAATATTTTTGCAACTAAGCTTATTTAGTTTTCAATTTCTGGATTAACTATTTGAACAGTCTCTAGGTAGATCTCTCTATCTGGAACTCCATCTCCAGTACCACCTTCGGCATTTACTTCGTTGTAGATTTTATCTATAACATCAAAATTATCTTCGGAAACGATACCAAAGACGGTATATTGAGCTGGCAAAGTAGTATCTTTTAGGCTAATAAAGAACTGACTACTAGCCGAATCAGGTTCTGAAGTCTTGGCCATTAGTATAGTACCTTTTGGGTAGGTTACCTGCCCAGTAGCAGTGTTAAAGTCTCGATAAAAATCAGGAACTCTAAATTTTGGCTCATTAATTAGTTCTGGGTTCTCTGGATTTGGGCTAAATTCTGGCTCTACTACCCATAGCTCATCTGGAACATTATTAGTTAACTCTTCATCTATATACCTAGCACTTTGACCTCCAGTTCCATCATTTTTTTCTTTGTCTCCTCCTTGAATCACAGAAAAAGTCTCTTGCTTAACGATTCTGTGAATCTTAGTATCATTATAGTAATCACGATAAACTAAACGAATAAAATTATCTACAGTCTCTGGGGCATATTCTTTGTTTAAATTAAGTTTTAAAGTTCCAAAATTTCTAAAGTTCATATCCACAGTCCAGTTTTGATTTTGCTCAAAATTTAAGACAGAATTTTCGTCAGCTAGCTGTTGATCTAGGTTTTTTTGCTTGTCTTCTCTTTCAGCTTCTATTTTTTTTCTTCTTTCCTCATCTTCTCTCTTTTTTCTTTCAGCTACTGCCACATCAGTCTGGGATAAAATCTGTTCAGGGATAACATAAAACAAAAAACCATTAAATAAAGCAATAAAGACTAATCCTATAATAATCGGTAAAGAGATTGGCAAAATTTTTTCTCTAAAGTTATCTAGAAGAGTCTGAGCCTGATTTTCTGAAGTTTTTTTGTTTAGTACTTTAGCTGTAACTTCAAGTTTTGATTGAGTTTTTGCTTTTTCTTTAGTCTTAACAACTGAAGACTCGATTTTTGTTGGCTCAGCTTTTATTTTGTTGTTATTACTCGCCGTTTTATTTGCTTTTGAGTTAGTTTTTTGTTTTACTAATTTTTTGGTAGCTTTTTTTTGATTTACAGTTTTGTTTTTAGCTGACTTTGCAGTTGAATTTTTCTTAGCCATAAATAATCTAGTGGATAATTTAATTAAAATAAAATTTGGATAATGATTTGTTATATTGATCAATCAAAATCCTGAGTTAGTCAAGTTATGCTTAAAACTACCTATCTAAATATCCTCTTAGAGGATTCTAGAGTTTTATTTTTAAAGCTTTTAATTTTGTAAAAAATACTTTTGCCTAAACTTAACTGCAAAAAAACTTATTAATACCAAAATTACCCCAGATAAAATTAGAGTTACTGGCCAGCCAAGTATTTGGCTAAAATATCTGCTATTAAGATAAAATATATATACTAAACTAAGTAGAGAAACTAAAATCAAAGTCGTTGTAGATTGCCAAAAATAACTCAAATAAAGACCACCAGCCAGAAACAGAATAAAAATAATTTCTAAAAAGGTTTTGTTTACCGCCAAAGAAAATAAAGAAAGATAGATTGTAGTTATAGAAAAAGCTCTGATAATTACAAAACTTGTTCTTTTTTTTAGAGATTTATCAGATAAACAATAGCTAAACAAAAGCCCCGAACCGCCAGTAAAAACAAAAGGTAAAGAAGCCTGCCAGATATAAAAATTATCCCCTCCTACTAAAAACCTATTAAAAATTTCTAAAAGTGAAATAATACTAGAAATTGAACCAAATAACCAAGTTGCTAAAGTAAAAATATTCTTTTTTGAGAAATAATCAGTTAAAGCATATAAAATAAAACAAATAAGAAAAATTCCAGAAGCAACTAAGTTTATTAAGTTTGGATTAGGATATAAAAATTTAGAAAAAGTAACAAACAGACCAGTCGGTATAAACACAAAACCAGCTAAATGTATGCTTAAACCAGGGGTTTTATTAGATAGGGCAAATAACAGCAAAGACCCAGTTATATAAGCCATAAAGCCTCCACCTAGCAATACAAACACTTGGCCAAAGTCACCTAGTTCAGACCAAAATAAAGATACTAAAAAAACTAAGCCTAAAAGAATTAAAGCGCCTCCAACAAAACTAATCACAGATAAAAAATCTAACTTAATTATAGATTTAGTTTTTTGCTTAGATTCTAGTTTTTTGATTTGAGTAAAATCTTCAACTACGGTGTACACCTCATCAGGAGTAATTTCTTTAGTTTCTAATTTGTTTTTAATTTCTTTTAGGAATTTTTTGTTCATTTTTTATTTATTTAAAGTTTTTATTAATTAGTTACCCAGCCTAGAAATCTAAAATCATAGTCTAATTTTGTGTTTAAAGATTTAGATAGGTTATTTTTGTAAAGGTAAGGAGAGCTATAAGAACTACCAAAAAAACTACCAAAACTATTGTCAGTCTTGATAATAAAACCATCAGGCGAAGTTTCCTCTGGGTTAATTTTCCAATTCTGAGTTTCAGAAAATCTAATCTCTTTAACTTCATCTGTTTTAATTTTATATAAGAATAATTTATAACCTTGATTTTCTAAATATTCTTCTAAAGCTTCTGTAGTTTCTAGAGATGGTATCTCTGGAATATTCTTATCAATTTGATCAAATCTAGTTTTTATGTCTTTTAGGGTAAGCTGAGAATTGTCTACTTCGTACCTCAAATTAGATGAGTAGTTAAAGTTAGAAGTGAAAACAAAATCATAGGCTGGATTAAAAACTACAGAGGTAGTCCAAATTAATAAACCTAAGATAGAAAAAAATACAAAAGGTAAGATTAAGGCAATTATTAAGCTAAGTTTTTTAAGATTCATACAGCCAAAAAAGATAATATATACTTGCTCAAAATCAAATTTTGTCAAATAAAATTCTTTACCGAACTGGGTAATATAAGCAATTAGTTTGTAAGATATAAGTGTAGAATAAATCTATAAATAAACTTTAGATTTTTTGAAATTTTCAGAAAAAGCACAATAATCTTATCTTATGCCTAATACGTTTAGTATTTACTCTAAATTTGTTCATAGAAAAAAATCAGAGTTCTCAGTATAATTTAGGTTTTTTATCATGTTTCAAAAAGTATTTTTAGGTTGATTAACAGGAATTTTTTGAGATCAAAATTTTATAAAATCTGAGTTATGGAATAAAACTAATTTAGACAAGGCTGTCAGGTGGTACTTTTTAGTTAGTTTTGTTGGGATTGTGAAATAAATACCTTGCTTAAAATAATATTATATAAAAGTAGGTAATATTTTGGATGGTTCTGAGACAAGATTACTTCAGCCTTAAAAGTGAATATACTCTTCTATTTCTGTTTCCATGGTTTGGTACGACTGAAATTCATGACTAAAAGTTGTGTTACCAAAAGATAAATATTCTAAAACTCCAAAATAATAATTCCTAAGATGAATATAGTTTTTTAGTACTTTAAGTTCTTTACTAGTAAGTGATCTTTTTTTGTTATAAGTTTCAATAAACAAATTTATCATTTCCAAAGATTTAGTATTAGACCAAACACTCCATAGAATTGCTCCAAGATCATAGACAAAAGGTAGGTAGTTAGCGTCATCAAAATCAATTATAGCTTTAAGTCTGTTACTGCTATTAGTAATAAAATTATCACCATGAAGATCGCTGTGAATATAGCCACAAGGCAAATCTTGAGAATGTGTTTTGTATTTTAGAGCTCTGTCAATGAAGCTATTTTTTTGATAATTACTAAATCCAAAATCTCCATTTTTTAATAAATATTTGACGTCTACTATCGGCTGAATTATTTGTCTTTTTGAAGCTGGTCTAATAATGTGGGCAAAAGCTAAAAATCTAGCTATGTCTGTAATCAAGTCATTGGTGTAAATACTTAGGTGTGATCCATCAATAAATTCCATTAAAACACAATACCAAGTTTTATCTACGAACTTAAATTCACAGATATAATTAAAATTATATGCTTGAAAAATTTTTGGTACTGGTTGATTACAAGCTCTAAGGTCATTAATAAATTCTACCTCCTGAGTAATATCTTGGTAGTTTTTTTTATTTTGCCTATAAATCCTTAAGACATATTTTTTTGATTCACAAATAACTAGATAAGTCGAGTTTTCTACGCCTGGTATTTCGTTAATTAAAATTTGGTTATCTGGTTCGAAATAGTTTTTGTAAAGTATTTCTTTTAGGTAATTAGGATCGCCATGAAATTGAAATTCTTGATAAAGATTTCTAAGATTTTGATGAGTAATGATTGTTTTTTCTAGGGACATCTAGTTACTTTTTTTGTAAAATATACAAGCCAAGATTCTGCTCTCGATCATAGCTAATATGAACGGTTACTAGGCTAGCAAAATCAAAGATTTCTCTCATTTGAGACTTCGTAAAAGTAATAGCTTTAAACAAACTAATGGTTTGACCTTCTTCAAAGATAAGATTGTTAATTTGAACTTTTTCTTTAAGTAGTATATCCAAGGTTACTCCTTGATACTGGCCATGATAATTATTAAACCAACTAACCAAAAATCTGTGGTTAGGGGTAATACTATTGGCTATTTCAATATCGTTTTTGGCATAAACTTTATCAAGTAAAGCTTCGTTGTAATCAGCTATCAAGAGAGGTTCGCATCCAGGATTATAAAGTTCTTGCACAAGTATAAGATAATCTTGTTTACGCATACTTGCAGCTATATTTTTGAGCAAAAATTTTGGATCTGGAGAATTACCTAACCTAGAGTCTAAAAGTAAAAACATTCTATGAGTCTTTTTGCCTTCTTCTGGCTCGTCTAATAAATTTCCAAAAGAATGTAATTCGGGTTCTATTTGGATTTGGTGTGTTTTTAGGTTCGTATCCTTAATTTCTTGCAAATAATCTTTAGTTTGATCTATATTTAATTGATTTAATTCAGCTTTTGGAGTAACTGATGTGTAGCAATAAAGGTTTTTTTGTATAGCTAGTTCGCCAAGTAGTGAAGCACAAGACTCTATAGTAACTCCAGAAACTCCAACTACATGAATGTAATCAATATGAGAAACTCTTTGAGCAATGTTTTTTGATTCCTCATATAGAATTATTTTGTCTAAATAAAGTAAATTATTTTGTTTGTATGGTAAAAGTTTACTTTGGATAATAGTACTCAAGCCTTCAACAATCAAAGGAGAATAATAACCTATATAATCAGGGATTTCTTTATCTTTTTGTAGATAGTAATAAACTAAACTTTTAAGCTCATCATTTAGCCAACTCAGATTTAACATAGCTATCTATAGATATTAAATAAGGACAACTCAGGTTCAAAACTTAGGTTTTGTCAAAGTGTAGCCAATTAATAGTTTTTTGTACTAAAGAAAAATATAAGAAAATAATATTACCCCGTTACTTTAAAAAACCTACTTTTATTTACTTTACCAAAAAATTGGATTTATAAAAATTGGGCTTTTTTTAGCAATGGGTGAAAATATTACCCTTCTAAAAATTTCTGAATCTCACTAGCCAAGCCTTCGATGGTAGCACAATAGTCACCATTCGGATTATATATTCTCCACTTCGAGCAGTCGTCTACACCTCTTTGCTCAAATTTTTGATACCACTTGCCAAAACCTTTAACACCTTCTTCCCAAGTTTTGTAACCTAGGTTGTTACCAGAATCGTCTAAACCAATCGAATAGATGTTTTTATACTTACCTGGCCTAGTCAAGTTACCATTGTTAGTATACCTATCAGTTCCAAACCGCGATTCTTTACGAGCTACAGCTAAAACATACTTCAATTCGACATTATATTCTAAGGATACATCCAAAAAAACAGCCGGGTGTACCGGCGTCTCGTAATTAACATCGTAAGGTTCGTACGATCTATATTGTTTAATATAATTTTCAATTTTTTTTACTAAATTTATATATTTTAATTTTAAATCTTTTTCTTCTTCAGATGTGGATCTGCTAGATACTTCTTCAAAGCTAAGGCTGCTAATTTGGCTATACTCGTTAAGTTTTAGAGCACTTAATAATTTACTTTGGGTGTTATAACTTATTTCTTCGCTACTATCTGAGGAAGACTCGTTTGTTTCAGAATTTGTTTCTGATTCTTCGATACTACTATTACTAGATGGTAAAGGTTCATTTTTATTATTTTTATCATCAGAAGAGGTTGCTTTTTTAGCAGCTTGAACATCAATTATTTTACTAAAAATTTCTAATTCATCTGGGTCATCAAAATCAATGGGCTCACAAGTGGCAGGGTTAATTAGATCCAAGAGATTATCCATATCAGTTTTGGTTTTGTCACAAGTGTTAGCCGAATTAGGGTTGCTCTTTATCAAAAACTCTTCGTAATTAGTTAATCCATCGTTATCAACATCTTCGGTAGGCTCAGAATAAATTCCAAGTTTAGATTCTATCCAAGCTTTATATTCTTGATAATCGTTAACTATTGGCTCATCTTGAGCTCCAGCAATAGATCTATTATTACCTATAATCTGAGTATTATAAAAATTCCAGCTAAGCATAGATAAAACTAAAGAGATCATAAAAAACACAGCCAAGGCCATTTGTCTAGTCTTGTTCTTTTTTTTCTTTGGTACTCGATAAAACCTAGTTGGAGTTTGTGGTGTATAGTAATTACTATCTAATCTTTGAGAAAAATCTCTAGGGCTAGAAGATTTAGAATAATCAAAAGAGTTATATTCTTCTCTTGAAGAGTCAGAAAAGGCTTGCCTTCGGTTATTTTCTGCAAGCTTGTTTTGCAAGTTTTGTTTTAATTCAGTCTGAAAATCATCTGTATATATCTTTGAGCTAAATTGATCTTGAGGTATAAAGTTTCCAGTTTGTGGTGTTTGTTTGTCAAAAAAATCATTGTGACTAACTTCTTCAACTTCTTTCCTTTGCTCTGTATAATTTTTTATTTGTTGATTATCTGGTATTTCCAAACCTAACTTACTATCATGATTAATGCTTTGGTAGTTTCCTTGGTAATTATTTTGTATATCTGATTTAACTTTATTTTTTTTCGAACTATATTGAATACTTTGTAAAAGCTCTTCTTCTATTTTTTGATTTAATTTAGGTCTTTTGACTGTTACTTGTACTTCACTAGAAGATGGTTCTTTAGGTTCAAAAGATTCTCCAGTAAATCTACTTTTAAAAAACTTCAACCTGTCATCAGAATCACCAGTCTTCACTGGAACTTTAGTTTTTCCAGTTTTTTTCTTTACTGGTTCTTCGTATTCTTCTTCGTAATCGTACTCTTCTTCATATTCTTCCTCTATAGGTTCGTTTTTTGATCTATTTTTATTTTTTCTTTTTTTATAGCTACTGCTAGCTTCTTCAAGGTAGCTAGGATTTTGAGTATAACTAATTGCTTGGGGGTTAAATTCAGGTATATTAACCTGACCCTGGTAATAATAAGGATTAGGTGAAATTACAGGTTGTATAAACTGACCTTGGGGGTAAGCATTCTGTTGGGGTAGTCCAGGCTGCATACCTTGTCCATATCCTTGGTTATAAGGATAATATGGATTTTGACCAGGGTAGTTAATGCCAGGGTTATAAGGGTTGATATAACCAGGATTACCTCCAAAGTTAAGATTCCTCCGAATTGGTTTTCGTGGATACATTTTATTTTTGTTTAGGTTTTTTTACACCTATTTATTTATGTTTTACCTGATTTTTATATTAAGGCGATTATGATTGTATAACAAAAAATACTTTTTTGCAAGTTTTGTTTTAATTTTTTAAACCTTATTATAGTTTACCTTTGATATAACGAGTTTTGAGTATTATCCTTGATAGAATTTTGTTTTAATTTTGTAGACCGACTAGATAGTTTAATTATAATATTTTTATAGTTTAGCCTTTTGCTATTATAGTTTTTATGTAAATAAAGTCTTTAAAATGAAGAATTTAAGGTAGGTATAAATAAAAATTAACCTCATCTAAGAGTATTTAAGAAATAATCACCTTCAAAAACCTATTTATACTCACTGCAATGTAAATTTCAGCTTTTTTTAGAATCTAAATTTTGGCCTCAACTAAATTATACCTATTCTCGTATAAATCTGTATAAACTTATACAAAATTATGCTCAATCCAGTTAGTTTCAAAATTTGCATTTTTTAATCTTAAAAAGCTACCAAATACCTTTAAAATCAAATTAAGCTTAGCTTTGATGTTAAATTTGGTTATGGAATGGGTATAATTAAATCTAAACTAAGTTTTATCTATAAAATAAAGCGAGTTAAAATATAATTGTAAAAATTACAAGTATAGTTATTATAAAAATAACCAAAAACAAAAGATTTTGTCAGTTACAAGGACTGAAATACTATTCAAAAAATTACAAACTAACGATTTTGCTTTCTCCGATAGATCTATCTCTGACTTCTACCCCTCCACTTTCTAGAGATCTTTCACTAATTACAATTTGTACTGGACAGCCAATTAGGTCAGCGTCTTTGAGCTTATTACCAATACTAATTTTGTCTCTATTATCCCACAGGACTTCTCCAGATTTTATTTCAATATCTCCAACTTTACTAATCTCTACGTTATAGATTTTTTTTGCTAAATCTATGATTTTTTGATCTTGATCTAGACTTTTTTGATTCAATTGAGTGATTAGATGAATCTCGAATGGAGCAATTAACTTTGGCCATATAAGACCCTTATCATCACTATGATTCTCGGCAACCGCAGCCATACAGCGACTAGAGCCAATACCATGGCAACCCATAATTGGATATTTTTGCTCATTATTTTCATTCGTGTATTTGAGATTAAAAGCTTCAGTGTACTTTGTTCCTAGCTGAAAAATATTTCCAACCTCAGCGACTTTTATTCTTTCCAAATCACCTGGAATATTCTCACCTTTTTGTTTTAATTCATCCATAATCTCTTCATTAAAAGAAAAACCAGTAGACTTAGAAACCATAATCCAATCTTCCCCAGCCTCACAAGGAGTTTGAAACTCATGGCTAATATTTTCGGTAAACATGCCACCGCTAGCTTTTACAGCATAAACTTTAAGTTCAATTTCTTCATAAAAATCAAAATAAGCTTGCTTAACATATTCGTAATATTTTTCTAAACTTTCTTGGGTTTGGTGAAAGTCGTACATGTCCTTCATACGAAATTCACGACCTCTGAGCAGCCCAGATTTAGCTCTGAGTTCATCTCGAAATTTGGTTTGAATCTGATAAATACTAAGTGGCCAGACTCCAGCCTCTGGATCAAAAATTGGTAGATCCTTATGGCTACTAATGAATTTTTTGGCAATTGGAGTAACTTGCTCTTCGTGACTACAAGCCAATGCATATTCGGTTTTGGTTTGAGAGTTTAGTTTGAACAAAACATCTACTGTATCCCATCTGCCTGTCTTTTGCCAAGGCTCCTTGGGGTGTAGACTATTCATAAGTATTTCTTGTCCGCCAATTTTGTTCATGTGCTTGCGGATTAAATTTTCGATTTTGTTGATAACTCTCAAACCAAGTGGTAAAAAGCCATAAGCTCCAGCCATCGTTTTATCTACAAACCCGGCCTGAATCAGAAGTTTACCGTTTTTACTAACCTCATCGGCAGGAATATCTTTAGAAGTCTTAGTAAAGAGTTGAGAGTAAAGCATGGTTTAGTAAAAAGTGAAAAATTATGCTCAAGGTTTTTTGGTTAAGGGTTTTTTGTCAAAGAGCAAATGTTATTACAAAAAGTTATTTATTATGCTATAATTATTTTGTTGATTAAATCTTTATGTGATAAATATTATTAGAAAAATTTTAACTCTTACTAACCCTAAAATTAATTTTAAAAATAAAGTTGATAAAATTAGAAATTTAATAATTTATTGAGTTTTTATAGAAATATTTCTAGCAAAAAAAACAACCGAGAAATCTTAATTGCTACTATCAAAATTACTAAAAAAGTATAAATTTTTACGCTCTCTTTACAAAAATCCTAAAAAATAGGATAAACAAATCTTACAAATAATACTCGCTCTACATATTACTCAAATAAAAATCCTAAATAAAATCAACACACTTATACTCAAGCTTGGAAGTAATATTTTACCAAGGCACTTGGTCAGAAAAAAGTAACTCAAACCAATTTAATCTTTTAATGTAGTATTTCTAGATAAACTATTAGCAAAATAATCCCATAAGCTATGAGGTGAAATTTTACTATTAACAAGTCAGTTAATATGCCAAATCCAATATTAACTTCTTACATCTGATTTTTACAAAAACTTGACATACTTATTAACTTTTAACAGCGTAAAAAATTATGTCTCAAACTACTATTACTAGTGGTGCTGGCAATAATCAGGATAATAATATATCAGCCGAATCAGACAAAATCAGCCGAATCAGACAAAATCGAATCCAAAAAAAAGGTCTGGCTGGTATCGTAATTGTCATAATTCTTATATTTATCTCTTTAATTGGGGTTTTAGGAGCTTATTTCTTTTATTTTGCTAGTCCTCAAAGAGCTTACGTCAAACTATCAGAAGCAATCAAAAATAACGATACTAAAGCTTTTGCTCAGCTTGTTGACTGCGAAAAACTAAAACAAAACTTTTTGGATGGTAAAGCTAATGCTCGAAACGAAATAAACTGTAATGATTTTAACTTAGGCGAATCTCTTGGATCTACCGTCGAAACTGAAAACCAAACTTCAGACCTTCAAGAAGGAACAGAAGATAAATACCTAGTTAACAACATCATCGAGGCTTACACTAAAGATAACTTTTATAAAAAAGGTAGTACCTACAGATTAGAAATTCCTGCTGAAGACGATACTTCAGAATTTAACGCAACTATAGCTTATGTTTTTGAAAAAGTTGGTGGTGATTGGAAAATTACCGATATTGACTTAGGAAGTATTGAAGATTTTATTAACGCTTTTTCTGATTTTAGTGATTCTCTTAATCAGGTTGATCGAGAGCTTACAGCCAATCTACAAGAAACTATCGAAGGCAATGGTAAAAATTACGAAATTATTACTGTTGATGAAGTTACAGAACTAAATGGAACTGATTTTTTTGATGAGCCAGTAAATATCCAGACTCCAGAAGGTAAAAAAATTATCAGAATACTAACTAAAAGAGAAGAAACTAACAAAGAGTACTTTGGTTTTGCTGAGTATAGTTTACAAAAAAGGGAAAAGCCTGAAACTCTAGGATTTCTTACCTCCCTCGATGAAGGTTACGAAGATATATCCAATCTCCAAAACAATATTCCTCAAGAATACAAAACTCTAGAAGAAGCTAGTCAAACTATTGATCCAGATAGTGAGTTTGATTTTCCGATGCAGACAGTTTTTTATGAATATTATTTTTTTGAAGTAGATGCTGAATCTCAAATTTCAGATTATCAGTTATTGATAGAAGAAAAGTTTGTCCCTGATAACGAACAAGGTTATTCTTCTTTTAGAGTTACGATTGATTTATAGAAGCTATTTAATTACTTGTATTTTATATTCAATTCAGTTTCAAAATTTACATTTTTAAATCTTAAAAAGGCTACAAAGTACCTTTAGAATCGAATTAAGCTTAGCTTTGATCTTAAATTTGGTTATAAAATGGTATAGAATGTAGATTTTTAACTTTTAGTTGTTTCAAAAATTGTAATTTAGAATTGTTCTTAATTAAAACTTTAGATTTTTTTTATTTAAAATTAAATGCAACCATTTCTTAATTTTTAGTTTTAAATTGGTAAAAAATTTCAAATGGATTCTGTAAGGAATTAGTAAATAAACATATCAACAGTAAAAATAGGTTTTGAGACGTTATTACTAGTTATTTTTTTATACCAGTTCCTTAATCAAATTTGATACTATAAAGCTTATACCTTGCCGCTATCGTCGCAGTAATTACCCTACCCGTTAAGACACTTTAGCCTTAAATAAAAGATTATTTCCTTATGAAGAGCTAAATTTAGGGTAATAAAGGGATTGAGTTAAGATTAAAAGGTAATCATGTCTCGAAACCTATTTTACGGGATCAAAGTTTTGTAAATTTGAGTTATGGACAAGACTAATCTAGCCTCTTACGTTTCCTAGTTTAATCTCATATTTTTCACCAGTAAAGACATCTAAGCCTGTAGCTGTTGGATTTTCTAAAATAATATTCTCACCTTCGCCAATTTCTAGCTCAAAGGTAACTTCTAAGGTTTTAGTTGTAATTCCAGTATAGCTTCTAACATTGCCAATATCCCAGATGATTTGTCCAGTTTGTTCGTTGTAAGTTAAACTGCTCCGACTGCTGGCAGGTTCTACACTTTCAGGTCTCCAAGCTCCAACTACTGGAGTTATGGCTCTAACTTGAGTTTCAGTCACTTCATTTTGACGACTAGTGATTCTCCAAGTGAATTTATAAATTTTTCTGTTAGTAGAAGGATTGATGCCCACAACTTCTGGTTTTGGTGAGTCAAAAACTAATTTTCCACGGCCTCGATAGGTTGCTCCAGTATTTACTATTTGATCCAAACTATCAGCTTTAGCTCTAACCCCAGGAATTAAAACATATTGTTGCTGATCTAAGCTAGTTTTTACAAAATTTTCTTCATCTAGGATTTTAACACTGTATTTAAAGCTACCGGATTGATTGGGAGTTAGCGTAGCCAAACCAGGAATTCTAGGTGCTTTCCATACTAATTCGCTACCAGTAACATCACCTCTTTCTCCTCCAGAAAATCTAATAGTGCTTAAATCAAGTATTTTAGCTCGATCTTCAATAAAACTAAAGATTTCTACATTGCTTAGAGTTCTTTGACTTTGGTTTTGATAGCTTACTTCGATATTAATAGTTTCTCCTGGTTCAACCAAATTAAAACTATCTTTGCCAAGGATTTCGGTAGTGATTAGTAGTGGTTGAGCAATGATAACTACATCTTTATAGCCTTGCCAAATGGTCTGATAATCATTTTGGTTGTTCTTAATTCCGATCTCGACTCCAAAGGTTTGGCTACTCTTATCACTGCCAAAAACATTACCGATAACTGACAAGGTTTGCCTAGTTCCAGCAGGCAATCTGCTAATATCCCAGATATCATCTCCATTACTTGGTTGATTAATTGGGGCAGCATTAGCTGATCGAAAATATTTAGAAGATTTGTAAATAAAACTTTTTTCGTTACCTGGATAGATCATTCTTAGCCTAAGGTCACGAATTTCTTGATCAGTTGTATTTTCTATCAAAACTACAAACTCTACTTCTCCACCATTTTGGATCTCGTTTGCAGAAGGATTAATAGAAATATTAATTTTGGGACTTGTAATTCTGGTAATAGCTTCTTTTAATTCAATTTCTACTACTTCTAATCGAGTTCCATCAGGTAATTCTGGAACATAAGAAATAACACCCCCCATTCTTGTTTCTACATCTACATTGCCATTTAGTAGGCCCTGAAATCTAACTGTACTATTAGGTGCTCTACCACTAACTGGATCAAGTCTAGGAATAGAATATAAGGTTCCTTCTAAATTATCTGGTCGAGGGTTGTATTCTTGTAAATATTGAAAATCTTGATCAAACTTTAGTTGTAGCTGAATATTAGTCAGAGAAGCTGATTCTTTGTTTTCTAGCTGAATTTCCCAATCACCAGGTGTACCTTTAGGCAGGGTGCTAGGGGCATTGATGGCCACCCTAACATTGTCATAAACTACAACTTGCTGACTTTCGCCTTGATTTTGGCTGGACAAAAAGGCTATTAAGCCGATAGTAATTACGCCAATTATTAATATTCCAACTAAAATTACTAGCCACCATCTTTTTTTTAGGAATTCTTTAAAACTAAAAGGTTTTTTAATTTGCTGAGAGGGTTGAGGCCCAGTAAACATTGTACCAGGGTTGTTAATGGTTTGATTTGGATTTGTTTGAGTATAGTTATTATAATAGGGTTGAGAAGCTGGTTGAGTAGTATATACCTGGTTGGTTTGGTAGCCTGTATTAGGATAGTTATTAACGGTTGGTTGAGGCTGTGCTTGCTGAGGATATCCTTGACTCTGATAATTAGGATTATAGCCAGGGTCTGGCTGACTAAAGGTGACTTGAGGATTCTGATTTTTTTTTGATTTACGTACCATGAGTAATCTTTATTTTTTGTTTTTGATAGTTGCTTAATTTTTTATGACTAATAATTAGCTTATTGATAGTACTTTTTTAAAAAAAGACAATAAACCTAAACTAAATTAGTTTTTAATAAGCAAAGATTTGATTTTTAGTTAACTAATCGATATTTTTTGATAAAATATTATATATAGTTTACTATTTTTTGACAACTTTAGAGTAATTAATAAAAACAAGTATACTAAAATTTTTTAAAAAAAGCTTGCATCTATTGATTAAATACTGACTTAAGCTAGTCTAAAACAATATAATTAGAGAAGTTTGGTAAATTATTTATAACTTTCAGAATTTCCCTATTAAGTACTATATTTAGTGTTTTTAAATCAATAAATCTACAGGTAGTTTTTGATCAATTTTATAAAAATTATAACTTTATAATCAATAATAGCCTCCATAGCTACAAAAAAACACTCAATTTATCTTTTTATTTATAAAAACAAGTTTCAGTTTTTTAGAGGTTAAAATTTGTTTTTAGCTTAGTTTAATCAAAATTAAAAAAATATTCAAATATTCAAAAAACCTAATTTCAGTTAACTTATTATATAAATTTTTAAATAAATCCTAAAAATAAACATAATTAACCAATCTTAAACTTAGACAAACATTCTAACTTCTAAAGGCTTATTTATTAACCCTTTAAGGGATAAGGATATCTAAACTAATATCGCCAAGATAATTATAAAATTCTGTTTAATGCCCACAATTAAAGACTTAAGTGTAGCTCAAACTATAAACGAATGTAAAGAGATACGAGATCAGTTGATTAACTCTGGTCGTATTCTAGAGATCAAGCAAAATATAAAAACTGCCAACAAAGAAGAAAAAACAAAATTAGGCCAAGAGCTTAATACCCTAAAAAAACAAATTGAGGAGATCTTTAATCGGCAAGTTCAGGCTATTCAGATAGAACAGGAAAAAGATAATTTTACTAATTTTGACCCGACTTTTTTTAGTTTTCAGAAATATAGATTGAGTGGTGGAAGTCTCCATCCAATTACTCTAATCACTCAAGAAATTACTGATATATTCAAAAAAATGGGATTTGAGGTGGTTGATGGGCCTCTAGTGGAAACTCAAGATTACTGTATGTCCAGGCTTAATATTCCTGATTATCACCCAGCTAGAAGTATGCAAGATACTTTTTATCTTAAACAAAAAGACTCTAGAGGTGAAAATTTAGTCTTACGAACTCATACTTCTGCAGTTCAGATTAGATATGGAGAGAGTCATAAGCCACCATTTAAAATTGTAGCTCCAGGTCAAGTTTATCGTAACGAAAAAATTGATGCTACCCATGATTTTATGTTTCATCAAATTGAGTGTTTGGTGGTTGATCGCAACATTTCTACAGCTCACCTCAAAACTTTGATTGAAGAGTTTTTTAATGGTTTGTTTCCAGGAGCTAATCTTAAATTCCGTTTGAGAGCTAATTATTTTCCTTATACCATTCCTAGTTTGGAGATTGATATTTCTAATCCTAATTCTAAGGCCAAAGGTGAGTGGCTAGAAGTTGGTGGAGCTGGATTGGTTCACCCTAAGGTGATTGTCAATATGGGACTTGATTCTAATGAATGGCAAGGTTTGGCTTTCGGATTTGGTTTGGATCGGATGGCACAAATAAAATACGGATTTCATGGACTTTCTCAACTTTTTGAAGGTAATCTTAACTTTTTGAAAGGAAAAGAGCTAGCCTAAATTGTAAACTTTTACACACCATTTATTTATAATAATTACCCGTTAAGAGTTTAACTTAAATAAAAGATTTATTTGCTTATGAAAAGTTAAATTTTTGGTAAGTAGTAAATGGACTGGTATAAACTTAATTAAAAAAAGGCTTAGTAGCTAATAACTTGTTAAAATTAAATCTAGACTAGCCTATATATTAAACTACCCAAAATATACTCCATAAGCAATAAAACTTAAGTTTCTTTCAGCTACAATCCTAGAATCCAGCTGCCTGAGAGTGCCAGCTGCAGCATTACGAGAATTAGCAAAAACCGCTTCTTGACCTGTTTTACCTTGCCTACCTACTTTACAACCTTTTGCGATATCTTTATTTAATTGTTCAAAGTCATCTTTGGTAATAAAGACCTCACCTCTAACTTCTAGCTTTCTTTTATCTAAAATTTCCTTAGGGATACTTTTGATTTGTTTGAGGTTTTTAGTTATTAACTCACCAGTTAAACCATCTCCTCTAGTAGCTCCAGCAACTAAATTACCATTTTCGTAGTGAAGACTAACTGCCAAGCCATCAATTTTGGGTTCACAGATGTATTTAGGCTTGATATTTTTATTTATAAACTTTGGTTTGGTTGATGATTCTGTAAACAAAGAGGCTTCAGGTTCAGTAAAATTTAAATTTGAGTTAGAGCTCATTACTTCAAAATTTTTTTGTAGATAATTTTGCCATTTTTTTTGCCAATCTTGTAATTCTTCAAAGCTAAAAACGTCTGTTAGAGACAGCATCCGTCTTTTGTGATTAAATTTTTCAAAGCCTTCAGCCACTCCTCCAGCAATTGTACAATTAGGGCTATTTGCCGAAATTTTATTTGGATTTTCTTTTTCGTACTGAGTTATCTTATGTTTTAGCTGATCTAAAGCTTCTTCAGAAATTTCTTCTTCATTAAAAAGATGAATCCCTTGTCTAAGTCTGTTAACTTCTATAACTAAATCTAAATATTCTTCTTGAGTCATAATATTATAATTTTTTATTTATTTAATCAGTAAAAATGTCAAATTTAGATAAAACTGCTACATTTGTTTTGCTTAAAAAACCTTAATTACAAAATTCCCAAATATATCAAAATTTTAAATTAACATAGGCCTTTTAACGGACTTTTTACTTGGTTAGGTTTTGTTTTAGTAAAATTTAGTTTTATAATTGACAAGTTTGTTTATTTCTATCTTTCTTATACTTGCTTATGTTAGCTCCTAACAAGCAAAACTTACTACTCCTAAAAACCCAACAAAAATTGGTTAAAAATGGACACAAGCTTCTGAAAGAAAAGAGGTCTGGGTTGATTTACACTTTTTTGGAAATGTCTAGGGAAGGTAAACAACTAGAAAAAAAAGTCTCCAAAGAGCTACAAAAAATTCTTAGTCAATACGACAGATCGATGATTTTTGTTAGTAGCGAAGCTTTAAATTCAATCCTTGAGCAAGTTCCAGTAATGGATCTAGTCACTCAAAAAAAACGTGTCTCTGGAGTTTATGTCGACACTCTAAAAATTACCCTACGTAAACCAAAAAGGAAAGGCCTCAAAAAAGATATCAAACTGAGTTTAGATATTTTTGCTAATTATTTTTCGATTATACTGAAGCTTAGTCAAATTAGGCTGAATGTACAAAAAGTAGCCGTAGAAATCCAAAAAGTAAGTCGCCAAATTAGCAATCTAGAAAACAAAATGGATAGTATTGCTTCTCAGATAAAATTTATACAAAGTGCTTTAATGGAAAAGTCAAATTTTGAAAAAGCAACCTTAATCAAAGTCTTTAATAACTAAACTAACTTTAGGATTTTTTAGATTTGTCAATTTTTTGCTTTGTTAAAAATTCAATAAGAATTAGAAAACTCTTTCTTTTAAATAAGTCACTAAAGCAAAAGTCTTGCCTTAAAATCTTTCAAAAATCTTTCAAAAATCTTTATTTTTTCATTAAATAAAGTAAAAGTCTTTTTACATGAGCTTGGCACTTTTTACTTTAAAATAAACAAAAAATAGCTTATTTTTTTGATATAATAAAGCAAGTTTAAAGAATTCTATTTATTTTATTTATTTCATATATATGACTTAGATATTTTGGATATTTTTAGCAATCCTACACTAAATTTTGACAAGTTATTAAACATAAAAAAACTTTTTTAAGCAAATTTAGAATGTTCGGAATATATAAGTCGTATATGGGTTAGTCATAAAATTCTTTTTATACTCAAATCAACCCAAATTAAGGCTTTTTAATTTTCAAATACTTCTTTTTAACACTGATTAGGCATAACTAAAACGAAAAATTTAAATTTCAAAAAAAACTAAAATTTGATTTGTGTTGAACATAAAAATCTCAATCTATTCTTAAGCAGATTAAAAATTAATACTAAATTAAACATTTTTCTAAAACCACTCAACCAAAAATATGGCTATTGTTAATTTTGAAGAATACATCCAAGAACTAAAAACTAAAATTGCTAAACTTAGACAGCAAGTTAATGATAATGATAAACTCCCAGAAAACGAAAAATCAAAGTACCTCCAAGAAGTGGAAAGACTCAAAGAAGAAGTTAAAAATGACCTTAGGGACTATGCTCCTGACGGCTTAAGCAATCTCTCTATTAATCAAAATATTTCTTTAAGACTTACTGAAGAAGATATTCTCAGAGCTCTTGCCGAACTATATAAATTAGTCTAAACAAAAAACAATGTCTCTAGTTAAAACTCAAAATTTTTTAATTTCTTTTAAGGAAAATCAAGTTCAGAATTTTTTTGAAAGTCTAGTTTTCTCAGGTTTTGGATTTGAAGTTTTAGATCCAAAAGAATTAGGCAAAGAATGGGTAAATGTAGATTATTATTTTCCTAAAGTAGAAATCAAAGATCTGCAAAAAGAATTACAGATACTTAATAAAGTTATCGAAGAAAACCGCAAAAGTGGTTTTTTGTCAGTTTTTGTTGACGACCGCATAGAAGGTTCTAGCGAAGACCTAGAAAAAGCCAAAAAAAATAGAAGTAATTTATTAGAAATTGCTGAGCTAATAGACCAAGAAGATAATTTAATAAACCAAAAAAACAATATTATTGAATTTAGTCGGAATAATCAAGACAAAAAAAAACTTTTTAGCGAAAGTTTTGCTAATTTTATAGCTGATTTTGATATTTATATTAATAATAGCTGGGAGGCCATTAAAAAACTACAACTTCAAGGTGAAATAGAAGACGCTGATGATATGGTAAGACCTAGAGTAGAGCTAGAAAGTATAGGAGAATATCAAGTTTTGATTTTTGATGATAACACTTTAGAGGCTGTTAAATTATTTATTAGCAAGAGTGAGTATGCTGATTTAGAATTATACACAGTTGAAGAAATAATCCAAAAAATTGACAAAGAAATTAGTGAGAATAATTCCGCCATGTCTAGGCTGGGGGTAGAAAATCAAAAAGTTAGTCAAGAAATTTTAACTAGCCTATTAGCTCTACATGCATCTATTCAGGTAGAAATATCAATTGCAGAATCAATTAATAAAGTTTTTAGACCAACAGAATCGAGTAACAGTATATTTGCTATAGTTTCTGTTTCAGAAAAAGAAGAAGAGCAAGTAAAGGAATTTTTGGCTCAGAAAGACTTGCCTTACCAAAGAGTAGATTGGAATCAAGAAGTTTTTGATTGGGAAAACGATGGCTCACTGAATGGTTTTCATAGTATAGCTCAGTCAATCGGAACTATTGACAATAAAGAAGTTGATCCAACTAATATTTTAGCTTTGTTTTTTGTGATTTTCTTTGCTTTTTGTCTTAATGACGCTTTGTATGGCTTAATTCTTTCTGTATTTACTGGATATTTTTTATTCTTTACTAAACTAAAAAAAGAATTCCAAAGTACTTTTTCACTATTTTTCTTCTCAGGTATTGCAACTATAGTTTTAGG
The DNA here is from genome assembly GCA_964631275.1 of uncultured Candidatus Saccharibacteria bacterium. Classification (GTDB taxonomy): domain Bacteria; phylum Patescibacteriota; class JACMRA01; order JACMRA01; family JACMRA01; genus CAZVWQ01. The sequence goes on along the minus strand of CAZVWQ010000004.1, from coordinate 50,759 downwards.
AACTCTAACTAATTCTTGGGCTGGAAACTTTTTTAATAGTGATTTTATGAAAAGTTTGACCGGAACACCAATAGAAGACTCAACTCCAATTCATCAATTCTTAGCCAAGTTTCAGTTAGTTGATGTTCTTACTCCTGAAGCTAACCTTCCAGTGAATAATTTTCTTAATAATGAGCTAGGTGGAGCCAGCCCTATTATTTTTATGATGTCTTTGGCTATCTTGATAGGTTTTTTTAACCTTTTGGTTGCCTATATGATTAGAATTGTTAATTCAATTAAACGTAGTGAGTATAATAAAGCTTTAGGTCAGTTTGCCTGGGTTTTCTTTATTTTCTCAGCGGTTGCTTATTTTGTAATGACCAGCCAAGAACTTAACTTTGCAGCTCAAATTTTACTCGGAGTTTCGGTCTTTGGTTTATTGATTTTTAATGAAGCTAAGAAATTTGTAGGTAAGTTTTTAGGGTTTTTATTTGGTCCTAGAGGCTTATATGGAGTTGTGCAGATGGGAGCAGACTTAATGTCTTTTACTCGTATTATTGCTATTGGCTTAACTGGCGGGGTAATTGCTACGATTGTCAACCTCTTGGCTGGAATGATTTATGAAGCTACTGATCCTGGTTTGGGTATTGTTTTAGCGATTTTGATTTTAGCTATAGGTCATATTTTTAATCTAGTGCTTAGCCTCTTTGGTGCTTATATCAATCCAATTAGGTTAACTTATGTTGAGTTTATGCCAAAGTTTTTTTTAGGAGAAGGTAGGCAAATTCAAAAATTCTCAGCTGATCTAGATTATTTTAGAGTTGTAGAAAAATAAAGGGACAAGACTAGTTTAATATACCTAAAAGTTTAAGTTTAATTAAAGCTATTAAATACCTAAATATCGAAACTATTCTTAAACACTAAATAATACATAGAAAGTACATAATTAAAGAGATAACCTAGTACTGATCTAGACCTGGTGCTTGTAAGAAAACAATTAAGTTTAAGATTAGAAAACACAGATTCTATTCTAGCTCTGGTGTGGAGTAGATAAATATCAAATTGTGAAGCTAAGGTTTTTTGATTTTTACTTTTCTTTTTACCTGTAATTAGGTAATTGTTTGTTTCTTTAGCTAATTCATCTAGCCATTTTGCTTGATAACCTTTATCAGCTACAAACATTGTCTGTGTATTGTAGAATTTATCTTTGTTTTTTAATTATTTCTTTTAGATACTGTCTATCATCTAATTTACTATCTGAGAATTGAAAATCAATAACTTCTTTTGTTTCCCAATCACAAGTAAGATGTAGTTTGTATCCATAGTACCAACCCATAGTAGATTTTGAATAATTAGGCTTAAATTTCTGATTATTTTCATTACCAATTTTATTCATAGTCTTGTGTCTACTAGATCTTTTAATATTACAAACAGATAAAGGCGTTGAATCTACAAAAGCTATTCTAACATCTTGTTTTAGAAATAGTTGTCTATTTACTTTAGTTTGATAAGTAATTAATCTAAATAAGTAAAATATCAATCTTTTTATTGATTTAAGAAAATTAGCATATGTAGGTAATTTAAGACTTGATCTATAAACCTTAACTTTATCTTCTAAACACCTATACAATCCAATCCAAGTTTCACAAGAGTATTTTCTTTTAAGTTCTAGGCAATATATCAAATCACTAAAATTCATCTTAGGAGGTCTACCTGTTTTAGATTTAAAACCTTGGTTTAAGAAATCAGTTGCTTCAGTATCTATACTAGACAAATCTTTGTTAGAAGTTAATTCTTCTATAGCAGGGATGTTTTTACTTTTCATAGATTCATACCCTGCTTTTTAGTATCTATTTAATCAAGTCTGGAGTTCGATATTTGGGTTTTTAAAATACAGATTTTTTATTAAGTAAGGGGTGTAAGGTTAAAAGCTATCTAAAATAATATCCAATAAAAAACCCGATAGCTGACATAATTATACTAACAAACCAATAGGCATAGGTTATTTTATTTCTAGTAAAGCCCATGGCCTCAAAGTGGTGATGTAGAGGAGCAGCTAGTAAAATTTTCTTTTTAAATACTGTCTTAGAAAAAATCTGTATAAAAGCCGAGCCTACAGTCAGTATAAGCATCAAGCCAGCAATTGGTAAAACGTATATATAATTAATTAAGATGGCCACAACTCCAAGAGTTAGCAGCAATCCAGCAGCCCCAGTGTCTCCCATATAGAATTTGGCTGGAGGTAGGTTAAACCAAAGATAGGCCAGAGTCGAACCGCTAATAACCATCATTAAGGTCGAGATGTCATATAATTCTCTAACGAAAGCAAGGCCCGCAAAACACACAAAAATTGGAATGAAAGTTCCAGCGGCAATTCCATCAAAGCCGTCAATAATTACGCTACCCCAGATACCTAAAAGAATGAAAGTGGTAATCGGTATAATCAACCAGCCGAGTGACTGTCCAAACAAAACATAATTGTTTAAGTTAATTTCCCAAAAAAAGATATTAAAAGTATGAAAATCAATCTGAAAATGAAACCATAACCCAATTAAAAGGCTTAAAATAATAACCAAAATAGCTCTTTGAGAAAGTTTTAGCCCACCAGCCATGTAGTTTCCTCCAGTTTCCATAGTAACTAAAGCATCGTCAATAAACCCAACGACAGAACCGTAAAAGAAAGTACCTAAAGGAATGAAAGTTTCAGTTCTAGAAATAAAGTTTAAAAATTGAGTAGTATTGTTAGTTTGGATTTTCATAATCAACCAAAAAAATAAAGCCATAGACATAGTTACTATCCAAATCAAAATACCGCCCGCCCGAGGAACTTTTTTTTGTTCTTCGTTTTCTTGATAAAATTTTTTAGTTACTACTAACTCTTCTCCAGTAGTAGATAGTTTTCTGGAAGTCTTTTTCCAAAACTTAAGCCAATTAAGTAGGCTGATTATACTAGGACCTAGCCACATCCCAATCAAAAAGCTAGCCATAGAGTAAGTAAGTACCCTGAACAATTCTAAGATTTGAGCTGTATCAAGCTGGTTCATGAAAAAAGAAATAACTGGGTTTGTACAAGTATATAATTAGCTAAAGATAATAGCCCAAAAACTAACGCTGCTACCCCACAACCGATAAGAAATAAAATTATCTGCTTTAACATTATAGAAAGATTTTTTTGGAATATTTTTTCTGAAAATTAATCTTGTCAAAAAGAGATAGTAAATTTTTATATTCTTATACAATGGCAAGCGATTACTTATACTCAAAATATTTACTGTTATCCTAAATTATTAACGGTAATTACATAAGTATAAGCAAAGAGGCTATATCAATAAAAGACTTGTGCTAGCAGTCTTTTAGTTTAATTTTGCTAAAACCAAAAACCTTATAAGATACTACCTTCTTGACTACACATAGAATTAAATAAATAAATTTGGCAACTAGACAAGATATAAAGTTTGTTTTTTATAACTAAGCTTCAAGTCTAGTAGAATATTTGTAATCACTAATTATTTTAATTTTATACTTACACAGCTTATTTAATATCTCTTTAGCCTTAAAACAATCTTTTTTAGGTTTTCGTTGACAGTAAAAATATTGAAAAAATTTTTATACTCAAATCAATTTAAATTAAAACTTTTTTAGTTTTTATATGATTGGTTTTTGATCTTGATTAGACCTTTTTGATCTTGATTAGACCTAATTAAAGGTAAAATTTAAATTCTAAAAAAACTAAAATTTGGTTTGTGGCAAGTACAAAAATATTTTTGAAAAAGTCTTAGCTACTTTCTAATAAATCTTACTATCAAAAAGACAATAAAAGTAGTTTTATCAGGGTAGATTGCAGATAGCTTTTATAAGGTAAGTATACACCTAAAACAGTCCCCTACTTTGTATAATCCTTTGCTTCCATAAATTTTTTTTAAATACAATAAAAGTGATAGTTTTGCATAAAAATTAGTACTTTTTTGAAAATAAACAAAAACAGATTATTTTTTTGAAATCAGACAAAGCTAATCTTATAGAATTAAAAAAGTGATTTATTACTTATCTTTGTATAGAGGCTTTCATTAGAAATAAGTATTTAAAAATTCAAACTAAGGTTTTTTAGTTTGTAAGTACTTGCCTTTGATATTACTTAGATGTAGCTGAAATCAAAATTTAGACTCAAAAAAACTAAAATTTACTTTACTTTATAGAGTTAAAGCTAAGATAAGTTAAAGTTTTTGTTTAGGAGTTTATCTAGCATAAGAAATTTTTACAAAAATTCTGAAATAAAAATATAATTAAAACATAATGGCAAATCTTGATTTAAACTGGCAAAGCAAAATTAGTAAATTAGCCTTAACCTTTAGCTTGGCTCTGTTTGTATTTAGTATTTGTAGTGTAGTAATTGGATTAAGTTTTTCCTGGTTTGCTGGCATATTTGATTTTGATGAATGGTTTATGGATTTGCAAAGATGGCAGATTTTAGTTATTTGTGGAGTAGCTATTTTTTTAATTATGACTTTTTCTTTATTAGTCTCGGAGTCTTGGATTAACCCTAGAGTTAAAGAAATCCAAAACAGTCTTAATAAAAATTTATTATTAGTTTTAGCTACTATTTTAACTATTATTATTTTAACTATTTGTTATTTTGGCTTTTCCATGTTTTTTACTTTTTTACTTAATAATTTTTGGATTGCATGAACCCTTTTGACGATTTTAGCTTTAGCCGAAAGACCTTATCTTCATACTACATTGCTAGTTTGATTAGTATTCTGTTGTTTAGGCTAATTAATGGTCAAATTATTAGGTGGTCTAATTTTGTAGGTAAGATGATTTCTTCAGCCTTCGAAAATCCAATAGATTCTGTAGGTGAGAGTTGGTTAGTTTTTGTTTTTAGTTGCTTTATAATAACTCTTTTAATTCGTAGAATTATTATTCAACCTCTGGGTATGTATATCAAAGAAGAGGATGCACCTGGATGGGAATTATTAATTCTTTTTATTTTGGTTTTTGGAAGTTATCTTTATAATCTTAATCAGATTTTTACTCAACCAATGCCCACCTGGGTACCTGGTTTTTTGGTACGCCTGGTTGACGGAGTCAAAGTTGGAGAAGCTCAATTAATACCTTGGTTTTTTGTACCTTGGTTATGGGATTTAGGTCCAATACTTTTTATGTTTACTAGAACAAAAATGAATATACAGCTTGATGGAGGGTAAGAGAATTACTTTGTCTTGTTAAAAAAATAACCTATTTTTAGTTTGTTTTAAGGTAAAAAGTACTGAATTTATATAAAGTAGTCATTTACTTCATTTAATAAAAAAATAAAGATATTGAGAGGTTTTAAGGCAAGGCTAATATATAGGTTTTTAAGCACTATTTTATTTTTAGTCACAAAAAATCTCTAAAAACTTGATTATTAAAAAATTTTAGTAAATTTTAAGTTACTTTTAATTGAAATCTAATTTTATTGATATTTAGGGCAAAAATAGTAGTAAAAACTTTATATTTCAAAAATGTTTTGTTTAGTAGAGTAAAACTAGCTTGCTGAAAAATGTAATCGGGCTGAAAAATTTACATATTTTTAAAAAAATGAGGTTCATGTAATTTAGTAAATTTTAATTTCTTTGACAAGATACTAAAGTTTTTTAATGTTAAATTTTGTTAAATGGTTAACCTAAGGTTACTTTTTGTATATGTTTTTTAATAATGGAAACAAAAAAAAGATAGAAGATTTTGTAGACTCTAATAAGTTTGTAAATACTTATTCCGACAACTATATTAATAATAACAAAAAACTAAATTTTTTACCAAGTGTGTTTGTTTTTTGTCTTATTGTAACTATGGGTACAGTTGGTTTTTATTCCCTTAGGGCTATGAGTCAAGATGCTAATGGAGTCTTGTTTACCAACAAAATTATTAAGCCAGAAGATAAAATTAGAAATGAAGATAAAGAAATCGAAGCCCAGGAAGTAGAACTTAGATTGGCAGTAGAGAACCTACAATCGCAAAATCAGCAACAAAAAAAATCAATTAAAATTACTAATTTAGCTGACCAAGTGTGTCAGCTTGACTTTGCTCAATCTGCTCCTTTAGAAATCGAACTGGCTGCTAATTCTAAGACTCAAGGTTGGTGGCTACCTGAAAATTGCCCAGACAAAAACCTAAAAGCTATTCAGATAATTAAACTAAATCCTAAGGAAGTTGACGCTATTCCTTCAACTAATTCTTATAGAGTGCAAGCTCTAACCAAAAAAGGTATTACAGCAATCAGTTATTTTGCCTCTACTGAAGGGACTAGCTATGACTTAAGTAATTTTTCTAGATCTTTAGCTGTACCTGTGTTTCCAGATGAAGGATGGTTTTCAGAAGCAAAAGCTTACGATACAATCAGAATTGAAAATCAAACTTTTTATGCTGATAATAATTGCTCTAATCTAGCCAAGTCCGAACCTTGTAACTTATGGGTGGCTGATAATTACCTAGGAGAGGTTAGCTTGCTTATTGAAGATATACAAAAAAAACTAAACCTGATTGATACAGAAAACCGTTCAATCAAATTTTCTAAGTATCAAGATGAATTTCCGGCAAGGTTAAATCTATCTATTTCTGATAAAAACAATTCAGATTACTTTGTGGTCTATACTTTGAGCTATCCTAATTTAGAAATAGTTCAAAAATTTGAAGTAACTAAGTATTTAAATGGGTTTTGGAATGACACTTATACTCAATATATGAGATAATTGTTACTTTTATACTCAATTTAGTTTCAAAATTTAGATTTTTTAATCTTAAAAGGCTACAAAATACCTTTAAAATAGAATTAAGTTTAGCTTTGGTGTTAAATTTGGCTATGAAATGGTATAATAGTCAACCTAAAAATAGTTTTTGAGACAATTTTTTAGTCTTTTTAAACAAATATTTTTAACTTTCTGTTATTCAAAAATTGTAATTTAGAGCTGATCTTAAGCTAAGATTTAGATTTTTTTGTTCAAAATTAAATACAAGTAATTTCTTTATTTTTACTTTAAATTGGTAAAAAATTTCAAATATACTAAACTATTAACTACTCAGTGAGCTTTTTTGACTGTGTTTTTTTATTTAATCAAACTAAAATCTTCAGTTAAATCATAATTTAGTTAGCATTTGGGTATAGTTCTTTATGAAGAGTTAAATTTAGGGCGTATTGGGTATAGCTTCTGAGGTATAATTTAGCTAACTTAGGTAACAAAATATAAGTTAAAATTTGTTTAAAAAATAAATGAAATCTTCAGTTTTGCCGAAGTTCTGACCTTAAAAAATGTGAGTGGAGATGGCGTAAAACAGAATATGAATTAACTATTAGTCTTGTCTCAAAATAAGTTCAAAATAGCCACTTTTACCTTGAAATAGGTGAATATTAGTCTTATCCCATAACTCAAATTTACAAAACTTTGATCCTATTTAATCCTATAAAATAAAGTATTAATAAGCAGTAAAAAAATAAGTTTAAAGACATGATTAATGTCTAGTTCTAGAGCCTTATCTAAATCTTCCAGTTATAGCTCCTCTTGTGTCATTAATAGCAATTATAGTAGCTAGCAATAACAATATCACAAAGGTTACACTAATTACTGTAGCTTCAATTTTACGATTTCTTTTTCCTGTTATTTTATTAATTGTTAAGATTATCCAGCGACCTCCGTCTAAGGCGGGAATTGGAAGCATATTAAAAACAGCCAAGCTAATACTAACTAAAGCCATTAATTCTAAAATTCCAGCTATCCCAGCTTGTTTAAAAATAGTAGTGCTAATACTACCTACAGCGATTGGCCCAGCTACATAATTTAGGGCTGAGCGATCTTCAGCAAAAGGGTTAAGAGCTAAGATGATCTCTCCCAAAGCTCCAAAGCTAACATTAGTAATATAAAAAGTTCTATTTATAGCTAATTGAAAACCAGGAATGATTCCTTTAGGTTGATAATCAACTTCTCGGTAAAGATTTCCCACTCCAAACAGATACTTTCCTTCTTTTTCATTAATTATTGTTTGTTTGCTAACGGTTTCTTTAGATTCATTAGAAAAATAAACAACGGTAATCTCTGTATCTCGATTGTTAAGGACTAAATTCCTAAATTCATTTTGAGAATTAATTGTATTCATTTCTACTCCAGCAAATGAGATTATCTCATCTTGAGGTCTAATTCCAATTTCGTAAGCTGGATAATCTTTAGTCACTGAGGCAACCTTGGTATTACTTTGATTAGTAATGTCTACATATTCCTTATATTGCTCTATAGTTTGCAGAACTAGAGGTAGTTGTGGTGGGTTGACTAAGCTAAAAAGTATCCAAAAAAGACCGATAGCCGCTAAAAAATTAAAAATCACTCCACCTGAAATAATTAAAGTTTGCTGTAACCAATTTTTATTAAAAAAAGTATCTTTGGCTTTTAATTCTTTTTCTAACTCCCAGGTGATTAAAGTAGAGATTTGTTTATATTTATCTTCAAAATCAGAAACTTTATCTTTTTCTTCATCTGCATCTTTACCTTTAACAAACTTTGAATTTTCAAATTCTTTCCAATCTGAAGTGTATTCTAGATTATTATCTTCCAAAAAGAACTTGAGATCTCTATTAGCTAAAATTTCTTGAAAACGATTTTGGATGTAATCTTCTGCAGTTTTTTGCTTATCTTTTTTGATTTCGTCGTAAGCTTCGTCAATAGCATCACTATCTCCCCAAATTCTGACAAATCCACCTATTAAAAGTGGGTAAAAAGACCAAATTACACCCTTCCATCTTTTATAAAAAAGTCTTTTAGTCAAAGGAAAGCCAACTCCAAATTCAGGGATTCTAACTCCATTCAGTCTAGACATAATAAAATGCCCGAACTCATGAATAATAACTAGCGGAACTAAAATTACAACAAACCAAAAAAGGATCGAAAAAGTGCTAATAATTGCGTTCATAATATGATTTTTTTATTTAAAGATGTTTTATAATGAAAGAATAAAAATAAGAATTAGTAATTTCTCAGTTTTCGTCAAAATTTAGCTTTTTTACAATTAAAATATTATCTCATTATTGAGCTCAAAAAACTATTTTTTACTTCTTTTACCTTCTTAAATAAATTAAACTTAAAACAAGAATTGTGAATTTAATTTTTCAGAAAAACTAAAAAAATACAAATTTACAATATAATAATTAAGCTTTAATTTTGAATGTAGACTTGAACCTTAAGATAGATTATGAGATGATTTTATGGTAACAGCAGTAATCAAAAGGTTGACAAAAAATCTAGGGTAATTTTTATTAATAATTAACGTTATGTCAGAATCTCAATATTATTATGGAGTAGGTAGACGAAAAAGGGCCTCAGCTAGGGCTAAGTTTTACGACACCAAAAAAAACATAGAAATAAAAATAAATGGTAAGAAAATAGAAGATTATTTTGAAGTTTTTTTTCAAAGAACTATTCTTAATGCCATTACTAATATGGGTGTAAGTGCTGGTAGGTTCGATATCTTTGTTAAAGGTGGAGGTGCCAAAGGACAAGCCGAAGCATGTAGATTAGCTATAGCTAAATCTTTAGTAAAATTTGACGAAGGCTATAAAACCTTAGCTAGGATGCATGGTTATTTAACTACTGATATTCGTAAAGTTGCTCCCAAAATCGCTGGTCTCAGAAAAAACAGAAAAAGAGAGCAATGGAGCAAGCGTTAGTATTTTTTTATTAATTTTAATTTAATCCAAAACTACATGGCTTCAGCAAACTCTATTTTTATAAGTTTTTCTAGATTTTTAGCTTATATTTTTTTAAATACAAAACTCAAGCAACTAAAATAATTAATTATGGCTCACAAAAAACAAGCAGGTTCATCCAGTAACGGTAGAGACTCTAATGCTCAAAGATTAGGAGTTAAAGTATTTGGTGATCAATTAGCCCGTACTGGAAATGTAGTAGTTAGGCAAAGAGGAACTAAATTTCATCCTGGTAAAAATGTTGGCATTGGCACTGATGATACCTTGTTTGCGGAATGTGATGGCTTAGTTCAATTTAAGCAAAAAAAAGTAAGAGTGTTCACTGGAAATTTAAAAAAAAGAACTTTTGTAAATATCTTGCCACTTGAAAATAGCAAAAAATAACAATTAGATTATGGCTGTACCAAAAAAAAGACTAACCAAAAGAAGAAGAAATAACAGACGTAAAGCTCCAGGTCATGGGCAAGTTGAACTCAAACAACTAGCTAAATGCTCTAATTGCGGTGCCAAAGTAATGCCTCACATGGTCTGTGCTAGTTGCGGTTTTTATCGAGGCAAAAAAATTCTTATAAAGTTTGCAACTTGATGTGGACTAAGAAATATCGTAACTCTTTAATTTCTTTAGTTTATCAAAAACTAATTAATACTTATGACCCAGATAATTTTTTGTTAATTACCGAAGAGTTTTGGTTAGATGATGGATATTCATCACTAGACAAAAAAGTAGAATTAAATCTAAAAAAAGATCTAAAAAATATACACTCTAAATACCTCGAAAGCATCTCTAGGCTAGAGAAATATTTACAGAATTGGAATAAAACTTACCCTCTTTCGCAAGCAGTATTGCTTACCTTTTTGTATGAGGTTGATATGCTTAAAGAAGGATTCACAGAACAAAGAACAGCTTTGATTAATAAATATGTTAAATTCTGTCAGTCTTATATTGATAGGCAGAATGCTTCGTTAATTCATGCTATTTTGGTTAAATTATAGAACTATACCCAAATGCTAACTAAATTATGATTTAACTGAAGATTTTAGTTTGATTAAATAAAAAAACACAGTCAAAAAAGCTCACTGAGTAGTTAATAGTTTAGTATATTTGAAATTTTTTACCAATTTAAAGTAAAAATAAAGAAATTACTTGTATTTAATTTTGAACAAAAAAATCTAAATCTTAGCTTAAGATCAGCTCTAAATTACAATTTTTGAATAACAGAAAGTTAAAAATATTTGTTTAAAAAGACTAAAAAATTGTCTCAAAAACTATTTTTAGGTTGACTATTATACCATTTCATAGCCAAATTTAACACCAAAGCTAAACTTAATTCTATTTTAAAGGTATTTTGTAGCCTTTTAAGATTAAAAAATCTAAATTTTGAAACTAAATTGAGTATAATTATTTTATAGGATCAAAGTTTTGTAAATCTGAAAAAACACTTGATTTGCGGAAGAGTTTAGTATAGATCAACTATACAAATAAAAATATGGCTACATAGCAAAGCAATAAATTGCTAAAACATTTAAATTTGTACATATTAAAAATAAATAATTTTTTAGGAATCACATGGCTTATACAGAAACTACTTCGAAAAATATTTTTCAGAGATTTTTTAACTCTATTGGAGGTATAATTTTTGGTCTGATCTTGTTTATTGTTTCCTTTGGAGTACTCTTTTGGAATGAAGGAAGGTTTGATAATTCTATTTTAGCTAGAGAGGCGGTAGAAATATCTGCTACCCAGCAATCTACTGACAATCAAGGAGAGTTGGTAGCAGTTACTGGCGAAATAGAAATGACTCAACAGATTGCAGACGGTTTATTCTTGGTCTCTGACAAATACCTAGCAATTAGAAGAAACGTAGAGATTTTTGCTACAATTGAAAACGTAGATTCGAACACACAAACCAATCTAGGTGGTACTCAAGAGACAACTACCACCTATACCTATACTACAGGGTGGACAAATAATCCACAAGATTCTAGTAAATTTAAAGAAACTCCGCAAATTCCTAACCCAAAATTACCCTTTAGTTCTGAAACTATAGAAGCTAGTGAAGCAAAACTTGGAATTTATCAATTTAACCCTTCTAACGCTGGTTATCCAAGTATGGATAAGCTTTTTTTAGATTCTGATTTAGTTAATTTACAAGAAGGCTATATTATAGAAAATAACTATATATTCAAAGGTGCTAACAATCTTAATAACCCTCAGATAGGCGATATTAGAATTTCTTACGAAGTATCTAGGCCTAACTCTGAAGTAACCTTGTTCGGTAAAAAAGATGCTCAAGAAATCAAAAGATATACTGCAGAAAATGGAAAAAGCTTATACACTCTAAGACCTGGAGATAAAGATCAGGCAGTTTCTTCTTTAAAAAACGAGCATAAAACTATGACTTGGGTGTTAAGAGTAGTTGGTTTTTTGATGATGTGGTTTGGTTTGCAGTCTATCCTGGCACCCTTAAGTGTAATTGCAGACGTGATTCCTTTTCTTGGAAACCTTAGTAGAGGTATTATCGGTATTATTACTTTTGTTGTGGCTTTAGTACTAAGTTTTGTTACCATCCTGATTGGAGTAATCTTTAGTAATATTTGGTTATTAATTGGAACTATAGTTATAATTTGTTCTAGTGCTGGATTTATTTTTTATAGAAAATCAAAAACTAAACCTAAAAACAAAGAATAAACTTATCTCAAGGACTTTTATACTCATCGCAAAGCAAATTTTAGTTTTTTATAGTCTAGGTTTGGGTTACAGTTAGGTTTAAATAAATTAAAACTTCCGCAGTTTTCTAAGAAAAATACTAAATATAGTAAATTTGACGATAAAATATCTACATTTAGGAGTAAAATTGATTTTTTGCGGAGGCTTTGAAATATCAAAAAGACGTCTTCAAAAATTCAAAAAGTCCTAATTTGAGTATAGAACTAAAAATTAAAAATGGTTTATAGCTGATTTTGAATAAAAAAATTTAAAAGATTAGGTTAGAAACAACTATAAATTACGATTTTTGAAACAACTAAAAGTTAAAAATATTTATTTAAAAAGACAGGTAATCAAATATCTTCTATGCTAAATTCACTTCTAAATTAACATTTTTGAATTTTAAAAAGCCATAAAATAGCTTCAAAATTGAACTAAGTCTGCCTGTTATCAAATTTGACTACGAAACCAGTATAATTTAAGTTTTATTTAAATTGATATAAATCTATATTCAAAATACTAAATATAGTATTTGTGCGGGAACTATAAAAATAAAAAATTTTAAAAAATAACAACTGATTCGTGAACAATCAAAAGACTCAAACAATTAAATTAATCAATCTAACTAAAGATCAGGATTTAGAGGAGCTATTAACTGCTTACAAAGACGAGTCAGTTCTGATTATTAAAGATTCAGAAAATTTTAATAAAGATTCCACAGATAAATACTTTTATTTGGAAAAAATAAAAAACTTAAGCCAAATTGAAATTTGGTTCCACTCAAACGCAAAAAATAGAGAAGAAGTAGAATTGGCTTTTGGGTATGGAGCTGACAAAGTTATAATTGAAGATCTATTGCTAGAAGACCCAGACGTGACTAAAGATTTATTAGCTGTTTATCCCCAGTCAAAAATTTGTTTATATTTACAGTTAGATCAAGATCCAGCACTTTTAGCGTCTCACGAAAATGAAGAAAAAGAAAAAACACTAGATATAATCAATTATTATTCAGGCTACAGGGCAAGTAACTTTATTTTTAATAAAACAAAAAATCAATCAAAACTAGATTCAATTTTGGCTGAATTTCCAGACTTGAATTTTTATATAGCCTGCTAATACAACCTCCTTAAAACTAATCAAAAATTGATCATGCAAAACCTTTCAAAAAAAATTTATTAAGCAAAGTAAAAGTGGCAAGTTTCCACAAACTCTTCCGCAAATCAAGTGTTTTTTGATGAAATCTATTGATAAAGGGCAAATCAGAAATTAAGCCATAAGATTTAGGAAAAATCAGTATAAACTATTTTAGAAGTATAAACTATAGCCAATTCATTTACTATTACTCTAAATTTAGCTCTTCATAGGCAAATATAGCTAGTCTATATTTAACCTAGACATTTTGTTTCTTAAAAAGTTCATTTAAATAATATTTTTACTAACTAAGTTATCTAAATTAAATACAATTTCGCTATAAATCCCTTATTTTCCTTAACGAATTACCGTAACGATTAGTGTAAAGGGTATAAGCTGTAACCTTTTTTGATCTTGGTTGTAATACTTATACCCAAACCGTTATTCTCCCTAAGCCATCCTAAATAAATAGATTTCAGGAAACCTGAAAATTCTCTCCTTACAAGAAACAAGTTCCTTGTTTAAAAAGAATTCTTAACAAGGCTAATGGCATAACGATTAGCGGTAAGGGTGTATGAACGAAGCTTAGAGACTGGGCCCATACTCAACACTTCGATTCAACAAAACAATTAATAAAATTATAACTATAACCAAAATATTATGACTAAGAAAACTCAATTATTAACTGGAATTACTGTACTTAGTGTTCTAGGTGCAGGGATCATTGCTGGTTTAACTGTAACTAGTAGTGCAAATGGATTAATTAATAACGATGAAGCTACAGCAGCTATTGAATCTGGAGATATTGAAGCATTTAGACAAGCAATTATCGATAAAGGTAATAAAAGAGCTCAAAGAAGAGCGGAAAATCTTAATGAAGAAAAATTTGCTGAAATTCAAGCAAAATATAAATCTAAGCAAACAATAGAATCTGCCATAGAAAATGGAGATTATACTGCCTTCCAAGAAGCTGTAGACGGCCTAGAAAGAGTTCCAAGGAAATTTAAAGAAATTCAATCAGAAGAAGACTTTCAGGAGCTTGTGGCTAACAAAGCACAGTTGGATGTTTTTCAAGATGAATTAACAACTGCTGCCCAAAACGAAGATAAAGAAGCCTTTACTGCTACTCTCCTAGAAGCTCAGGAATTTATTCAAGCTAACAGACCTGAAGATGCTCCAGCTAAAGATTTTAAACTAACTGATAAGATGATTGATAAAGCTTACGAAAAAGCTCTAGAGCAAGTTGCCGAAGGTGAAGAAGTTGAACTCTTACCAAAAGGTAATAGAGGTCATGCAAAAAGAGTGCTAAGAAGATAATTTAAAACATTAGACCTCCTGCACTGAAATTTTTATTCGTTTGATTGAGTAAACAAAAAATTAGAAATTGTAAGTTTTTAAAAATTCTGAATTATTGTTTTTAATTAGAGGTTAAACAGCTTTACTGCAAGTAAGTTTATTCCATTCTAGCCCAAAAAATTCTAGCCCCACAAGGGGCTTTTTGTATGGTTGATCTCTATTTTAGTTTTACACAATTTCCGAATTTATAGCCAATCCGTTTATTAGTCTTATCCCATAACTCAAATTTACAAAACTTATGATCCTATAAAAAGGGATTAACCAGTAGTAAAATAGGTTTTGAGACATGATTATTATTACCCTAAATTTAGCTTTTATAAGCAAATAAATCTTAATTTAAGATAAATTCTTAACAGTAATTACCATAACGATTAGCTCAAAGGGTATAAAATAATTAATTTTTGTTTATTTCAAGGAAGAAACTACTTATTTTGAGCTTATTTTGAGGTAAGACTAGTCTCTTACTTAAGGTAAATATTTAAAAACAAAATTTAGATTTTATCTAGCTCTACTTTTTTTATTCTGTAATACCAATCTTTCTTTTTACCAATTTTACAATCAATCAAAAGACTATGCCTACCCAAAAATTGCATAAATGGCTTGTCTCTAAGTAGCTTATCTGGCCACTCTACAAAGATTATACTAGAAGTTTCAATTAATTCTTCTTCGATCCAATTTTTATCTTCTTCTTTTAGGTTTTTAGCTGACTTTAGCCTATGCAAGTCAAGATGAGCAACCCTCTCAAAATTATTAGCTTTTTTGATTATACTAGAATCTTTGATTGTATATTTTTGGAGTAAAGAAAAAGTTGGAGAGGTTGGTTCGGTTTCTAGATCAATTTTTTTACCAATTTGTTGAACTAGAGTAGTTTTACCTGTTCCCATTTCTCCACGTAAAAAGAATAAAGAGCAATCATTATTCAAAATTTGATTATAAACCATTTGCACTACTCTTTCAGAGCTGATCTTTTTATTATATGGAATCTCTCTCATCTTAGCCATTTCGTCTTCCTCAGTGGTTGGCGACAAAGTCTGCGGATTAATACCTTCTAAGAAATCAACTAGTTTGTAGCTGTCAGGATGTTCCCTGACTTTGTTTAGAGCGACTTCCTCGATCTGCCTGACTCTTTCTCTAGTTACATGAAATACTTCTCCAATCTCTTCTAAGGTGTGAGCAATTCCGGTTCCATCAAGTCCAAATCTAAGTAAAATCACTTTTTTCTCTCTTGGTTCTAGGCATTCATTAATTATCTTAATGACATGAGATCTTAAAATCCGATTAGAGGCTACATCAATTGGTTGGCTAGTGTTGTCATCTTCAATCATTTCTACCATCTGAGTATCGCTATCTTCACTATGTCCGATCATAGTATCAATAGAAACAGTATCTTGAGCGATACGTTTAAAATAATAAACAGTATCCAAGTCTATTTCTAATTTTTCAGCTAATTCATCATCTGTAGGCTCTCTACCCAATTCGTCAATCATGCCTCTTTTTTCTCTACGGAATCTATTAAGTTTTTCTTCTACATGAACTGGCAATCTAACTGGCCTACTCTGGTCAGCTAAAGCTCTACGAATACTTTGCTCAATCCAATAGCTAGCATAAGTTGAAAATTTATACCCTCTTCTCCAGTCGAATTTTTCTACTGCTCTAAGAAGCCCGATATTTCCTTCTTGGATCAAATCCAAAAAAGCTAAATTACGACCCATGTATTTTTTAGCTGCGTGAACTACGAGTCTTAAGTTAGCATTATTAAGTTCTCTCTTACCAGCTTGATCTCCTTGTTCAATTCTTTTAGCTAATTCTACTTCTTGCTCTTTGTTTAGTAGTGGGTATCTAGAAATATCTCTAATATAATTCTGAACTGCATCATCGCTAAGGTTTTTACCTCCAATATCTCCAGCTAAGTTTCCAGATAATTTTTGAGCTAATTCTCTTTCTTCTGCTTCAACTTGCTCATCAAACTCGCTCCACAGGTTGTCCAAGGTATTCTCAAAACTAACTGGGGCTCCAGAATCTTCAGCTAAAGCAAAAATATCCTCTAAAAGTTCGAGGTCTTTTTCTGGTCTAGGTATCAAGTACAAAAGCTCGTCCTCGGTAATAAAACCTCTTTGCACTCCTTGCTTAATAGCCTCTACGATTTTAGTCTTCATACTCAAAGTCTGAGCTTGGAAAGCACTATACAACTCCCCCTCACTGTCAATAAATTTCTTTAGTTTTTTGCTTTTATTTTTACTTGTTCTTTTTTTACTGACTTTTTTCATTTTTATTTTTACACCATCGTCAGTCACACGATAACGACGAGTACCTCTCTGTTCGATACTATCATCTTGGAGAGCTAATTCTCGATTCATCTCTGACGTAGATATCAAATTCAGGCCCAGGATACCTTTTCGGGTTACGAGTTCTTTAGCCTTCTCTGGCTTAGTTTCTACATAATCATCATCCAAAAAATCTTTTCCTCTACTTTTTTTTCCTTTTTTTGTAATTTTTTTATTAGCTTTCTCTAAATCTTCAGTAGCCTTTTTTTTCCTTTTTTCGATTTCTTCAGGACTAGAGTTCCTCTTGAAGATCTTAGTTATCTTAGGAATCTTAGCTTTGGAAACTTTAGCCGAACCAATCGTTAATCTTTTACGATCAGCCGAGGATTTTTTGGTTTTTTTCTTTTCTTTGTCATCGTCAGTTTGTTTGTCTTTTAGGATGGCAGCAATAGATTTTCTTGACACAGAGGGGTTATGTTAATTTAAAATTTAAAGTTTTAGTATAAGTTTTAGTATATAATTTAGCTAAAGTTCAGGTCAGTCTAGTAATATTTTACCCAATCCGTTTACTATTACCCTAGATTTGGCTCTTTATAAGCAAATAAATTCTTTTATTATAAGCATAATTCTAACGGGTAATTACCGCAAAGATAGTGGAAGGGGTATAAGATTTTGTATAATAATCTTGTTTTATAGCTTAAATTTACAAAATTTCAAACTCATAAAATAAATTTTAGTAAAATTCAGAAAAAGATTTTGGTACTTATAACTAATTTAGGTGTAACTTAGGCATTTTGCATATCTAAAATTGTTTTAACAAAGTCTCGATAGCTAATAATTTGTCAAAATTTAGTGTAGAATCAGCCTATTTTAACAGACTTCTATAAAATAAACTAAAACATTAATAAATTAAACTAAACTATAAAATGTAGTTTAGGTAATCCTTAAACTTAAACAGTATTATAATTAGCTAAAATTATAGTCTTGTTTAAAAACCTTTCAAAAATATTTATTTATAAATAGACGAAAAATAGGTTATTTTTGAGTAACAAGGAAGGGCTAATCTTGCTTTAGTAATTAGAAAAAATTTGTTTTATTCTTTATATCCTTTTTACTAATAGTTACAGAATTAGCTATTAATTAATTAATTTAGTTTAAACAAAAGATTTGTTTTTAATGAAGAGCTAAGCTTAGGTAGGCTAGTAATAACCCGTTAAATATAGCTATATAAAGTAAATTTTTTGTGTAACTTAGTAACTAGTATATTAATTTAGAAAGATTTAGAAAATAGTTTATCTATCTTTTATTTGATAAACAATAAACTACTAATTCAACTAAAATATAAATTTTTATCTATTTAAAAAGAGAAACTAGTTATTTTTAACTTATTTTGAGATAAGACCAATACTTAAAGCATGCAATGTAAGAAGCCTAATACAAAAAACACTGCCCTCAGTATAATTATATTTTTTATTGATTTATTAGCCCAAAGAGTCTAAGCTAAAAAGTAGATAAAATTAGGCTAAAGAAAATAATGTGAGTATTGAGGTGTGTAAAATTTGAAAATTAAAAAATCTTAATTTTAATTAACTTGAGTATAATTATCGCACTGCAGGTTGGCTTGGTTAGTCTAACTCAACTCAGAAGACATCTTCGACCTTTTTGGTATTTTAAGCTGAGCTAGGTCTAAAAAAATTATAGCAAATCGCTAAAGGACCACCGCTAGATTTAGTAGATTAAAAATAGCCACCTTTTTTATTTTCGTCAAATCTTGGTAATGTTTGATATTATTTAGACTCATAAATAAACTTATCTTGTTGTTCAAAAAAATAAACCAAAAAACTTTTTAACAAACTTTTTGACCAAAAATATACTTAAAGAACATTTAGATCAAAAAATCTCTATTGGTTAACAAAAATAATAAACCTAGCCCTCTCCTTTAAGTTACCAAAAATACTTATTTAATCAATAAAAACTACAAAATATGCAGTACTATGCAGTACAAAGGAATGTACTAAAAATACAACAAAAAAATGTACCAAAAACTTGACAAAAGTATAGAAATATTTTATTCAAATATAACTGTCTCTTACATCTAATACGTTTTTTCGTATTCAGAAAATGGAGAGAACAATCTTATTTTTCAAACCCTAAATATTTTTATATTATGCCTTTAGCTCTTGCATACTCTGAAAACTTAACTCTAATTGCTAGTCTTTTAGCATTCTTAACTTTATCTGCTTTATTTGCTGTTAAGAAGTTAGCTAAATAAAATCTTCGCTTAAAGAAATGTTATAGCCCTTTCGATTCGAGGGCTTTTTTGTTTTTATATTTCTCCGTTTGGTTCTATTTCCCCTATAATATTCTCTCTAAAAGCTTGCCAAGCACCATTATTATTTAACACAATTGTTACTCCTAGAAATATCATAGCAATTAAAAAAAGCGCTAGAAAAAGAATCTTGCCTTTATTTTTTCTTATTTCCCTCGGAATCATAACTAACTTTGTTTATTATAAAACTAACTTTGTTTATTATAAATTAATTATAACTAAATTTTCTTAGAATGTCAATACATTTCAGCATACAAAACTACTCTTAGTTATTTCCTACCTTAACTATTCCTAAGTTTATCTTAGTTTTTCATACTTACCTCTTTTGGTCTTAGTTTTTCATAGCAAACAAAAAGTACAATAGCCAAAACACTAACTAAAGAAATTGAGGCAATAAACCAAATTGTTCTATTTTCAGCTAAATCTCCAAGTAATTTTCGGCCTACTATTACAAACCACCAGCCAGTTAAGCCAGCTAAGTGGCCAATCCAAAATAAGAAATAAGTTAACCTAGCAATTCTATCCCATTTCTTGAGGTAGTTGATAATCACAACTAAAATAGCAAAGTATATGCTAACTGCAAAGTATTGCCAAACAATAGTCCCATTTAGGTTAGGAATGTTAAGTATTATGTAGGCTATAGGGTTTCCTTCTCTCATGTCTCCACCTTCGAAGTACTCTGACTCCTGCCCCAACAGCGTGAAGGTTAGGTCTAAGTAAATGTTTAAGGTTAAAGGAAGGTATTTGATAATTTCGTTGATAATTTTGTCTTTGATCATTAGGATTTTGGTTTATTTTAGTTATTATTTTACAGCTCTATTAACTAAATCAAAGTTTTTTTAGTTTGGCAAATAAAGCTCATTAATAAGGTAAATACTAGTCTAGTCTTAGGTAGACTTAGGGTATTAATCAAGTCTTAAACACAATTAAACTAAAAGTACATATATACTTATCAAAAAATTTAATAAACAAAATCTTTTTTTAAAAAACCTATTTTTGAGTTTGGTTAAATGTTGTTTAATAACTAAAAAATAATTACACCTAAAGCTAAATTCGGTATCTTGACAGAAGATCAAAAAAAGCCCTAGCTTCACTCGGAAGTGTCGCCTAGCGGCCTATGGCATCGGTCTTGAAAACCGACGGGCGAAAGCCCTCGAGGGTTCGAATCCCTCCACTTCCGCCAGAAAAAATTGATCTAAGCTCAGTATTAATAATACTAAACTTACCTCACTACTTTGTAAAAAACTTAATTTTTTGTTTATTTTTAGTATAAAATTGCAGATTTAGACGGGTGTTTTACTTTTAATTCTATTTATTAGATTTTTAGGAATAAAAATGTTAAACTTGATATAAAAAAAATACTAGTCTAACCTTAAAATCTTTTTTAGGATAGTTATTTTTTAAAAAAGCAAAAGTAGTAGTTAAAGTAGTGGTTATATATAAAATAAACAGAGGATAGAGTATTTTATTTAAGTACATATAACAATTCTACACTGAACTTTTACAAGTTATTAAATTTTAGATTGTTTTATAAGAAAATTTAGAATACTTAGAATGTCTAAATCCTCATAGCTTAGTTATATACTCAACTTACTTTCAAAATTTGTATTTTTGATTATACACAATCCGTGTTTACTATTACCCTAAATTTAGCTCTTCATAAACAAACTCATTATTTAAGGTAAATTCTTAACGGATAATTACTATAATGACTTAACAGGGAGGGTATAAAAAGTCACAAGATAACTTTAAAATTGAATTAAGTTTAGTTCTACTGCCAAATTTTTTATAAAATAAACATATAAAATAATTTTTAATTTTTTTTAGTCTAAATATAAAATAAATAAAATGCCACAAAAAAATGATCGAAGATATCTAGAAATAGGTCAAAGACCCTGGGGAAAATATTATGTCCTGGAGGATGAAGAAAAATTTAAAGTCAAAAAATTAATAGTTGAACCTGGGCAAAGATTAAGCCTACAAAGCCATAAGCAAAGAAGCGAGCATTGGGTGGTAGTTTCTGGTGTAGCTACTTTTGAAGTCAGGATCGGAGATGATGAGTTTGAATGGGTTAAAGACTATAAACCAAATGAATATTGTTATATTCCAGCCAAAGCTAAGCATCGGATAAGTAATAATGGAGACAAACAGGTGATCATAATTGAAGTTCAGTGTGGAGATTATACTGGTGAAGACGATATCACTCGATATGAGGATGATTATGGCAGAGAATAATTATACTTTGTACTTATAGGCTATTCCATACTAAATCTTGGTATTATACTTAACCTCTCTAATTAGATTATCCATAAAATCAATTTGGTATAGATAAGTTAGATATATTTTTTAATCTTGCAATAGTTCAGGTTGATACTTAGAATTTAAATCTTTAAAAAATTGATGAATAGTGTTCTAGAAGTCTCGATAGGTTTCGTAGTATTGATTCTTTACTAACTTTTTTTCATAAACTTCTACAATCTTTCAATTAAATTAAGGCTAGAACAATATGGAGTGGGCAATGAAGTTTAATATTAAATTCTTAGCTTTATCTTGAACTTCATAAGCTTTGTTGTTAGGTATATTATCTAAAACCATGTAATAGTAATAGTAATAGTAGTATTGGCATTAGGGTAAGCTGTCTTAACTTCTTCTAGGTAAGCTAGCATAAAATTTGTATCAATAATCATGTCTCAAAACCTATTTTTACTGTTGATTAATATTCATTTTATGAGGCCAAAGTTTTGTAAATTTGAGTTATGGGACAAGTTTACAAGACTTCCGCAAGAATTGAATTTTACTACTAAATGTAGCTTTAGTTAAGTATTAAATACAAAATATAGTAGTGTCTGCGGAAGCTTTGTTTATTGCCAGGCACAGTACTTTGTACTCAGATAATGATATTTTTTAAGCCATGCAGAATAAACTAACCTAATCCTAGTTTAGATGGTAAGTGGGTATAATTTCTAGATTATCAAGTGCATAATCTATGCCACTTAAGCTAGCTTATATATACTTGGAAAATCTACCTTCTCCTAGGTAGCGGTCTTAGAAAGCCTCTAGATCTTGGTCTAATGGTTATCTCTATTGCTACGAACTCTCCCTCGATTTCTTTGAATCTAACCATAACCTCATTACCAACCTTAATGTCTTGTCTTGGTCTATCTCGCAAATCCAGCTTGAATTTTCTTTCTTCTAATCTATTAGTTACTATTATAAAACCTGACTCAGAATCAAAAAAAGTAACCTTACCTACAAATACATCTTTTTTCTTTAACTCTTCAAAAAGTTCTTTCTTTCGATTACTTCTGTAGGGTGCAGATTCTAAGTTTTCAGCAGGTTTGACTAGGTCTTCTTGATCTAGAGTAAAAGCCACAGCTATTGATCCAGCCACGATAAAAATCAACAAAAACAAACTTAGCCAGAGCTTGTGCCTAACTAAGATCCAATCGGTACTACGGTACAAAAAGAAAATTATGATTCCAAGAAGCAAGCTAATTAGCATGAACTCAAAAAGTATGACAGGAATAATCAAAAAAATACCCAAACCATATTTTCTAAATTCCAAGATCTCAAGAGTATCATCAAAAAAACTACCTAATAAAAAAATAGCTAAAGCCGAGAAGGTGATTAGAGCCAAAATTAGCAAAGCATTTTTTAGCCAAAAATAAGATTGAGGCTTCATTTTTTGAGATTCGATTTGGTTTAGGATTTTGGAGTTTAGTTTTTTGGACATGGACAGTTGCTTGGCAATAAAAATTTAAAAACTATTTTTGAGTATAATTACTAAAAACGGCTAATAAAAGAGGTATAAGTTTTAATTTTATATAAAAGCTTGATTAAGGTTTAACAATTTCTTTGGCTCTGTTTCTAGCTCGGTTTAGTCTTGTTTTGATGCTACCTTCACTAGTCTTGAGAATTTCGGCAATTTCTTTGATTGATTTTTCTTCAAGATAAAAAAGGGCTAAGATATTTCGATCATCGAGTTTTAGTTTGGCTAGTATTTTTTCTAGATCTTCTCTAGATGGCTTGTCAGGATCAAAATCTCCAGCAACTTCAATTTTTTCTAGATCAGCTGTGAATTGTTTGGACTTTTTTTTGATTAGATTAACAGCTTCGTTGTGAGCGATACGATACAGCCAAGAGCTGAATTTTAGTTTCGGATTATAACCAGCTAGGTTGATGTAGCACTTCACAAAGGTTTGGCTGGTGATGTCCTCAGCGTCTTCTTGGTGAAAGTTAAGGAGTCTGGCTGTGTAGGCCAGGATTTGCCTTTGGTATCTATCCAGAAGCAAACTAAAAGAGTCTTTGTCTCCTTTGATTATTTTGTCTATGATTTCTGTATCAGTCACGAGTCGTCCTTAATTCTGGTTTTTAGAGTCTATTAACTCACTAATATTACAACCAAACCTGGTCAAAGGTTACAATACCCAAAGTATCAATATCAAGTATCAAGTAGGTTTTTATACATTCTCCTTGATTTCTTGCCATAGTTTTTGGAATTCTTCTTTTGAATATTCTTGTGTTTTGGAAGTTTATTAAAAGCTTTTTTGAATGCTAGGGTAGCCTCTTTTTTTGATTTTGAGGCAGGTTTTTTAATCTTGGTTGGTTTAGTTGGTTGAAGATTGGACTTAATCAAAGTATCTAGAGCAGATAGCAGTTGGCTATCAGGAATATTTAGAGCGATTTGGGCCATTAGTATGCTATAATTTAAGTAAGAGCTCCTTCTTGACTTTTGCCAATGATAATCAGAAAAGTCTGTTCGATTTAGAATTATACAGGATTGGTGGATGAGATATAAGAATGAGTTAAATGGGTGAATTTGGGGTTTGTTTGGCAATGAGTATTCTAAGAGTCTTAATTATGGTATAAATCATGACTCATGAAGCTTACTACACTAATAATCAAAGAAGAAAATTTTTGCAGAAGTCTTATTTATAGATAGTTCTTTTAAGAAACTGTCTAACTATCCTAAGTATAACTCAGCTTGAATTTTCAGCAAATTTTTCTAAAGTGTAAACAAAAATCTGAACCAAATCATTCTCTGCCTCTTTACTCAAAATTATACCCAAATGCTAACTAAATTATGACTTAGACGAAGGTTTTAGTCTGATTAAATAAAGAAAACAGAGTTAAAAAAATCACTGAGTAGTTAACAGTTTAGTATAAACCAAGTTCTTGTTTTATTGCAGGTAAGTTATGGAAGATTACAAAACAAGTAAACCCTCTGGCTTTTAGGCCTTTCTTCTTATTAAGAGAAAGTAATAAGTTTTTATTTTAAGGAAAAAAATAGGTTTCAGCTTTAGGCTATTAATCAGCTGGTCAATAAGTTTTTAACGTGCGGTTTAATTAATTTAGAGCTATTTTATCCTCTTTTGACTAGAGTGACTGCTTTGCCATACTTACCAGCTCTACCTGTTCGCCCAATTCGATGAATATAGTCCTCGTAGGTATTTGGCTCGTCATAATTCACGACTTGAGTAACGTCATCAATATCTAAACCCCTAGCAGCCACGTCAGTAGCAACTAAAATCCCATTAGCTAGTCTGCGATAATCTCTGATTACTCGAGTTCTGTGATTCTGTGGTCTGTCTCCATGTAGGTAATGCACATCAAAGCCTAGATCGTGTAATTTTTTCATGACTCTTTCAGTTTCTGACTTGGTGCTAACAAAAATAATTGATTTATTTTTTTCTGAACGCAAGACTTCAAGTAGAGCTTCAAATTTGTCATCATTTCTGTTAATCTGAACCATGGTCTGATCAACATATTCTGAGGGTTTAGGGTGATTAACTCTGACAATTGGTGCTTTTGGAGCGAACCTCTGAATGATTGGTTCGATTTTTTTGTTTAGAGTGGCTGAAAAAAATCCATGCTGAATGTTTTCTGGTAATTTTTCAATGACCCAGCTAATATCATCAATAAATCCCATGTCTAGCATTCTATCCATCTCGTCCACAATTAGAGTATCAAACTTTGATAAGTCTAAAACACCTTTTTCTACTAAATCAATTAACCTTCCTGGGGTGCCAATTACGAAGTCATTATGCTTACGAGCAAATCTAATCTGGCGTCTCATATCTGTACCTCCAATACATACTAGAGAGAACAATCCATGACGTTTAAAATGAAAGTCAAATAATTCTTTTTCGATTTGATAAGCTAGTTCTCTAGTTGGAACAATTATTAAAGTTTGAAACTTAACAGCACTTTTATCTCTAGTTAAAATTTTGTTTAAAATCGGAATTAAATAAGCTGCAGTTTTACCACTTCCAGTTTGAGATATAGCTACCACATTTTCTCCTTGTAGCATTTTTGGGATTAATTTTTCTTGAATTTCGGTGGGATTGCTAAAGCCTTTCTCTTCGATTGATTTGAGTAGCTCAGGATGTAAATCTAAATCTCTAAAGGCTAAATCTGACTTAGAGGCTTTTTTGATATCTCGATTAGCTGGTTGAGTATATACTTCTAGGTTAATTCTTTTTTCTGGTTTAGTTTGTTTTTTGTAGCTCCTTCTTTTGTTAAAGTGGCTATCTGAGCTTCTGCCGCTAAATCGCTTACGACGAGCCCTATATTCGGGTTTTGAGTTAGACATAAATAAAATAAAATTGCAAATCAGACTAAGCAACAGTATTTATCTGCCTAATCTCATTACTAATTGGATCCTGACAAAAAATTAAGTTCTTGTAAAGTAAATTATTCTTCAGCTAAGATTGAGATTGGTATTTTCCTTTATTTTAAAACAAATATTTTAGATTTATTGTTTAAAACCAACTACAAATGATTTCTTAATTTTTACTTTAAATTGCTAAAAAATTCCAAGTCGGTAAGTCGGTCCTATAAGAAAGCTACGTGTATTGCAATTCCATACTAAATTTAGACAAGTCATTAGTTTAGCAAGCCTATTAAGCCTGCCCTGAAAAAAGTTAAAATATACTCAAATGCTAACTAAATGATAATTTAACTGGAGGTTTTAGTTTGACTAAATAAAGAAAACAGAGCCAAAAACTCAACTGATTAGTTGGCAGTTAATATATGTAAATACTTAAATTGTATATCGCCTAACTATACTTTATTTCGTAAAATAAAGTACTTCTTAAATTTGTTTTTAAAGTTTTCAAAAATTAATCTACTGGTAGCGCCACGGGGAATCGAACCCCGATTACAGGAATGAAAATCCTGCGTCCTAGCCGTTAGACGATGGCGCCAAAATAGTCAGGAAGTTTCTAAAACAAAATTAGTCTTAGCTCAAAACCTTCTAGTAATCTTTATTTTTTTTATTAAATAAGTAAAAATGGTTTATTTTTTTTGAGTGATGAAGCCAGACTGGTACCTAAAAGTAATAATTTTGCGTAATTACACTTTTACTCATAAAATAAACAAAAAATAGATTGTTTTTTAGTAACAAGGTAAAACTGTTATATATGAGTAGATTCTTAATACTTTATTTAAGGACAAAGCAAACCTTAGTTTTTTAGAAATCAGAATTTTAGTTTTAGTTAACACTTAATATAAGCAATTCTAAATTAAAAATTAGACAAATTATTAGCTACAAATTTAGTTTAAAGAAAACTTGAAGATATAAAAGTCCAAATATTATATATAGAATTAGCTATAAATACAATTAACTTAATACATTCTAAAATCTTAAAAAGCTTTAATTTGGATTGATTTGAGTGTATACTTTAGTTTTTTATTAGTTTTTTATATTAATAATTTTAATAAAGCCAATCTACCATTTGTAATCAATTACTCAAGAATTAGAAGTTGTCAAGATTTGACTTAGGTGGTTTTTTAAAATAACAATTAAGAAACTATAATTGAGGTTATAGCCTTTTATTTTTACTAAAAATCTACTTAAAATTGCTTATTTATTATTTATAATTTATTAAAATCTATCTTTTTGCCTTGTCTTAAGTAATTTATATACTGTTTTATGTCTCAAAATAAATTTCAAATAGCATATTTGGTCAATAAGTCTTTACCAACTTTTACAAAAATAACAAATTTAACGACTTAAATTACGTTTATAGGTACGTGTGTCAATAACAATGGTAGTTATTTTACTTTACGCAAGTAGAGGCAGGTTTATAGTTACAAAATAAACAAAAAATAGTAATTTAGCTCTAATTTTTATTTTTATAAAAAGAAAAGGGTTAATTTTTACTAGTTGTGGATACGACTGATTATTTAATAGCAATTTGCCATAAAGCAGGCACTATAATTTATTAAATACCAAAGATTGGTTATTAAATTTCAAATAAATTTTTATAGAAAACTAATTTAGTCTGCCGATATTAAACCAACTCACAAATTACAATATTACAGGAACTTAGGATTTCTTTTTAAAAAAACTACCTAAAAAATAATTAACCTAAAGACGTAATCCTAAAAAAATAAACCTGATCTAAACCTAACTAATTATTAATGAGCTATATAATTTCTGTAACTAACCAAAAAGGAGGTGTAGGCAAAACAACCACCTCGGTTAATTTGGCTACAGCCTTAGCTAGAGCTGATAAAAAAGTCCTATTAGTTGATTTTGACCCTCAAGGCCATACTAGTGAACATATTGGTAGCAAGCCAAAAGGTAACACTCCTAGTATCTTAGAATTACTACTCGGACAACAAACCATAGAGCAGGTAATTCAGGCTACTTATATCCCTAATTTATCGTTAATTGGGGCTAACCTAAGACTTGGTAAATTCAATCAACTCGCTCCTAAAGGTAATCAATTTGTAATGAAAAACAGTATAAGCAAACAGGCTCATGATTATTTTGATTATATTATTTTAGACTGTCAGCCATCACTGTCACTACTAACACTAAACGCTCTAACCTCTTCAGATGGTGTTCTATTACCAGTTCAGGCCGAATTTTTGGCTCTTGACGGACTGACTCAACTAATTGTCACTCTTAAAGATGTCCAAACGCAACTCCACCCTAAGCTTAGAATTTTAGGAATCTTACTAACCATGTATGATAGCCGTAATCGCTTAAGCACCGAAGTCTATAACGAATTAAGTAAAAACTTTGGTGATGATGTTTTTAGGACAATTATCCCAAGAAATATCAAGTTAGCTGAGGCCCCTAGTTTTAATAAATCTATTTTTGACTATGATCCTTACTCTAGCGGAGCTAAAGCCTATCATGACCTTAGTCTAGAAGTCATACATAAGGTAAGAACCGAAGAAATGCGGAAATAGCTTTGCTTTTTTATTACTGATAAATGGTAATTTTAGACTAAATTTGTTTTATTACTCAAAAAAACAACCTATTTTTTGTTTATTTTAAAATAAAAAACTAAACTTACAAAAACTTATCACTTTTATGTTTGTTGATCAAAAAAAATAAATATTTTTAGAAAATTATGAGATAAAGCTAGTACAGGAATATAATTTGAGTTTGAGTTGATTTTTGAACTAAAATAATCATGTCTAAAAACCTATTTTTACTGTTGATTAATATCCATTTTATGGGGCTAAAGTTTTGTAAATTTGAGTTATGGGGCAAGACTAATCCTAAGTTATACCAAAATCAATCCAAATTAGAACTTTTTTAATTTTTAGATATTTCTTTTTGATGTTTATTTTAATCTAATTGAAACCCAAGTTTAGATTCCAAAAAAACTGAAGATTTGCTCTACATTAAGTATAAATATTAATCAGAAGTTAAACTCGAGCTTAAACCAAAATCTAAAACAGGTTTAAATTTTATAGAAAAACTTGCCAATTTTGATAGTTTTGCATATATCATTTTAAGGTAAAATTAAAATAAATATTTTAGGATAAGACTATTTATAAATTAACTTCCTTTTGTTGCGTGTAAGTGTATATGATTTTAGACCAAAAATCAAAGCTTTTGCAAAAAATCAATTTTGCTATTAAAAATAGATATTTTATTGTAAAACTTACTATATTAAATATTTTCTTAAAAAATTGCAAAAATTCAAAGATGCTATATTAAACCACTAATACCTAAACAAAACATTAGTCTTATTCTAAAACTTAAATTTGTAAATTTTTAAACCCATGAAACAAAGGTTAATTAACTCCAAAAATAGATTTTGAGACATAAACATTGAAATAAATCACTAAAAAAACTCTTATGGATGAACAAACAACTCTAACCCCTGCTTCTAGATGGATACTAAAAAAATATTTTGAATTAGAAAATAGTTTGCAAGCTAATTTAGAAACTTACGAAATAGCTCACAATATTGATAGCCTATATCGCTTTGTTTGGGATTATTATGCTGATTGGTACGTAGAATACCTCAAAACAGACAATTCTCAGGTTGATTTTGCTAAAGAGTTGTTTAAACAATTTGTAATTGTTCTTTCGCCTTATGCTCCATTTGAGACTGAAGCTTTATGGAAAGAATTCTTTACTGAAGAAGATCTTCTAGCTTTGCACCTAAAACCAGAGTTTAGTTATTCTCAATCACAAACTCAAGGCTGGGAAGAGTTTGCCAAAATTACTGAAAGTATAATCAAAGTACGCTCCTTACGAGGTTTATTTGGGATCGACCCAGCTACTATTATGGAGATCTTTACTGAAAACGAAGAACTACTTAAATACTCTCAATTTCTTAGACTTTCAGCCAAATGTAAGACTAGCAAAGGTAGTTATCCTACCCTCTTCAAAATCGTTTCAGCTGGTTATGAGTTCTACATTGATATTTTGCGATATGTTCCAGACAAAAAAAAAGAAATAGCCAGAACTAACAAAAATATTCAAAATCTAGACAAGCAAATTAATTCTTTAAAAAAACAATTACAAAATTCTAGCTTTTTGCAAAACGCAAGTCAAGAAGTAATTAACCAAAAACAATCAGACCTAAGTGATAGACAAACAGAAAAATTAGAGCAAGAATCAAAGTTAGATTTTTTAATTGCTTGAGTTTTTTAACTAACCAAATCTATTGCAGATTGAAATTTTAAAATTCTATTTTGGCTAATTAATTACAGTTTCATTAATTTTATCTCAAAACCTTTCAAAAATCTTTTTTTTGATTAACACCAAACAAAAATGGTAAGTTTTTGCAAATTCAATGTTCTTTATAATTTAAAATAAATAGGTTATTTTTTTGAGTGGCAAGGTAAGACTATTTTAAAGTTTGACCTAAAAACTATATTTTTATAGTTTAGTTTAATTTAATTTAAAACTATATTTTAGTTTATTTAGTAGAAATCTACTATTGCTAGGTAGTCTTAAAAAATATTCTTATGTCTTTTGTAGTAGACAATATTCTCTGGGAAAGAGTTGGTATACCTAGGCAGTTTAGTATGATCACTAGCCAATATAGATCTCATAAAATAGAAAATATTGAGATTCAAGTTCAAGAGGCTAATGTAATTGGATATGGACTAATTTCTTTGGATTATCCTTTATTCAAAAATCAAGCAGGAGTAGAAGCTGAACTCCAGGCTTTTTTTGAAAAATTTTCTACCATCACTGAATTTAGCTCAGTTCAGGATTTTATTGAAACTATAAAAATCAGAAATAAAATTTCTAAAAATGTTTTAGCTGGCTTGGATATGGCTGTCCATGATCTGTTAGCCAAAAAAGAAAATCTAACTTTGCAGCAATATTTATACAAATTATATAAACCTGAAAAATTTAGTACTAGCTTGGCAGGTAAGTTAGGTAACTGGCTAAAGCAAAGTCCTTACAAAAACTATAGAAATGTTGATTTTAATCTAAAAAAGAGTTTTTATACAATTCCAATTTGTGGCCTTTTTGATATTCAAAAGATCGTCCCTCAAGCAAAAAAATTAGGTTTTAACAAATTCCGAATAAAAGCTGGAAGAGACGTGCAAAAAGACATTCTTAGACTAAAAAAAGTAGTCCAAGAAGCAGGTCAATCTCAGGTAGTGGCTGTAGAAGCTAATGGTGGTTATTCCTTAGCAGATTCTTTAAAAATGGTTGAAGCTATGAAAATCCTTGAAGTGCCAATCTTGATTCAGCCTACAGATCCAAAACAGCTTTCTGATCTTAAAACCATCAAAGAATTTAGTTCAGTTAGAATTTATGCTAAAGAGGTAGCTTCAAATTATACCGATATCCAAAGGCTAATCGAAAATAAAATTGTTGATGGTATCGTATTTGGTTTTTCTAGGATTGGCGGCCTGTACCATATTCATAAGATAATTTCAGAAATTAAAAATTTAGACCTTGGGTCGATAATCTTAGAAGCTGAAAACAAAGGTTCTATGAGTACTTCTTTAATTACTCAGTATGGTCAAATTTTTCCTGAAATTAGTTATATAAACATCGACTCGCCAATGCAGACCAAATATGACCCCTATAAAATAATTCCTGACAAGTTTTTTGACAAAAGAGATCACAGACTTTAAATTTAATCTACATTTTAGATATTCCTAAAAAGCTTTGTAGGCAAAATTAGTTTTTTTAAAACCTTTTAAAATAGTTTTTTAGGCAAAAAAATACTCTTAATACCTTTGCACTAGCAAAAAAATGCTTGTTTGAAGGTAGTTTTAAGTCTGAGTAATACAGTAATTTATACTCAAACCAATTCAAACTAGGGCTTTTTTAATTTTTAAAATACTTTTTGATGCTAATTAAGTCTAGCTAAAATGGAGATTTAAACTTCAAGAAAAACTGAAATTTGGCTTGTATGGAGTATAATATTAATCTTACCTTATAATTAAAAAAGTAAATCAATTTATCTCTTGTATATAAGAAAAATATCAATTTCATAGCAATTATAATTTAACTGAAGGAATTTAACTGAAGGTTTTAGTTTCATTAAAAAAAACAATCAGAAAAACTCACTGAGTAACTAACAGTTTAGTATATTCCCTTATGCAGAGCTAAATTTAGGTTAATGGTAAGGGATTGGGTATAAGAAAAAAGTAGACAAAAATTAATTTTGATTAACTAAGTTAAACTAACAAGCCAAAACTCAAATGAACTTGCAAACCAAAATCCAAGCTAGAATCAATACTCTGCTTAATAATATTACTCAAGATTTTGATCTAACTAAATTATCCAAATCCCCAGCTAGATTTAGTAGGCAAAAATTAGAGTGGTTCAATAAAGAATACCTAAGGCTAATTAGTCTTTCAGAGTTTGCTTTAAGGGCTAGTCAGTATAAATTACTTAACTGGTCCAAAGTGCAAGCCAAGCAAAAAGAGTTAAATTATCGAGATTTAAACTTTAGAATAGGTGGCTACTTGATGATTGCCGATCCAAAAAAACAAAAAGTTCTAGCTAATAAAGAAAAAACTTTGGCAGGTCAAGATGGTGAATTTTATTACGTTGGTGGAGGTAAGAACAAAAATGAAAATTTATTAGAATGTTTGCTTAGAGAAGTTTCTGAAGAAATTCCTAAAAAAATAAGTCTTGATAAAAACAAAATCAAAAAAATCGCTACATTTAGACTTTTATCTAAACAACCTTTTATTATCGATAACCAGCAGTTTGATGGTAAGGAAATGCATATGTATTACTACGAATTATCTGAAGAAGAGGTGGCACCTTTTGTTTTGCAAGAAAAAAATAAAAATTGGAATTTTGATTGGCATCCATTGCCAGAAGTTATTGAAACTAACGAGTATTTAACTTATCCAATCTGGAAAAACTTTTGTTTGCAAAATGATTTAGATTTGTTCGAACCAACTGAGTCAATTTTACTTTTTTATCTTTCTTTGTTGCTTGATAAAAATAGAATTGCAACCTTAAGTGAATTAGGTACTGATTCAGAATGTATTACTAAATGGCAGAGACCCATTGATGACGACCTTAAATGGAAAAAAAACACCTTAACTGAAAGCAAGCAAAATCTACAAGAAATTTGGGAAAATGTAATTTTAAATTTGTATAACAAAGAAGACCAGTTAGCCGAAAAGTATTTACTAAAAATTACTCGAAAGCTGGTTTCTGCTAATCAAGGTTCAGAAATTAATTCGACTAATATTAATTTGCCCGAAATCTTTGAAGGAATTACTAAAAACTGGGAATCCAAAATCAAAATATGGTTAAAAGATAATAACAAATCAGCTGGAGATTATTTATGGCCACTTAGAATAGCTCTCTCAGGCAAAAAAAAATCCCCAAGTCCATTCGAACTTTTAGCTATATTACCAAAAGAAGAGGCTAACCGTAGAGTCAAAAAATGCTTATACCCTTGCCGCTAATCGTTACCGTAATTACCCGTTAATAATTTAACTTAGATAAAGGATTTATTAGTCTTGTCCTATAACTCAAATTTACAAAACTTATAACCCCATAAATCGATATTAATCAGCAGTAAAAATAAGTTTTAAGATGTGATTATTGTCTAGTTTGTATAGGAATTTACTATATTAGGACAGTAGATCTACTAGCCTATTAAGAAATAGCATAATATCTCTGGGTGTGTTATGCAAACCTAAGGAAGCTCGGATTATTGGAGGCAGCCTTAATTCTTCTCTAATATAGTTATGAGCGCACATATATCCACTTCTACACATGATCCCAAAATCTGATAATTTAGAGTTGAGACTATAACTATCGATATTAACTGGAATAAAAGAAATTATTGAGGAAGATTCTTTATTTAATAATTTTAATTTACCAGCATTAACAAGCATTTCCATGTTTTCAAATAAAACTTCCGATAGATTATCAATATAATAAATTGCTTCAGTACTGGGCCCAAAACCCATAATTCTTTCACTCAAACTTCTAGCTAAATTAGAGTCATAATCTAACTTAGGATATTCGTTTTTTATTCTGTAATTTCTTAGCCATTTGAGAGCTTGTTCTAAGCCATAAATTGCAGCATAATCCTGCAAACCAAACTCTAGCCTAGAACCTATATCCCCCTCGTAATTAATTAATTCGTAACTATCTGGAGCCACCCTCTGAACAGTACCACCTCCTACCCAAAATTGATCTAAGTTTTTTATTAAAGATTTCTTAATGATCATAAAGCCAATAGATGGGGCATAGAGCTTATGTCCAGAGGCAAATATACAATCAAAGTCAACATCAATTAGGTTAAGTTGGTGATGAGCTAAAGTTTGAGTAGCATCTAAAAGTACTAAGTTATTATTTTTCTTTAAACTGTTAATAACTATATCAAGATTTTTAAGTCCACTACCGTCGATATTTGAAGTAGTATTAAAAATAGCTACAGTATTATTAAAATTAGTTAAGCTAAAAATATCAAGCTCGTTATTTTGTCTTTTAAGAATATTTAATTTTTTTTGGAATTTTTTAGCATATGAGATAGCTGGTAAAAAAACAGAGTTGTGTTCCTTGCTGGTGGTTAAGATCTGGCTATAACTTCCCCAGTTAAGGTTAGTCAAAATTAAATTAATGCCATAAGTAGTATTAGGACAAAAAACAACAGAGTATTGTTCACTATTTTTTCCTACAAATCTAAGTATTTCTTTACGGCAACTTTGGATGACTTTGTCTACCTCTTCTACAAAATAATTATTTCCCCTGCCAGCACAAGAGTTATAATTAGTGTAGTATTTTAATTCAGCTTCGATAACACTAGAAGGTCTAAGGCTCTGGCAAGCATGATCTAGATAGACCACTTCTTTATCTAAATATTCAAAGCTTTTAGTTGGCACGGCATTTTAGGATTTTTTATTTTTTTTGATTTCTTTGATTTCTCCATCTTGCATTTCTATGACCTGATCAGCAATATTAGCAAATTCTGGATTATGGGTGACCATAAAAATAGTAATGTGTTTATCTTTATGAAGATTAACAAGGATATCTTTTACCTGCTCTTCATTTTTTGAATCCAAGGCTCCAGTCGGCTCATCACAAAATAATACTTCAGGATTACCGATTAGACTTCTAGCAATGGCTACTCTTTGTTTTTCTCCCCCAGATAAAGTCTTAATGTTAGCTTTTAGCCGATGACTCATCCCTAAGGACTTAAGGATCTCCGAAGCTTCATCTTGGGTAGTTTGCTGTCCTCCAGCCCAGCCACCCATCATCACGTTTTCAACTGTGTTTAGGTTAGGTAATAAATTATAAGATTGAAAAATAATCCCAATTTTACTTCTATAAGCTGCTAAATCTTTGCTAGAAGCTTTGCTTAAGTTTTTATCGTTTATTTTTAGTTCTCCACCAGTAAGTTTATCTAAACCAGAAAAAATATTTAACATGGTCGACTTGCCACTTCCAGATCTGCCCAAAACTACTGTGAAACTCTTTGGTTCAATTTCTAATGTAATGGGTCCTAGAGCTTTGATTGGATTTTTTTTAGTACCATATAACTTAGTTACTTCTTTGGCTGAGATGAGAGGCATAGATTTTATATTTAAAAATTTTAAAACTTCCGCAGTTTTCTAAGAAAAATACTAAACAATAGCGAATTTTACGATAAAATATCTGCATTTAGTAGTAAGATTAATTTTTTGCGGAAGCTTCGATTGTTATACCCAAGTGCTAACAAAATTATGATTTAACTGAAGGTTTTAGTTTGGTTAAAAAAAAGAAGTTACAGTCAGAAAAACTCACTGAGTAGTTAACAGTTTAGTATATAATCAATTACAAGCTGATCCATACACAATTAGATATTTTAGGACTCTTAGAGTATTCTAAAAATAACTATAGAGTTGGGGATTTATCTAAATTTAGTAAGAAACTGCTATAAATTATAAAAGTTCAAAAAAATATTTAACAAAAACTAATTCCTTAAAAATCATTTTATTTAATTTCTTTGTCAATTTTAGTGATAATTTTGTCTCTTTTGTATTAATCTTTTTTAATTAAACATGCCTCAAAACCTTACAGAATATAAAAATTTTTACAAATTTAATACTTTTTACTTAAAACAAACAAAGGCAAATTGTTTTCTAAAAAAAGGGCTACTTCCAAAAAAATTAGAGTTTAGTTTGCACTAATACCAACTGTATCTGACTCAATTAACTCTATCTTATACATTTCCCATTTATCTTGAGTTTTACGAAAATAATATTTTTCCTTGCCTTCATTAACTAAACTTTCTATTGTAAACTTTTGGGTTTCTTGGATTTTTATATCATCTATATTTAATTCGTTAAAAAGATTCATATTTTCAGCTTTTTGTTTGTAGGTAACCAAGGTATCGTTAATTGTCTGATCTATAAATTGTTGTTTTTCTTGCTCGTTTAGTTTTATTTCTTCGTTGTTTAAACTATCTCCTAGCTCTTGTTCAGTAAAATTTCTTACTATTTCTTCAAAGTTTATATATTCATTTAGTTTTTGGTAGCTACCTTCTTTTGAGGCTTCATTTATTTGAATAATTGTATATTCAGGACTATTCTTGGAATATTTATTATTTTTTTCTGGTAAAAAAATCCACGGCTAAAAGCCAAAAAGCCAAAAACCAAAATAATTACTATGGCTGCTAGGCTAGCAAGATATTTTTTCATATAAATAATTCCTTTATAAAAGGCTCCTAATGAATACTACTAATATAGTCAAATAGTTTTTAATCGCATTTTTAAATTGCTTATAATAATTGACAAAAAATATTAACTGTGATAGACATTTCACTTACTTATTAAAATAAGTGAGCGTTATTATAAATGGTTACAAAAATTAAATTTATCGTTGTGGTTTTTTTGTTTACTTTTTGCTCTGTACTTAGCTTGGCTTTGTTTCTGAATTTGTTTAACTTTAGTAGCGTTTATCTTTTTGCTAATGACCTTGATCAAATTATAGATTTAAATGACAAAGTTATAGTTAACACTTCTAGGCAATTAGAATCAAAAATAAATGGTGAGTTTTTACTAAAAAAGTATTCTCAAGATAGTAAAGGAGGGAGGTTAAGCTTGATTGTAAACGATGAAGAAATAGAGATTTCAAGCCAATATAGCAAGCTTGAAGAGTATCAGTTTAGTCTTGCTGATGGTGATAAGCTAGTCATAAAAATCTATCCTAAATATGCTGGTGCCCTTTCAGAAGTTTATTCTACAAACAAAGAAAATGTAATCATAGAAAATAAAAATGGAGTCTTAAGAATATTTTTTGAAGATGGTTATGATGCTGATTTTGATGATTTAGTTTTAGATTTAATACCACTTGATAACTTTACGAACTTATCTGAATTTTTTTCTGAATCGTTTTTTATCACTAATGATGATAAGTCTAATCTTACTCCTGGTGATGAGGAACTTTCTAATACCAATAAAGCACTAGAAGATAAGCAAAAGCTTAATTTTGATTCTACAGATTCTACAGCTCCAGATTTTTCAAACTCTAACCTGCAGCCAGTTATAATTAGTAAGCCTGAAACGCCAGTTCCACCTATTACTAGTATCATTTTCTAGATTCTTAATACGTTCCACATAAAAATACAAATATAATTTTGTATACAGTCGTTGTGCTCAAACCAATCCAAATTAGGACTTTTTGAATTTTCAAATATTTTCTTTTTGATTTCTTTATTTTGAACTAACTGTAGAATTTACTTTGTAGTGAGTATCAGAGTAGTTCCAAAATACAATTTTTGAAGCAAATAGAAGTTAAAAATGTTTGTTTTAAAGAATAACTAATCAAGCAGCTTCTATAGTCTTTGATCTATTGATTTTAATCATGACTTGGTTAGCAAAAAGTGGAGGTAATAAATTTATCAAATTTGACAAACTCTAAGAAAAAGCGTCTAGTTAGTTGATAATTACTAATTAAATAATTTCATGTCTGTATCTAAAGCAGTATTTGTAGTTGCTGGTTTTGGAACTAGGTTTTTACCTGCTACCAAAGCTCAGCCAAAAGAAATGTTACCTGTTGTAGACAAACCAATCATCCAATATCTAGTAGAAGAAGCAGTTGAAGCTGGAATCAAAGAAATTATCTTCGTTACTGGTAGAGGTAAAACTAGTATTGAAAATCACTTCGATAAAAGCGTAGAACTAGAAGAGGCATTAATCAACAAAGGAAAGCAAGTCTCGCTCAAGGAAGTCAAAAAAATCTATAACTTAGCTAACTTTGCCTATGTTAGGCAACCTGTACAAAAAGGTGATGGAGATGCTCTGCTATGTGCTAAACCATTCCTTGACCCTAATGAGCCAGTATTAGTGGTATTTCCTGATTATTTGATGCCCAAAGAAAACAAAGCCTTACAAAAAATTATCGAGGCTTATAGAAAATACAGAGAGCCAATTATTTGTGGTGATACTGTTGATCGTAAAGATATTAGTAAATATGGGGTAATAGCTTACGAAGAGACAGATAACCCAGAAATAGTCAAAGTTAGTGGTTTTATAGAAAAACCTAAAGATCCAAGCATGGCCCCATCTAATTTAATTAATGCTGGTTATTTCGTAATTACTCCAGAAGTTATAAAAATCCTAGAAGAAGCTGAGTCTACTGCTGACGATGGAGAGTTGCGATTAGCTGATGCTTTTGTTAAAATGACGGAAGAAAAAAAACCAATATACGCTCTAAAACCTAAACTTAAAGGTTACGATTGCGGTAATATCATAGGTTTTCTGAAGGCTACAGTAGATTTTGGTTTAGGTAGGGAAGAGCTTAATGATGAGTTTATGGAATTTTTAAAGAGTAAAGTATAAATATTAGCTTTATCTCGAAGCCTAGCGAAATATTTAGATTTTTTATACTCATTTTCGTATTAACTTGCATAATACTTTTATACAAAATCAACTTCTAAACAACCTACTTCTTTGGTGGTTAAAAGATATCAAACTTGTTTCATTTTAATAAAACTAATTTAGTTATAGATTAAAAGGTTTATCTTGATCTAAAAGTAAAAATTACTACATGAGTATAACTTGTCTAAAGTTTGGTGCAAAATCAGTTGCCAACATAGCTTAAAAAAGTTAGTGAAATCAGTATATTTAAACATCAACAGTTTTTTTCGAATTGTCTTTGAGAGCTAATTTTAGCTAATTAATTATTCAAAGCTTACGCAGACAACACTATATTTTGTATTTAAATACTTACTAAACCTACATTTAGTAGTAAAATCAATTCTTGCGAAAGTCTTGTATTGCTTTATTCATCAAGATCTGATCAAGGTGTGACTTAGCTGGTCTGATTTTAATATTTTTAGTTTATTTCAGAGTAAATCCACTATAATCATCAATATTTTTCTTTACATTTTTTAGCTTTTTTATTTAGATTATATTTATGAATTTTAGTCAGCAAGAGATAGCTAACGAAGCCCAAAGATTGTATAAGAACTTAGCTAATCTAGGCTGGCAAAAATCAGAATGCCTAAAAGTAGCTCCAAAAACACT
Source organism: uncultured Candidatus Saccharibacteria bacterium (assembly GCA_964631275.1). GTDB lineage: Bacteria > Patescibacteriota > JACMRA01 > JACMRA01 > JACMRA01 > CAZVWQ01. Next base: position 11,052 of record CAZVWQ010000004.1, on the reverse strand, counting down.
AGCTATTAATCACCTAAAAAAACAAACCGAAACTATTATCTTGGCTCATTCTTATCAGAGTCCAGATATTATGTATGGAGTAGCTGACTTTATTGGAGATTCTTACGGACTAAGCAGATTAGCCATGAAAATTAAAGCTCAAAGGATTATCTTTTCTTCGGTTCATTTTATGGGAGAAACTGTCAAATTACTTAATCCTGATAAAGAAGTTTTAGTCCCAGCTGTAGCTGGCTGCTCTTTGGCTGACTCAATTACCTCAGTAGATGTTAAAAACTTAAGAAAAAAATATCCTCAGGCAACCTTTGTTTGTTATATTAATACTTCAGCTGCTGTAAAAGCTGAGTGTGACATTTGCTGTACTTCTGCCAACGCTATCAAAATAGTAAACAATTGCCCTACGGAGCAAGTAGTTTTTTTACCTGACCAGTTAATGGGTAAAAATATCCAGAAACAATCTGATAAAGAAGTTGTACTTTGGCATGGAAAGTGTATAGTTCACGAAATATTCACCCCATCAGAAATTGATTTAGCCAAAAAATTGCATCCAGATGTAAAAGTCTTAGCTCATCTAGAATGTGACCCAGAAGTAATCAAAAAAGCTGATCTAGCTGGAAGTACTAAAGATATGCTAGAATATGTCAGTAATTCTAAGGCTGATACTTTTATGTTAGTTACCGAATGCGGAATAACTGATAGAGTCAAAAAAGAAAACCCAAATAAAAAAATTGTTGGTGGATGTAATCTTTGTCCTTTTATGAGATCAATTAATTTGGATGGAGTTTTGACCGCTTTGACTAATCCACAGCCTTCGCAAGTCATTAACATTGATAAACAAATCTTTGTCAGAGCAAGAAACACAGTTGATAAAATGTTTGAAATAGAAAAACTATAACCAATCTTTAATAAATTTTATATAAATCTAGCACTTTTTATTTTAAAACAAAAAATAGAATATTTTGTTAGCTGTAAAGCAATATCATTGACTAAAATCCAAAAAAATGTTAGATACTCAATACTATGAATGAATTACCTAAAGCTATTAAAATTATCCCCAAACTTAATAATTTTTTGATTACCTTTATTATTTTTTCTTTGCCTGGTTTTGTAACTGCTATTGTATGGTTATTAATAAGTATAGTTATTTTTTTTAATTTAATATTTTTTTCAAATAATTCTAACCAGCGAACTTTAGATCTTAATTTAATTAGTAATTCTTCAGCTAGCGTAGGTATACTAGTCTACGAATTAACTGGAGAAATAACTTCTAGCCTGTCTTCTAGAGAGTCTAATCTAGGAACTATCAATATTGACAGAATTAGGGAAGATTTTAAATTAATCAAAGAAAACAAAAATATCAAAAACGTCGTCTTCAAAATGAATACACCTGGCGGTGGCGTTTTTTCTTCCTTTGAATTAGGTTCTTTAATTACTGATATAACCAAGTATTATAGCCAAGAATCGGTTTTTTATTTTGATCAGATTGTAGCCAGTGGAGGTTTAATTGCTAGCTACAGCAATCCCAATAATTACGTTATAGCTAACGAATTTGGTGAGACTGGCTCGATTGGAGTTTTTATTGCAATTCCTAATCTCAAAGAAGCTGGTGATAATTTTGGTTATAAAGAAGTTTTTCTTAGAACTGGAAATCTTAAAGGATCTGGCAGCTTATTTCAGGATACTACCTCAGAAGAATTAACTTATTTTCAAGAAACTATGAATAAACATTTTCAAGATTTTAAAGACATAGTACAAAAAGGTCGTAATTTAGATAATTCTAGAATTGCAGAAATTTCAAATGGAGACACATTTTTTAATTCTAAGGCTAAAGATTTAGGCTTAGTTGATGAGATTGGCAGTCTAGATAGGTCAATTACTAAAGCTGCAGAAAACGTTAACCTTAGTGAGTACAAAGTCTGGTCAATAAAACAAGAAGCTTCTTTGTTTGAGTCTTTTCTTGGTAGTAAAAATATCGACCGCATCTTAAATCAAAATCTTAGTTCAAACATTACTAAACAAGTTATAAGATTTCAACCAGGCCAAGTTTATGCTATTGATAGAAGGTGGTCTTTTTGATTAGCATTATTCTTATTTTCTTTTATAGAAACCGTTTAAAATTTTTTAGTAATTTAGAACTAAAAATAAGAGGTCATTTGTATTTGATTTTGAAGGCATTTTATCGATTTAAAAGATTAAAAATGTAAATTTTGAAAGTACCTGTAAGCTCGTTTCTTTTATAAAGATTTTTGAAAGATCTTAGGGTAAATCTATTGATGATTTTTTTAATTACGAATATAGCTACTTATATCTTTATAACAAATTTACAAAATTTATTCTATCTAAGCTACAAAATAAATAAATTTATCAAAAATTTAATTTTGAATTCTATGCTACAAATATTCTCTAGGATTTTACATCTCACCGTGCTAACTCTATTTGTTTTAATTAGCTTTTCTCAGGCAGTTTATGCTAACCAAAAAAACCGATCTTTGGCTGTGTATGTAGATCCTCAAAATTCTGAAATATTTGCCCCAACTCTACCAGAAAGAATTGACTCTAAAATTAAATATTTACGTACAGAGAATTCAGAAAAAAGAACTAAAAAAAATTACAGCACTCTCGTCGAATTGAACTTTAAAAATCAAGTGTTAGATACAATTACTATTCCAGCAGCAAATGTTTACGGCTCAAAAATGTATAGATCAAGCCTTGATAATCTAGAAGATATAAATAAAAAATTGCTTGATGGCCCAGTAGTCGAAGAAATCTATGCCAAAGATGTTTGCAACGATATTGGTCATAGTTATATTTATGGTCATTCTGAGCCAACTAGGCAAGATCAGTCTGATTACAAAGCTGCTAGAATATTTGAAGATCTAGAATTATTAAAAAAAGGTGACATTATAGAGCTAACTAATAAAAATGGAAAAAGATGCAAATATGAGGTTATCAGGTGGGATGCTTTCAAAACTGACTTTAATCAGGTAGCTACACGAGAGCAACTAAATTTTGCTTATTTTCCTGAAGATATCAAAGGCTCTAGCCTGACTATCCAAACCTGCCAAAAAGGCTCATCTACGGTCAGGTTACTTTTGAGGGCTAGAAGAATCTGGGTATAAAGCAAAGGTCTTAAACCTTTTTTACTATTAATAACTACCAAATAAAAATATATTTTGAATTATACTCACTAAAAATAAATTTTAATTTTTTTAGAATCTAAATTTTTGCCTTCAGTTATACCCTTTGGCTAATCACATATGGTAATTACCCGTTAAGAATTCAGCCTTAAACAAGGTATTTATTTGTTTATAAAAAGTTAAATTTTGGTAATAATAACGGATTGGGTTATTTGGTGCAGCCGAGAGGGCTCGAACCCCTGACCTTCTGGGCCGAAACCAGATGCTCTAATCCAACTGAGCTACGACTGCCTATATGCAATTAACCCATAACAAAGCTTTGTTATTATAAAAAATACTTTTAAAAATATTTTGTTAGGTTAAATTTTTATTATATGACTCAAACTCATTTTATTTTATATAATAAACCTAGTTTAGTTATAATTAAAAGGTTTATTCTTAATCTAAAAATAAAAACTGATACGAGCTTAAGTATAATAAAATCCATACTAAATTTTGACAAGTTATTAGCTTGCAACTTCCGCAAGAATTGAATTTTACTACTAAATGATGATTTAACTGAAGGTTTTAGTTTGGTTAAACAAAGAAAACACAGTCAGAAAAACTCACTGAGTAGTTAACAGTTTAGTACATACAAATAACAAGATCTATACAAAAACCAAGCAGTTGTTTCCAATCGCTTTTTGCAAGATTTGTCAAACTTTTAGTTAAGGTCTTTTTCCATGTTTTTGGCTACTTGATTACTGCTAATCATTGATTCGCGGATTTGATTAACTAAGTCTCCCATAGTTCCTGGTGAATGTGGAATAAATATAGTTCCTTTATTGTTGGTTGTGCCAATATCTTTGAGGGTATCGAAGTATTGAGTAATAAGTACTAGATTCATCACATCTTCAGGGCTTGTTCCTGGTATAGATTTTTGAAATTCATCTACGCTATCTCTAAGTCCGTCTATAATGGCTTTCCGCTGATCAGCTATACCTTTACCTGATAAAGCTTTAGATTCGGCATCAGCTTCTGCTAGTTTTACTTTTAGAATTTTGTCTGCTTCTCCTTTCTCCTCTGCCGCTACTCTCAATCTTTGGTTAGCATTAATCTCGTTCATTGCTAGCTTAACCTTAGGATCAGGGTCGATATCAGTTACTAAAGCCTTAACTATTCCGTAACCAAAATCATCCATAACTTGAGATAATTCGTGCTTTACTGCATTAGCAATATCGTCTTTGTTTTCAAATAATTCATCCAAAATAATAGTCGGAACTCTAGAGCGCACAGTATCAAAAACAAAAGAAGTAATTTGATTCTGAGTGTTATCTAAGCGATAAAAAGCATCGTAAACTTTTTCTGGCAAAACATAGTATTGTACCGAAACTACAACTTTCACAAACACATTATCTTTGGTCTTAGTTTCTACGCTAACATCAAGTTGCTGAATACGTAAATTAACCTTTCCAGCAATCCTTTCAACAAGTGGAATTTTGAGGTTAAGGCCTGGCTTAGCTACTCGACTAAACTTTCCAAAAGCTTCAACGACTACGTTAGTTTGTTGAGCCACAGTAAAAAAAAGTTGAAAAAAAAGCACTAATCCAATGATTATAAGAAAAAAACTAAAAGTTACAACTAACTCCATATATTTTTATTTAAATTTATAGTTAATTTATTGATAATATGACAAAAAAAATAAAATGGCAAATATAACCAACGGTTTTAATTTTTTATATACAAAGTTTCCATAAGAAATCAATTTTACTTCTAAATGTAGCTATTTTATAGTGATAAGTTATCATATTTAATATTTTTTTAGAAAACTGCGGAAGTTTTGAATTCTTGGGATTAGTTTATGTAGGTGGATAGGGCTTTTAGGTTTGACAAATCAATGATAGCTATTGATAAGTATAAACAAATGTCTCATGCTAAGAAAAACCAAATCTTATTACATAGTTAAGGAGGCGTCAAAAATACTTGATTGAAGTATTGTAAAAATTAAGAGGCGTATCAAAAACCAGAAAATCAAAGGTTTTTAAAAGTTAGGCAAAGAATAACGGATTGAAAAAAAGGATTTAGAAAAGTTTCTTAAAGAAGTTAAAAATTTAAATAAGTAATCAAAGTGAACTTGATCTTGAAGATAAAAATGTGGTAGGTTTTGTTTTGGAATAAAAAAATTAAAATCAAAATTTTTTAAAATTTAAAGGTTTTTCTAATAAGTGGTAAGTCAAAAATGGATCTGGAAAAAAAAACAACTCGACCTGCTGGGATGCCAATTTCAGCACTTGTATATTTATCAAATAATTACCAACCAGAAAATTTAGATTCAAAAAACCCTTTAGTAAGTATTTTTGATACAGCTATAAACCACCCAAATCCAGTAGAAAAACTAGGAGCTTCAAAACTATTTAATTTAGCTATGGCTGCAATCTACAATGCAGCTTGTGAAGACGAAGCTGTTTTTAGTGATGATAGTATTATTATTCCTTTTATACCTCAAATAGACAGGCAAATCACAGGTAATTACCAAGAAATAGAATACAACCAAGAGCAAATAGAGTGGTTAATTAAATATGCAGAAAGCAAAAAATTTTCACATGGAGAACAAGAGTGGACTCTACTAGATATTTTAGATGAGATGGTTTTAAAGAGAAAAGAAAATCTCCAGAATCTTTATGATTTAGGTAAACAGCTAGGTAAAGTCTCGGAAACTGAGTATATGCCAACCACTCAGACAAAAGAGTATAAAAGAATATTCCAGGTTTTTTATGAGAATTATAAAGTAAAGGTAAGTCCAAAAAATCCAAATAATTATCTGTATATATATAAGGTTTGCAAATCTTTCCAAAAAGGTGTTGATTTAACAAACGAGCAAATAATCTTGGCTTTGTATCACCAGCTATTTTTACTGTGTGATAAATATTTTAAAGAACAAAGTTTTGAGAATTTTGATGAGTTAACTAATTTTTACTTAAAACATTACAATATTTTTATCAGTCTGCAAAATGAAGAAATCAAACCCTTAAAAAAAGAAGGTTACTCAGAGAGACAAGAACAATTCTCAGGTGACGTGGAAGCTCCACGTAGAGCAGTTTTAGAGAGTGATGAGCTTTTTGAAACAGCAGTAAAAACTATAAAATCACTAATCAATAAATTTTTAAGAGGCAAAACTTGGACTGAAATTACAGACATCTTTAGAGAGACTGTTTTGATAGATAAATTAGTTAATAAAGAACCTGATCTAAACAAAGAAAGTACAGACTTAAGAAATATTAAAATCTTTAATGTTGGGCAAAAAATTGGGCAAAATTTAAGTAGGCTTATAGCTGAAATAGGTAAAAAGGAAGCTGATAGACCTTGGGAAGGATTGATTTTAGAGATTGAAACTAGTGTTAAGTATTCAGGATATAGCCACACAGTTATAAAGATAAAGATAAGTGGAACTACTTACGAATTTCAGTTTAATGACTCTCAGACTTTAAAAAATAAAAAACAAGAAACCGCAGAATACGAAATAAGAAAAGAATTACTAAAAAAATTCAGAGATATTTTACCCCCACAATTTGGAGACAAAATTTCTGTAGAAGACATGGAAGACTACTTACTTACTGGTCAATTAATTTTATCCACAAATACCAGCTTTGAAATAGATGATAAAAATCTTGAGCAGTTAAGAACTGAATATATTCAGTCTTTAATCAGATCAAATGAGATATACGGAGAAAGCTCCTTACTGCGAACAGAAGAAGGTGCTGATGTGTTTATAAAAAGTTTGAGAAAAGGGCTTGGAGAATATGGAAATATGATAGATGATCAAAACGTAGTCAAGATTTCTATAAATGACTTTTCTAAATTAAATTTGCAAACAAGTGCTAGCTAATAACTTTGACAAATAATTCTAGCTAGATCTTAATTGTAAAATGTTTACCGGCATTATAGAAGCTAAAAAAAAATTATTAAAATCGAGCAAAGATCCGATGGTAAATATTTTTGGATACAGGCGCCCAAAGAAATTTTAGATAAAATAAAAATCGGCTCAAGTATAGCTCACGATGGAATTTGTCTTACCGTTTTGGAAATTACCAAAGATAGTTACCAAATCCAGGCAATTGGCGAAACCCTGGATAAGACCAATTTAGGTACTAGAAAAGAACAAGACGAACTAAATTTAGAAACCTCCCTAACCTTGCAAAAAGAACTAGGCGGCCATTTAGTTCAGGGCCATATTGATGGAGTGGGAGAGGTTGTAAATTATAATCAGTCAGATGAATACTGGGTTCTTAGAATCAAACCTCCGCAAGAATTAATGAAGTTTATTCCTTATAAAGGCGGCATTGCTGTCAACGGAGTAAGCCTTACTATATCCAAAAGCAATCAAGATACTTTTGAAGTTTCTCTAATCAAACACACCTTGGAAAATACAAATCTAAAAGACCTAGCCATCGGAGACTTGGTAAATCTTGAAATAGACGTGATAGCCAGATATTTAGAAAAACTAAATAATTAAAACTAAGCTGTGTCAAAAATAACCAACACCCCAAAAAAATACGTAAAATATAATATTTTTTCTAGCTTTAGATACGCAATAAATGGTTTTTTCTTCGCTCTAAAACGAGAACCAAATATAAGTATTCAACTGACTACCGGGATTCTAACAACTTTAATATCTTTAATGAACGGTCAATTTCTGATAGCCTCTTCTAATTTTATCTTGATGTCACTTATCCTGTCTTTAGAAATGGTAAATAGTAGCATAGAAAAGCTGTGTGATTTGGTAGACGACAAGTACAATAAATCGATCAAAAGAATTAAAGATATGAGTGCTGGAGCAGTTTTGGTAGCTGCTATTTCCTGGATGGGCTTAATTGTATATCAGATTTATATAACTATTCAAATTTGGTTTTTTTAATAATTTACGATTATATCCCACCGACCAAATTCCAAACTCGATTAAACTGATATTTATATAAGCAGATGGTTGATCACCTCTCAAAACCTCTTTTTACTACTGATTAACACCTGTTTTATAGGATTAAAGTTTTGTAAATCTGAGTTATAGGGCAAGACTACTGAAATAAAATAGTGTTTTGGCTAATTTGAGAGAGTAGATAAAGCTTTGAGGTTTGACACATGAATGATAGGCTATTGATAATTATACCCAAACCTCAACCTACTTGCAATAAAATAAATAACTTCTTACAAACACAAAAACAATATTTGTCGGTTTTTCTTTGTGATCGAAGAACCAAACTACATTGTAATCCACGGTTTTACCAAAAAGACTCAAAAAACAGAGAAAAAAGACCTCAAAGTAGGCGAGAAAAATTTGAATAATTATCTTGAAATAAAAAATAGTATCATATTTGACTGTTGATATTTTTTATAATATACTTTAAAAGTAATTAACTACCAAGAAAATATATGTCTAACACAACAAAACAACAAATAGCTGACGAAAACTCTCAAATCTATCTAACTAAAAGACAGGCTGAAATTGACTTGTCTGTAAAAATTAAAATGCACCGAGAAAGGTTAGGTTTAACTCAGCGGCAAATTGCCGAAAAAATGGGAGTACCCCAGCCGACTATTACAAGAATGGAAAGCGGAGAGGGTGGAATCAACACTAATACTTTAGAAAAATTTTGTTTGGTAGCAGGTTTAGAGCTTGGTTTTACCCCTGCAAATACTGACAAAAATCCAATCGAAGTCGCCGAGTATGTGCTGGTGCGATGCTATGATGTATTGGGTGAAAAATACGATCTAACGATTTTGAAATTATTAAAACTGGTGTACTATATTCAAGCCAAATACTTAGGGATGTATCAAAAACCACTGATTAGTCACAATTTTCAAGCTTGGGACAGAGGCCCTGTGCATGTAGATTTGTATGAACATTATAAAAATCCATTAGAGCCAGCCAGATTAATTTTACCAACTCAAAAAGAATTTAGCCTAAATAAAGCTGAGAAAAACCTAATTGATGAGATTTTGTTTGAATTTGAAGGAGGGCTAGCCTACAAATCTGCTTATCAGTTAGTAGATAAAACTCACGAGGATACACCATGGAAAAATGCTTATAATAAAGGGAATACTAACCCAATTGAGATTCAAGAAATGATTGAATATTACAAAAATCGTATCTAAATTCAGTTTTGATTTAAGAAATAGTATTCTACCTAACTCACTTATAAAGCGAACTCTCGCAAATCCCAAAAAATCTCCATAGTTTGACACAAAAAACTGATGCAAAGTATGCCTTAATCCTGTACTTTTTGATATAATTTTTGACCCGATTAAAACATAAATAGTCTTGTCTCATAACTCAAATTTACAAACTTTGACCCATAAAATAGGTATTAATCAACGGTAAAAATAGGTTTTGAGACATGATTAATATTCTACATTGCCTAATCCCCAAACTCATTGTGTATTCATTAGATGATTTATACTTACTGCAAAGCAGATTTTGGTTTTTTAGAAACTAAAATTTTGATTTTAGCTAGGTTTAATGAAGATTAAAAGTGAACATCTAAAAATTAAAAAAGTCCTGATTTGGATTGACTTGAGTATAAAAAGGTTCGAAACTAAGACTAGTGCTTGGTTCTAGTTTTTTCCCTGCGTCATCGTATTTTTTAAGATCAAAATTTGCATCTAAGTGATTTCTAATTTGAGTGACTATATATTCTGTTCTATCGTTACTAAATTTTAGATATTTACAAATCTTTTGAGCCATTTCGGCACCTAGTTCGTCATGATGTAAATAATTATAATTACCTTTTTTGTTTAAACTATAAGTAAAAGGCTTAGCTATGTCATGAAGCAAAGCCACCCACCTAAGTAAAAGGTTGTTAGCAGGTACCTTGACTATTACATTTTTGGTATGAGTCCATAAATCAAAATCATGATAAGGAGTGTTTTGATCAAATTTTTTTTGGAGACTAAGCTCTGGAATCATAACTTGCAATAAACTTAGCTCTTGCATAAAATCCAAAGAAACTCTAGGATCTGGTAGTAACAAAATTCTATCCATCTCTATAACCCATCTTTCCTTGCTGACATCTAATAACCAAAATCGACAACTTTTGATTTTTTCTGAAGTCTTAGCTTCTAACTGAAAATTATAACGACCAGCAAACCTAACTGCTCTCAAAATTCTAAGCGGGTCCTCTCTAAATCTAATCTTTGGGCTACCGACGCATCTTACTAGTCCTGCTTTTAGATCTTTTTGCCCGCCAAATGGGTCAACGATTTTGCCTTTCGAGTTAATTGCTATAGCATTAAAAGTAAAATCTCTGCGTTCCAAATCAGTTTCAATTTTGTGGCTAAAGTTAACTTCTGGTTTACGATCCCTAGGCTTATAAATTTCACCTCTAAAAGTAGTAATTTCCAAAAAATATTTTTTATCTTCAAAAATATACCAAAAACCGATTGTTCCAAAATTTTTTCCTATTGTATATGGTTTTTTACCATATTCTTTAATCTTAGAAATGACTTTTTCAGGTAAAGCTTTTGTAGCCAAGTCAATGTCACTAAACTCTTGGTTTAACAAATAATCTCTAACACAGCCTCCTACCAAATACAAATCTAAACCCAAGTCTTGATTTATTTGAGATAATAATTTTTTAAGATTAATCACTTTCTATCCTAGTTTTTAGGTTATTTATATACTGACCGTCTGGAACCACAATAAACTCTAGACCACATTTTCTTTTTTCTTTTTCATACATAAAAAAAACATCACTTAGGTCGAGCGGTATAGGTTCGCAATCGATTACTGTATTGTCTTCAAATAACTGAACTTTGTCTATTAGAGCACTTAAAGCACCAACGTAATCCCCTCTATAGTCAAAAACAGGTGAGCCACTATTACCTTCTCCTAGATGATTTTTGTCTATTGTAATAATACTCCCATAATCGTAATTCAGCTTCTCTG
>CAZVWQ010000003.1:46660-90509 GCA_964631275.1 uncultured Candidatus Saccharibacteria bacterium | reverse complement strand
AAACTTCCACGTCCTCAAAAAGTCCTAATCTGAGCTGAGGTGGGTTTAAAATAAAGATTTTTAGGCATTAATTATTCCCAAAATTGTAACTTAGGATTCTTTCTAATCTCAGTATTTTTGATTTTATTATTCAAAACCAACTACTAACGATTTCTTAATTTTCTATTTTAAATTACTAAAAAAATTCAAACAGGTTCTATAGAAGGTATCTTGGCTCATAAAGATTCTACAGGCTCTAGCGGTGTAGTTACGGTTGGGGAAGTGCAAGTAATGTCTGCTGGTACAGGAATTTTTCACTCTGAGTTTAATGCTCACAAAACTAACCCAGTGAGTTTGTTTCAGATCTGGATCTTTCCTAAAGAATACCAAATTAAGCCAAGATATAATCAAAAAAAATTTGATCTAGATAAATCCATAAATAACTGGCTACAAATTGTATCTGGCGATAAAAATGATAATACTTTGTGGATCAATCAAGATGCTCAACTTAGCTTAGCCAAGTTAGAAAAAAACAAAGAGTTAGAATACAAACCAAAATACAAAAATAACGGAGTTTATATTCTAAATATCCAAAGAGAATTCCAAGTCGAAGGAGAAACCCTAACTTATAGAGATGCTATTGGTATCGAAAACTTTGATAAACCAAAAATCAAAGCTAATTCTGACTCTAGAATCTTGGCTATAGAAATTCCGATGATAAAATAAAATCTTTTGATTTAGATTATTTAAAAACCTTTAAGCAAATAAAAATAATAAATTTACTTTCTTGATTGATACTTTCTCAAAACCTTAGTAACAACCTTAAAATCCTGAATTATAGTCTCTGTTTGACGAGGGTTGTAAAGTGCTACAGCTGGATGATATACTGGCAACAGATAAGTCTCTAAGTCTTTAAAAATCTGAATTTTTTTAGGTTTTCCATGGATCTGACTAATCTTAACTTCTGGCAAAAAAAAATTTGTTGCATGTCTGCCCAAACAAACAATTACTTTAGGTTTTATAAAAGCAATTTCTGCTAATAAAATTGTACTCCAGGCTTCTTTTTCTGTAGATAAAGGGTCTCGATTATTCGGCGGTCGACATTTAACGATATTTGTTAGATATATATTTTTTCTTGTTAAACTAACTATAGGTAAAAGGCGATTGTTAAGAAATTTCCCAGCTCTTCCTACAAAAGGCTCTCCTAGTTTTTCTTCTTTGGCACCTGGAGCCTCGCCAACCAAAAACACTCCACTACTACCATCCCCCACCGAATTAACTACCCTAGCCCCAGAATTTTTGAGTGGATCAGTATCTAAGTCTGCAATCATTTGCATAATTTTGGATTTGGTATATTCTGGTTTTTTTTGAGAAATTGGTAAAATCATAAAACAAAAATTTTATAGTAAATCCCTATGCTAGCTAAACAATTCTTTTTTATAGATTTTATACCTTTAAGCTAATCGTTACGGTAATTACCAGTTAAGAATTTAGTTTAGATAAAAATTTTTAATTTTTTCAAAAATTGTAATTTAGAGCTACTCTTAACTTAATATTTTAGATTTTTTTATTCAAAATCAACTACAAAGGATTCCAAATAAGTTCTATGTAACTAAGCTAAAAAAGAATAACAAAGATAACTTACGATTATGTGTACTTGCAATGATTAAAATTAAATTTTAGCTTTTTATCAATCAAAATTATTTTTTGTATTATGGATAGTAAAAATTCTAATAATAGTTTTTCTGGAGTTTTAAGTTTGTTTTATTTTCTTAAAAATCCTAAAAAGATTTTACTTAGTCCATTTCCAAAGGTTAGTCTTTGGTTAAAAGCTTGGGAAGTCACTAAGTTGGTTGCTTTTGGCGTCGTAATGGCTACTATTGTAGGTATATTAACTCAGTTCTTAGCTCATATAGTTGGTTTTGACACCACAGATAATAGTTTACTTTTAGAACAACTAAAGTCTTTAGACGCTTTTTCGGTTTTTATATTAATAGTTTTTTTTGGACCTTTCCTTGAAGAAATTAGTTATAGACTTTTTTTAACCAAAAATAAAGTTGCTTTTGCAATTGGCTTGGGTTTTTTCTTGATCTTTAATCTACAGATTTTTTTACCTTTTATTATTGTTAATGAGATTATTCTATCCTTTGTTTTTTTAGGGATAGCTCTTGTTATTGTAATAGCTGCGATTTTTCTGGCTATTTTTATGCCTGATTCCTGGACTGATTTTGTAGCTGAGCATTTTAACTTCTTCTTTTACTTAGTTAGCATACTTTTTGGACTTGTACATGTAGCTAATTACACTGCTCCAATTCAGTTTTTTTGGCTGATTCCACTTTTAGTTTTACCTCAGATTTCGATTAGTTTTGTCTTTGGTTATTTACGAGTAAAATTTGGTTCCACTTGGGGAGCTGCGGTATCTTTTTTGGCTCATTCACTTTATAATTTTATTCTTGGAATGGTTTTATTTATACCACTTATTTTTTTAGACTTTGACCAGATAATAACTATTACAGATGAGGTTAATAGAGGCAATTTAATTACTTTAACTTATTATTTAAATAATTCTGAGCAAATTTTATTAAATCTTGGAATAATCTTTATATTTTTTGTGTATGTAATAACTTTTGGTATTTTTATATTTACTTTGATAGAATTAATAATCAAACTAAAGCAAATCCCTGATACAAAATCTAACACTCAACCCATTAATAATCACTCTTAACCCAATTTATAAATCAATAATTTATAAAAACCTGAGTTAATTTTATTTTAAAGTAATAGGTCTTCTTCCCTATTAAAAAAACAATTTTTTATCCCTTAAATATAAGAAAAAAGTATCAATCTCATATCATCGTCATTTTTTTGTTTATTTATAAGTAAAAAGTAAATAATTTTGACTTATTTTGAAACAAAGCCAATCTGTATAGCAATCCTACACTAAGCTTTAACAATTTATTGGTCATAAAAACCGTTTCTAAGGAAATTTAGGATGCCCAAAATGTCTAACTAATATATGGGTTAGCTATAATAAAAAATCTCAATAGACCTTGAAGTTTACCGAATAGTCCAAAAAATATAAAATAAACTAATTTTCAAAAAAACATAATTTATTTTTATTCTAAGTTTACAAAAATTAATCTATGATAATTCCTTCACTTTTAGAATATTCTTCAGAATCTTTACAAAAAAAGCTAACTAAAGCAAAAAATAAGCCTCGCCAGTTTATTCAGCTTTCTAAACAATCTCGCTCTGGTTTTGACTTTTGTTTTCACTTAGACTTTGTTTTAGATAATTTCGCTAAAGACAGGAGTGTAATGCGTAGCTTAGCTCCAGAAGTAGTTTTAGGATTTTTAGCAAAACTCTTTTTGAATAAAAAAATAGAGTTAACTATACATCTAATGGGAGATACCCAAGATTTATTTGAAGCTAGGCAATTTTTTAATAATTATGAATTTATAAAAAACTGGACTTACAAAATCTTCGTGCCTAAAAAATTTACAAACGAATTTTGTAAAATTGAAAAAAAGAATATAAAAATAGGAATTTGGTGGGATCTTGGTCAGTGGGATGAAGCTGAGATTAAGGATAGCCAAAGGATTATAGAGCATTTACTTATGACTGTTTATGCTGGTAAATCAGGACAAAAACTAACTATAGAAACCAAACAGGCTAGTTTGGATTTGGCTACTAAGTTTACAAAAAATAAATTTATTGTAGATGGTGGCTGGGCTGTAAATGACATTTTGACTACAAATATTAGAGCAGTTAGTTATACTAGCTTTTGGGGAAATTTTAAATAAACAAAGCCTAAATTATACCAAAATCAACTTCTATTTACATAAAAATTAATATGAGCTTAATTTGTATTACTTGCTACTTGGTCTAACCCACCAAACTCCAAGGTAAACTAGTGGTGTATCTAAAATGGCAAAAAATACTTTAAATAAATAATAGGGAATAAAAATCTTTAACATAAAATCAAAATCTAAACCAGAATTTGCTTCAATCGCTAAAAATGGAATTGCAAAAGGTAATTTAGTAAAAGCAATTATATAAAAAACTGCAGTGTCTATAAACTGTGAAAAAATTGTGGATAAGTTGTTTCTAAGCCAAAGTTTTGGTTCTCCAGATTTTTGTTTTAGTTGGTTAAAAATAAAAATATCCAAGAACTGAGCAACAGCAAAAGCCACCAGACTAGCAATCATGAACCTAATTGAAGACCCAAAAATATAATTATAAGCCTCTGGCTTGCTAAAACTTGCCCCCTTAAAAGCAGCTGTATCCCAACGAATAGCCGAGGGCAAATTGACAGCTAGAGCAGTTAAAGATAAAGCGATCGTTAAACAAATCAAACCCACAAAAAAGACTTTATCGGCTTCTTGTTTACCCATCGTTTCAACAATGATATCAGTTATAAGAAAAGTTATTGGCAAAGCAAATAATCCTACCGAAAAGCTCAGTGATTGAGACGAAAAAGGTATAATTAACTGCTGTCCAAAATTAAAACTAAAAATATCCAAAAAACTTAATAAGTTCTGTAGCCACTCTGGATAAGTTATTTCCCAGATCTTATTGCCAATAAAGTTGGCTGTAAGCATAGCCATGACATAGAGACCAAGTAAAAGCTGAAGTTTAAAGTTTTGATTTGAAGTTTTAGAATTAGTTATTTGTAAAGTCATAGTAAAATTTAAATTTATAATGATTAAAAATAGCTTTACTTTAAAATCTTTCAAAAACAGAACTTCCACAAAACTGAAGATTTTATTTATTTTTAAACAAATTTTAACCTATATTTTGTTACCTAAGTTAGCTAAATACGGAAGTCGTGATTTTAAAATAAAAATAAGTAAATTACCTTGCTTTAACAGAAAATAACCTGCTTAATGATTTAATAATTCCACCTCAAATCTTTAACAATCTCGGTAACTTTATTTTTTAGAGTTTCTTTTTCTTCTCTGCCTAGTACACAATCAGCAATAATTTTACCTAAATCTATTGACCTTTGCTGATCAATCCCTCTACTTGTTAGAGCTGACATACCTAACCTTAACCCACTCGGTCTCCAAGCAGTTTTTTGATCAAAAGGGATTACGTTACGGTTACAAATTACTCCAATTGATTCAAGCTTCTTTTGGACTTCTAAGCTATCTGAGTTTTCTGGAAGTTTAACTAGACAAAGATGATTTTGGCTTGGAGAAATTATTTCTAGACCGTTTTTTGATAGGGAGTTTTCTAGAGTTTTGGTATTAGCTAAGGTGTTCTCAGAATAAGTCTGAAAACTGATTCCGTCTGGATAGTCATCCTCGCCCAGAATCTCGAGGCAAGCTTGGCCAATAGCTGCAATTTTATTAAAATGTGGTCCACCAGAAGTCCCAGGAAAAATAGTCTTGTTAATTTCTTTGCTAAATTTTTGTTTAAAAAAAAGCATTGCAGCCCTCGGTCCACGAAAAGTCTTGTGCGTAGTCATAGATACAAAATCTGCTCCAAAATCACCACTGGCAAAAGGGCTTGGATGAAGGTCGCTTGCAATCAAGCCGTTAATATGGGCAATATCAGCTAACACCAAAGATCCGTATTTATGGGCGATTGCTGTCATTAACTGAAAGTCAATTAAACGAGGATAGCTAGAAGCTCCAATAATTGTTAATTTTGGTTTATGGGTTTTTAACTTTTCTTCGAAATCTTGTAAGTCAATCTCGTAGATTTTAGATAAACTTTCATTTTTATTTTTTTGTTGTTTGTTATTTGTTAATTCTACATCATAATTAACATGCCTAAAAAACTTCAACCAATTGCTAGTCTTATGCATATGGGACAGGTGTCCTCCATTAGATAGGTTGAGGCTTAGAACCGTATCACCAACTTCTAACATTGCCAAAAAAACCATACCATTAGCTGGCGAACCTGACAAAACCTGAACGTTTACCCCGTATTCTTCTTTAATTTGAAAAGAGTTATTTTTTGAAGCAAAAACCTCTAAAGCTTTTTTTTGAGTTAAGCTTTCTAATTCATCAGTAAATTGGTTACCAGCATAGTATCTTTTACCTGAGTAGCCCTCTCCATATTTGTTAGACCAAATAGATCCTAAAAGATCCAAAACCTTTGGTGAAGGGTAATTTTCGGAAGCAATTAGGTTCAGGGTATTTTTTTGTTTTTGTTTTTCTTGATTCGTTAAAGAAGTAATAATATTCATAATTTAAAGTTAATTTTTAGTTTGAGTTTATAATAAAGTAAAAAGTATTTAACCAAATTCGATAGAACTAAGCATTCAATGTTGTGAGCTAAAAAACCTAGATCAAAACTTTTACCTTTAAAATAAATAAGATAAATAAAGAATTTTAGTTATAGTTAAAATGCCTGTTAAAAATTTCTTTTAGAATAAAGAATTAAATATTAGGGTGAGAATAAAAGTGGCAATTTTTGATTAAAATAACCAAGTCAATAAAGAAAATACTTGCAAACTTAGAAATTTCTAATTTGAATTAATCATAAGTAAGATCTTTAAATCTATATATAACTAAACTAATACATATACTAGTTAGACATTCTGGTTTTTAAAAACTTCTTCAAAACAAACTTAACATCTAATAACTTATCTGAGCTGAATGTGCAATAGCTATAAGTTGCATCTGAAAGTTATAATTTCTTCACAAATATTAGTATATTAGTGTTTTGAATATAGAACCTGTTTGAATTTTTTTAGTAATTTAAAATAGAAAATTAAGAAATCGTTAGTAGTTGGTTTTGAATAATAAAATCAAAAATACTGAGATTAGAAAGAATCCTAAGTTACAATTTTGGGAATAATTAATGCCTAAAAATCTTTATTTTAAAAAGTAAGTGGCCAAGCAGGTTCTGTAGATAAGCTTACCGAATAGTCTTTTTTAACTAATTTTGTGAAAATTGTGAGATTTATAATTTTGTAATTAGTTGTATAAGTTATGCTCGATTAGCTTTCAAAATTTACATTTTTAATTTACATTCTTAAATCTTAAAAGAAAGATAGTTTCAGAATTTAATTAAGCCTTGCCCTACTATCAAATTTGATTATGGCACAGATATATAATGACTTCTAGAATCCATCAAATAATTTATTTTCTTTGCAATACATTTGATTTTGATTAAATTAATTATAATTAAATTTATTTTGGGCAATTTGTCAAAAACAATTTTGCTTTTTAAAACTCCAGAAGCTTTAACAAAAATTTAAATGGCCTCTAATCCTAACGATCTTGGTAGGCGTACTATATCAGAAAAGAATTTGCCTCAGACTAATACCATTCCTTTTTTAGGTAGGATATTTCTTGTCTCAGTGGCTATTGCTTTAGCTATTTATGGATTTAATAATTTTGCTCTTTGGTTAGCAATAATCGTTGATGTGCATAGAGTTATTACCTTAGCTATTAATAAAATATTCTATTCTAAAATCAGAACTGATGCTTTCTTTACCCTCAAAATCAAAATCTTAACAGAAGTTTATCTTTTAGTTGCAACTATTATCATTGGTTGGTTAGCAATTACTAACTTTAGTACAATCCCAGATTACAATTGGCAAATTATAGCTGCTTTTGCTCTGTTAATACTTGGCGTCAAAATCTTTTTGCAAATGCGAGAAACTGGCCAAGGGTTTGATCAAAAAGCTATTAGAGATAATTTTTTCTGGGTTTTGCTTATCCTTTCAGCTTTTATATCTAATCTTTTTGAAAGGGCAGATATTTTTGCTGCTAGTTTAGGGTCAATTTATTTAATTTTTATTTCTTTTAACAAACTTAATACTATTTTAGAAATTTATAAAAACGAAACCTTACAAAAAATCCCCACTGACGAAAGCTCAATTAAAGCTGAGATCCAAAAAATCAAAGAAGAGTCTAAGACTCCTACTGTGGTAGCAGCTAAAGATTCAGAAATCACTTCTGCGGAATCTACAGATGAAAATAAATCTAAGCCAACTGAAGAAAAAGTACTAGAAAAGCCAAAACCAACAGGGCCAAAAATTGAAGTTTATGACCTTAGTGACGAAATAACTGAAAGACTAAAAAGAATTGCTAAAGTTAAGTATATCCATAACACTTTAGTTTGTAGTATTAATAGTCAAGATATTGTTAGTTTAACTTTAGTTGTAGACAATAATACTAATCAAGAAGAACTTTACGAAATTAGACGCAAAACCAAAAAAGTTCTCAAAAAATTAGACTTTGCTCGCAGTTCAGTTGAGATTGAATATGAAGCTGAATATAAAGGCTTGATATAAAGCATAACCAGTTGGCTTTTAAAAAAATTACGATAATCTTGCATTTTTTAATTTAGACAACTTATTAACTCTAAAACTAATTCAAGTAAAGTTTGCCAGAGAGGTAAAGTTTCTAATACTATACAAAGCTTCCGCAGACACCACTATATTTTGTATTTAAATACTTAACTAAAGCTACATTTAGTAGTAAAATTCAATTCTTACGGAAGTCTTGTATACATAAATTACTACCAACTTTTCATTTATAATCTTACCCACCTTTTATCGCCCAGAACTCTAAGGTCCTCTGAAGCAAGTTTGTTCTAGCACCTGGGTATAACTTGCCATAAAACAAGCACTGTAATTTACTAAATATCAAGTAAAATGTGTAAAGCTTTATAGAGAGTTGATGTTAAAAACAATTTATGTTATTAACTTATCTTGTTACTCAAAAAAATAACCTATTTTTAGTTTATTTTAAGTTAAAAAGTCCTAAATTTACAAAATAATCGCTTTTATTTTTATTTAATCAAAAAAAATAAGATTTTTGAAAGATTTTAAGATAAATTAATGAGCAAAATTATTATTATAAAAGTTGGTAAAGTTTAGGTGCGATCCAAAATTTTACAAACATAATTTAATATTATGGAACAAGATTATTTTTTTATTTATAGCCATTCCGTAATCAAATTTGATAATATGGCTAAACTTAATTGAATTTTAAAGTTATTTTGAAAGTTAACTTAAGTATGTACCCCACGCAAATTAAATTTTAGTTTTTTTAGAATCTAAATTTTTGACTTTAGTTAGATTAATCAACATTAAAAAAGTATTTGAAAATTAAAAAAGTTCCAATTTGGGTAAATTTTGAATATAAACCTAATAATTAGTAATTATAACTTAACTTATGGCTTGGTATAACAAATATAGACCAACTGAATTCTCAGAGGTTATTGGGCAAGAAATCATTAAAAATGTTCTAGAAAATAGTCTAGAGCAAAACCGCATCAAAAATGCTTATCTTTTTAGTGGACCTAGAGGTATTGGCAAGACTACTCTAGCTAGGATTTTTGCCAACCATCTAAACCAAACAAAAAAGAATCCAGAAGCAAAAATTGATATTATCGAGCTTGATGCGGCTTCCAATACCGGCATAGATAATATTAGATTACTCATAGAATCAGCTGAAAACCCTCCAATTAATGGTCAATATAAGATTTATATTATTGATGAAGTTCATATGTTGTCCAAAGCAGCAATGAATGCTTTACTTAAAATTCTAGAAGAACCGCCAGAATATTTGGTCTTCTTGTTGGCTACTACTAACCCTGAAAAAATTATTCCCACTGTTTTATCTCGACTTACTAAATTTCAACTAAAAAATCATAGCACTG
This sequence comes from uncultured Candidatus Saccharibacteria bacterium, assembly GCA_964631275.1. GTDB lineage: Bacteria > Patescibacteriota > JACMRA01 > JACMRA01 > JACMRA01 > CAZVWQ01. Next base: position 80,903 of record CAZVWQ010000003.1, on the reverse strand, counting down.
AAGATATCCAAAAAAGACTTAAGGAAATATCTGTAAAAGAAAAACTTAAGATTGATGATAATGCTTTAAATATAATCGCCAAAAGAGCAGAAGGTAGTCAAAGAGACGCAATTAACCTACTTGAAACTCTGGCTAGCTATGGCCTAGATGAGTATACTCAAAAAGAAGTTTCTGATCTACTAGGTTTTACTCCGATAGAGCTTCTAGATAGTATCAGTCAAGCTCTAATAAGCCAGAAAATAACTAAAACTTTGATTCAAGAATTAGAAACTACAGGTCAGGATGGAAGCAACTTACTCTCCGAACTTTTAGATTATCTTTTGGATCAAGACCTTAAAGGTGATAGCCAATATAGTTTGCTTATTATCCCTATTGCCGAAATTATTAGCCTAAAATTACCTTTAACTTCTATCTCTTCAGCCATAGCTCTAGTTCAGGCTAAGCTAGGCGAAAAAAAAACTTTAATTAACTTACAACAAACTACAAAAACTGGAAATATTTATTTAGAGCATACCAATAATATTAGCCAGCACCAAGAAATAAAATTTGAAGAAAATGCTCAAAAAAAACCCAACTCTAAGATTCTATATAAAAAAGACGAAGAAAAAAACAATATTTCTACAAAGCTCGAACCTCAAGAAAACGATATTCCTACAACCTCATCCTCTAGATTAGTTGCCAAAGTGCAAACTTTAAACAAAAGAGATTTAAATTTTTTTATAAAAAGCTTAACCAAAGAACCAGATTCTCCTACAATTTTAAAAATGTTAATACCAGATCTTTTAGTCGAAGAATTGCAAGAAAATAAAGTCAAACTAACAGCTTCTAACGCAATTTTTTTGGCTCAATTAAAATCTCCTAAATTGCAAAAATTTATTTGTAAAAAAATCGAATCCAAATTTGGTATATCTCCTAATTTAGAAATTTCTGAAAGAAAAGAAAATCAAATAAACTTAAACCAAGAATCTCCTGATGAAGAAGAACTCATTGTAGTAAGTAATTTTGATGAAACTAATGACGTTGACCAGAAATTAACTAATGATAATCTTCAAGCTGGAACTATTTTTTATAAAGTATATAAAGAATTGCCAAAAAATATGGATGCCAAAAAATACAAAGTTATCGATATTATCGACAAGCCTGATAATAAGGAAATCGAAAGCTATGATTTTACAAAATCTAAACAAAATTGGGAATCTCAAACCGAAGAAATGTTTGACTTTGAAGATTAACCATAAAAAAATCCTCAAAAATCACTATTTATTTTAATAGTTTTATTTCAAAATCTTTAAAAAAATAATTAGTCAAAGCTTCTGCAAACATCACTACATTTTGTATTTAAATACTTAACTAAAGCTACATTTAGTAGTAAAATTCAATTCTTGCGGAAGTCTTGTAGTATAAGCAATATAGCAATCCTAAGCTAAACTTTAACAAGTTATTAGTTATAAAGACTATTTCTAAGAAAATTTAGGATATTCAAAATATTATAACCTGTATACAGATTAGTTATATATTTGTTAATTTTTGTTTTTTGTTTTAAACTAAACTTATGGAATTAAGTATTTCTTTGCCAAATATTTTGATGGGCTTAATAGGTCTCGCTCTAGGGGTGTTTATGGTATCTAAAGCTTATTATCTTAATCATCATATACTTTTTTTGAGCTGGGCAGAACAAAAATGGGGACCTGGTTCTGGAACTACGACTTATAGGTTGGTTGGTCTGTTTTTATGTGTGTTTTCAGTTTTTGTAATAGTTGGTTGGGTTGACCTTTTTGGATCAGCTTTTGGCGTGCCTGCTAGTGGCGGCAGAAGTCGTCAAGATAATATTCAGACTATACCAACCAATAACACTCAAAATAGAATTGCAGATTAAAATTATAAGTTAATCCCTGCACAAATTAAGTGTTTCGTGTATCTTATAAACTTGCCTTAAAACTGAAATTTATAAATAAAATTTTTATTATCTAAAAAATAAATAGTTTTGAAATAAAAATAGTTTTTGAGAATGGCCTACCCTATTATTCAAAATAATAACTTATTTTTTGTTTGCTTTAAGATAAAAAGTGTTAAATTTATGATTAATTTTATGCAAAATTGTTACTTTTATTCTGTTAATCAAAAAAAGTTTTTTAACGGTTTTGAAACTATGCTTAGTTCACTTTCAAAATTCACATTATCAAACCTTAAAAAGCCAAAAAATAACTCCAAAATTCAATTAAGTTTACCTCTGCTATCCAATTTGATTTGGAATGTATATAGATTTATTATTAATTACAACATAAACAAATTATGAAATTATCAGCCGAATTAGAAGAAGTATTTGCAAAAACTAAAGCTACTTTAACTCTAGAAAACTTTTTGACCCACTTCGATCATAAGGGTTTTTCTTTTTTCTATATAATTTTGTCGATGCTTCCTGCCCTACCCTTGCCAGCCCCTGGAATCGCCACCCCTTTTGGATTGGCTATGACTTGGCTTAGTTTCGAAACTCTGACCGGCAAGAAAAAACCAAGCCTGCCTAAGTTTGTTCTAAAAAGAGAAATTCCTGCTAATATAAACTCAAGATTAATTCAGTTTTTACTCAAATTTGTTAGGTTTTTTGAGACTTTTATCAGACCTCGGCTTGCTTTTATTTATGATAATCTAATCTTCAGAAAATTTTCTCAAATTTTAATTTTATTGTGTGCTGTTTCTATGATTTCGCCACTTCCTCTGACTAGTTCCATACCTTCGCTGGGTATTTTTGTGATCTCTATAGGGACGCTCCAAGAAGATGGATTGATGATAATTTTGGGATGGCTGATAGCTATTTTTGGAATTGGTTTGAGTTTGATTTTACATGTTTTTTTGGTTTGGTTTGGCTGGGAGGCTGCTACTGCTCTAATTGAACAACTAGATCAATATATTTGATTAAACTTATAATTTTAAAAATATTCATGACTCATAGCTTTTCAAGAATTAAATATAAATATAATAAAATTGGAATTTTAACAAATTTGATACTTATTACTTATAAAATAAAAAAAGTGGATTATTAGTTATGTCTCAAAACCTATTTTTACTGTTGGTTAATATCCATTTTAGGGGATTAAAGTCTTGTAAATCTGGCTTACGGGACAAAACTATTTTTGGAATAATTAAATAAGGTTAATCTTTTGAAGTAATCTATAATAAAAAAAATAATTGTTAGTTTTAATCAAGATAATTAAAATATGGCTATAAAAAATTTCAAACTTTACGACTCCTATCTCAAAAAGGAGGTAGAAATTAAGTCTGGGGAAACTATTGAAGAAGGTAAAATAAAAATGTATTCTTGCGGCCCTACGGTTTATAACTACCAGTCAATTGGCAATATGCGAGCTGTCTGGCTACCGGACACTATTGCCAAAGTTGCTAAGCTTGGTGGCTGGCAAGTGGAGTGGGTAACCAATATTACAGATGTTGGCCATCTAGTAGGAGATGGTGATGAAGGTGAAGATAAACTAGAAGTTGGAGCCAAAAGGGAAAACAAGAAAGTTGAAGATATTGTTAATTTTTATACGCAAGATTTTAAAAAACAAACTGCAGCTCTGAATTTTGACTTACCTACAGGCAGGCTAAATCCAAGGGCCACTGATTATATTAGAGAACAAATGATCCTAGCTTTGAGACTTTTAGCTAAGGCTAAGGCTTATTTAACTAGCGATGGAATTTATTACGATAGCTCCAATGACACAGACTTGGACTTGCCTAATCATCCGGCTTTCAAAGTTCAAAGTCCCGAAGGTGTCGGGGAAAACTTAGAAGAAAATTATACTGGCAGAGATATTGTCCAGACTGAAAAAAGAAACTCGAATGATTTTGCTTTGTGGAAGTTTGTAGACGATAAGGCCTTGCAAAAATGGAAGTTTAATGAGTTTGAGGAGACTGCTGAATTGATGATCGAGGTACTAAATCTATATCCTGATTATCTGACCTTACCAAATCTATGGGGCACTCCTGGCTGGCACTCTGAGTGTGTCTGTATGATTAGTGAGACTGTGGGAAGTGGGTTATTTAGCCAAGTTCAAAGCTCAAAGCTCAAAGCTCAAAGTGACTACCAAATCGACATCCATACAGGGGGTGAAGACCATATTGACATTCATCACAAAAACGAAATTATTCAGTCAGAGGCACTTGGTTTTCATTTATCCAAATACTGGGTGCATAACAAATTTGTGATGGTTGATGGCGGTAAGATGAGTAAGAGTCTGGGTAACGTTTATCTGGTTACTGGGAAATATTCTGATACCGGTTTTTATAGTTTTCAAAACCCACCAGTCCATGAATTTGGTGAGGAATTCAAGCAGCAGATTGTGAAGAAGCATAAAGAGTTGAAGATTATTCAAACAGATGAAAATATGGATTGGGATAGTTTTAGATTCGACCCACTAGCTTACCGAGTGATGCTGTTTGAACATCACTACAGCGAGCAGATGAATTTTACCTGGGAAAAATTATGGCAGTCGCAGATGAGGTTGTGGGGGTTGAGAAAAGAGGCGGCTAAAATTAGTTCAAAGTTCAAAGTTCAAAGTTCAAAGTCAAGTAATTTTGATTCAGTTGGTTTATTAAAACACTTAACTAATAATTTAGACTCACCTAAGTTTTTAGAGCAGTACCAAAATGAAATTATTGAAATAGCTAAAAAAGAGAACTTGGAAGAAGCTGAGGCTATGGAGCTGATAAAATTAGACAAGGATTTATTGCAATTGAATTTATTCCCTGAAGTTCCTGAAGGGGTAACCAAACTAGCTGACAAAAGGGTGAGGGCTAAGCAAGATAAAAACTATCAAAAAGCCGATGAAATAAGAGATCAAATTTTGGGAATGGGGTATCAAATTGATGACTACGCTTGGGGTTACGGAGTTTGGAAGAGGTAAAAACTTAATTATTTTGAACTTATTTTGAGATATGGATATTTTAAACTTTTCCTAAAAAATACTCAAATCAATTCAAATTAGGACTTTTTAATTAAAATGCAAAAGGTATTTCCTTTCATAACAAAACAAACAGAAATACAAAATGATAATGGAAGTGAATTTATGAAGAATTTTGAGCAGTATCTAAAACAAGAAAGTATTACTCAGGTTTGGAATTACAAAAAATCACCAAAAATAGATGCTTACATTGAAAGATTTAACGGTTCAAGGCAATTTGAATTTATTTGCAGGAATTTAGATAGCTTGTTTCAAAAGGAAGATAAGTATTTAATAAGTTTTAATACTAAACTCATGAATCATTTAATTTGGTATAACACCAAAAGACCTCACCTTTCCCTTGACCTTAAATCTCCAATGGAGTTTGTTTTATCTAACAATCAATTTTTCAAAATGTGGTGGACGAGGACAAAAGCTTGACAGACTCAAAATTTTCACTAATACTTAGCCAAGTTAACTATTTAATTAAATCTTAACATCTAAAAAAGCTATGAAAAAATTACCAATATTCTTATTAACTTTACTTTTGGCAGCTACTTTTGTAACACCAATCGCACATGCACAACCAATTAAAAATGAAATTCAAGAAAGTAGAAGTGAACGGCAAGAAAATGCTGAAAAAAGAAGTTCTACTAGATGCTCCATTGTAACAAATAAAATAGACATAACTACAAATAGATATGAACAAAATAAAATTAGATATGTAAAACGTTATAATAAATTAATCTCAGATTTGGAAAAATTAGTTGATATATTAGAAAATAGCAACGTTGACACACTAAATTTACCTTCTCAGATTGATAGTCTTAAAAATAAAGTTGACATATTTAATACTCAAATTGAAAATTCAATAAACCTACTAAACGAATCTAAAAACTTTGCTTGTGGTGAAAGTGCTGGTGATTACAAATCTAAGGTTATTGAGGCGAGAAATGAGATGGAAAAAGCTAGACTAACTGCGGTAAGTATAAATAATTACATTTCAGATACAATCAAACCAGAGATAGAAGAAATAAAAAAACAATCTAAAGATTAATTTAAACTAACCCAATTTTTAATTAAATCTTAACATCTAAAATTATGAAAAAATTATCAATCTTATTATCAATCTTAGTCACAGGCATAATATTAATTATAATTGCATTTGCAGTCTTTAGAAATCACATAGTTAATGATAAAGTCGACACAATTGAGAATAATTACGAACAAAACGAAGATAAAAACTCACAAAACCAAGAAAATATTGAATCCTCAGATGACGATTTTGAAGTAAATATTTCTAATGAAAATACTACTAATGAAAATATTGAAAATGTTTTAAATGATATTGATGATGTTCTTAATAGTACACAAATTGATAATGATTTTAATTTTGATGATGATATAGAAGGTTTATAAAAAATTTATTTGGATTGAAAAAGTATGGAAATGCGAAAGAGATTTTTAATCTCAAATATCTTTCTAATTTTTATAATAATTGTATTTGTTTTTTCTATTATTCTTTGGGTAAAGCCTTGGACTCAAGGATTGCAAATTTTTAATTTTGATTTTGCTGATCTGAATCAAATTGCTAACTATCAACTTGTAACTTTGTTAATAACTTTTGGGTTTTTATTAGGCTATTTTTTACTCAAAAAAGAAGTTTTTTTACAATATTTTAGATTTGGAAATTTGGGTGCAAAACCAATACCAGAAAAATATGTTGGAATTTTACCAAATAAAGATGAAACCTGGAAAGATCTTGGCACCACTTTTGCTGTGATAATTACTTTGGTTACTGCCGTAGTAATGTATTTTTTGTCTTTACAAAACCAAAATTGGCAAGCATCCGACTTGATCAAATTTTTGCCTTTTATTCTAGTTTTTTCTTTGATAAATAGTTTTGTAGAAGAAATGGTTTTTAGACTAGGTGTTGTAGTAGCTTTAAAAGATCTAATTTCAGATAGAAAAGTGGCGATTGTGTCTGGCATGATTTTTGGATTAGTACATTATTTTGGAACTCCAGGAGGTTGGATTGGAGTTTTGGTGGCTGGGTTTTTAGGTTGGTTTTTAGCCAAATCAATTTTGGAAACTAAAGGAATTTTTTGGGCTTGGTTGATTCACTTTTTGCAAGATATGGTGATTTTTGCTACTTTGTTTTTGATTTTGTAATGAAATTATTTATATCCACTTCCAGTTCAGATTATTACTTTTTGAATCTAAAAATACCCCTTCAGCCTTTGGGAGGGGTTTAAAATCTCAAGTGTTGCACTTCGGGTTAAAATGTAAATAATAATACTTGACAGACTCAAAATTTTCACTAATACTTAGTCAAGTTAATTAGTCAAGTTAACTATTTAATTTAGTAAAAATGTTCCAAGATGAAAAAATTTTAGAAAAACTCACCAGTCTTATCTTTAATTTTAGGACTATTTTGTTAAATGTTTTAAAAGAACAGAAAGAGCCAAAAATAAGTCTTACCCAATTTAGAATTTTAAATATTTTGAGATTAAAAAAAATTAAAATAGTATTAGGTTTTGCTAATACTCTTTAGTATTACTCCAACTAGTGTATCTAAAAATATATAATTCTTGGCAGAGCACAATCTATTAAAGCAAGATGAACACAAGTAAGATAAGAGACAAAAAGATCTCACCATTACAATCAAAGGTAGGTTTAAAATAGCCTTAATAATGAAACAAATTGTCGATAAAATTGCTCCAAGAAAAAACTCTTAACCTTAGAAAAAAAAGTAATTTACTTGAAATTTTAACTAAAATAGACACTTCTTTTAATGAAAAAAATTAATAATAAAACCTTATGAAAAATAAAACTCTAATCATCTCAATCTCAGTTGTTGCAGTTATCGGACTAGCTTTCACTTCATTTTTGTTTAACTTTGGAGGAGAAACAACACAAGAAGCGAAAAACGAAACCCCAGAAGTTAGAGGTGTTTCTAATATAAAAAATACAATTAGTCAGCAAGAGTTATGGGATACTGCTATGACTAATTTTCAATCAACCAGTGATAACTATTCTTCTTTGGGTACTATTAAATCTTCTGTCAGTAGATTTGGGATGTCTTTTGATTTTACAATACAATTTGAAGTATTTGTAGATCAAGAAAATACTGATATGAGAATTTTTAGTGGAGATGAAGAAACCTTTATAAAATTATATAATTCTGAAGTTTACCTAAGTGAAAATAGTAGCCAAGAAAGTTGGTACGAATTGGATTTGTCAGGTACTAGCAATACATCTGGACAGAGTTTGGATTTGGATAATCTAACAAATATAGCTAATTTAGGTAACAATTTTGGTAATATCACTCCTAATTATCTAAATAGCCTAGAATGTAGCAAGGATATTTGCCAATCCTATCAAGTCCAGATAAACGATCGATCCGCTGAAATAATTATAAGTCAATCCAGCCAAAGTATACAAGAAGTTAGATTAAATAATGATGGTAGAGATGTTAGTATTAGCTTTGCTGATTCAGACAGAAGTGTATCAGAACCAAAAAACATAACACCCTTAGATCCTTCAGAATCTCGAACTAAAGCTCAAGAAGCAATTAGTGGAGTAGTTAGAAGTAGTATTTTTTAACAATTTTTAATTTATTTTATGAAAAAAACAATTTTAATCACTTCAGGGATAATTATTTCAATAATCTTACTTATTGCTCTTATGCTTCCCACAATTTTAAAATGGTTTGGTTATCATCCAAATTATGATCAAAAAGAATATCTTTTATCTGATAAAATAGCTTTGATTATTACCACTAGCCACGATACTCTAGGTGAAAACATCGAAGATCAAAACGGAGCTGAAACTGGAGTCTATCCTTCCGAAATGACTATTCCTTACTATGAGTTTCTAGATGCTAAAATGCAGGTTGATTTGGCTAGTATTAAAGGTGGTAAAATACCATTGGAGCCGATAGGGACTAGATATCCTTTAACTTCTCATCAAGACAAACGTTTTTTTAGTGATGAAGAAGCTATGGATAAATTGAATAATTCACTTAAAATTGATGATGTAAACTTTCTAGATTACGATATTATTTTTATTTCTGGAGGTTGGGGAGCGGCCTACGATATTGCCACTAACGAAATTTTAGGACAAAAAATAACCGATGCACATGCTCAAAATATTTTGATTGGAACTGTTTGCCATGGAGCTTTAGGACTAAGGTTGGCTAAAGAGATAGACGGAAAACCTCTGGTTGAAGGTAAGACAATAACCGGCGCTACTGACAAACAAATAAAGGAGTTAAATATTCAGATTACTCCATATCACCCCGAAGAAGAGTTGAGGAAACAAGGAGCTAACTTTGTTAGCAGTAGTAGATTTAGAGACTTTTTTGCAACCTATGTAGCTGTAGATGATAATATTGTCTCTGGTCAAAATCAAAATTCCTCTGGGGAAACTGCTCAAAAATTACTTGAATTATTAAATAACAAAACAAACTAAAAATTAATACTTGTTGTATGAAAAATATTATCTCACTAGCTAAAAAACACAAACTTTATTCTTTTGTCGGTATAGTTGCATTTATTGCTTTAATTGTCTTTGGTGCCTATACTTTCATTTATAATCTGCCTGATCCTATAGTTAAATATCTATTTGAAACTCAAGTTACAAAAAACCAAAACACTAATATTTTTGATAAAGATGGGATTTATGTAATAACCACAGGATCAGGGGCTCCCCTCCCAGATAAAAATCGTGCTGGGCCTCAGACCGTAGTTTATGCTGGAGGACAGTTACTAGTATTTGACGCAGGACCTGGCACCACCAATAAGTTGGAGTCCACTGGTTTAAATGTTAGTAATATTGATGCTTTTTTCTTTACTCACTATCATTCAGATCATATCGGAGATTTTGGTGAATTAATGCTAAAGCACTGGGCTACTTCAGGTTCTACCGAGCCACTAGAAACTTATGGGCCTGCTGGTGTTGACCAAGTTGTTGATAGTTTTGAGTCAGCTTACCAATTAGACAAAGGTTATCGTATTGCTCATCACGGAGAAGAAGTTGCGCCACCATCCGGTTTTGGAGCAAATGCTAACGAATTTAATATAGGGCTAGAACTAACTGATAGTGGTGTGGTGTACGAAAAAGACGGGGTCAAGGTTACTGCATTTAATACTGAACATCCTCCAGTAGTTCCTAATGTTGGATACAAAGTAGAATACAAAGACAGATCTGTGGCTATTAGTGGTGATACTATTTTTGTAGAAAGCTTAATTGACCATGTTTCAGGGGTGGATTTGTATGTTAGTGACGCACTCAATCATAAATTTTCTGCATGGTTATCTGATGCTACTAGCGAAAACGAAACCAACGCCTCAGATGTTGCTGAAGATATTCAAAATTCACATATAAATACTCCTGAAGTAGGTATAGTTGCAAGAGATGCAGGAGTTAAGAGGCTACTAATCACTCATATTTTACCGCCTGTTCCAAACGATTTTTTGAAAAATCCCTTTTTGAGAGATCTAAAAGCTGAATATGACGGCCCAGTTGATATGGCAAATGACGGAACAATGATTTTTATGCCAGTAAACTCTGATAAATTTAAAAAGACTGAACTTCTGAAATAATATGTTTACCAATCCTAAAATCTATATCAAATCTGTTCTAGTAGTTTTTTGCCTTTTGATACTAAGCCGAATATCAAGTTTTGTTAGTGGTGGGATTGATAGGGTAATGGTAGTTTCAACCCTTGTAGAATTAGTGTTTTTTGTATGGGGTATAGCAATTCTATTTCGGAGTAGATCTAAATGATTTTTTGTTTTTACGGAAGTTTTATTAAGTCCCCAAAAACCAAATTTAAATAAAAATCCAGCAGTTAAGTACTACATATAGTATAGATTTAGTTTCTTTAACTACTACAATTAGTAGTAAAATTTTAAAAACAGGCTTTGTCAACAAACCTAAAAAACCAATTATTACCTTTAGATACTAAGTATTTTGGCTTTTAAAAGGGGTTTAAAAAAATTTGAAAATTAATTTCCCACAAAAAAAGAAGCTCAAAGGCTTCTATAAAATTATTTTTAGCTTAAAGTTTTTGGCTGATATGTTTTTGTATACAAAAAAATGAGAGGGAGCAAATAGCAGAACACTATTCACTCGACCTCTCAAACCCTAGCGGGTCTCCGGTTCCCGGCGGCCCGAGCCACGCTTCTTGTCGGTATCCTGAGCACTAGACGACGCAACCTCAGTAGTCGTCGGCGCAGCCTGAGCACCAGAAGACGACGTAAGGACAGCAATAGGCGGCACAGCAGCCTGAGCACCACCAGACGACACAAAGGTCATAATAACAAGCACCAAAACACTAAACAAAAGACGACCAGGCTTTTTCATTTTTAACTCCAGCTAGTTGTGGAACGCAAATTTGTAAATTTGTTAAACAAATTTGCTAGCTGGAACAATACCAAAAAAAACTCCTCTTGTCAAGTATTTTTTTTAGACACAGTTCTTATAGTCTGCTTTTTAGCCTGTATAAGCCAAAATAGTTAAATCTGAATTTATAAGTATTTTTTCTTTAAAATAAACATTTAAAAAGGAAAGTTAGAGACTTTTAGCTAAAAAACTCGGTTTTAACCAAATAAATCTAACATTGATTACCTCAAATAATTTTTTTTGGGAAATATAAAGATGTGGGGCAACTTTGAATTCTTAATTTTGCATTGCAAAGACCACCTCGTCTTCGCTTCGAGAATCCGCCCCTCCGGCGGAGGGAAGTTTCTACTTATACCCATTCCCGTGTTAACTTTTACATGATTTTTACTCAAACTAGCTTGTAAATAAGAAATTTATTTCCTTATGAAGAGCTAAATTTAGGGTAATAGTAAACAGGTCGAGAAAAAAAGTATAAGTATAGTACTTTAGGCTTTATGACAAGCTAGCGTTGCTTTTAGTTTCTAGTACCAAAGCCTTATCTAAACAAATTATAAAACATCTTGCTTATGGGCTCTATAATTGGGAAAAAAATCTTAAAAGGTGAGTATAAAATTCGTAAGCGAACTACTGAAAGAGCCATGCCTACTGAAGTCTTTAGTTTATTGTTAATTTTGGAGTCCAAATTATCTTCCCAGGTTATAGGAATCTCGATTATATTGCCTTTTTTACGTCTAATGTCAACTAAATAATTAATATCAAAAGCCATATCGGCGATCATTAATTGAGGTAAAGCTTCTTTTAGAACTTTTTTACGAGAAATTTTGGCTCCACATTGAGTGTCTTTTATACCTAATCTGAACAAAACATTTACTCCAAAATTAAACCCTCTAGATAGAATTTCTCTAGATTTGGTTTTACCAGTGACAATAGAACCAGGGACATTACGTGAACCAATAGCACAATCGATGCTTGGAATCAATTCTAGGATATTAACTAATCTATAGAACATTTCTGGAGAGGTAGAATTATCTGCATCAGTATAGCCAATGAGTTGGCCCTGAGAAAATTTTAAACCTTCAATAATAGCTCCACCTTTGCCAATTTTTTCTTTAAAATCTAGAATTTTGATCTGCTTGAATTGCTTCTTAAACTTTTCCACAACAGTAAGAGTATTGTCTAAGCAACCATTAAGAACTACGATTACTTCAAAGCAACTACCATACTTACCAGCAAAAAATTTCAAATAAGCTCTAAGAGTTGATCCGATCCTGTATTCTTCATTATAGGCTGGAATAATTATAGAGAGTTTAGTTGATTGAGAGGTCAACATTTAAGGTAATTTGGATTTATATAAAAATTTTTTCTTACGATTAGGTTTCTTAGATAAACTCAAAAGGTCAAGTTATTTGAATTTTTTATATTAATATATAATTAAATCTAAATTAGACTTTGAACAAGTTTATTATATCTTTTTGATTAATAGCTATATTATAAATACTCTAGGTTTACAAAAAACTTGCCAATTTTGATTGTTTTTAGTATACCTATACTTCAGTTCTTCCGCAGAACTAAAGATTTTATTTATTTTTAAACAGATTTTAATCTATATTTTGTTACCTAAATTAGCTAAATCGGAAATCGTGAAATATAAATAAGGCTCAAAAATATACAGATAAGTTATTTTAAAATTTTTCAATAATCTTTATTTTTTTGATTAAATAGAATAAAAACTATAGTTTTGCATAAATCAATTATTTTTTAAAATAAACAAAAAACAGATTATTTTTTTGAAAAATAGAGGCATTTTATTACTTAAATTAACTTTTTTTAAAATTGCCTTTTTTTATATTTTAGTATAATCTGAAAAAATATTTTTGAATACTGTAAACGAATACTTTTTTTATGTTTTTAGTCTATCTTGCAATTTTTTTAGTTTGTTTTGTTTTGATGGAACTATTAGCTTGGTTTAGTCATAAATACATCATGCATGGAATTGGCTGGAGACTTCATAGAGATCACCATCTTAAACATTCAGGTTTTTTTGAGCTTAACGATTTGTACTTTTTAATTTTTGCTCTACCTGGCTTTAGTTTAACTTTTATTGGAATATTTTTGTTTAGCAACTCAGAAATTTTTTTAGAAAAACTTGGATTAGACATTTTTACAAAATTTGCTGGGATATTTTTGAGTAGTGGTTTGGGAATAAGTTTTTATGGATTGGTTTATATTTTATTTCATGATGTTTTTGTCCATCAAAGATTTAAGTTTATTAACTCTAAAAAAATAAAAAATCCGTACCTATCTAGACTTAGACAACTTCATAACACTCACCACGGTAATAAAAATCAAAAAGGAGGGACTAATTTTGGCTTTTTATGGGTAAGGTAGGGCTAGTTTTATCCAAACTTAAACAATATACTAGTCTCGTCTCAAAATTTTTTTTAAATTTTATTTTTTTGATTATACTAAACTGTTAACTACTCAGTGAGTTTTTTTGACTGTGTTTTTTTTATTTAATCAAACCAAAATCTTCAGTTTAATCATAATTTAGTTAGCATTTGAGATACTGAATTTACTTTCAAAATTTACATTTTAAAACCTTAAAAAGTTATAAAAGATGTTCAAAATTAATTAAATTTTAGTTCTAGAGTCTAATTTGGTTATGGAATAGGTATAGTTAACCATATACCAGTTAGACACTTTGGATATCCTAAACTTAATTTAAAACAAACTAATATCTAATAACTTGTCTAAGTCTAATGTGGAATTGCTATATATAGCTAGTGTTTGAAGTGATCTAGTTATTCAAATTTTGTTTATTTTTCTGATTTTTTTTCTTCTGCTTTTAAGATTCCAGCAGGAACAAGCTCTGGTTTGATTTTATAGATTGTCCTAGCCACTTCTCTATCAATTTCTTCTAATAGATTGATAAAAATCTTTAGGCCATCTTCTTTAAATTCAGTTAACGGATCTTTTTGGGAATAGCCTCTTAGCCTAACTGAATCCTGGAGATGATCTATAGTAACGAGGTGTTCGGTCCATAAGAGATCAATTGCTCTAAGAAAAGCAAATCTAGCCATAGCTGACTGGACAGCATCTTCAAAAATTTCCCATTTAGCTTTCATCTGATAATCAAGCTTATCACTCAAAAATTGAGATATTTTTCGATAATTGTACTTTTCATCTCTGATTAAAGTACTTAATACCTTAGTATCAAAATCAGAAAGGTTTAGAATTTTTTTTAAGCTTTCACTGGCTTCTTTAAGCTGATCTTCATTTGGCTTTCTTTTTTTACCTTTTTTTACATTTGAGACAGAATTTAAAACTTCTCTGTAAATAGCTTTTTTAGTTTCTTCTTTCCAGTTAAAACCTTCATTAAAAAGAACTTTTTTACGTCTTGTGTAAATTACTTTTCTTTGTCTATTAATTACATCGTCATATTCAGTTACATGTTTACGAACATCGTAATTTTGACCTTCAATCTTTTTTTGAGCTTGTTCTACAAGCCAAGCTAGCTGACTTACTTGAATAGCTTCGTCATCAGCAATTGGAAGGATGCTATAATAGGCAACTCTATCACCACCAAAGACTCTAAGAATATAATCCTGGAGAGAAATATAAAACTGACTTTTACCTGGATCTCCTTGCCTTCCAGAACGTCCTCTAAGCTGATTATCAATTCTCCTACTCTCATGCCTTTCACTTCCGATAACGTATAGACCGCCTAATTCTTTGACTTTTTCATGATCTTTTTCCCAATCTTTCATTTTATTTTGATCTTTGGGTGGTTCTCCACCTAGTTTGATGTCGATACCACGACCAGCAATATTAGTTGCTAAAGTAACCGCTCCAATCCTACCAGCCTGAGAGATAATTCTAGCTTCTTGTTCGTGATTTTTAGCATTTAGTACTTCATGAGGTACGCCAAATTCTTTTAGCTTTTGGCTTAGTTGAGAATTTTTTTCGATAGAAGTAGTTCCAATAAGTACAGGCTGACCAGTAGCGTTAATCTCTTTTACATCCTTAGCAATAGCAATAAATTTACCTTCTTCGTTTTTAAAGATCTTATCTATATAGTCAATTCTAGTAACTGGCTTATTAGTAGGTATAGTTACAACTAAAAGTTTATAAATCTTAAATAATTCTTCAGATTCAGTAGCAGCTGTACCAGTCATTCCAGCTAACTTACTATATAATCTAAAATAATTTTGAAAAGTAATAGAGGCGGTGGTTTTACTTTCAGCTTTTATATCAACACCTTCTTTGGCTTCAATAGCCTGATGTAAACCTTGATTAAATCTTCGACCAAACATCAAACGGCCTGTATTTTCATCGACGATTACAATTTCATTTTCTCTAACTACATATTCTTTATCTTTTCTGAACAAAGCTTCAGCCTTCAGAGCTTGATCCAAATGATGAATCATAACTACATTATCAGCCGAACCATAAAAATTCTTGATATCTAAACTTCTTTCCACTTTTTCGATACCAAGATCGGTTAAGGTTACGCTTCGTCTTTTTTCGTCTACTTCATAATCAATATCTTTAGTTAAAGATTGAGCTAATTTAGAAAACTGTTTATAACGAACTGAAGAGTCTTCGTCTTGAGAAGAGATAATTAAAGGTGTCCTAGCTTCGTCAATAAGAATAGAGTCAACTTCGTCAATTATAGCTACAGTATGACCAGCTACTTGATTAACTTCTTCAGGCACATTAGCCATATTATCTCTAAGATAATCAAAGCCAAATTCTGAATTAACACCATAAACAATATCTACTGATTTATTTTCTTCTTCGTTCCAGTAAGCTCTTCTACGCTCGCATTTAATCAAATTTTCGACGTCCAAAACCGTTCTAGAATCTTGTTTTTCTCCATCTTCGTAACTTTCTAGTAGTCCTTGTCTAAGCTTTTCTTCGTAGACTTCATCTGACTGAGCTCCAAGTTTAAAATAAAAACTAGCTTGATTCTGAATAACTCCTACGGTTAAACCTAAGAAATCATAGATTTTACCCATCCAGCTAGCATCTCTACGAGCTAAATAGTCATTTACTGTAACCAAATGCACCTGGTTAGATTCGGGTAAAGCATTTAGATAAACTGCTAAAGTAGCAACCAAAGTCTTACCTTCTCCAGTTTTCATTTCGGCTACCCTACCTTCATGTAACACCATACCTCCAATCAACTGTACAGGAAAATGTTTTTGACCAATAACTCTATGTGCTGCTTCACGCACAGTAGCAAAAGCTTCAGGTAAAATCTCGTTGAGTTTTTTCTCGATTTCTTTTTCCTCTTTGATTCCTTTTAGTTTTTTACGAAATTCTTCAGTTTTAGCTTTTAATTGAGAATCGCTAAGAAGTTTGTATAATTTATCATAGTCCAAAATCTTTTGGATTTGAGATTCATATCTACGAATTTCTTTTTTTTCTCCAACTAAGTTGCTCAAAACAGAGTTAACTGGTCCACTTTTATTTTTTTTAGTTAGGTTTGAATCCTTAGATTTATTTTTTTTGTTTACTAGGTTTATTCTGTCTGCCTCTTTAGCCAAACCATAGCTAGGATTTTCTGAAGATTTCTCAAATCTATCTATTTCTAATTTTTGGATTTCTTCTTTTGGTTTTGACTGACGATTAACCTGCCTTTGTCTTTTGGCTTTAAGTTTAGTTGCGGATTTTTTGCTCATATTAACTGGATTTTCTGAATTAGGTAAAACTATAGAACCCGTTTGGTTATTTTGAGATGGGATAATCCTTTAAGTAGGGTTCTAACCTTAAAAAAAATAATAACCAAAACTAACTTTTTGTGTAAGTTTAATAATTTTTATTCAAACAAAAACCGTCTTTACGTTGATTACAAAGAAGAAAAAGCAACCTGCTTAGACGTTTTTAAAGCTAAAATAGTTTTTAAATAGGTTCTAAAAAAAAGGTTGTTTTTTGTATATCTTTTGTCAAATTAAGTAAATTTAGATTTGATATGAAATGGCTAATATTAATGTAGTTTATATGGTTGACCAAAAGTAAAAAGCATTTTATGTTAATTTTGGCTCTTAAGCCTTGTTTTAAGGCTTTGTTTTATTTAATAAATAGTTAAATTATACTTTAAATTTTTACTCAAAATCAATTCAAATTAAAGTTTTTAAAATTTTAAATATTATAGCAGTTTACTATAAAACAAACACTAGTCTTGTCCTATAACTTAGATTTACAAAACTTTGATCCCATAAAATAAGTATTAATTAACAGTAAAAAATAGGTTTTCAGACATAATTGCTGTGATTTGTTAAAAATCAAGAATTAATTATTAAATTTCAAGTAAAATGAGTAAAATTTATAGAACTCGTTTGAATTTTTTTACCAATTTAAAAGTAAAAATTGGTTTGTAGTTAGTTTTGAATAAAAAATCTAAAATACTAGGTTAAGAGTAGTTTAAGTTACAATTTTTGAAACAACTAAAACTTAAAAATATTTATTTTAAAAGATAAATAGTTAAATAAGTTTTATAAAGAATTTATATTTACCCCAGTTGTTACGCTTATAACTTTCGTAATTACCTTTTAGTAATCAAACAATTAGCTTCTTTTGACTTAATTTATGTATAAAAAATTCATGTAAGTTGACACAAAAATAGGTACAGGCCTAACAACTTCCGCAAAATTGCTCAAAAAATACCACCTATAGACTTATCTATACTCAAAAAACACCGGAAAATAGTATTATACTATACAGAATATTATTTGATCTCTATACCCATTTTATAACCAAATTTAACACCAGAACTAAGTTTAATTGGATTTTAAAGGTACTTTGTAGCTTTTTAAGATTTAAAAATATAAATTTTGAAACTGAATTGAGTATAAAATTAAAACTTGCCTCGTTGTTCAAAAAAATAATCTGTTTTTTGTTTATTTTATTAAAATAAAAAGTAGCAAATTTATAGAATGATCGCTTTTATTTTATTTATACTCAGATCAACTCGTTAAGACTTTTTGAATTTTTAAATATTTCTCTTTAATCTTTATTGAATCTAATTTAAATCAAAAATTAAGATTACAAAAATAAAATTAGCTTGTATTGAATACAAACCTTCTAGTCAGGTTTTTGGCGCTATCGTCTAACGGCTAGGACGCCGGATTCTCATTCCGGTAACCGGGGTTCGATTCCCCGTAGCGCTACCATTTTTAGATTTCACAGCTTGTTTATTTTTAATAAAAAAATCCCTAAAATTATATATACCCGATTCAGCTTTGTTTTTATTATTTATTTAATACCCTAAAATAAAAAATATCTAGCCTAAAAACCTAAAAAAGATTTAGATATATTCTTTAAAATAGGTAAGGATTCGGTACTAAACTTTAGCAAGTTATTAATAAAATTGTCGCAAAATAAATAAAAACAGCTATTTTCCAGCTTAAAATAAACAAAAATTTATTATTTTAGTTGAATTACTTTTTACCATAAAAAAAGGTAAATTGACTTTTTTTGTATTATTTAGACCTAGTTAAAACCTAAATAAATTTCAAGAAAAACTAAAATTTGGTTTGTGTTGAATGTAACTAATATCCAACCAGCCTCTATAAAAACTATCTAAAATATATTCTGTAAGACTATCTTTTATTGTTTTTTTGATAATCAGATTTACTAAAAAGTAACTGAGATTTTTTTGTAAAATATTAAGCTTGTCTCAAAACCTATTCTTCAGCTTGATTAACATTTGTTTTTGGGTTTCAATTTTATAACTCTAAGTTATGGACAAAACTAACAAAAAAAATATAAATACGAACAGACCAGTTTTATCCAAGAATATTTTTTTAAATCATATATTGTATCCAAATCAATAAATTCTAATCTCGGGTATTTTTTTGCTATGTTAAGAATTAATCGCCACACTACAAAGCAATCAGTTCTAGCAAGCCTAGCTCAACTAGTTAATGATTCTAGTATTGAGGTAGTAATTAGTCTGGAGAGCTTGCCTAGTTTTATGGAGACTTATATTTCTTTTAGTGTTTTTAATTATCAATTAAATAATTACCCAAAAAAAATTTATTGGACTAGCTCTGACCCCAGAATTATGGAATTTTTACATGATTCTAACGTTGAAGTAGTTCCAGCATCAAATCCTTTTGGTGAAAACAGTTTCAAAAAACCTAATTATGAGCCGACTTATATTGATGTCTATAAGCCCTACAGAGACGAAAAAGGTAACATCAAACTTGAACTGTTACCAAAAAAAATAGACAAACAAGAACCAAAAACAAAAAAACACTCATCTAAGATTCAAGCCATATATAAAAATCTTTTTGGTAAAAAAGAAGAAGGAAACTACGAACAAAAAATTTATAAAAAAGAATATCTAGAAGATGAAATTAAGGAAGCTGAAAAAACAACTGTTAACAATCTTCAAGAAGATAAGCCTGAAATAGAAGAAGGTAGAAAGTTTATACTACAAGAAACTAATAATTCTCAAAAAGAAACTAAAGATACAATTCTTAGACCTGATAGTTCTATTACTCCAGCTGGTTTTGCGGTTGATGAGTTACTTAAAGATCAAGGCTATCAACGAAGTAGTCTTTTAGGAAAGATAGAAGAACCAAAAATTGGAGACAAAATAGAAGAGTCAAAAGACAAAGTTAAACAAAATTTAGATTCTTGGCTAGAAAAAATTGACTCCACTCGTAAGGCTCTAAAAGAGTTACAAAAAACATTTGAGATCAAAACTGAAAATAGCATAACAGACGAGTTAGACTCTAGAGATTATCAACCTAGCCAAGAGCCAGAAGAAGAATACCTTCCCCCTACTAAAGTAGAGAAAGTTTTACAATTTACCGTGGCTTCTTTGTCTTTAAGTTTGTTGGTCTTTAGTTTTATCAATTTTTTTCCAACTACAGTCTATACAATTGATGTTGTTAGTGTAACTAAAGAAAGGACTGAAACTATTAACATTCCAGTTGAAAAATTTCGGTCTAAAGAAGTTATCTTAAATTCTTCAGCTCAAAGAAAACTAGATACTAATGTTGTTAAAGAGGTTGATCGAGTAATCGGCGATGTAGAGGTTATTAATGACAGCGGAAATGCTATTTTTTTTGATAGAGAGGGGATTATCTTAATTAATTCTAATGGGGATAGATATAGACAGGTAGCTCAAAATGGTAATCCTGGAACCTTTAGAGTACCTCCTTTGGGAGGTTCGGTGATTATAACTATTCAAGCTACAGAGCCTGGGGAAGACAAAACTCTTCAAATTGGAGATGAGTTAAGTATTTTTAATTTACGAGGTGAAAGTCTTGGTAGCAGAGTTAGAGCTGTAGCTGGAGAAATCATCGACAACCAACAAGAAACAGATGATAAAGTCATAACTGAAGAAAACTATGGTTCGCTTAGAGCTGAAATTCAAGATAAATTTGAATTAGAAAAAAATAACCAAATCGAAAAATTAAACCTTAGAAAAATTTATACTAATCCTAACTGGTTTAAAGAATTTTCTACTGATTATGTTTTTAGTGATGAGGTTGGAACTATCACCGAAGACTTATCTGTAGATGCTAGAGCATATTTAGAAGTTTATTATCTGGATAGCCTAGCTTTAGAAGAAGTCTTAGCCGCAAAATTTGTAGATGTTAGAAACCTAGAAGAGGCTAAAATTTTGAGTTCTGAGGGTAGTTTTAATAACGTTAATAACAAGATAACTTTGGTCGTCAACTTCAAGTATATCCAAAAGAATAACTTTGATAAAAAGGTTATTTCTCAAACTTTAACTTCATCAGAATTTGAACAAGCTAAGAGAGATTTACAAAAACAATATCCAAATATCAAAACTATCGAACGAAGAGAGGCTGGCTTACCAATGCCAGGAATACCTTCTAGGTTAGAAATTACTATTGAAGATGAGTTAGTAACCTAAATACTATACCCAATCCACTTGTTATTACCCTAAATTTAACTCTTTGCAAGGAAATAAATCCTTTATCTAAGTTAAATCGTTAATGGGTAATTACCGTAACGATTAGCGGAAGAGGTGTAATGAGTTACCTATGAATGTAAGACTGGTTCAAAAGTTATAAAAACCTGATAATAATTAACTGTCTTCTTGCCCAAGTCTTAGAATTATTTTAATTTGAACAAGTTAAATTTATAAATAAAAAACTGTGGAAACTAAAACTATCAAAGGAATTGCGGTTAGTATTTTTCAGGACAAAATCTTTAAGATTAGTTATGTCAACTTTCTTAGTCAGGATGAATACTTCAAAATTAAACTCCCTTGCGAGTTTAGTGAATACAAGTACCAACATTTGTTGCAACCAAGTTTTATGCTAGATTGTGAAATTGTAAAAACTAAAAAAAATTGGATCTTAAAACATATTCTCAGATATGAGCAAATCTGTAATCCTTCTAGCTTTAGTGAGTTCATCAAACTCTCTCAGATCTGCCAAATCATTGATAAACAAGTCAAAGAAAATCAAAATTCTGACGTTTTAGATTTTTTAATTAATTTTTTTGGAAGTAGTAGTCTCAAGCAAGTTAGTCTGCAAGATTTTGAATTCAAATTAAACCAAAACTTAGGATTCAATGCCTGAATTACCAGAAGTTGAAGCTCTCAGAAGAAGCTTAATACCTTGGATAATTGGCCAGAAAGTCAATCTGGTTAAAGTCAGTTTGCCAAAATTAGTCACAAGCTCAGGCACTAAGAGAGAGAGTTCTAACCAAAAAGCTCAAGAATTTGAACAAAAAATAACCAATAAAACAATTACCAAAATTAATCGTAGAGCTAAGAATTTGCTATTTGAATTTCAAGATTGTTCTTTAATGTTAGTCCATCTCAAGATGACCGGACAACTAGTCTTTGCACCCAAAGAAAAAAGAAAAACACAAAAACAGACAATTATCGCTGGAGGTCATCCTATCCAAGAATCAGAAGTCAAACTACCTCACAAGCATACCTACGTCAATTTTGAACTAAGTAATGGGACTTTATACTACAATGACGTTCGGCAATTCGGCTACTTGCTTTATTATGATAGTAGAGAAACTTTTGAAAAAGATAATCACTTTACCGGTCTTGGCTTTGAGCCTTTAGAAGATTTTGATTTTGAAGATTTTTATAGATTAATGAAAGCCAGGCAAAGTCCAATCAAAAAGATCTTCTTAGATCAAAGCGTAGTCGTCGGCCTCGGTAATATCTACGCTGACGAGGTTGCCTTCTACGCTGGAGTTAGGCCAACCAGGAGAGGTAAGAGCCTGACCAAAAAAGAATTGCAAAAACTCTACGAAGGTATCAAGACAATCCTGCCTAGAGCGGTCGATCTTGGCGGCTCCTCAGTAGCCAACTATCTCCTAGCTGACGGCTCGAGGGGAAATTATGCCAAAGAGCACATGGTCTACAACCGCGGAGGCAAACCATGCTACAAGTGTGGAAGAACACTCAAAAAAATCCAATTAGCTGGCAGAACCACGGTTTACTGCACTCATGATCAGAAATAGAAAAATACCACTTTACAAAAAAATAAAAAATGTAGTATAATATTAAGTAACAATTAAACTTATACAAAGTATAAATTATTTTTATGGATGAAATGTATCAATCTCCTCAAGTTAAGGATATAATTGAAAAAAGAGCCGAAGAATTAAGAAGAGAAATACAAAATATGACTTTTAGCGGTAAAATTAATTGTCTTATTGGACTTTATATATTTTCGTATGATCCCAAAGACTTAGAATCAGTTGAACTTTCTGGAAGAATATCAAATAAGGCTGGCCATGTTAACGTATTTTTGAAATTTAGAAATAAAGGTGGCCAAGAGGTAGAGATTGGCCAAGAGGTAGAGATTGGAAGAGCAACTTACATTGTTTTAAAAGAGGTACTAGAGCAAAAATAGTAATTTCCAACAAACCCTATTTTATGCCAAAAGGACACGTAGTATTCACACCGGGGATTGGGGAGATTCGACGTAGACCAGCTCCAGACGATCATCAAGGCTCGACATTCGAAGGCTGGCCAATAGTCGTTCCCATAATTAGAAAAATAGTTGATTTACCCTTTTTATTTATGGGGAAAACTAGGTTAAACTAAAGTTATGAGTATTCATCTATTCCAAGAAAAAAAGTGGCTATTTTGAACTTATTTTGAGACAAGACTATTAACAAATTCTACACTAAATTTTGGTTTTCTGGTTTTATTGAGCATTTTGAATATTGAATTTTCTTGTTTTCCACTTTTTATTTATCCTCCACTAATACAAACTCTTTCCTTTCTGCAAATTCTTGTTTTTTGCCGTGGTTCCACTGCTTAACTGGCCTGATATAGCCAACCACTCGAGAGTAAACTTCACATTCGGCTCGGCAGGTAGGACAGTTGTGGTGTTCGCCAGAAACGTATCCATGAGTCGGACAAATAGAGAAAGTCGGAGTTAAGGTAAAATATGGCAATTCATAATTTTCGGCGATGGTTTTGATCATTTTTTTGACTGTTTGTATATCGTTGATTCTCTCACCCAAAAAACCATGAAAAACAGTTCCACCTGTGTATTTAGTCTGTAACTTGTCTTGCATGTCCAAAGCTGTAAAAATATCTTCAGTAAAATAAACTGGCAATTGAGAAGAATTGGTGTAATAAGGCTCAGCTCCAGACTCAGCTACAGCCATTTGATTACCGAATATTAATTTTGGTTCTTTTCCTAAATCAAATTTTCGTTGGTCTAATTTTGCTAGTCGATAAGCTGTTCCTTCAGCTGGAGTAGCTTCTAGATTAAACAAATCTGCAGTTTTGTCTTGAAAGTCACCAATTTTTGCTCGCATGAACTCCAGAACTTCCTCTCCAAATTCTTGCCCTTCAGAAGTAGTTAAGTCTTTACCAAATAAATTTTGGCTAGCTTCGTTGAGACCTAACAAACCGATAGTAGAAAAGTGGTTAGACCAGTACTTCCCAGATTTACCTTTGACTGCTCTAAGATAAAATTTGGTATACGGATACAGACCTTCATCAGTATATTTTTCAATAACTTCTCTTTTAATTACTAGACTTTCTTTAGCCAAATCCATTAGTTTTTCTAATTTATGATAAAACTCTTCCTTGCTTCTAGAGGTGTAACCAAGTCTTGGCAGGTTGATCGTAACTACTCCAATAGAGCCAGTTAAAGGATTAGAACCAAATAAACCACCACCACGTTTTCGTAATTCTCTGTTGTCTAGTCTAAGCCTGCAACACATACTTCGAGCATCCTCTGGATCCATGTCAGAATTAATATAGTTAGCAAAATAAGGAATCCCGTACTTAGCAGTCATTTCCCAGATTGACTCAATTCTTTCATCATTCCAATTAAAATTTTTGCTTAGATTATAGGTTGGAATTGGAAAAGTAAAGATTCGCCCACTAGCATCGCCCTCAATCATAACTTCAGCAAAGGCTCTATTGATAATATCCATTTCTTCTTGAAAATCTGCATAAACCTCTTTTTGTGGTTTGCCTCCGATAATCACGTGCTGATCGACTAGATATTTTGGAGGGTTAAGATCCATAGTCAAATTACTAAAAGGTGTTTGAAAACCAACCCTAGTAGCTACATTCATATTAAAAACAAAACTCTGAATTTCTTGTTTGACTGTTTGGTAATCTAAGTTGTCATACCGAATAAAAGGAGCTAATAAAGTGTCAAAATTACTAAAAGCCTGTGCTCCTGCAGTTTCACCCTGCATGGTAAATATAAAGTTGACCATCTGACCTAAAGCCGAAGATAGATGCTTGGCTGGTTTGCACTCCACCTTACCAGCGACTCCAGTGAACCCAGTTAGGAGCAAATCTTGCAGATCCCAACCAACACAATAAGAGTTAAGTTCGCCTAAATCATGAATATGAAAATCTCCATCAACATGGCTATCAGCTACATCTTTTGGATAAATTTTTGATAACCAAAAATCCTTGGTTACTTCGTTAGAAATATAGTTACGCATACCTTGTAAAGAGTAGCCCATATTAGCGTTTTCCTTTACTTGCCAGTCAAGCTCTTGAAGGTATTTTTCGATTAGATCAGTTGTATTTTTTGGATTGATTGAGAGCATAATTTTTAGTTAAAAATTTGAGTTAAAAAGTTTGTAAAATTGAAGAATTAAAAATTTATTTTTCAGTTTTTATTTTGTATTTAATAAAGTCAATCTGCTGTTAAGTAAAATGTTTTTTTGGCTAAATTGAAGCCTGAACTTCGTTTACCATAATAAATAATTATTCCTGAGTTTCAAAAAAATTTATAAATCCAGAATAATTAATAGTTTTCTCAGAATTTGGTTGCTTAATGATAATTTTATGTTTATAAAAATCTATAGATCTGACTTCGAATAATTGAGCACCTTTTTTTGTGACTGCTTGTTTTCTTAAGAAGGTTGCTTTTGGTAAAAGAAGATACAAAACTAACCCTAGCATAAAAGATACAAAAATAGAAATTAGAAAGTTTCCATCGATAAAGTAATAAAAAATTACTAGGAAAATAAAAAAGTAGATTATCGAAAAGCTAATAATAAATTTCTTTTCATTATCAATATTATTTTGTAAGCAAAAATATACCATTTTTTTGTATCCTCTAGAGGATTAGCAAATTCTACACTAAACTTTAGTTTTTCTAAGGTTTGGTTTTTAGTTTTTTCTTGGGACATAATTTTTAGTTTTAATAAAAAATAATAGTGCAGTTTAGAATTCTAATTTTTAATTATTCCATCTCACCATTGTTTCGATTTCTTGTAATTCCAGAATTTTTTTGACTTTGTTTAGATCGATAGATTTTTGACTAGTTATAGTAATTAGATTTGGATCATTAATCCTCACATCTCTAAATTCCTGGATATAAAATTTGGGTAGGCTTAGGTTTGACGGACTTAGATTTTTTATTAAATCAGCAATTCCATTAAAGTCCTCTTCGGTATGAATGCCAGGTACAGTGGTAGTGCGAAATTCATAATCAATTCCAGAATTTTTGATTAAGCTAATACTCTTCTTAATTTTTTTTATATCCATTTTTTTACCCATGGCTAGGCGGTATTTTTTGGCTGTGTGCTTGATATCCATGGCCACATAATCAACTAACTTCTGAGCAAAAACTTTTTCTAAAACTTGCGGATTAGATCCGTTAGAATCTAATTTTACCAAAAATCCTAAATCTTTAATTTGTTTAATAAAGTCTATTAGATCAGGTTGTAAAGTTGGCTCTCCACCAGTAATGCAGACCCCCTCTAATTTTCCTTTTCTAGTTTTTAGAAATTCCAAAAACTCTTTAGTTTTTCTTTTAAAGTTAAGCACTAGCGGACAGTTTTTTTGCGAACTAAAAGTTTTGATTTGCTCAGGATTATGACAAAAAGGACAATCAAAATTACAACCTTGAGTAAAGCACACCGCAGCAATTTTACTAGGGTAATCAATAAGAGTTAGTTTTTGAAAGCCTGCAAGGAGCATAAAATAACAAAAAGTATATTAAAAAAAATCAAAAACGAATAGTTATCCTAGTAAATTAAAACCAAAATTACCTAATAAATTATGCTAATCTGTTTATCAATCATGTATCAAGCCTATTTTTACTGTTGATTGACACCTATTTTATGAGATTAAAGTCTTGTAAATCTAAGTTATGAAACAAGACACGACTTCCGCATTTAGCTAATTTAGGTAATAAAATATAGGTTAAAATTTGTGTAAAAATAAATAAAATCTTCAGTTTTGCGGAAATTCTGAAGACTATCCCTAATTTTAAGTAACTACTAATAATTTGATTATTCTATCTTTTAAAAACTTTTACTTATATCCAATTTAGTTTCAAAATTTACATTTTTAAATCCTAAAAAGCTACAAAATACCTTTAAAATCGAATTAAGCTTAGCTTTGTTGTTCAATTTGGTTATTAAAGAGTTGTATAACTTTTCGCTTTTTGCTGTTGAACCTCCGCCCTCTAAGCCTTCACAAATTGACTCAGGTTAATACTTGCTAAATTGCAAACTGCTGTTTCTTCTTTATTAGTTGGCAACAAAATCTCAGTACATAAATTAGAGCTATGCACTACCCCCGTATGATCATCGGCATTACCGGCATTCGAGGGATCCTTAAAAGTAATCCAAGGGTGTCCAAAACCTTTACCTAAAAGACTAACAATTATTTCTTCCCATAGTTTACGAATCTGAATAATTTCTTTAGGTATTTCTGGATCATTTTCGTATTGAATGTATTTTTTTTCAAATTCTGATCCATACAAATCATGTAGATCAGGTACGTCACTCGGGCTGAAGAGCGTCCACTTACCATTTTCTTCTAGTCTTTTCATGAATAGATCAGGAATCCAAAGCACAGTATGAATATTTGGACATCTGCGATTTTCCTCGACTGACACATATTTACTAGAAATAAAATCAAATACATCTCTATGCCAAGGCTCAATGTAAGCAGCTACCGCACCTTTACGTACACCTCCTTGGTTCACGGCCGCAGTTGAAGAATCTAGAACTTTAAGAAAAGGAATCAATCCTAGAGATTTACCATTTGTGCCTTTGATCAGACTTCCAGTAGCTCTGATATTACTAAAGTCTACCCCAATTCCTCCTGCATATTTACTTAAAAAAGCAATGTCAGAATAAGTTTTATAGATATTATCTAGAGAGTCTTCAGTAGTCAAAAGAAAACAACTAGAGCATTGATTACGTACTCTCCCAGAATTAAGTAGAGTCGGTGTAGAGCTGAGAACCTTAAGTGTAGACAGCATATTATAATATTCAATAGCTCTCTCTTCTTTGTTTTCTTCATCTATATTAAGTCCCATAGCCACTCGCATAAACCAAAACTGAGGAAGCTCAAAGACCTTCTGTGGATCAGTGTTAGTTTTTAGTAAATATTGTTTATAAATTCTACCCATGCCTTGCTCTTTAAACAATAAATCTCTTCGAGGATCCATGGCAGCTTTGATTTTTTCTAAGTCATATTCTCTAAGTCTTGGATTAATTAAACCAATCTCTATACCTTTGTTTAGATATTCCTCATAATAATCAGTATATCTCTGACTATAAAAGTTCTCGTATTCGTACACGCTTTCTCCAAATACTTCTTTGTATAATTTTTGTAACATTAATCTTGCTGTTAGATAAGAGTATTCGTGATGGATCGAGATGTAGTTAGCCGCTGTCTTGATGGTTAATTGGATGATGTCGTCAGTAGAAATTCCATCATATAAGGAGTTAATCACTTCATTATAAATATCGCTAATATCAACTCTTTTCAGATCTCCGTTTTTAGCAAACTTTAAAGAATCCATGATTTTTTCTGGATTTAATTCTAGTTTAATTTGACGAGTAACAGTAATTGGAGGGGGAGTCATAAGAATTATAGGGTTGTAAGGATGATAAAATTAAAAATTATTTATTAGTCTTTTTATACCCTTTGGACTAATAGTTACGGTAATTAACCGTCAAAAATTTATTTCAATAAAGGATTATTTACTTATGAAAAGCTAAGTCTAGGGTAATAGTAAACGAATTGGGTACATGGCTAATCTATATACAATTAGACATTCCATATCCTGAGTTTTTTATATTCAAATTAATCTAAATTAGGACTTTTTTGAATTTTTAAATATACAAGACTTCCGTAAGAATTGAATTTTACTACTAAATGTAGCTTTAGTTAAGTATTTAAATACAAAATATAGTGGTGTCTGCGGAAGCTTTGTATACTTAAATGCTAACTAAATTATGATTTAACTGAAGGTTTTAGTTTGCTTAAATAAAGAAGCCACAGCCAGAAAAACTACACTGAGTAGTTAAAAATTTAGTATATTTATTTTTGAAGTTTTATTTTAAACTAACCGAAACTAAAAATTTAGCTTCTAAAAAAACTGAAATTTGCTTTGCGGTGAGTGTAAAACAATTTTAACAGCTAATAATTTGTCAAAGTAAGTAGAATTACTATAACATATAGCGTGCCTTATTACTCAAAAATTAATTTTGTAACTAAATTAAAACAAAAAAATTTTCCTAACCTTTGTGTGCGGTAGGAAATTAAATCACTACATGTAGATAGAATACTATATCTAGTAGATAAAAATAGATATAAACTACTAGTAAGGGTAGTAAAAAATATAAAAAACCATTTGTCAACTAAAATTTAAGATTGGCTTAATTAGGTTGATATAGCTATTTTTTACTTTAAAATAAACAAAAACTCGATTCAAAACAAAATTCTAAATGGCCATTTTTAGGCTTTAACTAAATTCTACAAAAAAAATTTCTAAATTTTCTCTTCCGCAAAATAAAGTCATATTTTTTTAAACTTAGCTTCTTTGCTATATCTAATAGGTTTACTATTATACCCACCCCAAACCAAAAAAAGGACATTTTAACTTGCTAAGATGATGTAAAAGTTTAAGAACTAAAATATGATCAAAAACTTTTCTCTTACAGCTGAAGAAAGAAAAACTCTCAAAGAGTTTCAGAAAATTGTGACTGAAAGATGGAAATATGTGAGGGTAACAACTTTGATATTAGTTGTAAATTTTTCAGCCCTGTTTACATTTTTTACATAAATTATAAATCAAAGCATGGTTTTTTCGATTATCATACCTTTATATAAAAATGAGGTATATTTAAAAGAGTGTCTAAATTCTATAAAAGCACAAACTTATACAAAATTTGAGTGTATTGTGATAAATGATTGCAGTCCTGGAATAGAGTTAAGCGAATTAGAAATGAATAACTCTGAAGATAGAGATTTTTTTGACTATATACCGAACAATATTGATCCAGATAAACAAGCTAAATTTATATTAAGTAATATCTCAAAAGATGATAAAAGGTTTAAACTTGTACAAACTGAAAAAAATTTGGGGCAAGGCTATGCTCAGAACCTGGGTTTAAAAAAATCAATTGGGGATAGATTTGTGATAATTGATGCAGATGACTTTATTGATAAAGATTTTTTAGAAAAAGCTTACAAAAAAATAAAATCCAACCCAAACAAAATTTATTATAACGATGTCAAAGTCTTAAGAGGCACCAAAATAGAAAGTTATAAAACCATAGCAAGACATTTTCCGAACAATAATAACTTTAAGAATATGCTAGTTTTCCCAAATTTTACTATGACTCCTTTTAACTATTTCTGGGATCTAAAAATAATGAAAGCTAATAAAATAAAATTTCGATTTCCTAGAAGAGGCCAAGACACTATATTGACTTTGAAATGCTTGATAGAGTTTTTTGAGAGATTCCCTGAACAAAAAAACCAAGTATTCGAAAAAATAAATACCAATTATACCTATAGGGTTCATGATAAACAAACAACCAAAAAATATTCTGAAAATATGGTTTTTGACCATATTAGTGAGTTTCTAACCTCTGATCTTAACAGGTTTTATAAGTTAGGCTTTTTATATGGTTTTTTAGCTAGTTTATTTATTATAAGATTAAATATTTACAGAGCAAGAAGCAGAACAAAAAGCAAATTTCTTAAGTTAATTTTAAATTTTCTAGCTAAATTTTTTACTCTTATATCTATAGGAATTGCTTCAATTTAGAATTAACTCTTATAATTACTATGATCAAAAAAATAATTCAAAATAAATTTACTTTATTTTTGTTTTTTCAAACTTTTATAAAGTTAATTGCTACCAGTATTGGATTATACTCTACTGCTTGGGTGATAAGCGAAACTAACCCTAGTCAGTATGCAGACTACACTGTGATTATCGGGTTTGTTACAATTATTCAAACAATTATAATATTTGGAATTCCAAGGATAATTCAAAAAACTTACACTAATACGGAAGACGAGAAAAAAAGAATTGAAATATGGTCTACTCTGGCTTTTTTAAGATTTATTAGTTATATAATCGGTATTGTTTTAATTTTGGTTTTTATTAATTTTACCTCTATTAAAGAGCTCGAATTAACTGTATTAATTTTTAGTTCGCAGTTTATAATTCTGGCTGATGAAGCCTTTAGAGCTATTTGTGATGCTAACGAAGAAACTTGGAAATATAGTCTAACTGATCTTTTAGAAAGGTTAGTAATGGTTGTCTTTCTTTTACTATATTCTTTTACTAATATTTTTAGCATGAATCCATTGTGGTTCTTTGGTTTTGTAACTTTAATCGGAAGAATGATAATGATATCTGCTGATTTTATTTGGCAGAGTAAATATATATCTTGGGCCAAGCCGAGCTTAGCTATCCTAATGAAAAATAAAAAGGCCTTATTTTATTTAACTATTACTAGTATTTTTATTGGTTTGGTGAGAGGTACTCAGATAGTATTAGATATTCTAGATACTTCAGATATAGATCTAGGAACTTATTATAACGCTAATAAATTATATATGGTTGGCTTGATAATACCTTCTATGACTTTACCTATGGTTTCTAGCAAAGTCAGAAAAAATTTATTAAGCAAAAAAATTGGCTTCTTGGGAAATTTAATTAAAAAGTATACTAACAGT
Organism: uncultured Candidatus Saccharibacteria bacterium; assembly: GCA_964631275.1. Lineage (GTDB taxonomy): Bacteria > Patescibacteriota > JACMRA01 > JACMRA01 > JACMRA01 > CAZVWQ01. Next base: position 49,112 of record CAZVWQ010000003.1, on the reverse strand, counting down.
ATAACCGCTCAGATTTTAATTGAGTGGATAGTATATTCTATTTTTGGAGGTTTGGTAGTTTTCTTTATGGCTACACTTTTTTCACCAATAGGAATATTTTTGATTGATCCACAAAGTGAGTATCCTTTTATCAGAACTTTAAACATTTTAATTATACTTTTATCTAGTTTTATATTTTATTTTCCAAGTTTTTTGATATCAAATATTATGACTCTTTCACATTATGAGAGTTATGATTTTGCGACTACCGTTATAGCTAGTTTAATAGGTATAATAATAATCTTTATTCTAGGTTATTTTTTTGGAGTTTTGGGAGTTGCCTTTGGAGTTTTGGGAGTTGCCTTTGTAGATTTTTTGTTTAAATTTTTATTCTTAGTTTTAATTTTAAGAAATGGAAATATTCTAACCAAAAAGTCTCAATAATCTTTCCTATAAGCCCTATATACCAATTACCAATTGAACTTTCGGTACCTCCTAAACTTGTGTGTCTAGGACAATGTCTTTATTAGGGGGTATCATTAATTTTCAAATGGGTTCTATAAGGTTAATTAAAGTAGAGCGTATTTGTACCAAAGTGCTGACCAGACTTGAGCTACTAATATAGCTCGGACTTATTTAAAGGAAGTCTGTTGTCAGTTGCTTCAAATAGCCTTAGAGTTCTGGTCGGCAAAAGGTAGGCAAGGCTATAATGTAAGGTTAATAAGTAACTTAAATTTAGGAATTAACGTAATTGAGTTACTTAAACCAACTTTAAACTTTAGTTGCATTAATTAACTTAAAATCTTTTTTTCTTATTAAGAATCTAAGCATACTATTTTTTCTATAAACCATAAGCCTTTTTTGACTTTGATCTTTTCCGTCATCTGGAGTAATAGATTGAGTTGAGCTTCGAATTAGATTATATCCTTGGTTTCTTGCTACATATGATAACCAAAGATCTTCAACAAACCAGTATTTTTTAGGACATTCAAACATCTCTGGAACTTTAAATAAATTAATATCAACAACTAACCCTCTAGTTCCTGCATAATCCACTTCTTCTCCGGGCCCCGGGTCAAATCTATCCCAATAGTTGTTTTTATTTTTAATCACATAGCCCCAGCTAGTTACAACGCTTTTTGGTTTATGCTCAGAAATTAATGTGCTTAAATACTGATCAGGTAAAACTTGATCATCATCTAAAAAAATAACTCTCTTATAGGAAAGATTTAGTAGGGTCTTAGAAATATAGAATCTGCCGAAACCACCTATATTTTTGGGTGAGTGAAAGACTTTAACAAAATCAAATTGATTAATTTCTTGCTCTAGTTTGTTTTTTTCATAATAATTATTATTCCAAATATATACATCTATGTTTAGGTTTTGTGCTTGTATCTCTCTAATCGTTACACCAACGTTATCTACCCTTTTCCAAGCACACATTACTATGCAGTTTTCACAATTTGTTTTAACTTTCTTAAAATTTGGTAATTTGTTAGGTTTAAAATCATCACGAACTCTTCTAAAATCTGCAAAAAAAATATATGAATCCTGAAATAAAGCTTTATTAGTAAAGAACTTCTTTAGCTTATAAGAAAAGTCTAGCATTAGGAGGATTTTTAACTTTATGAAAAACCTTAAAAATATACCAATAAAATTTACACTTTAAAGAGAATAGAAATCCTTTTTTTGTATAATGCCACATATCGGTGGCCCCCCATCTAGTAACCGCTTTATAATCATATTTGGAAAGAAACTCATCAAAATCTTTTTTCAAATTAAGATCAGATATTTCAACCAGTAAATCAAAGCTACCTTGATCTAAAGTTTTTACTGCTCCTTTTAGAGCATTCATTTCGTATCCTTCGATATCAATCTTGATTAAGTCTATTTTGTTAAGTTGATATTCCTCTGTTAGAGAATCTAAGGATGTCAATTCTATCTCTATCGAATCTTGTAAACTGGAATTTGGATCTATTTTTGACATTCCCAAATTCTCTTTACTATAGCTTATATTTAATCTATTTTTTGATTCTTCGAAAGAAAGCCCTTTTGATATAACCAAGGAGTTTATTAGATTTTTTTCTAAATTCTCTTCTAAAATAGAAGCAACTACAGGATTTGGCTCTATAGATATTACTTTATTTGCTAATATTGAACCAAAGAATACTGAATGATTTCCAATATTAGCCCCCACATCAATAATTAAGTCTAGTTTTTTGTATACAAAAGTCAAATAGTTTAAAAGATCGATTTCATAAAAGGTTTTGGTTTTTTTTATTTTTTCAAATATATAATCGCCTTCGATACCGAATATTTTAAAATCTCTATCTCCGAATCTAAAACTTACAGATTTTTTTCTTTGATTTTGTTGCTGTAGCATAGATTTGCTTTGCGGAATTATTCCTCGATTAAATATCTATAATAAAGTTCTTTATCGACACCAGTCACGAATTGATATAAAGTATTATTA
>CAZVWQ010000003.1:0-46560 GCA_964631275.1 uncultured Candidatus Saccharibacteria bacterium | reverse complement strand
CTACTTGTACAGGGTTATAAAAAGTACCTTGGTAGTCTGTATTCCATCCTGACCATGAGCTTCCATTATTGGTTGATGTTCTATAATAAAGTTCTTTATCGACACCAGTCACGAATTGATATAAAGTATTATTAAAATAAGTCATGCCAATATCGTGTTGAGTTCTACCACCATATTCTCTCCATGGTGTCCAGCTAGTTCCATCAGTAGAAGATCTAAGGTAAATCAAATCACCTCCTCCAACTGTAGTCTGATAGATTCTATTATCAGTAGAAACTACTTGTACAGGGTTATAAAAAGTACCTTGGTAGTCTGTATTCCATCCTGACCAATAATCAGCTAATATAGCCCCATCAAGATCCAATAAGCCATAACCAGTAAAATTATCTCTTCCTGAAGTATTAATATCTCTAGCTGAATTGATAAGTTTTTGATAAATTTCTTGCCCACCTAGGCTAGTATTTGTACTCTTAACTAAACCTGCTACTGCTGATACCTGAGGAGCAGCAAAAGAGGTTCCAGCAATATCGCCTGAAGCTCCAATAGTTTTTCCTCGACATTTAGATATAGCATATAAAGGAGATGTGTTACCACATTTGATATACATACCAATACCCCCGTCATCTACAGGTGCCACTAAATCAACAGTAGAATTAAATGAAGAATAACTTGATTTTTGCCCACTTCTGTTAATTGAACCAACTGAGATTACATTGCTATAACCGGCTGGATAATGTACCCCACTATCGCCACTATTACCAGCAGCAGATACAACCACAATTCCTTTACTGGTAGCCTCATTGATAGCTGCTTCCATAGCTGGATCTGTAGCATTCTTACCTCCTAAAGAAATGTTAATTACATCTGCCCCTTTATCTACTGCCCACTCGATACCTCTAGCAATTTCGAAAGTATTAAATACATCTGGGTCAGGATCTTTAGTTGATTGTAAGCCAATTGGAAGAATTGTTGTGTTATAAGCAATTCCGATACCTGAACCTGGAGTACTATCAGGCATGGCAATAATACTAGCTACAGCTGTTCCATGACCGCTTTTATCAGGAACAGAACCCCAAGGAACTCCATCTACTGAGGCAGAATTAGTTAATACACCAGCACCTTTAGCAGCACAAACATTATCAAAATACCAGAAATTATTACTTCCATTTATGCCAGTAGCTCCAGAAATTGAGCTACACTGACCAGTGTTTTCATTAGCAGAATATAACCTAAGAGCATTAGCAGAGTCAAACTTAGTGCCAGGCAATGCTGCCCCATTTACCCCACTATCAATAACTGCAATTTTTACATTAGACAAGCCACCACAATTGCTGTTTGAGGCACAATTTGTATTTCCATTGATTAATTGACCTACTTTTTGCCATCCTGATTCAGCGTTAATGCCATTATTAGCATCTTTTAGTTGCCATTGTAAAGCATTTAAATCATCTGGAGTATAACCCATAGATCTATAAATATAGTTTGGTTGAACGGCTTTCACTCCTTCTACAGACTTTAATTCATTTATAGCTTGCCTTAGATCTTGACCTTCTTCTAGGGTAAGTTTAAGAGTTCTAGAATTTTCTAACTGACTCTTAGTTTCTTCTGTAGATTGACTAGTGATTTTTTCTTCATAAATTCTAACCGACTGATCTTTCAAAATTTTTTTATCTTGATTTTTCTCTTTTACTTTTTTAGTAAAATTAGGTATTGACTCAGTATTCTCTAGAGTGACGATTACAGAATCGATTTTATCAAGATCTTGGGTTTGCAAACTTGAACTGCTGCTAGTCCAGCTAGTATTTTCATTGGCAATTGCAGAGATTTGGCTAGAGCTAAAAATAAAAATTCCAGACAAAAGACAAATCATTGTAACTTTGGTAATTATTGATTTAGACATTTAGTGTAGTTAGTTTTGTATTTAATTAGTATTAAAGTATTACATAACATAAACCTAAAAATCTATTTTGTGTCAAGCAAAAATAAACTTTAATAGTTTTTTGATTTTGTACTTTATAGAGCCCATTCGAAATTTTTTGTTAATTTAAAATAAAAATTAAGAAATGCTTTATAGCTAATCTTAAATAAGAAAATCTAAAATATAGCCCCCTACACGACTTAAACGTTTTATGTATCTTAAACTTTCTTAAAAAAACAGATTTAACAGCTATTTCATAGGATCGAAATTTTGTAAATTTATAAATCTGAGTTATGGGGCAAAGTTAATATAAACAACTTTTTAATTTTTACTTTTATAGCAATTTTACATTAAACTTAGATATATATGTTTGTTTTAAAGTAAGTTTAGGATATCCAAAATGTCTAACTAGTATATAGGTTAACACCCATTTCATAACCAAATTTAACACCAAAACTAAGCTTAATTTGATTTTAAAGGTATTTTGCAGCTTTTTAAGATTTAAAAATGTAAATTTTGAAACTAAATTGAGTATAAACTAGTAAAAAATTTCAAACGGGTTCTATAATCCTATCCTATGTATTTTCTACCAACTCCGTAATATTCTAAGCCTTCTTTTTTTATTTTTTCTGGGTCAAAGATATTTCTTCCATCAAAAACTACAGGCTGTTTAAGGGTTGACTTAATTTTTTTCATTACAGCTTCTTGAAATTCTAGCCACTCGGTAACAATTACTAAAGCATCTGAATTTTCTAAAGCAAGGTATTTGTCTTTTACAAACTCAATTAATTCTTGACTAGCTTTATCAGGATAATACATTGCAAAACGTTCAAAGTTTTCTTTTGCTTCTGGATCATAAGCCTTTATTTTTACTCCTTTTTCTAAAAGTTTTTTGATTATTGAAATAGCTGGAGACTCTCTAACATCGTCTGTATCAGGTTTGAAGGCTAGGCCCCAAACAGCAATTTGCAAATTTTTGTGATCTCTAAATCTTTTTAAAATTTTTTCGACTATAGAGAGTTTTTGTAGATTATTAACTTTGATAACTGAGTTTAGTAATTTAAAGTCGTAATGATATTCTTCTGCAGTTTTCATTAGAGCTTGAACATCCTTAGGAAAGCAACTTCCACCATAACCTACTCCAGCGTTTAAAAATCTACTACCAATCCTAGGGTCACTACCGATTCCAGTTTTGACTTTGGTTACATCAGCCCCAACTCGCTCGCATAGATTAGCAATTTCGTTTATAAAACTAATCTTTACTGACAAAAAAGAATTAGCTGCATACTTGGTCATTTCACTACTCTCCCAATCCATGAATAATATTGGTGAAGATTCTGACTCTAAAGGTTTATATAACTCTGATAGAATTTTTTTAGCTTTGTTTTCTGACTCATACTCTAGCCCAATTACTATTCTGTCAGGATTAAGAAAATCTTCTACTGCGGTTCCTTCTCGCAAAAATTCTGGGTTAGAGACAATATCAAAATCTACGTCAGTTATTTTTTTTATAATTCTTTTGACTTTGTTATTAGTTCCAATTGGAACTGTACTTTTGTTTACAATAACCTTGTAAGATTTGATTAATCTGGCTATCTGCTCACTAACTCCAAGAACATATTGTAGATCAGCCGAACCATCTTCACGCGGGGGTGTAGGTAAGCAAAGAAAAATAACCTCAGCAAAACCTATAGCTTTTTCTAGATTATCTGTAAAAGTTAATCTTCTTGATTTAATATTTTCATCAAAAATTTTTTCTAAACCAGGTTCATAAATTGGTACGTATCCAGATTTTAGTTTTTCTAATTTTTCTAGATTATTATCAACACATATAACTTCGTTTCCAAGTTCACTAAAACAAGTTCCAGTGACTAAACCCACATACCCAGTACCAATAATTGCAATTTTCATTTTAAAATTCTTTACTCTTAATAATTTTTATTACAAAAAACATAGCTCCAACAGCCGCCACCAAGATGTTGGTAGTAACTAAATTAAATACATTTTGATTTAGACTAGTATTTGTCAAGTTAAAGAGACTATAAAAATCTAAATAACCCAAAGAAAAAATACTTAGAAGCAATATAAAAATTCCTAAAAAAACAAAAACCCACATACCAATCAAACTTAGGTTTTTAGCTACTAAATATTGTAAAGAAACATAAATAATGTTGTAAAGGCCAACAAAAACAGAATACATAATAATTAGGGGAATAGCTTCGCTAAATTCTGCTTGGCCTAAAACAGCCAGAATAAAATTACCAAGGAGCCAAATCACTGAGCCAAAAATTATAGCGATAGAGCTAACACCAAAAATTGAGAATAAATAAATCTTATGATTTTTACTTCGGGTGGCATGAGCTACCAAGCCCGATAAAAAAGAAATCGACCCAAAATAAATAATTTGCCCAAAAAATACTAATAAAGTAAAAACGTCCTTGTCAGTTTTATCTAGTAAAAGTCTACCGGCTGAGATCGCTGAAAGTTGTAAAAATAAAGCCCCACCAAAAAGTACGATTCCAGTTTGAGTAAATTCTTTAAGGATTTTATTAAGACTAAAGTTTTTAGTATTTTGGTAGTCTATTTTTTTTTCTAATTTTAATTTTTTATGATTTAACATAAATTCTACAAGAATATAGCCCAAAAAAGTACTAATTAAAGCTCCTAGAGGTAAAGCAAAAATTCCAGTACTAAAAATTAATAGTCCAATTGTAAAAATCAATCTTAAGACTGTAATCAAAAAGTTACTAAGATTATAATTAAAAATATCTAAAAGGCCTAAAAGTAAATTTCGATTTTGAGTTAGATAAACTCCTAAAATTAGATTTACTAAAGTTAGCCAAACCAACAATACACTCCCAGAATTAATTACAAATTCTAAAATCCAAGCTAATAAAGGAGAAATTATTAAAGTATATTGACAAAATTGACGAATTTTGGTGATTAAGAAATTAAAATAAACATAAGGTAAAGTTTCATCCTCGCTTGCCAATTGTGAAGAATTCTTAACAATTTCGATGCTTACTCCAGCTACCAGAGTAGAGACTACGGTTATTAGACCGCTAAGAGAAACCCACAGGCTAAATTCGTTATTATTATTAAAAAAGCGTAAAACAATATATTGCAAAATAAAATTAACTGAACTAACTAAAGTATTAAATATAAACAAAAAACTAGAATCCTTCAAAAACGGGCTAGTGCGATAAATATTGACTAATCTAAGTAACATGATTAATTGAAAATAAAAATAGAAGTTTTTGTCACATATAGTCTATTCGTTATTTATCATCACTAAGGTCAGCTTATAAGTTAATAAATTTAAAAAGTCTGTATATCAAATGCTAGCTAAATTATGATTTAATTAAAGGTTTTACGGGTTTCATAAGCAAATTCTTTAGAGCAAATATAATTGAATTTTGAAGCCGTCTTATGGCTTTTTAAGCTTAAAAAATATAAATTTTGAAACTGAATTAAATATAGTTTGATTAAATAAAGCAAAGGTATGAGTTTTCACAAAGCTAGCACTTTTTTTGATTAAGTAAACAAAAAGTGACTTATTTTTCTGAGTTTTGGGATAGGAGTATTAAATTATTAATCATCTCTCAAAACTTATTTTTACTGTTGATTAATACTTATTATATGAAATTAAAGTTTTGTAAACACAACTTCCGCAAAAACTAAAAATTGTTTAATAAAAATATAGCTATAAATTTAACATTTATTCATGGCTATTACAGCAAAACAATATCAACAGTTTTTGGTAAATTCTCCTAAGTTCTATACCTGTGACTATATAGCAGAGTATTTAGAAACAAGTGGAGATACAGTAGAAAGATTTTTAAAGCAGAAAAAATTTAAACCCAATCTTATCTGGCAGACTCAAAAAGAAGATGTTGTACTATCAGAAAAAGGATGTTTAATAACAAAGCTTCCGCAGACACCACTATATTTTGTATTTAAATACTTAACTAAAGCTACGTTTAGTAGTAAAATTCAATTCTTACGGAAGTCTTGTAGATATGTTTTTATTATACTCACCCCCAAATCAAAAACGGATTTTTTTGAAATAAATCGCTAGAAGTCTTCAAATTCTGACTCCAAAAAAAAGGTACGGGTTGTTTCTGATTTGTCCCAATCTGAATTGTTTTGAGTATAACTATCTAAAAACTTTTATTTCAAACAAACTTTTGTGAATCTACTAGGGTTTTATTTTTGAAATACAAATATTCAAACTTAAAATATAATATATAATACCTAATTAAATAGATTGATAATCCAGCTATCCAAATAATAATTAATAAATTCCAAAACCTAGCTCCAAGAAATCCAATTCGAATTTGCCTTAATATAAACCAACTTGAGCCAACAATTCCTACCCAGATAAAATTATTACCAAGCAAATCTAACTTTAGCCTAACTGGATTTTCGATATGCATATAGCTTATTATTACCTTAATGACAACTCCTAAGCTAAAAACAATACTATAAAACCAAAGAAAAAACCAATAGTGAAAACTATAAATTTCTAGAGGTGGGGTAATAGAAGTATTTCCAGCTACTCCTTCGAACCAGTAATCTAATCTAATTAGTTTGCTCCAGTCTATTTGTGACATTTTAAGCTTTTATTTTTTTGATATATTTTTTAATTTCTGTAATTTCAGTTTTGCCGAGACCAGCAAAATCATCTAATTGTTTGAGTTTAATTTTTTTCAATCCTTCATTACTAGTTATACCGTTTTTTTCTAAAATGGCAACTATATTTTCATCTAAATCTATAACTTTTTCTTTTACCTCTTCTTTTTTTGTTTCAGCTTCTTTAAGCTTTAGGTCTGCTTCTTTTAGTTCCCTAGCTAATTCTTGATCTACTTGGTCTTGAGTTAAGACATTAGTAAACTTAAGAGCAGAGCCAATTTGTAAAAACAAATCATTAAGAATAGAAATAGAAAATTCTACAACTTCTTTGGCTTCTACTGTTTTATTGGTGGTAAAGTTTAATTCTAATTTATCATAATCAGTTTTATCTCCTACGCGGACTTGCTCTACGTTGAGTTCAACTCTAGTTACAGGACTAAACAAAGCGTCAACTAAGATTATGTGCGGGTCTATATTTCCTGCGAAGTTGATCTTTTCGTTAGGTAAGTAGCCTACTCCCCTAGCAACTTTGATTTCAATATCTAAATCAATATCTTTACTTAAATGACAGATATACTCTTCAGGGTTAACAATCTCTGCTTTTTTTTCGGTTTTAAAATCTTTACCTCTAACCTCCCCAGCTGAAGATTTATTCAGATTAATAGTTACCGAATCATCATCTGTTAGAATCTTAAAATTTAGTTTTTTTAAATTAATTATCACATCAATTGCATCCTCAACTACTCCGTCAATCGGCTGGTATTCGTGAGTTAGGTCATTAATTCTAATCTCAGTAATAGCAAAACCAGGTACTGAAGAAAGTAACAATCTTCTTAGAGAATTACCCAAAGTATAACCATAACCATGAAGTAATGGCTCTACTGTAAGGACAAAATTATTATCTGCAATTTTTTTTATGCTAGATTTGATTGGTGGGTATTTGAGTATGGATTTACTTATCATATTATTTTAATTTTCTAGTTTTTTCTTTAGTTGAGTGGTGGGTGTGGCTGGACTTGAACCAGCGACCTCCTCATTATCAGTGAGACACTCTAACCAGCTGAGCTACACACCCTTGATATTTTTTATATGAGGGCTTTAACCCCTTTAGTCAAATAGATGCCATCAGCAAATTTAGGTTTTATAGTTAGCTTGCCTGAATTAATAAGCCTTACAAGCTTAGTTTTAGGACTGATGATTTTTTTTTCTTTAAGTGAATTAAGGTCTATAGTATCTCCATCTTTGTAATTGCTAGATATCATGGTCAAACTAAGAACTTCAATTTGCTTATCAATTTTTCCAGTAAAATTATAACCTTTAAATTTTGGCGTTCTTCTAATCAAAGACTTCTGACCTCCTTCAAATCCTAACCTGGTTTTACCAGCTCTTTTTACTTGTCCTTTATGACCTTTACCTGCATTTTTTACATGGTTACCACCACGACCCACTCGTTTTGAAGGCTTAACAGTTTTCTTTAAATTACTTAAAACAATCATTTGGTATTAATTATATCTTTTTATTTTTCTAGAAATTTATTCGGTTTTAGCTTCTGGAGGGGTTCCCTCATGATTTTCTTCAGTTCCAACTTCGGAAGCTTCTTCTTGAGAATCTTCTTTGGCAATTACTAAAGTAATTAGGGTTTCATGTTCATCTGTAAGTATATCATAGTCTTTACTCTTGAGATCAGATACATGAATTACTTGATCTAAAGAAGTTAAGTTAGAAATGTCAACTTCAATAGATTCGGGAATCTTATCTGGAAAGGCTTCAATCTCAATTTCTTGAAGAATAATTGAAACAATAGCCCCAGATTCTTTGGCTGCTGGAGATTGTCCTACTACATGAACTGGTATTTGAGTTTTAATTTTAGTTTTTAGATCAACAGCTAATAAATCAAAATGCCTAAGAAAACTTTTTACTGGATCTTCATCTACATCGTGAATCAAGCAAGGAATCTCTTCTTTGTCTAGTTTTAGAGTGACTACGTGAGTTTTTCCAGCTTTTTTATAGATTCTGTTAAATTCCAAAGTATCTACTTCTAGATTAGTTGAGTCTTTTTTTTGACCATAAATAACCCCAGGCAACTTACCATCTCGCCTTAGCTTTCTAACTTGGTTGCCAACTACGCTTCTAACGGTGGCTTGTAAAGAAAAATCTGACATTTATTTATACTTTAAGAATTCTAAAGTTTCCAATCTGTACATTCTCTCCAGTTATTTGGCCAATTTGAATTAAGCGATCTCCAACTGTTATTTTATCATCTTTAATAAAATTTTGAGAAAGTAAAGAAACCTGAGATAGAAGTTTATCTTTTTTACCTTGAATAATTTTGTCAATTACGTCTGCCGATTTGTTTTCTTTTTCTAATTGCTCTTTCATAATTTCTACTTCTTTTTCTACATAGCCTTCTGGAGCATCTTCTTTTTTTACAAATTTGGGTTCGTAAGCAGCAATGTGTAAAGCTAAATCATTGCCAAAAGCAATAAAATCATCTGACCTAGCTACAAAATCAGTTTCACACTCCAAAGTAACTAAAACCCCAACTCTATTCTCATGATTATAAGTAAACACAGAGCCTGCTGCAGTAGCTCTACCTTCTCTAGCCTGTTGCTTGAGAACACCTTTTTTTCTAAGAGATTCAATTATCTCCTCTTCATTTTTTGAGTTAGACTCAGCTACAGCGTTTTTTATATCTTTTAAGGACAGACCAGTTCTCTCTCTAATTGATTTAATTAATTCAATATCAGACATAATTTTTTATTTATTTAAGATTAAGATTGGTATTAAGTTTGTATTTTTTAAGAGCTTCGATTACAGACTGGGTTCCAGCAATTTTGTTTCTACTACCAACAATTTTAGAATATAAATTCTTGATTCCTGCTAATTCTATAACTGGTCTAACAAAACCACCAGCAATTAGACCAGTACCAGCTTTAGCTGGTTTAAGATATACAATTGAAGATTTATACTTTGTTAAAGAAGGAAATTGCACACTGCCATCTTCATTAATACTGACTTTAAACATAGTCTGCTTAGCTTTTGTCGTAGCTTTGTTTACAGAATCCTGAAAATCTAAACCTTTTTTGATAGCGTAACCTATTGAGCCTTCACCATCACCAACAACTACTAAAGCCGAAAATCTCATTCTTTTACCTCCTTTAACTACCCTAGTTACTCTTCTTACTTGGATTACTTTACTTTGAATCTCTGGACCGTTATCAGCAGAGTTTTTTCTAGAATTACGATTTCTACCTTTTAAGCCTTTTCTTTTTTTTAGATTAACTCCTCCACCTCTATTTCTAGATCTTCGATCTTCTCTATCACCTCTCCTTGATCTACTATCCCTACTAAAATTTCGAGACTGACTATAGCTAGAATTTTTTTGAGTTTTTACTTCAGTTTTTGCTGCTTGGTCGTTGGTTTTAGGTGTTTGTTGATTTTGATTTTGATTTTCTTCCATAATATTATAAAAGTAATAAATTATATTTCTATTTTGCTATTTTTAATACCTTCAGCTAATTCGGCTATTCTGCCGTGGTAAAGGTTACCATTTCTATCGAAAACTATTTTGTCAATTTTTTTACTATTTAAATAATCTCCGATTCTTTTGCCTACAATTTGAGATTTTTCTTTTTTAGTTCCTTTTTTAATATTTTTAGAACTAGCAGAGAAGACTATTTTTTTGGTTTTAGCTTCTAAAACTTGAGCATAAATATGCTGATTGGTTTTTGTAGCTACTACCACAGGATAGTCGTAGTTAAGCTTTTTTTTAGTTCTTCTGATTTTTGCTAGACTTTTAGTCATAATTATTTCTTAATTTCTTTTTTGATATAGTACCTATCAGAGAATTTAAAACCTTTGTGTTTGTAGGGTTCGCATGGTCTAAGATCATGTATATATGTAAAGAAGTCTCCAATTGCTTGCTTACTGTAAGAGGTGCCAGAAAGGAGATTTTTTTCTACTTTTATATTAATTTCAGCAGGCACAGAAATTTCTACTGGATGAGAAAAACCGAGGTTAAGTATAAGTTTATCTCTTAACTCCATCTTGTAGCCAACCCCGTTAAGCTCTAACTGTTTACTAAAACCTTGAGAAACTCCAATAACTAAATTATTCAAAATAGATCTAGTAGTTCCCCATAAAGATCTTTCTACCTTGTTTTCAGGATTTTTAACTGAAACTATAATTTCTTCAGGCTTAATATCTAATTTAACAAGCTCATGAATCTTACAAGAATCTTCTCCAAGTTTACCTTTAGCTACAAAAATCCTAGTGACTTCATCATAATTTACTTGAACTCCTTGAGGTATAATTACTGGTAATTTTCCGACTCTAGACATTTTGAGCTTTTATAATTTGAAAAAGAACTTCACCGCCAAGGTTCATCTGGTCTTTGACTAGTTGATAATTAGAAAAAATCCCTTGAGAAGTCGAAATAATGCTAAATCCAATCCCATTAACTATTGTTGGGTAACTATTAGCCTTACAATAAACTCTTTGACCTGGCTTAGAAACTCTAACCAGCTTACCAATTTGGTTAGGAGTAATTTTGATTTTAAGGTAGAATTTATTATGCTCTTGAAAACCTTCAAAAAACTTATGTCTAGTCATCCATTTAGCTATGCTCTCGGTAAGTTTACTTTTAATAACTACTACTTCAGACTTATTAATTAAGATTGCATTATTGATTCTGGAGACAAAATCACTTAGGGTATCTTGCATTGACATATTTTTTCTACTACGGGATTAATAAAGATTTTTAAAATATATTACTTATACTTGAGTAAAGCCATTAGCATCGCCTTTTCTTACAATTTCTCTAACACAAATTCTACACACATTACCAAAATATCTAATAGTACCTTTTGATCTTCCACATAGTGGACATCTGCGTACTTTTCTGGATTTGTACTTTGGTTTACGTTGTGATTTTACGATTAATCCTTTACTGGCCATAATGATTTAGTGTAATTAAGCTTGAACTTTTGCTAGAGGAAAGTTTATCATTTCAAGTAATTTAATGTTGTCTTTTCTAGAATCTTTAAAGGTAATATTGATCTGCATACCAAAATCAGTAGATGCACCAAAACCAACTGTAGGAAAAATAGAAGCTGACTTTATACCAATACTATAGGTCTTTTGGTTTTTGTCAAATAAATTTCTACTTAACCCTTTAAAATCTCTACTTCTAGGCAAGGCTATGTAGATTAATTTAAGTAAAAAATTATAAGCTCTTTCTTTACGTAAGGTAACTACTAAGCCAACTAAGTCACCTTTTCTTAGTTTAAAGTTAGATACAGATTTACGAGAAATAACCCTTTTTGGCTTCTGTCCAGTTAATTTAGCCAAATAAGAAGCGATAGTTTCTTTTTGTTTACTATCATACTTGCCTACACCTATGTTAATAGATATTTTATCAATATTCGGAGAATTAAAAATGTTCTTGTAACCTTTAATTAAGCTAGAATTAGTACCTTCCAAAAACGATTTAGTTGATAATTTGATTGCTTTGCTCATAAAAAACTTTTAGACTTAAGATTTATTTTTAAATAGAACTTTTGCTATCTTTTTTGTCAGTTACTTTTTTTTCTTGGTCGACTTTTTTTGGATCGACTTTTTCTTTTGTTTTTTTAGAATCTTTAGAAGCTTTTGCTAGGTCTTTACTAGAGTAAGTCACCGTCTTGTTAGTAGTTTTAAAAACTCTAGTTTTTTTGTTGTCTTTGATTTCAATTCTGGTTTTACTAAGTTTACCTTGATCATCCAAAAGGGCAACGTTAGAAATATGCAAAAATCTATCAATTAAAGTTTTCATTCCAGGGTATTTTTGACCTTGGTAGGTGTAAGACTTCCGATACTTAGTTATTTTAGGTACATCAGAAATCGAAACCCTTTTGCCTTTAGAGTGTTTGATAACTTTAGTTACATGGCCAATATGGCCTTTATAATTACCGCTGATAACTTTTACCTTATCTCCTGTTTTTACTTTAGATATTGACATGAATAGAATTGAAAATGATTAAGGATAGATTTTTTGTCAACTACCATGCTTTATATATCCCTAAATTGTCTATAAGACATACTTCAAATTTCTCTTTAAATAAGGAATTTTTAGTCTTTATTTAGAAAAAAAGTTAGGATAAGGTGGCTTTTTGTAAATCTACAATTTTGTAAATTATACCTAAATCAAACCCTATTTGCATAACTTAGTAACCAACCTTTTTTGAAAAAGATTAAGAGGGTGCTTGAAACATGGAATGCAAGAATATATATTATTATAGAGTCCATTTGAAATTTTTTACAATTTAAATAAAACTTAAGAAATTATTTTTAGTTGATTTTTTTACATCTAAAATACTAGGTTAGAAGAAATTTTAAATTACAATTTTTGAAGTAATTAAAACCTAAAAGCTTTTGTTTTGGAGGAAGAATAATCAGATAGGTTTATAACAAGGGACAGTTGATTATTTTTTATACCCAAATGCTAACTAAATTATAATTTAACTGAAGGTTTAAGTTTGATTAAATAAAGAAAACAAAGTTAGAAAAACTACACTGTGAGTAGTTAACAGTTAGTATATTACTTCACAATTTGATATTCATTTACTCCATATTAGAGCTAGAATTGAGTCTGTATTTTCTGATCTCAAAAAAACTACTTCCTTACAAACACCAGATCTAGATAAGTTCTTGATTATCTTTTAACTATGTTTTGTCTATGTACTATTTAATCTTTAAAGATAGTTTCGTTATTTAGGTTTTTAACAACCAAACAAGTAGCTTTTAAGGAGTTAATTTTGTATAATATTTATGCAAGTTGATGCGAAAATACGTATAATGCTATATACTAACAATCTCAGACTCAGCTGTTTCTACCTCTATTTGAGTAAAACCAGTAGTTTTTAGTATTATCCAAATAACCCAAGTAATTAAAAAGGCTAGCCAAGCAAAAATAAACTTAAAAATAAAAAGTATTAGATAAGTCATAATAGCAAAAACTGCAGGGATAATACTATCTTGAGAGATAATCGAGAGAATTATTAGCAGAGGCTCAGGCACAACTGAATTATCTTCTAGCTCTTCAGGGTTTTCAAAATCTTTAATTTTGTTAGCATAGTGTTCTTTGGCTATTTTTCTAAAATCTTCAACTAACAGTTGATCGTCTAAAGTTAAATTAACTCCACGGTTACTTAAACCGCTAAAAGCTACTAACCTATAATTATCTAAAATCTCATCTTCTCTTTCTTTTACTTTTTGGCTACACTCTTCGGACTCAAAAGCAGATCCAGTGTCACTAACGCACTGGTTTCTGACTTCGTCTTCTTGGCCCTGATTTAGGATACTATCAGTTCTATAATTTTCACTTAAAAAATCTCTAAAAGTAGCTGGCCTGTTCTTAAATGTGGTAGGGTCAAAATAAGTAACCGCTGACGTATTAGTATTAAGTCTGAAAGTTCCTTTAACAATATTAACATATTTATTGACTGATAATCTGCTAGAATTTTCAATAAAAAAATTATCAAAAATTGCTTCGTTACTAAAAATTAACCTTTCTACAAAAATACTACTACTTTCGTTTTTTATCCCATTAAAAATACTCAAGGCAATCACTAAAAAAGCTGTTGTAAGTAATATTCTAGTAGATTCAGAAGTAATATGAGAGATCGAAAATAGTCTAGAACTAAGTTGAAATTTCTCTAGCTCAGCATAAGCTAAATAACTAAAAAGTATAATTATTAAAGTAAAAAATAAAGTAATCAAATGAAAACCTAGTCCATAAAAAGAGTTGATTAGGATAATCAAAATAAACTGTCCTAAAATAGCTAAATAAACATAACTTTTGTCAGCTACAATAATATAAAAAATATTAGTAACTCCAACGTATAAGGTAATCAGTAAAAGATTAAAGAAGATATTCCAAAAACCAAAACTCCAACTAATTATATTAAGAATAAAAAATAAAATTAAATGGATAGTAAAAAAAATCATTGATTTTCTAAAAACTCTTCTTAAGCCGTTAACTTCGTCATTATCTTTATTAAAAACTGAACTTATAGAATTAATATTTCCACCTCCATAAATTGCCTTTAGACTAGGAACAAACTTAGAAGGTCTGATTGGTTCAGTTGTAGAATTTGAATCAAGATTAGAGTAAGAAGAGTTAGATCTGGTATCTTGACCTCTCAAAAATCTTGGAAATTTACTATTATTTTTAGGCTGATTGTTTTTTTCACCTAGTTGAAATTTTTTATAACTAGGAAAATTAGATAGGCTGGTTTTATCTTGGTCATAAGGGTTAATTTGATGACCTAAATCTACTTGATTATAATAGTCATCATCGTAGATGCTAGAAGAGTCAGGGTATTTTTTGTTTTTATTACTCATACTCAGAATTTTTATAAAAAGAAGTAACTAGAGCTTTGTTTTTAATTTTTCCCATGATCTAGTATTTTTTATTTGTTTAAAGATTTATCAAAATACAAGTAATAGATTTAAGTCAATAACTAAACTATTGATTTTCTTTAACCTCTGAGCTCTTATTAGTTGTAGATTGATTACTATCTTTGTCTATAGCTTCTTGTTGTTTTTTAGCTTCTTCTTGAACTATAAGCTCTTGAATTTTCATAGCTTTATCGTAAGGTAAAAGAGTTAAATAAAGCTTTTCATCAGCCTCTAAATCTAAAATTGTAAAATCTCTGGTTTCTCCAACTTTTAAAATTTCATGAATTTTAGCTGGACTCTCAAGCAGTTCTTCACTAATTTGGCTAATATGACATAAACCTTGAATATCCTCATTATTGACTACTATAGCTCCATAAGACACAATTTTAGAAACCATACCTACAAATTTATCTCCTGGTTTAACACTTTTAGAGAATTTTATCCAAGGGTTTTCTAGTAGCTGTTTTATAGATAGATTAATTCTATTATTATCGTCAATATCTACAATTTTAGCTTTAATTTTTTGCCCAACTTTATACTCTTTTTTTGGATCTTCTACTTTTTTCCAGGCAATTTCAGAGATATGGATTAGTCCTTCAAGATCTTCGTCAAAACGGATAAATATACCAAAGTCAACTACTCCCACTATAACTCCTTCTACAGTACTTCCAACCTCGTATTTTTGTAATTTTACTTGAGCAATCTCATCGCTTACAGCTTTTTCAGAAACAATTAAAGTTTCATTTTCAGAGTTTATGTTAATAATTTTAACATTAAAGGTTTGCCCAACATATTTTTTCATTTGATAAAGTAAGCTGTTATCCTCAACACTTACATTCTTAATAGCATGTGTAGGGGATAGTAACGAGGCTGGTAAAAACCCATCCACCCCTCTAACCTTAATCAAGAAACCTCCTCTATTAGCTTCTCTAATCTTGCATTCAATTATGCTTTTTTCTTCGTATGCATGCTGAATTTCTTCCCAAATTTTGTCTTTACCAATTTCTCTAAAACTCAATTCCATCATTCCTAGTTCGTTATCAAGCTCTAAGACGACAGCTTCAATTTCTTCGCTAATTTTTAGTTTAGATAGAAATTCTTCATTATATAATTCTCTACCTCTAACTATTCCAAGTCCAACGTTAGGAATATTAATTAATGCTTGATTTTTAGCTAAAAATGTAATTTTACCTTGGACTTTTTCGCCAATTTTTAGATTGATTTTGTCGGAAACTCGAGTAACTAAGTCTTCCATTGTAGGGCTTTGTGTAACAGCCATAAGTGTTAAAGTTTAAAATAAGTTAAATTTAAAATAAAAAAGTTTTAGATTTTCTTTACTAAAAGAGATTTTAAAGAAACTAACTAGGATCTAGAATAGACTCAAAGAGCTTTAGAAAACCAGTAATTGCTTTGGCAATTTGTATAAAAGATTCAAATCTGAATATAGAAAAATGTCAAACATATGGTCTTACATTTCAAGTCTAAAGACAGTATTTAAAAAACTGAACACTTTATTTATATCTAATTATCTCTGGTTAAAAGCCCTTTAAAGACGTTTAAACTTTATGTTAGCTCTCCTACTTGCATTTTGTCCGTTGAATTTTAAATAAGAATTTATTTTTTTCAAAGAGCTAAATTGACTTAATAGTAACCTTATCAAGTATAAGTCTAAAACAGATTTTTAGGATTTAACCTAACTTGCACAGCTAAATTTTGAGTGGTTTCTTTAATAAATTTTTGTAATTTTAGGTAATATTTGTAATTACGTGGAACTTTTATTAGAAGGTGGTGAGAATACATATTTTTACGCTTCAAAAACCTAGCTGGATATGGTTTTTTGGTTCTTAAGTTCTGAAAATTTTGTTTTTCTAATTTTTCTTTGATTGAATTTATTTTGTGTAAAGACTGGGCGATAGTTTTTTCTTGAGTGGTGATTAAAATCAAATTTTGATGAGGCGGAAAACCTAGTTTTTGTCTAGTTTCTGATTCATTTTTTAGGTTATCCAAAAACCAATCTTTTAGGTTAGTTTGTCTATTTTGGTTGAGTTTAATTAAGTCTTGAAAAAATTCAGTTTCTACAGAAGCTGTGTCAAAAATAATTTCTGACCTTGGATCAACTTTTAGAAAAAGTTCTGTAATTTGTTTAAGGACTTCTTCTCTAACTAAATAATCAGGACTAGCTAACAAATTTTCAGCTTTTACGAAGATTATTTTATCAAAAAAATCGTAATTTATAGCTGGGTCATAAACCCTAGTAGTCAAAAAAATACTATCGCAATTAACTGGTCTAAAAGTATTTTGAGTTTTAGTATAATCTTTTATTAGATCTAAACGAATAACCTCTTTTTGGCTAGACTTTAGTTTTGCTTCTAAATCTTCAATACCTCCAAAAAGTGAAATTATATTCCGACTCTTGCAATTTGGACATTGGTTAGGATAGTCGTAACTACTCTGACATTGATGGCAAACTAATTCTAATTTGTTTGTGGCTTTGTAGGTTGTAAGTTTAGCTGTACAATTATTACATTCAAAGATATAACCGCACTCTTTGCACTTAGTAATCTGAAACAAACCTCTGCGAGGATGGATTAAGAGTATGGCCATGTTTTTATTATTACTTCATAAAAATTAATTTGGCAAGAAATTATTTGATTTTAAGTTAGTAACCTCATCTCAAAAGATTTTTTAAAATTTATTATTTGTTAAACAAAACACAAGTGATATTTTTACATCTTAATATTTACTTTTAAACTGATAAAAATTTCAAATGATTTTATAAATGGCTTAGACTTTTTAGGTTACATACTTTAAAAACTCTCTTAACTTACTTAACAAAGAAGATTCACTACTAAACTATACAAATTCTATTTTAGATTTTATTAATTTCATTTACTGCTTGACAAAGAAAAGGTTATTTTATAATCATAAATAACTACAGAAAATATATAGAAATATCTTTTTCTTATTCTCTATGTCAGAGACTAAAATACGAGTAAAAATAAAATCCTTCGACCATAGAGTCTTAGAGCAAGCTGTCAAAAAACTAATCCAATCAGTAATTAAATCTCAAGGTAGGGTTGTCGGTCCAGTGCCACTAAAGACCAAAAGACGAAAGTTCACTATTCGCAGAGCTACCTTTGTTTATAGTAAGCATGCTGATACTTTTGAGTCTAGAGAACACAAAAGGTTAATTGATATTTATGATGTCAACGCTGATGTAGTAAATAATTTATCTACTCTAAGTTTGCCAGCTGGAGTAGACATCGTGATCGAAACAGTGGCTATAAAAAATAAAAAGAAAGTTAAACAAGAAAGTTAATAAATAGATAACTATGTTTGGATTTGGTAAAAAAATAGGAATGACAAGAATTTTTGTGGACAATAAAATAGTTGCTGTCACTGCTGTTGAGTTTGCTGAGCAAAATCTATTACAAAAGAAAACTAAAGAAAAAGATGGCTACGAAGCTTATCAAATTGGTTTCGGTAACAAAAGTAAAACTCAAACGACTAAAGCTAAAACAGGTCATATAGCTAAAAATTCTAAATTAAAAAACTTTAATCCAGAAAAAATTGGTGAGTTTATAATCCCAGAAGATAAAGTTAAAGACTCTTATAATATTGAAGATTTTGAAAACGGAGATATAATTGATTTAACTTCTACAACTATGGGTAAAGGCTTTACTGGAGTAGTTAAAAGGTACAACTTTGGTGGGCAGCCAGCTAGCCATGGACACGAACACAAAAAAGCCAGAGGATCTATTGGATCTATGTATCCCCAAAGAGTGCTACCAGGAACAAAAATGTCTGGCCGTCAAGGAACTAAAACCCTAACCTTAAAAAAAGCTAAAGTTCTAGAAGTAGATAAAGAAAATCAAATTTTGTTTATTAAAGGTTCGATTCCAGGAACTAATGGAGTAGTCGTAAAAATTTCTAAGTATTAAATAACTAATAAGAATGTCTTTGAATTTACAAATAATCAGTGATAAAATTGAATCTAAGCAGTCTGCTTTTGACAGTCTTAAAGATTATAGCACAAAAGATAGCTTGATTCATCAAACTCTACGATCTGTTTTACTCAATTATAGGCAAGGTAATGCTCATACCAAAACTAGAGGTGAAGTTCGTGGTGGAGGTAAAAAACCCTGGAGACAAAAAGGAACTGGTAGAGCTAGGCATGGTTCTCGTAGATCACCTATCTGGGTTGGTGGTGGTGTTACTCATGGTCCTCGAAACACTGTTAATTGGCATCGTAAAATTAATAAATCTGCAAAATTAGCTACTCTTAAATCTTTAATTAAAAGCAGATTAGAAAATAACAGTGGTTATCTTTTTGACAAAGGTTTCAGTTATACTAAAACTAAAGAAGCTTTAAAAGTTCTATCTTTATTAATTGATCCTAAGACCAAACAAAAACAACCTCGAGCTTCGGTAGTAATTATTTACCATAAAGAAGACAAAGGTAAGTTAGATGGTTTTACCAATACCAACGCTGAACTATTAAATGTCGATAATCTAAAGTTAGATGTTCTAGCAGCCAAACATAATCTAATCTTTACACCAATCGCTCAGAGAAATCTAGAAGAAAAAATAACTAAATAAAATATTCATGTCTAATTGCTTTTTAGTTGAAACCGAAAAATCAACCCTAAGTCAAGATAGAGGAGTCTTTACACTTGCTTTTTGGGATCGAAATTTTAATATTAACAAGATCGAGCTAACTAAACTTTTAGTTAAACTTGGTCTAAAAGTTAAAAAAATTAGAGTTTCTAAAACTTTTATAAAAACTAAAAAAAAAGGTGCTAAAAAATACGCTACCACGCAATTTAGACCTAAAAAATACTTTGTATATCTTTCTCCAGGTCAGCAAATCAATCAAGATTTAATAACCAAAATAAACGAAACTATATAATCTAACTCAAATGCCTCGTTCACTAAAAAAAGGTCCATATTATTTAGAAAGCTTGTTAAAAAAAGTTCAAAAAGCTAAAGCTGATGGTAGTAACAAAGTAGCCAAAACTTGGAGTCGAGCGAGTACTATTATTCCTGAATTTGTAGGTGTAACTATCGGAGTTCATAATGGTAAACAATTCATCGACGTCTTTGTTACTGAAGAAATGGTAGGTCATAAACTAGGAGAATTTGCTAGAACTACAAAATTTGCTAAACATGGAGGTAAAAAAGCTGGCTAAAGACACTTCTAACTTGCCAAAACCAAATAATAATTTAAATTTTTATTAATATGACTAGAATCTTTTTGTACAGCCTTAAAAAAATATTTTTAAAAAAAAATCCACAAAAAGTAGTTTTTAATAGAAGTTATCTAAACGATAATTTTGGCGTTAATTATATTTATCCTACAAAAATACAAAGCATAATAAAAGTATAATTATGTCTAACCTAAAATTTTATAAACCTACAACCCCCGCCCTAAGAAAAACTTCTGTAATTAATTACAAAAAAGTTTTGACAGGTGATAAACCATACAAAAAACTATTGGTTAGCAAAAAAAACAATGCTGGTAGAAATAATTCTGGCAGAATCACTATCAGACATAGAGGCGGAGGCTATCGTAAATTAGTTAGGGCAGTTGACTTTAAAAGAAACTTTGAAGATGGGTTTAAAGTTCTAACTATAGAATACGACCCAGGTAGAACAGCTTTTGTTAGCTTAGTTATTGATCTAAAATCTGGAGAAAAAAAATACATTCTTTACACTAAAGGTTTAAAAGTAGGTGAAAAATACCAAACCACTCAAGATATTAGTGACGGTAATACCTATCACCTAAAAAACCTACCTGTAGGAAGTTACGTTTGTCAGGTTGAGTCTTTACCAGGCCAAGGAGCTAAGCTAATTAGATCTGCAGGTAATTATGCTCAAGTTACAGCCCAAGAAGAAAAATATACTACTCTAAAACTGCCTTCTGGAGAAGTTAAAAAATTCCTTGGACTGTGTACTTGCACCTTAGGCAGAATTGGTAACGAATCCCATGAGTTAGTTAGAATTGGTAAAGCTGGTAGAGTTAGAAAAAAAGGGTTTAGGCCAACAGTTAGAGGTAAAGTAATGAATCCAGTTGATCACCCTCATGGAGGAGGAGAAGCTCGTAACCCTATCGGTTTAAAATATCCAAAAACTCCTTGGGGAAAACATGCTCTAGGTGTAAAAACTAGAAAAAAGAAGAAGCCAGGAAGCCAACTAATTGTAAAACGTAGAAACAAAAAATAACCTATGCCAAAAAAATTTTCTGCTCAATCTATTGTTAACTATAGCCCTCGAAAATCTAGATTAATTACTAATGCTATTGTTGGTTTAAGTGTTGACGAGGCCTTAACTCAACTAAGTTTTATGAATAAAGGTAAAGTTAAAAAATTTTCTAATTTGATTAAAAATGCTGTTAACAACTTAGCCTTAAGCCAAGAAGAATATAGTAATTATTTTATTAAAACCATGATCGCTGAGGAAGCATATACTTATTATAGAATTGAGCCTAGAGCTAGAGGATCGGCCTTTAGAATTCGTAAAAGATACTCTAGATTAAAAATTGAATTAGATAAAAAATTGACAAATTCTAATTTAAAAAGCAAATAATTTTTATGGGTCAAAAAACTTCAATTAATCTTTTTAGGGCTAGACGTAGAATGGCTAACGTTACTAATAATAGTAGCTTACCTAGCCAGCTTCAGCGTTCGGTTTGGTTTGCTGGTAAAGGTAATTATGCCAAACTGATGCTAAACGATATTGCTATACGTAAGTATATCAACGAAAAATTAAGTAGTGCTGGCTTAGTTCAAATAGTGATTCGTAGATACTTTAGAAAGGTAGAAATTACAATTTTTACTACCAAGCCAGGAATTATTATTGGTAAAGGGGGTAACAGTATTACTGAACTTAAAGAAACTTTAATTAAAAAATTCAAGCTACCTAAAGATTTAAAGTTAGAAATCTTAGAATTCAAAGACTCTTTTAGTTCGGCTAATGTAGTTGCTCAAGAGATTGCAGACGCTCTAAAAAGAAATGTACCTTTTAGAAGGTTAGCTAAAACTTACATCGAAAAAATCAGATATTCTGGAACATTAGGGGCCAGGATTATGATTAAAGGAAGGCTTAATGGTGCCGAAATTGCCAGAAAAGAAGAATTTGCTTTTGGTAGTATTCCAAGACATACTATAGATGCTAATATTGACTATAGTTTTGTAGAATCTTTTACTAAAGCAGGAGTAACTGGTGTTAAAGTATGGCTTTATAAAGGTGACAAAATTAAAAACTACAATGATTAAATAATATGACTGGAAAAATATACTCAAATAAAATGCAAAATTGTGTTACTGTTCTTGTAGAAACCAAAATAAGGCATCCTAAGTATGGGAAGCTATTTAAAAAAAGAAAAAAATATAAAGTTGCTTGCAGTAATTCTAATAAGTTTTTGCCTGGACAAATCGTAGAGATTATCGAGACTAGACCTATTTCTAAACACATACGATGGAAGATCGCAGAATAAATAACAAAATAAAAAAAGCCTATGTTAGCTCCTAAAAGAATTGTTCACAAAAAAGTTTTTAATAGATTCGGTCAAAAAAGAAAAGGTCAAAGAAAAAGAGGATCTTATCTAGCTTTTGGCACCATTGGCCTTAAAGCAACTTCTAGCTCTTGGCTAACAAGTAGACAAATTGAATCTGCTCGTAAAGTTATCAGTCGAAGATGTAAAGGATCTAAAATTTTTATTAGGGTTTTTCCGTCCCGACCAGTGACCTCTAAAGGTCTTAATTCTACTATGGGATCAGGTGTAGGAAGTATAGATTACTTTATGTTCCCAGTAAAGCCAGGTCGTATAATTTTTGAGATTAGTGGAGCTAATCCAGTTGTTGCTGCTGAAGCTCTAAGAATAGCTACTTATAAACTACCTTTTACTTGCAAAATCGTTCATAGTGAAAATACTTAAAAAAGCTTATGTTACAAGAAAGATCATACGTAAATATTGTTGATAACTCTGGAGCCCAGTTGGCCATGTTATTTTCTGTCACAGGTAAAAATGGCCGTAAAAGTGTAGGAGTAGGCTCAATTGTTAGAGGTTCAGTAAAAAAAGCTAGTGTTGGTGGTAAAGTAAAAAAAGGAGATGTTATTAGGATTTTAATTACTTCAGTCAAAAGAAAAATTCAAAGACAAGACGGTAGCTCAATTAAATTTTCTAAAAATTGCGGAGTAGTAGTTAATGCTAATAACGAAATCATTGGAACTCGTATTTTTGCCCCTATTTCTAGAGAAATCAAAGAAGGAGGGTTTAATAAAGTAGCCTCTTTAGCACCAGAGGTGCTGTAAGCTATACCCATATACTGCAAAAAAAACTGAAATATATAATTTAAGTTAGAATTAATTTGTAATTTTAATTTTACTTAATTTGTTTTTTGTCTCTGTATTTTGGAACGAAGGAGGAGTGATTATATGCAACAATTTATAATCAATAATATAACAATAGTCTTGCCCCAAAATAAGTTGAAAATAACTATTTTCTACCTTAAAATAAACAAAAATTCATTATTTTAGTTGAATTGGTAGTTTTTACCGTAAATAAAAGGTAGGTCGACTATTTTTTCTAGCTATAAGACAAAATTAGTGTTTGAAAGTTTACAAATAGTTAATTATATCCACCTACCAAAGTAACCATACCTAGCTTTTTTTGTAAATCTTGTAAACTACTAATCCTTATCAAATCTTGTTTTTTTAACCAGGTTATTTGTTTTTTGGCGTATTTATAATTTTCTTGAAGCAGTTTATCTTTCCATTCTAATTCAGTCATTAATCCGTACAAATAATACGAGGTTTGCCTATATTCTAAACCTAAAAAATTAATTTTTTGGAAACCTAGGTCTAGATTTTTTTTAACCTCTTCTAATAAACCTTCTTGTATTCTAGCCTCTAGTCTAGATTTTATTTTTAATTTTAATTGATTAAAATCTACATCTAACCAAAAACTATTTTTATGGTCAAAATTTTGAATAGAAATTTTCCTTTGCCAATTATTTTTCTCAGCTTCAAATTGCAAAATATAATTTATCAACCTTCTTGTATTCTGTAAGTCAGATTGATTAAGTTTTCTAAAATTTTCTTTTGAGTATTCCTTATATAAAAGTTGTAATTCTGATTTAGATTTTTGGCTTAATTGTTTCTTTCTAGTTTCAAATATATTTGCAAATTTTGATTTAGTAATTTTAATTTTTTGATCTTCAAATATACTTTTAGCGTAGTATCCAGTACCTCCAACTAAAATTACATAATCAGGTTTTAATTTAGTTTTTTTAAATAGATTATTAAAGTCTAAAATAAAATTTATAATTCCGTAATTTAGTTTTTGCCCTTTGTAAGGGTCTACGTAATCAATCAAAAAATGAGGAATTTCTTGAAAGAAAAAAACCTCAGAATTAGGGTAGAAATCAAATTCTTCAGGTTGAATTTTTTGCCAACTTCCTTTTACTTTGGCTGTGCCAATATCTAGATTTTTGTAAATTTGTCTAGAATCACAATTAATTATCCAAGTTCTTTTTGGCTTTAGTTTTTTAGCTAAGCTTATGGCTAAATCTGATTTACCGCTACTAGTAGGTCCAAGGATGGTAATTAGATTCATAACGGCAGTTTATTTAATTTAGATTTTTTAGCAAATATAAGTCAAACTGATATAGCTAAACTTTGAGTACTTTGACTGCAGGTAAAAAAAAATTTAGCTTAAAATATATGTCGACCAAAGAAATTGGATCTAAAGGAGAGCAGATAATTTTAGAAAAATATTTAACTCATGGCTACGAACTAATTGTTCAAAATTTTGAATATCGCCAGGCTGGAGTCAGGGGTAGGCAAGCGGAAGTAGATTTAATTTTAGTTAAAAATAAAATTTTAGTAATAGTCGAGGTTAAAACCAGAAACAACCATAAGTTTGGTTCGCCACTAGAAGCAGTAACAAAATACCAAGCTACAAATTTAGCTAAAGCTTATAAAAAATTTATTAGTAGTAAAAAATTCTATATGTTTCGAAATTATTTAGTTAGAGTTGATATTGCTACTGTAGAAAAACATAAAATTGAAATTATACCTAACGCTATTACTTTTGATTTTATTTCTTTTAATTAGACTAAGCCAATTCTACAAAGCTTCCGCAGACAACACTATATTTTGTATTTAAATACTTAACTAAAGCTACATTTAGTAGTAAAATTCAATCCTTGCAGAAGTCTTGTCTATACAAATTTAAACATTAGTCTTATCTGTGTGCATAAATATAATCCCGCTTGGCTAAACTTAGTATTTAATATTTAACCTAGAGTTTTGCCATTGAGTTATAAAACAATCCTTTTGAAGTTTTTTAAAATTATCCTGAAATAAATGAAGTTAGATCTACTTTCATAAGATACCAACGCCCATTACCCATAAATAATTTATCTGCTAAACTAAATTCTTCTCTATAAACTTTAAAACCAAATTTTTTATAAAGTTCAATTACTGGATTGTTTGCATAAACATATAAAAAAACCTCGCTGATCTTTGGTTTATATTTTTTGATTCTTTTAAGGTTGAATTCGATTAATTCAGTACCTATACCTTGTCTTTGGTAGATAGGATGGACATTAATAATATGTAAGGTCGCTTGCCCAGTCTTTGGAAAATAAGCACCTTTCTCTAAGGTGAAAAAAACGTACCAAACCTTGAATCTATTTAATAAATTCCAAATTGGAAAAATCTTAAATCTAGGTATCGTTGACTCTTCTAAATTGTCATAACTAAAAGCAACAAAAGCAACTATTTTTTTGTGTTTAATATAAACCTGAAATTTACAAAAATATTCAGGAGTAACTAGCTTGTATTTTTTTACTAAAATAATTATTTCTTGGATACTCAAATTAACTTTAAACTTTGATCTAAAAGTTGTAACCAAAATCTCTAAGCAATCTTCAAAGTCTTTGACTTCATATTTTCTAATATTTTTATTATTCATTTATTTTTTATATTATATTAAAGCAAATAAAGCAAAATTAGTTATCCCTTAAGAACTTTTTGAAAATTATTGTTTTTGATTAAACAGAATAAAGTTAGTGATTTCATACAAATTGAAATTCTATTAAAAAAAGCAAAAAACAGAGTACTTTGTAAAGTGTAAGGGAAGGCTGCTAAAGCTGTTGATACAAACATATTAAGCATAGGTAAATTAAAATTATTTTTATGATAAAATGTAAATTAACACTATAAAAATTAATCCTATCTCCAGCCATAGCGATTTTTAACAGTTATTGATTGCTGATATACTGCTTCGTTAGCTTCATAAGAAGATTGATTAGAGTTTTGTATATTTTCGTCGAATTTATTGAGACTTTGCCTTAATAAATTTCTAAATGTTTGTAA
The DNA here is from genome assembly GCA_964631275.1 of uncultured Candidatus Saccharibacteria bacterium. GTDB lineage: Bacteria > Patescibacteriota > JACMRA01 > JACMRA01 > JACMRA01 > CAZVWQ01. Next base: position 20,189 of record CAZVWQ010000003.1, on the reverse strand, counting down.
CTGTAAATTAATTTTTTCGGCTATAACGTCATAGCTTTCTCCAGCTTTACTAAGTTGATTAGGGTTTTGTAGTTCTGCAGCTTTAGATAAAGATTTAAGGACATCTACCATTTCTTGATTAGCCCCTACAATATCAATTGTAGCTTGTGTAAGTTCTTCGGGCTTAAATTGATTGCTATCTTCATTATAGCAAATTTCATATTTATTATATACACTTTCTAGCTCAGCTGTTACAGCTTCAAGTTTTTTGAATTCTTCTACTACTTCCACTGGATTAGCCGTAGTTTGAACTTTTTGAGTTATTTCTTGAATTTGATTATCAAGCTCTATTTCTCTAACAATATTATCTATCTGACAAGAATAAAAATCAATATACACAATCAAAGCTGTATTTGATTCAGAGTATTTTTCTAAAGCTAATTTGGTTTTGTCTGCTAGATTAGCTATTTCTTGGCTAGGTTCGTATTTTAGATTTTCTACTCCTAGTGTAATTTTTTGGTTAGTTTCCTGAATTTTATTTTTTTCTTCATTTAACAAAATTTGGCTATTTCGAAAAGCTTCAATCTGGCCACTGAAATTTTCTGAAGCCCTGAATTCTATAGTCAGATCTCTTGTCAAGTCAATTACTTTATCATATTCTTGCTCACTGCTAGTAAATAACTCATTATGTAGGTTAACATTATAATTATAATTTTCTAATGCTAAAGCATTCCATTTACCCAAGTTAAAAACCAAAAAACCACCCACTCCAACAAACAAAAAAGTCAAAATCAAAATTAGACCAGCTAGTATAAAAGTTCTGTTTTTTTTAATTTCTTTATTTACTTCCATGAGGTTTTAGCTTTTATTGGGCTTATTTTTTTTGAGACTATAAAAAAAATTTAATAAAAAAGCAAGTTGAGTAATGTATACAAAAACTCAAGCTAAACTTATTTTGTGAGAGATTTGAGGCAAAACTATAAATCAAAAACCAAAAAATTTAATAATAAAAACTAGTATTTTATAGAGCTGCTTAGAGTCTATAGATCTAGTAATATTCTGATTTTAATACTAATTCTAAAGTAATAAGCTCACTTTATTACTTAAAAAAACAATCTTACCCTAAAATCTCAAAGAGAAATATTTGAAAATTCAAAAAGTCTTGATTTGGGTTGATTTGAGTATAAAGTAACATTTATAGCTATCCCATACACCATTATACATTTTGAACATCTAAATTTGCTTAAAAAGTATTTTATGCTTGTAACTTGTTAAAGTCTAGTAAGAATTGCTATATACTCAAATGCTAACTAAATTATGATTCAACTGAAGGTTTTAGTTTGATTAAATAAAGAAAACATAATCAAAAAAACTACACTGAGTAGTTAACAATTAGTATATTTATTAAGCATAATAATCATGTCTCAAAACCTATTTTTACTGTTGATTAATATCTATTTTATGGGGTCAAAGTTCTGTAAATTTGAGTTATGGGACAAGACTAATATTCAACTGACTTTCAAGATTTACATTTTTTAATTTTAAAAAGTTATAACCTATAACCAAAATTCAATTAAATTTAGCCTTACTGTCAAATCTAATTACAGATGAATATACAACATATATTCAAGCTTGTTTCATTTTTAAAAAACCTAGTTTAGTTTTAATTAAAAAGCTAATTTTTAGTCAAAAAGTAAAAATTGATACGAGTTTGGCTATACCATAAAACAATTTAATTCGTTGAATTTTTGATTATTATAACAAATTACAGAGTTTTGGGTAAAATTAAAAAAATAAATATTTTTGGAAGGTTTTGAGACAAGACTATTTACAAAAAAAATAAATTTAGCTTATTTTTAGATAAGGCTAGTATATGATTTAAAAAAATCCAGAGATACCTAAAAAGTATAATAGGACTAAATAAAATTACTGCCTACAATAATTAGCTGAATGCTCGGTGCGTGGAGGGACAAATAAACATTGATACCATTTTTGTAAATTATTTTCAAAGATAGACTCAGTGTTAGGAATATAGTTTTTTCTTTCAAAATTTTGAGTAAGTGTAGGCTCAACAAAGTTAGTGTCGATGACTACTTCCCCTTTGTTTTTAAAGCCTAAATTTTTTATGTTTTTATCTCTAAACAAATCTGTACTTCTATAATTAATACCTGCTCTATAATCCTCAATAGTAGCTAATATCTGAATATTTTGGTTTGATAAGCTTTGGTTTCCGATTTCTCTTTCATGAATCAAAAGAACATAATTAGCATTCAAAATAACCAAAAACATAATGAATAAATGAACCAAAAATAAGCCCAAAGAAGTCCCTAAAAAACTTTTAATTTGTTCCATAAAAAAATTTTTAATAAAATAATGTATTTCTTTGATTAACCAAAAAGTCAAATTACAAAAATTTGTTACTTATAAAAAACTTACCAAACTTCTATGAACCTGTTAGTTTTAGTGTTTAAAGAACTTTAATAAACCTATTAATTTATCTATTAAACTTTAGTAACAAACAAAAAATTAGTCATAATAAGATTCAAAAATAGCTATAACACTGGTCATTTTAGTTAATTTATAATATAAGACTTCCGCAAGAATTGAATTTTACTACTAAATGTAGCTTTAGTTAAGTATTTAAATCAAAATATAGTGGTTGCCTGCGGAAGCTTTGAATATACGCTCCTATTGGTTTTTATAAGTGTCTTTTGTATTGACATTTGTTTTATTTTATTTAAGCATGCACAAAAAATACTACTCGTGTTTAAAAAAATCAGATATCTAACTGACAGATTGTTTCCTATGAGATTTTTGTTAGTTTTGCCAAAAAATCTAAAAGAGCCAGTTTTTGATTTGGTTGAAGACGCTAAAAAAATAAAGAATTGCCCAAATTCAGTTATTTATGCTAGTGGTATTATTAGTTACAGTGCTATTATTCAGTTTGTTTCAGATATTTTTTTGGAAACTGCTAGTTTTTTTAATTTTCCGCCACTTTTACCTATTAGACCAGCTTTCTTAGTACTTACTGCTATTTCAGCTTTGCAATCATATCAAACTCTTAGAGGTATTAGGCGTAGAGAATTAGATGTAACGCAAGACTCTGTTCAAGTAGGAATTGTAGTAGAAAGTGGACTTATCTTTGAAGATTTATATTTTATTTATAATTATCCAGATATAAACCCTATAATGATAATTTCTCGAACTCCTTTTTTGATCCTAACATCTCTTAACGTAATTCTTTTTGTTTATATAATGACTAGACTGCAATTATTTAAGTTTAATTTTATTAAAAGAATTATTTACCTTGCCCAGAGGTTTTTTTATAAAATTTTTAAACACAAAACGAAATAAAATAACAATTCTAGTCTAATTTTTTTATTAGATAACCCTAAAACAGTTAAAAGAAAAATACAGAGTAGAATTTTAAGCCAAAGAGGCTATTTGTAGAACCGATATACATTTTTAGATTCAGTGGTTTCAATTTGAGTTTTAGACATAAAAATTAGACTAAATCGAAGCTAATGGGGGTGGATTTCAAGTGGTTTTTAACAGCTTTTTTATTCACGCTTAGTCACTTTCTTTTACAGATTGTGCAGGTTTTTTGGATTAGCCAAGAAATAATTCTTATCTCATAATTATCAAGTGGAAAGACTTAGTAAATTAGATACTCTAATAGAACAATTCGCGGAAAGGTTAGAACAATTAACTATGTGTGAACTTTACGAACTTTTTGGTGTTGTTTTAGTTCACGCTTTACCCGACGATACTGAAGAACAAATGAAAAATGATAGAATTGATGGTTACACCACCTATAAAACCCTAGATGCAGCACTAAATACATGCCTATCTAAACCCATTGAAAACTTATGCACTTCTTCAGTTAAAAAGGGTGACGACTACAATCGTTGGTTTGGTAGATATTATGGATTGTTAGTTCTAGACGGACAAATCGTGTCAACATCCAGAAGTGACGGTAAGACATGGCACAAAAGAATAGGATATTATACTAAATTAGCTAGTAACAGAGACATTCTAAACTCTGTTTTTCAAGATAAGTCGCGTAATGAAATAAATATTAGAACTAAGCCAGATAAGCTATTACCTTTTTTTGACTTAGACCATGCATTACAAAATTTAAAATACGGTGCTATAACCCCAGACTATATGACTAAAAGATCAGTATATGATGAGTTTTTAAGATTTAAAAAAATTATGGATGATAGAAATTTTCCATATTTTGCTTTGTATAAGGGTCAAATTGTACGATTCGAGCCTGAGGTTGTAGCGGAGGCAATAAAAGATTTTCAAACTGTTCAAAATGACCTTAACTCTCATAAACAAAGACTTGCCTTACTAGAAATAAAACTAGGAAACCTTATGTTACAACCAGTTACCTTTAATAAAATGTTACAAGCTGTCGATAATAGAGTCGAGAAATAAAAATAACGAACTTTTAAAGCTAATCGGCATAAATACCCTAACCAAAGAAAAAGGCTTGTCTGAACTTAAAAAAATATATGAAAAAAAGCTAAACGGTAAAAACTGGGAAAGAATTTAGCAAAGGCTTTGAAAAACTTAATCAAATTACAAATATGGAGATTATTTTGGTTGATTTCAGGAAGTAGATAAAGGATTTTAAGTTTGACAAATAAATGATAGCTATTGATAAGTATAAACAAATATCTTATGTTAAAAAAAACTAAATCTTATTACATAGTTAAGGAAGTATCAAAAATACTTGATTTAAGTATTGTAACAATTAGAAGATATATCAAAAATCGGAAAATCAAAGGTTTTTATAAGCTAGGTAAAGAATGGAGAATTGAAAAAGAAGATTTAGAAAAGTTTATAAAAGAGGTTAAAAATAAATAATTCTTCAGAGCAAATCATAAATTTAATGACACTTATTATACCCACCTCAATTCAGATTAGGACTTTTTAAGGACGTGGAAGTTTAGAGTCATTAAAGACTCTAGCTCAGATTTGTGTTGTCTCATATCTTCTATGAAAGTACTCATCAAAACCAGATTCATCTTGATAGTAGATATTTTCTAATCCATATTCAGAAATTAAAATATTTAATTCTTCTAAGAACTTTTTTTTAATTCAGAACTTGATTCTTTGTAAGTAGTTTTAAACTTTTTCCTAGTTAGTGCTAGCTTTTATCTCCACCTTTGAATGTTGTTTTTATGAGTTCCTAAAGCTACAGCAATTTCTCTATTAAAAGCAGAAGGGTTTTCTTGAATATATTGTTCAAGCTTTAAAAGTTTATCAGGAGGTTTCCTGGTATTTTTTGGTGGTTGTTTTAAGACCCTTCCCTCTCCTTGTTTATCAAGTATTTGTAAGTAATTGTAGACAGTTCTAAGCTTAATGCCAGTAGTTTCACTGATCTCTATAGGTTTTTTACCCTGTTTTCTCATTCTAATGAGAATTTTTCTTAGTTCTAGATTTGTTTTATTCATACCACTTTAAAGTATGAAGTTATTTATTTTATTGCAAGTAGGTTGAGGTTTGGGTATAGGTACAGTCACTAATCAAACAATCGAATATTTAGAAGATGATCTTGTATGCAAATATGATAAAACTACAAAGACAATAATTCTGGACCGTATTGACATTGTTGGGTAATTAGTAATGATAATTCTCTTGAAGAGAAGGGTAACTAAAAATTTTAGATTTATTGATCATGCTTTGGACTTTATGAGTAATGATAAGAATGAAGTTATTTGGTACTATAATAATTTGGAATTTATATTTGAAAACAATACATATACAGATAAAAGTAAAGATAAGAGGTGGAAAAATGCTTTTGGTAGATTTGTTTCACTACTACCAGCTGAAATGAAAGATCTATTTATTATTGGAAAGAGTATATCCAACTAAACTCAAGATACCAATAAAATAAGTTTTAATAACCTTATTCAGATTTAATCAGACTTATTTAGACAGAAGTTATTCTATAATATCCTTAGTTACAAATTCTAGGGATTTTTTAATGTCCGAGGAATTACAGATAGTATTTATACAGAAAAAGACAAAGAACTTAAATCTAAAATCTATGAATTGAACTTACAACTTACCCAAAAAACAAGAGAAAGTACAGAGGTACATTTAACAGTTAAATCCTTATTTGATCTAATAAACCGCTTGCCTGAAATATTTAAAAGTTCGAACTCTGCCGAAAAAAACCAAATTCTAAAATACCTAATTTCGAACTCCTTACAAACAGGACAAAAAGCTGATTTAAATCTTAAAAAATTGTTTTTATTTTTGTTGAATAATCAAAGTAATCAATGTTGGTTCGGGGGCAGGGATTCGAACCCCAGTTAGTAGTGCCAGAAACTACTGTCCTACCCCTAGACGACCCCCGAAGACTTTGGTAATTTATAGTTCTGTCTTATTTTTGTCAAAACTTATAGGGATTTCTAGTAAAAAACATCTTTTTCCTAAAGCAAAGATTTTGATCTTGATTTTTCTTGACAAGAAGTTAATTTTTTTGCGTTATTTATCTTTACTAGTCTTAACTAAATGCCGTGCCAAATTATTTGACCAAACAAGGTCTTAAAGACCTAGAGGAAGAATTGAAAAAGATTCGTGGAAAAAGCCTACCTCAGGTATTACAGGCACTTAATATAGCTCGTGAAGAAGGTGACCTCAAAGAAAATGCCAGTTATCAATCTGCCCTAAAACAAAAAGACGAATTAGAGGCTAGAGCTGGTGAGTTAGAAGAAATTCTCAATGACTACCTACTAATCAATGAAGATGGAATTGATAATGACAAAGTTCAAATTGGAAATACTGTTGTTGTCGAATTTTTAGCTACCAAAAATACAATGGAAGTAAAAATCGTTGGTAGTAGTGAAGCTAATGCTTTAGAAGGCAGGATTAGTAACGAATCTCCTTTAGCCTTGGCTATTTTAGGCAAAAAACCCAAAACTGAAGTTGATTATAAAGCTCCTCAGGGTAAGACTAAAGTTAAAATTTTAAAAATTTCTCAGTAGATAACTTTTCAAGATGCCTTTTGTAACAAAATTCGGATCCAAACAATATATAATAGATTATAACCAACAATTTGCTGTAGATAGGATCAAATCAGCAAAAGAAGGCTCAACTATTGAAGCCCCTATACTTTATGTTTTTGGAGAAGCTAAATCTACTAAAACTCTTTTAGTCAAAGTAATTGCTCATACTAAAGGTAAAAAAATCAGAGTAGTAAAATACAAAAATAAAATTAATTATCATAAAGTTTCTGGATTTAGACCTTATTTGACAATTTTAGAAGTAGTTAGTGACGGTAAATCAAAAACCACCGAAAAAATAGAACAAAAAACTGAAACTAAAGAAAAGCAAAAAACAAAAATTACTGCTTCAAAGAAAGACTCAGCTAAAAAAACTACTTTAGAATCTAATTAACTTAATTAACCATTAAAGTATGCGTCATCAAAAACGAACCAAAAAATTCAAGAGGACAGAAGAAGAAAGAAAAAGATTAAAAATCGACCTAACTAAAGCTCTTATTAAGCATGGTCAAATTACTACTTTTACTGCTAGAGGTAAATGGTTCAGACCTTTTTTTGAGAGGTTGGTAACCTATTGTAAAAGATCTGGGGATAATACTCAACTTGCCTATCGCTATTTGAGGCCTTACCTAGATGAAGACACTGCTAGAATTTTAATTGAAAAAATTGTACCCAAACTAAAAAATAGAAACGGTGGTTACACTCAACAATATAAATTAATGGATTATTTTTCTACTCACCAAAAATCTGTAATTAGAATTACTGACTATATAATCTAGCCCCATTAACGATTTTTAATTAAGATTAGCTAAAACAATCAAAATGTCTAAAAAAAATAACACTCCGAAAGTTTCTCAAAAAATGTTAAAAGCAGTAAAAACCACTCGACCTTCTACTAACGAACTAAATAGAGTCTGGTATATCGCTGATGCTAGTAAAGAACCTTTAGGTAGGTTAGCTACTAAAATTGCTAGAGTTTTGATTGGCAAAAATTTAGCTAATTATAGTCAAGATGTCGATATGGGAGGAGTTGTAGTAGTTATAAACGTCGAAAAACTAGTTTTATCTGGAAAAAAATCTTTATGGAAAACTTACTTTACTCATACTGGAAGACCGGGAAGGCTGTTTAGTAAAAACCTTAAAGAAGTTTTGGTAACCACTCCAAAGCGTCCTGTCTACCAAGCTGTAAAAGGAATGTTACCTAAAAATAGCCAGCAATCTGAAAGGCTTAACCATAGATTAAAATTAATCGTAGGTAAAGAACATAAATTTACCCAAGAGATGATTCCACTAAATTAATTTGACTTAAATAGAATCTTAATTATTTATTAAATTACTTATGCCAACAATTAATCAACTAGTCAGAAAAGGAAGAAAAAAAATATACAAAAGAACTAAATCTCCAGCCATAAACTTAGACTGGAATACTCTTAATGAAAAACATAAAGCCAGAAATAATCCATTTAAAAGAGGTGTCTGTACTAAGGTTTATACAACCACCCCAAAAAAACCTAACTCAGCTGTACGTAAAGTAGCTAAAGTTAAGCTATCAAACAAAACTGAAGTAATTGCTTATATTCCAGGTATTGGACACAACCTTCAAGAGCATAGTGTAGTTATGATTCGTGGAGGACGTGTAAAAGATCTTCCTGGTGTAAAATATCATATTGTTAGAGGTAAACTGGATACCGCTGGTGTAAAAGACAGAAAACAATCTAGGAGTAAATATGGAGCTAAGAAGCCTAAATAAAACTTATACCCTTTCCACCAACATTACGGTATTTACTCATTAAGAGTTTAGCTGAATAAATGATTTATTCCCTATAAAGATCTAAATTTAGGGCAATAGTAAACAGGTTAGGTATAATCTAAAAGTAAAAATTAATACGAACTTGGGTATACCATACCGAAATTACAACATCTCTAATTTTTAAAAACCTACTTGCCAATAATAAGAGGGGTTGCGATTGCAGAATTAATTTTAGGGTTGCTACCATAATCAAAAAAATAACTTGGTTGATTGGCATACAAAGTGCTATCTGGATTAGTCAGAGTAAAACTGATGTTCCAACTTGGTTTAGTTTGGTCTGAAGCAGCAAAAGTCATACTGCAACTACCGCTAGTGTAAGTAGCTGTAACTGTTGGTTTGATTTCAGGGTTAGTTGAGCCATATTCAATTAGTTGAAAGCTGCAAATAGCTCCTTCTTGGGCATCTGGAAAGCCACTCATAGTAATTACTAGATTGTCTTTTGTCCAGATATTAGGATTACCAAGAGGGACACTATAAGAAAAATATTGATCGGGTAAGAATATAGCTTGGCCCTGAGCTTGAACATTAATTTGGCTATTAACTCGAAAATTATTAATAACTAAAGAAAATAAAATTATTTGACTTAAAACAAAAATTTTTATTGTATATTTAGAAATTAGATTTTTTGAAAATATGTATTTACTTTTAAAGTTCATGTTAAAGTTCATGGTAATAGATTTTATTTTTTAATTTGACTAAGTAGTCGGTTTTTGTTTAGGTAAAAATTGTAACTCATTGTTACAAATAAGTATAAAATACTAAATCTTTTCTGACAAATTTAATTTAGTTATAGCCTGCATAAAAACAAATTTTAGCCATCCTTATTCTTTAAAAAAATCAAGCTTTTTAAGTTTAACTAGATTTATTAAAAGATTAAAAAACTAAAAGTAAATATTAAAAATCAAAAAACCTAATTTAAATTAATTTGAGTATAATTATCAATAAAAGGTATCTTTTATCTATTCTACTCATATAGAATCTACTTGATTCTTATGCCTTAAAATAAAGATTTTTAGGTTTCAGTTATCTAAAAATTAAAATTATTCTTAATCTAATATTTAACTAAAGGTTTTAGTTTGATTAAATAAAGAAAACAAGGTCAAAAAAGCTCACTGATTAGTTAACAGTTAGTATATTAATTTAATTACAAGACAAAACTAATGATCAACCCGATTACCTAAATTATCTTTAAATTATGTGTATAATCAACTTAAGCTATTTTATTTATTTTATTTTATTTAATACAAACAGAAGTTGGTTTAGGTATAAATTTTAAAAATTCTTATTTATTAAAAAATAATATTTAAGCTTATCAGAAGAATGTTTTTGACATTTTTTAGTTTCTAACATATTCTATTTTCGTGATTATTTGAAGTTTTATGACTTTTTTTACTAATTTTAATAAGAGCAAATCTTATATTCGTTTAATTGTAATTTTTAGTTTACTTAGTTTAGTTTTTTTTATTCCACACAGTTGGATAAATTTAGTTCCAGTTGAGGCTCAAAATTATAATTCGCAGATCGATAGTTTAAGTAAAGAGCTAAAGAAAGTAAATAGCAGCGTAGGTGATATAACAGTAATGAAAGATAACCTACAAGAAGAAGTTGATAGAATTAATAAACAAATCCAAGATGCAGAAAACCTAATCGCTCAATCTGATAAAACAATTAAAGAATTATCTAACAAAATAAGCTCTAACGAAACTCAAGTAGAAGATTTGACTAATCAGACCAAAGAAATACTTAAGCAGCTTCAAGTTTCTGGCCAAGTTTCACCTATGGAGACTATTCTCACAAGCCAAACTTTAGGTGACTTACTAAGTCAAATTTATGCTTTTTCTTCTAAACACTCAGATCTAAAAATCAAGAGTGAAGAGCTTAGAATAGCTATCGAAGAATTACAAGAAAACAAATCCAAACAAGAAAAAATCAAAGAAGATTCAGAAATAACTAAAAATGTACTAGTGATAACTAAAGGTGAAAAAAATGAATTATTAGAAACATATATTGGACAAGAAGAGGCCTACCAAGAAAAAGTAAAGTCTCTAAAATCAGATATGGCCGAATTAGAAAGATTAGCCGCCGAAGCTGAAAAAAAATGGAAAAAAAGTCAACAGCAAAAAGCAACTAGCAACTTGGGTGGTACAGGTGATGGTGGATCGAGAGGTGGTAGTAGAATAACTCCTATAGCTGGTAACTGTTTCTTTGAAGATGCTAGCAATCCTGGAATTTCTGGATTTATTAATCCAGTACCTGGAGGAAAGATTAGTGATATTTTTGGTTGCCCTACCCCATACTCAGCTAGCTGGCGTAATGGACATGATGGTATTGATATTTCTGCTCCATATGGTACCCCTATAGGATCTACAGCTGCTGGGACAATCAGAGCCAAAGGTTCTTTTAATGTTCCTGGTTATGGCCACTGGGTAATGGTCAGACATGATTTATCTTCTGGAGCTAGAGTTTATTCTTTATATGCTCATATGAACTCCTCCTCGCCACTTAGTCTTGGTACTAGTGTATCTGCAGGCCAAACTATTGGTTATGTAGGAAGTACGGGATTTAGCTCTGGTAACCATCTACACTTTATGATTTATAGTCAATCTGTAGAAGGTGGTATTGATAGTGCTTCAATTGGATGTAGGTGGGGAGACGCTAAATGCTATGATCCAGCTAGGTTTATATCGTTTTAAAAAATAACCATTATGCCAAGCTAGTTTTGACTTATAGCTAATCCGTATACTAGTTAGACATTTTGAGTATCCTAAAATTATTTTAAAACAAGCTTAATATCTAATAGCCTATCTAAGTTGAGTATAAAATTACTATATATTTTATAGCTAGTCTTTATAGACAACAGTCTTGTCTCATAACTCAAATTTACAAAACTTTGACCCCATAAAATAGGTATTAATCAACAGTAAAAATAGGTTTTAAGACATGATTAATGTTTTTTATTATTATACCAATTGCACTTATAACTTTCACAATTACTTTTTGTACCTTTTGGGCTAATCGTTACGGTAATTACCCGTTAAGAATTTACCTTAAATAAAATGATTTGTTTGTTTATGAAGAGCTAAATTTTGGGTAATAATAAACGGATTGGGTATAGTAAAAAACTAGTTTGTCAGAAAATGTAAATAGAGCTCGGGAATATATACTCAAATGCTAACTAAATTATGATTCAACTGAAGGTTTTAGTTTGATTAAATAAAGAAAACACAATCAAAAAAACTCACTGATTAGTTAACAGTTTAGTATACAACTTATGTTTACTCAAAGTTATCCTCAAGAAATCTTACCGTTTGACTATAGTGTTCTAGATTTTGGCTTAATTATGAATAGCAATTATGCTCATGAGATTTTTTTAGAGCTTTATAAAAACGCACCTTGGAAACCTGATAAAATTATAATCTACGGAAAAGAAAATATTACTAAAAGAAAATATGTTTACTTTGGAGACAATAAATTCGACTACAAATACTCTGGAGTTTCTCATACTTCGCTAGCTTATAGTCCTGTAATCAAAAAACTCAAATCTAAAATAGAAAAGATTGTTAACCAAAATTTTAATTCGGTTTTACTCAACTTATACTATGATGGTAGTCAAGGTATGGGCTGGCACTCTGATGATGAGAGTACTTTAGGAAGCCAACCCATGATTGCTTCGCTTAGTTTAGGAGCTACTCGTAGGTTTGATCTTAAGCATAAGCAAACTAAAGAAACTAAACATATTAATTTAGAATCTGGGCAATTAATTGTAATGAGTCAAAAGTCTCAAAGTCACTGGAAACATCAAATTCCTAAGCAACTTAAAATTAAAGAACCTAGGATCAATTTAACCTTTAGAAGACTCATACCTGAGCCTCTACCAACTTTTAGTAGTAGTAAAAACAAAATTATTTAAATTATCTATGCCTTTTGGGCTAATCGTTACGATAATTGCCAGTTAAGAATTTACTTAAATAAAATTTATTTAATTATGAAGAGTTAAATTTAGACTAATATACTCAAATGCTAACTAAATTATGATTTAACTAAAGGTTTTATACTTAATTTACTCTCAAAATTTACATTTTTTAATCTTAATAAGCTTAAAATGGCTTCCAATTGAATTATGTTTAGTCTTACTTGTTAAATTTGATTATGGAACGGGTATAGTGTATAAAAGAGTTTCCAAAATAGACTAATCTATAAACCAATACGAGGCGTAGACACCATTAACAGTATTGTTAAATTCTGAATCCTTAACTTCAAGTTCTTGCAAGACTTGATTAATCCTTTCACTAGGGTATTCACCAATAGCCATCAAGAAATCCTTATTTTGAAAAAATATCGTCTGGCTATTTTCTATTCCGTTAGAAATATTAATTGCTCTATTGATTTTAGCAATTGTTTCGCTTCCATTACTGCTTAAACCCTGACTAAGATTATTCATGATTTCGATAATATCTTTTAGAAGTTTTTGGTCGGATTTTAGGTCAGTCGTAAAAGATTCAGTTTTGAACTGTTCTAGTTCTCCAATTAAACAGTCAGGAACTAGACTTAAATGATCAAGGGCTTCAGTTGCATATTCGCTAGCTGCAGAATAATTATCTCTAGCATCTCGACTTTGTTTTTTTATACCTTCTTCATACTCTATCTTGAAGCTAGACATAGCTAAACCAGCTAGAATTGTTTTTTCAATTGTACATAGTTGAGCATCCACAATTATTTCAACCTCGTTAAATACTTGATTACGGCTATCTAAAATATTTTTGGATTTTTCATAAACTTCTTTGGTGTTGCTGTCGTACCCTCGGTCAAGAGAATTAATATTTGTTTGAGTGACTGATTCATATTTATCAAAACTCTGAGTTAACAGCGACCTATCTGGTAATTTTTGTTTTGCTGCCTCTACTTTTGGTTCTTGAGCAGCAGAATCAAATTGCTCAGTGATTTTTTCTACCTGGCTTAAAGTCACTTGAGCTAATTCAGAATTTTCATTTAGAATCCTATAATTTTCGTTAACTGAGCTGTAGGTTTTTTGGCCACGCTGATAATTGCTAAAAACTGTTAAAGCACTAAAAGATAACAATATAGTTATTAAAATAAAAATACCAAAAATAGAATATAAAAATTTTTTAGGCATAAAAAAGAAGTTTTATAAAAATGATTTTGGACAAATATATAAAAGAAATTTTAATTTTTGGCAAGAACAATTCCTTTTTAATATTTAACAATAAATTTGCCTTATTACCCAAAAAAATAACCTACTTTTTATTTATTTTAAGGTAAAAAATGTTAAATTTATCTAAAATAATCACTTTTACTTTATTTAAATCAAAAAAAGTTTTTAAAAGGTTTTGAAAGAAGATTATTTGTGTAAATATATTTAATGAATTTAGGCTATTTTTTGTCACCAAGGTTAAATCAGTTAATTCGGTTAACTACTAGATGGTCAACTAAATATTTATCTGAGTTGAAAATTATAAATTCTATTAATTCTGATAAATCATCTGGATTCATAAACTGACTAGTATCTCTATCTTGCCCAGCAGAAGAAAAAAATTCAGTGTTGATCCCAGAAGGGTAAAAGCCAAAAACTCGAATATTAGTTTCTTTAAGCTCTTCTTTTAAACTTTCTGTAAAGCCACGTAAACCAAATTTTGAAGCACAATAAGCAGTTTGCCCAGGCTTGGGAATTATTCCAGAGGTAGAAGATATATTAAAAATCAGACCTTGATTTTGTTTTAACATATTCTCTAAAAAAATCTGTGTAACCAAAATTTGCCCAGTTAGGTTTACTTGAATCAAATTACTAATTTTTTCTGGATCAAGCTTAATTAAACTATCCCTAAGCCAAATTCCAGCATTATTAATTAAAATATCAACTTTGCCAACTTCTTCTTTTAATCTTTTAATTTGCTCATAATTAGAGATATCACAAGCTAAGAATTTTAATTTTTGGAATCCAAAATCTTTTTCTACTCGTTGAACTTTTTCTAATTTTGAGCCGATTCCGTATGTCATTCCAGCTGACTGAGAAAGTTTTTTAGTTAAACTTAAACCTAAACCAGAAGTTCCACCTGTAACTAGAATTGTTTGAGTCTGTAAATTCATATTTGTATCTAAAAAGTTTATTGATATATAATAGCTAATCCACGAATGATTTAAGTATTTTTATCTTAAACTTGCTTTAAAAAAATTAACAGCTACTATACCCTTTACGCTAATCGGTACGGCAACTACCCGTTAAGAGTTTAAGCTTAATAAAAGATTATTTGCTTACGAAGAGTCAAATTTAGGAAAGTAGTAAACGGATTGTGATAGATATAGAGTTTACACAAACTATATTCTATTCTATTTAACAAAAAAGTCTAAAATATTAGGTTAAAAGCAATTCTAAATTACAATTTTTGAAACAACTAAAACTTAAAAATCTTTATTTTAAGAGAAGTAATTAAATAGGTTCTATAGAGTTTAATCATTTAATCTATTAATGTGTCTTTTGGTGGACCCTACCAGAGTCGAACTGGTGACCTCTACAGTGCAAATGTAGCGCTCTAGCCAACTGAGCTAAGGGCCCAAATAAAACTTTTGTAAAGCTAAACACTTTGTTTTGTGATGTCAAAGATGGGGTAATCGACGGGGATCGAACCCGCGACCGTCGGAACCACAACCCGATGCTCTACCAACTGAGCTACGACTACCATTAACAAAAACCAACCTTAAGTTTGTTTTGCAACCTTGTAAAATATTTGATTTTTTTTATTAAATAGGGTAAAATAGAAATTTTTACAAAGTTAATACTTTTCATAAGTAACCTATTTTATTTATACTCAGATCAACTCAAATTAGGACTTTTTGAATCTTCAAATATTTTCTTTTAATCTTTATTAAACCTAACTTAAATCAAAAATTTAGATTTCAAAAAAAAACTGAAATTTGCTTTGTAGTGAGTATAAGTAGTATTGGGTTAAGAATCTTTGCTAGTTCCTAAATAAATTAAGCTAATCTAAATAATAAATGTCTGTTGATTTCCTTTTTGTCAAGCTCATAATGTAAAATTTTAAAATTTGTTTTGAATAAGTTACTGTGATTTTTTTAAAGTTTGAGGTAAGTAAATTATAACTATCAAAAATAAGTAATAAGTCAAAATCTCTAACAAACTAAACCTTGTTAAATTTAGTAGCAAGCTAAATTCTGATAAGTTATCAATCAAAAATAAAATTAAACTTTGTAAGCTATAACTTATGGCAAAAAATAAGTCTCCAATAATCGGTAACATAACTAAGATATTCAAAATTGTTATAATAGAAATAAAAGGTACTACAAGTACATTGCTAAGAATTGAAAGTAGAGAAACAAATCCTGATAGGTTGATTATAATTGGTAAAGTAAACAAAAAACTACCTAAAGTTTCTTTTAGAATTTGAGTAATATCACTGACTAGGCCTTTTTCTTCAAAACTTCCACCAAAAAACAAAAGACCAGCTGTTGCCATGAAAGACAGCTGAAAAGATACAGAGAAAATATAAAACGGGTTAAACCAAAGCATAACTAAAGCACTGTAGGTTAGAACTCTCCAAGATTCTAACTTTCTACCCAAAAAAAATAAACTAAACATAGCAATCAAGCTAGAAAAAGCTGACCTAACTACTGGAGGCTGAGGACCAACTAAAGCTAGTAAAAAAGCAATTGCCAAAACATAAAAAGCAAATTTGTGTTTGCGTTTTAGATTTAGTTTGTTTAGAATACTTTCTAAAAAAGTAATAACCAAAACTACCTGAAATCCAGATACTGCAACTAAGTGAGTTAATCCTAAAATTTTAAATTGATTTTTAGTTTCAGGTGAAAAATCCTCCATACCACCCAACACCAAACCTGTAGAAAACCCACTAATATCTTTACAATTAAGGCCAGGTGCTAATAAATCTGAAACAAAATTAAATTGATTGCAACCAAGGTTAAGATACTTTTGTCTAAGATTATACTTAAAATTATTGATTTGGATAACAATTAAACAAAGCCAGTTACAACCAGAGACTTCGGCTATTTTATTTTTAACTTCTATTTTGCCTACAACACCCAAAAATCGATCCGAAAAGTTAGTTACAGATTCAGATTCGATGTCATATATTTCTAAACTCTGTTTTTTGCCTTGGACTAAATAGCTCCTTCCAGTTTTATAAAAATTGTTGGTATCTTTTAATTGCCAAACAGCTCCAGCATGCCAAACATACCAAGACAACCCTCCAAAGTATCCAGACTCAGATTCTAGAACAACAAATTCTAACTCTTGGTTTTGACTTTTATCTTGAAAATTTTTTTCAATTCCAAAACTAAGAAATATATTCGCCCCTGTTAAAACCAAAACAATAAGCAAAAATAGATTAGCTAGATTAAAGATCTTTTTTAAGTTCAATTTTTTATAATTGCAGTTTATTACCTATAGCTAAAATAAATTTGTTTATTTGTAAAGTATTAATACTTCTTATAAAGCTTTCTAGAAATGTTTATTTTTTATTAATTAAATACAATAAAAGTCATTGTTTTCTATAAATATAAGAACTTATTATATCTGGTTCGTTTACTATTACCCTAATTTAGCTTTTCATAAGCAAATAAACCTTTTATTTAAGCTAAATTCTTAACAGGTAATTACCACCCAAAAAAGTATAAAACTAAACTAAAAAATATATAAAAATAGTCTATTATTGATCTAAAAAAGTTTTAATAAAAACTTAGAATCTTGAATATACTTGACAAAATTTCAATTTCAAAACTAATTGTAATATACAATTAATCATTTAAATCATGATTCAAAACTACGAACTATACCTTATTTTTAATAATCAACTTGAAGAAGCTAAGATTAAGTCTGAAATTGAGACCATTGTTGGCTTTTTAGAAGAAACTCTTTCTGCTAAAGAAGTTCAAGCTGAAAATGAAGGCATGAAAAAGTTTGCTTATCCAATTAAAAAAACCTGGTCTGGAACTTATGTTTTAATTAATTTTGATCTAGATCTAGAAAAAGTTAAAGACTTAGTAAAATTAGAAAAAAAACTAAATTTAAATGCTAGTATTTTTAGATATATAATCGTCAACAAAACTGAAGACAATAAAATTTCAGCTAGGCACGAAATCAGAGAAACTGATATACCTAGCCATCGAGATTTTAATAAAGGTCGTAAAGATAAAGGTTGCTTTGTGAGTTACCTCAATTTAGGCACAATAGACTACAAAGATAAAGAATTCTTAGAGCAATTTACCACTCCATATGCTAAAATCTTAAGCTCTAGTAGAACTGGTACTAGATCAAAATACCAAAGAAAAATAAAAAAAGCTATTAAGAGAGCAAGACATATGGGGCTTTTACCTTTTTCTACTAAACATATGTAAAAAACACTACAGAATATTACCTAAAAACATATTTCTTCCGTGATTTACTTACAGTAAAATAAGAGTTTAGTGTAAACCACTTACACTTGCAACTTTTATAATTACCTTGGAACTAGACTAGTTAAGCAACACTAACTATACTAGTTTCTATGATATATCGGCAAAGAATAAGCATATACAACTTAAAAAGAATAATTCACCACTTTTGTGTAGATGTTGACGCTACTAAAACCAGCCAATTACTACCTTTTAATAGAAACACAATCAATTCATACTTTTTGCTCTTTCGCCAAGCCATCTATTATCACCAAGTATTAGAATGTTACAAATTTAAAGGTATTGTAGAAGTAGATGAAAGTTACTTTGGAGCTAGTAGACAAAGAGGTTTTCACGGTAAATTGAAACCATAAATTGAAACCAGGTAGAGGAACTCAAAAACAACCTGTATTTGGGATTATACAAAGGTTTGATGAAAACAATAAAAACTAGTTTTTACAGAAATTGTACCCGATTGTAAAAAATCTACTTTAATTCCTATTATCCAAGGTAAAGTGGAACTTACAGCTACAGTTAATGCTGATTCTTGGAAAAGTTATGACGCTTTAGTTTCAGTGGGTTATGATAAACTATTTAGAGTCAATCATGGCAATAATGAGTTTGCACTTAAAGGACAAGATGGAGCTACTCTATACTGTTAATGGAATGGAGTCTTTTTGGTCTTTTGCTAAAAGGAGATTAAACAAGTTTAATGGTTACAAAGAAAACTTTGATTTACATTTAAAAGAATGTGAGTGGAGATGGAATCATTCACCACCTTTGAAAACTCAATCTAAGAAAGATTTAGAGAAGTATGTAGTTGACTTAGAAACTGATCTATGGAAAGTTTTAAACAAGTATATTAACTCTCTCAAGAATATTAAAAATTAAGTTTTAACTAGTCTAGTCCCTTACCTTTTAGCAATCAAAGAAGTGGCTTTTTTAGGAATTAATTTTATATGAAAATTGTATAAGCTAGTACGATAATGGTATAACAAACTTACACCCTCTCCGTATAAAGAAGTCTGATTACAAAACAAAAAGTAATAATTTTTTATATTCTTTGGCTAATTGTTACGGTAATTTACCTGTTAAGAATTTACCTTAAATAAAAAGATTTATTTCCTTATGAAGAGCTAAATTTAGGACAGTAGTAAGCGATTAGGTGTATACTTAAATGCTAAACTAAATTATGATTTAACAAAAGTTTTTAGTTCGATTAAATAAAGAAAACAGAGTCAAAAAAAAACTCGGTGATTAGTTAACAGTTTAGTATATCTAAAAGTTTAAATTTATTAAAGCCTTTAAAATAAAGATTTTTTATAAGTAAAGAGGGTATAAGGAATAACAAGGGTAATACCAATTTGCTATAAAACTATTCCAAAAAATTCAAAGAAAAGTTTAGCTTTTTAAGGTAAAACCATCTCATATCATAGTAAATGATTTATGACGAAATGGTATAAGTTATTCACAAGTAGGAGTGGAAGCAGTAGCTGTCCTAATTCTGCCATCAGGACTTTTAAATGTCCATACCAAAGTTTGGTTACAAGACAATTCTACTCCAAATTGATTTTGGTGTCTACCAGGTAAAAATATAGTAGTTTGACCCCAGTTATAACCACCCCAATTAAATCTATTATCTGCTCCAGCTGGAATGGATACGACTTGTGAATTGTTATTATTATAACCAAAACAAGCTATATATTTGTTTGTTTCAATCTTGTGAACCTTTTTTCCGCCCTCTTTAACTATATTTATAAGTTGATTATCATTAAATTCTGGAATAATTAGAGTTTGATTTTGTAAGCTTAGTTGATGTAAATAATAATCAGATTGGCTAATTGTAGGTAAGTATACAGGACAAGGTACTCCAGGATAAGTAATAGGGGTTATAATTTCATCATCTTGCTCATCTTGATCTTGCCCATCGTTTGAGTCTTCATCATCTTGCTCAT
>CAZVWQ010000002.1:0-102053 GCA_964631275.1 uncultured Candidatus Saccharibacteria bacterium | reverse complement strand
TTTCAGGAATATATAATTTTGAGTTGGATAGTAGTTAAATCGCAAGAGGTCTAATAGACAAAAATCATCTCTCAAAACCTATTTTTACTCTTGATTAAGAGCTATTTTATGGGTCAAAGTCCTGTAAATCTGAGTTAGAGGACAAGACTAAAGAACCCATCAAGGAATTAAAAACCTCACTCCACATCAAAAATTCAATAATCTTTTTCCTCTTAAGTTTTTGTGAAAAATGTAAACAGGGATGAAAAATTTACATATTACTATATATTGATGGTTGGAATTTTTTTGTGATTACTTATTTCAGAAATTTTTATACAAAAGATGCTGATGAATTAAACATCCAACTCCCAACCCAAAACAACCAACCAAGCTACGACCAAATGCAAACCGCAAATTTTCCGCCACTCAAAAAATCGTGATTAAAGATGTGGTGGAGTATGCCAGGAGGAAGGTGGAGGAGATGAGAGAGGCTGTGGGAAGGTGAAAATATTTTTTATGTCAGACACAATTTTTGTAGGGGCCTCTATTCCTCTAATCTTCGCAGAGATTTTTAGCTTACTTTTTTTAAATATGATATCGACTTGCCGAGTCAAGATTTTAATGATCTAAGTCCAGAAGAACAAATGATCTCAATGCTTGAAGGTAGATTATTCAGAGATTATATTCAAGAAATGTATTTAGAAAAATAAAACAAAAGGCTCTAGACTAGCGTTGACTATTTTGTTAGTTGGTTTTTTATGACCTTTTAAAAGTAAAAGCGTTATTAAAGTTTTCTAGTGTAAGATCGTTTAAATCTATGGTTTGAGAGCCAGAAAAATTCCTTTCACCTAAATCAGCAGTACATGGCTGGTTTGCTGCAACTGGTTTAAAAGTTAGTTCTAAATAATATTTTTTATAATCTGTTAGGTTTTCGTTTGTAGCTATAATTTCAGATTTTAATAATTGAGTACAAGAACTACTATTAACAGCATGTCTTCCATTCCAAGAAATTGTTTTAGTACTTCGATCATACTTAATAGTGGCTGTTAAATCTTGGTCTGTAAGTGGACTTTTTTCAGTATTAATTGTAGTTGTTAATAAATCTATATCTATGTCACAATTTTCACAAGCCTCCTTATCTGCGATCCCATATATTAACCATCCTCTATTACTATTATCCTGATTTGGATTAGTCCAAGGTTTGTAGTCACCTAAAGTTATCGAATTTTGACAAAAAGAAGTAGGTAAATCAGCTGTACACAGCATTGTTTCTTTTACCTCTTTATAAGTAAAATAAGTATAAGTCCAGAGTACCCCCTCATAATCTCCTTCTAAACCAGTTTTTGATCTATAAGTATCAGAAAGTTGGGTTTTTTTGTCACTTGGAAATTGGTAATTATATTGAAATTGGTAAGCAAAAACGGGGTTATTAGCTGGAGTAAAAGATGTTTTTGGATTTTTGCTAGCTGGTTTTTTATAAAAAGCATAAAGATCTGCGTCATGTTTTGGAGATGAAATGGTAGGATCAAGTTCCCCATCAACATTTTTGGCATTTTCGTTCTGTATTAAACAATCTCGGTAGCTAAACGGAATACTCTTAATACCTTCATCAAAAGACACATCTGACGAAGTTTTTGGATCAGATTTAATCCTTTTAATTACATTTTTGCTTATTCCATCTTCATAATCAGCGATACCTTTGACTCCTTTACCATAAAGATTTTGGCATTGTTCTTTTGTCCATTTAGTTTCGTTAGTTTCTTGCCACTTACCGCCTTCATAATTAAAACTTTTTTGTTTTAAGATAATTTCAGGTGATAAATTAGTTGTAACTGCAAGAACATTTAGATCTGCTAAGCCTAGGCTTAAAAAAGACAGAATAAGACTTAATAAGGCTAAGGTGGTTTGGGTGTTTTTTAGATTAAACATAAACTATTATATAATTTATAAATTGCTAGTGTTTTTTATAATGAAAAAATACAAAATAAGAAACCTTAATTTATTTAAACATACCATATTTTTGCAGGTTAGTCAAATATAATTTAATGGATTTTTTGGCTTATAAATTGTAATTTTCAGTCTTATTTATATTTTAAACTAAATTTAATAGGATGTAAAAAGTAAACTGAATTAGTTTGTTATTTGGAACTTGTATTTGCTTCTAGCTTGTTACTGCCAAATTTACTAACTAAGGCTTCAGGTAAGATTACACTCCCATCAATTTGCTGATTTTGCTCTAGGATAGCCAAGCCAGTACGAAAAGTAATCGCCGTGCAATTAAGCCCCCAAGGAGTTTCTTTTTGGCCGTTTTTATTTTTGTAAGTAATATTTAAACCACGATTCTGAAAATCACTAGCATTTCCATTACTGCATATTTCTCTAAATTTATTAACTCCAGGAAACCAAGCTTCGTAATCAATTTGTCTATAATGTTTAGCTGGCATATCTCCAGTACAGACCTCTACAGACCTATAATGAAGACCTAAAGAAGAATAAATTTTTTCTTCGATTTTACCCATTTTATCAAATTGATCGAGACATTGCTCTTTGGTTCCGATAGCCACCATCTCTACTTTTTCGAATTGATGTACTCTAAGAATCCCTTGCTGGTCTTTACCATAGCTTCCAGCTTCTTTACGAAAACAACTAGTCCAGGAAGTATTCAAAATTGGTTTTTTTAAGTTCTCTAAGTTTTTGTTCATATAATAACCCATAATGCTTGGCTCACTAGTTCCAATTAGATAGTAACTTTTATTTTCATCAAGGGGTATTTCGTACATCTGATCGTCAAAATCAGGTAAGTGACCTGTGCCAGTAAAGACATCCGCATTAAGCATTAAAGGCACATAGAATAGTTCAAATCCTTCAGCTAGGACAATATCTAAAGCATAGTTAAACAAAATTCTTTGGAAATTAGCCATTTGCCCGGTTAAATAATAACCTCTAGCTCCCATGGCTTTGACTCCATTTTCTTGAGAAACATAAGCTTTATACAATGGTAATTCCCAATAAGGCTTAGGCTCAAAGTCAAAATTTGGCTTATCTCCAAAAACTTGAATTACTATGTTATTTTCATCACTTTTGCCTATTGGAGTCTCGGAGCTAGATAAGCTTGGAATTTTCAAAATTTTTTTATCTAGTTGAGTTTTGATTTCTTTTAGTTTGTCTTCTTGAAACTTAAGATTTTCAGTAAAAATTTTCATTTTTTTGATAGCCTCTTGTTTTTTTACCCCTTCTAATTTGATAACTTCTTTATTAAAATCGTTTTTTTTAGATCTCAGGTTTTCAGTTACTTGTAAAACTTTTTTCCATTGCTGATATAGATCAAAAACTTCTGTAGCTAAATCTGGATGGCCACCTCGATTGACTAGCTCTTGTTTATATTTGTCTAAATTTTCAATTAAATGATGAATTGAGATCATGCCTATGTTTATTTTGAATTTCTGTAAAAACTTACCTAAGCCTTTTTTAGATACCAATAATAGTCAAGTGTCAAAATAATAGGCTAATAAAACAACTTTGTCTTAAAATTTTTTAAAATTTTTCTTTTTTTTGATTAACTTAAAATAAAAGCAATAGCTTGCATAAATTTAAGATTTTTTTACTTTAAAATAAACCAAAAATAAGTTATTTTTTGAGTAACAAGGTAGCTTATAAAACCTACACAACAGCATTAAAATTATTAAAATTTATTTACGCCATACCTAATCGGTTTACTACTATCATAAATTTAGCTCTTTATAAGCAAATAAGTCTTTTTATTTAAGATAAATTCATTAACGGTTACCCCGTAACGATTAGCCCAAAGGGTATATCAGAATAGAATTTAGACAGGTTCTATAAAACTAAGTTAACTAGAATAAACTATTCTAATTTCTGCAAGTTCATTTCACCGATATAGTCAGCCTTGCCAATAGGCATCCCATGGTGCCTAAGAATATTGTACGCAGTTACTTTATGAAAAAAAAAGTTTGGAATCGCATAATCACACAAGTAATCGATTGGTTCTTGATACATACCTTTAAAATAAGGTAAAATTATTTGCTTAGAGTCTGTTTTTTGAAAGTCATCTTCTTTTAAACTTTTTACAAATTCAATAGTTTTTTTTAATCTAATAATCAGATCATCTAAAGTTTGTTCATTGTCTTCATAACTAGGATTTTCAACTCCAGTAAAACGGCTCATCATCCCTTTTGCGTTATCCGAGACCATTTGGATTTGTTTTACAAAGGGTAACATATCCTCAAATAATCGAAAGTTCATTACGTGTATGTCAGTATAATCTTTTGCAATTGACCAATCTTTAGTTTTTTCCAGCAGCTTAATTAGCGAACTCATAGATTTAATTAATACCTGACCGGTGAAGTAATATTTATTTTCTGACATAGCATTTATTTTTAGGTTAGTCTAAGATAAAATTCTGAGTAGTAAATGTCAATTAAAAAATTAATTTTACTAAATTGGACTAAAGCCTTTTATTTTTTTAAAAAAAGTCTATGTATCTAATTTTTTTGTCTTCTTCAGACTTTGCAATTCCAATTCTTGAGAGTATTAATCAATCTCAAAAAGAGAAACTTAAACTTGGCGATCTAATCAAAAAGCAATTAGCTTGGTTAAAAGAAAATCAAGAAAAAAACTTAAAACTTAATTTTGTTGAATACCTCGAGTTAGAATCAAACTTACAAAAAATTCCACCTGAATTACTTAATCAAAACCTTGGTTTAAAGCTTATAATCACTCAACCAGACAGGATCAATCGAAAAAAAACCATCCAAACTCCGATCAAAAAATTTTGTTTAGAAAATAATTTGCAAATTTTTACTCCTGAAAAACTTAACCAAGAGTATCAAGAAATTAAAGAAGTTTTAGATAACTGTGACTTAGCAATTACAGCTTCTTATGGGCAAATCATTTCGGAAAAGATTTTAAGCTTTCCTAAGTATGGATTTATTAATTGGCACCCAAGTCTGCTACCAAAATATCGAGGAGCCACGCCTATGCAAACAGCACTTCTAAATGGTGATTCTAATACTGGTCTTAGCTGGATAGAGATGACTAAAAAAATGGATGCCGGAAAAATTTTGTTACAAATTCAAACTCAATTAAATAAAGAAGTTAACTTTAGTAAGTTAGCTTGGCAGATGGCAAATTTTGGTCAAAATACCTGGAGTTTGGCTGCAAGCATACAAATTCTAAAAAAAATAAAATTAACAAATATAACCCAAGTTCAAGATGAAACTCAAGTAAGTTTTTGTGGAATGATTTCTAAAGATCACAGATTAATAAACCCAAGCAAACAGACTGCTAAAGAAATCTATAATCATTTCAGAGCTTACGAGGTTTTTCCTAGAACTAGTTTTTTGGATTTAGATTATTTTCGACAAGAAATCAAAATCGAAAAATGTAATATAATTGAAACCCTCAATCCAAGTCAAAAAATAGAAAAAATTTATGAAAATTTATTATGGAAACAAATTAAAGAAAATAAAAAAATCAGAACTCTCTTGAAGTGCAAAAACAATACTGAACTAGAAATCACAAAAATCAAGTTGCTAGATGGTAGAACTATTGACTTTTCTGGATATATTTTTTTGAATTGTTAGCCTTGTCCTAGGTGCAAGTTTTTAAGCACTATTTATACTTAATCGGTTATTAACCCTAAATTTAGCTCTTCATAAGGAAATAAACCTTTTATTTAAGGTATTCTTTGCGGTAATTGACTCAAAGGGCCTAAAGTAAAATTAACTTGTCAGAATATATATACCCATTCCCTAATCAAATTTGACACTTAGGGCTAAACTTAATCCAATTTTTAATTCTATTTTATGAGTTTTTAGGATTCAAAAATGTAAATTTTGAAAGTGAATTAAATATAAATAGGGCTCAAAAATACACGAAACACCACCTTACTCTGTTTAATAAAAAAATAAAGATTTTTGGAAAGTTTTGGAGTATGATTTATTATAGGGTAAGGCCAATAGCCACCAAAAGCCCAGCGATTAAGCCACCAAGATGAGCAAAATTATCGATTTTTTTACCAGGTATAGAAGATAAAATAAAACTAACAACTATATATACAAAAATATTAAAATTAAATCCAGTTACATAAAACAAGTATCCAACAAAAGCAAATACTCCGCCACTTGCCCCTAAGCCTGGGTTAGGACTAAAGATGAGAGATAAAATATTTCCCATAATTCCACCTAAAATAAAAATACAAAAATAAATAAAAGGCCCAAGAGCTATTCCAAAATTTAAATATAGATTAACAAGCAGGTCATTAAAAAAGAAAACACCTAAGCAGTTAAATAAAATATGGGACAGATCAGCATGAATAAAAATTGAAGTAAGCATTCTGTAGTATTCTCCTGATTTGATAGCTTCATTATCTTTCCATAAATTAGTTATAAAAACTTCAAAAGAACTACTAGAACCTCTCCCAAAATCAATTATCGAAGGTAGAATATAGATAAAAGCAAGAATTAAAATCAATAAAAAACTAGGCCAATAAAGAATTAAAATCATAATTTAGTTTAGGCTTTTTTGTCTTTCTTACGACTAAAAATACCAAAAGGTAGAACTATAGAAATCAAAATACCAAGCGATAGTCCAGTAATAATTGGTAAAATTTGTATCTGAATAGATGCAGATATTTTATGCACACTTTCGGTAAAGTCTCTTTGGGGAGCAATTTTGAAGTTTTCCAAAGTAGTTTGATTCATCTCAGTCTGTAAAAGTCTAATATAGACTTCTTTAACGGCTTTCAAAAATTCGTTAGCTACTTCTTCTGAAGGGTTTTTATAACTTATAGAAACAAAACCGCCACCTTGTTTTTCTATTTTATAAAAAGGAAATTTATTATCAAAATTTTTTACTTTTAGATCTGCTTTTTTAGAGATTTGTGATTGCACTTCAACT
This sequence comes from uncultured Candidatus Saccharibacteria bacterium, assembly GCA_964631275.1. Lineage (GTDB taxonomy): Bacteria > Patescibacteriota > JACMRA01 > JACMRA01 > JACMRA01 > CAZVWQ01. The sequence continues at coordinate 95,156 of CAZVWQ010000002.1, read as the reverse complement.
GAAGAAAACCTTTTTGTAAGGTATGTTGATAACTCGTCTAGAGCAAGTGTGTATTGTTGAGAAGATTCAGAGTTGTCAGTTACGAAGGCTTCGTTATTAAACTTAGCACCTAAGCCAATCGAAGCTATGTAAGTATCTTGCGATAAGCGAGTTGAAAAAACTAAAATAAAAATAATTACTAAAATTACAGTGATCCAGGATTTGTATAGAATATTTTTAAGGATATCTTGTATAGACATAGTAATTATATTACATAAATATTTTCTGTAAGATTGTAAAGTTTTAGTTAAATACTTTGGCAGGCACTTTACAATTTTTTTACAATTTTTTTACATTTAATGTTATTATGAATTTTGCAGATGTCTTAAATAAACTAAATATAAAACAAAAATTAGCTGTTGAGACTATTGATGGACCAGTGATGGTAGTGGCTGGGCCTGGCACAGGCAAGACTCAGATTTTGGCCTTGAGAGTAGTTAATATTCTAAACAAAACTGACACCCTAGCTAGAGAAATTTTGTGTTTGACTTTTACCGAATCGGCAGCTTTTAATTTGCGTCAGAGGCTAATTAGTTTTTTAGGGTCGGAATCATACAAAGTTAAAGTTTTTACTTTTCATGGTTTTGCTACAGATCTTATTAACAGTTATCCTGAAGAGTTTTTTGATTCTAGTGATTTTAGACCTTTAGAAGAGCTAACTCAGTTTTCGGTTTTGGAGAAAATTTTAGACGATCTAGACTATGATAACCCGTTAAGTAGTTATCATCCAGAATTTGGGTGGAGCTACCTGAAAGATATTATCTCTAAAATAAAAGAAATTAAACAAGGAGGTTTGTCACCTGAAGAGTTTTTTACTGTAATCAAAGTTAATCAGGAATTCTTAATTAAAGTTCAAGAGATTTTGGGAACTTTTTTTGAGCATAGAATTTCTCTTAAATTAGCTCCAGAACTAAATTTAATTATAAATAAAATCAAACAAATTGAGATTTTAGAACTGCCTAAGCATCTAGAAATTGAAAATTACAAATTCAAACTACTTAAGAATTTGCAAAAAATCCAGAGTGACCTGGAAGAAGGATTAACTGAAAGTCTAAAAGAATATAAAGACAAAAATTTCAAAACCAATGGTGATAAGCAAAAAATTTTTAAAGATTTGTTAGAATGTTCAAAACTTCTGGCTTTAGCTGAAATTTATAAAAAATATCAACAAGAGCTATATAATAGAAGATATTACGATTTTGAAGATATGATAATCCAGGTAAACAAAGCTCTTGAGTCTAACTTAGATTTTCGATCAGAAATTCAAGAAAAGTTTTTATATATTTTAGTTGATGAGTTTCAAGATACTAATGGTTCACAGATGAGGTTAATAGAAAATTTACTTAACTTAGAAGTCACAAATTATAGACCGAATCTATTTGTAGTTGGAGACGATGATCAGTCAATATTTAAGTTTCAAGGTGCTAACTTAGATAATTTATTAAGTTTTCGATCTCAGTTTGCCAATGTTCAACAGATATTTTTGACTATTAACTACAGATCAAATCAAGAAATTTTAGATTTTAGTATGCAAGTTATCGAACAATCACTAGAAAGACTTTCGGTAGCCCTAGAAGTAGATAAAAAATTAACAGCAGGCTATAGAGGTGAATAAGCATATACATATAATGCTAACTAAATAATGGTTTAACTGAAGTTTTAGTTTGATTAAATAAAAAAAACACAGTCAGAAAAACTCACTGAGTAGTTAACAGTTTAGCATATCCAAATTTTAGAATATACTTTTTACATTGTATGCTTCAAACAATCCCTTGATCTTCTTTAAAAAAAGACTTTTTACTAAGTTATGTAAGAGACTTATAAAGGTTTGTTTTTTGCATTGACAGATAGTTTACAATTATTAAGTTTTATGTTATAAATTAATAGATAAAAAATAGACTTGTCTTATACATTAAGTTAAAGCACCTATTTTTAATTATTTAATAAGTAAAAAGTACTACATTTATCAATTATAATATAACTAGCCCGTAGATCACTTAGACATTTTCTCTTTTCAAATTTTTTTAGTTATCTTAAAGTTCATAAATTGTCTAAATTTAGACTTATTTTATAATTAAATTGAATAGCAGGTTAAACTTTATTCAAAGTTGAACTTATTTTATAACATTTTAAGATTTAAAAATGTAAATTTTGAAAGTGAACTGAGGATAGCATAGCTATAAATACACTTCTCTTATTAATAAAAAAATTTAATATTAAAAAAGTCTAAGACAAAAATAATATTAAAAAAACTTACTTATTTTTATTTTATGATATCGTCAACAAATAACTCACAACAAAGAAAAGTAGGACTAATTTTTTGGGATATACTTTGGACTATTTTTTGGTTATTTTTACTAGCCTTAGTTTTACTTAAGTTTTTAGTATTTCAACATGTTACTGTAGTAGGTAAAAGCATGTATCCGAATTACGATAATGGGCAGTTACTTTTAGTTAATCAAGTTAATAAAAAATTTAGCAGAGGCCAAGTAGTAGCTGTTTACGAAAAAGAAGATGTTGCTAGAGAAGCAACATATATCACTAGATTTACGGCTAGGTTCTTTCTTAAAAGAATTGTAGGCCTCCCAGGTGAAGAAATCGAAATTTTAGGTGGAGATGTAGTGCTATATAACCAAAACTATCCAAATGGAGTTTTACTTAATGAGCCTTATATTCCAGTATCTACTAAGACTAGCGAGGACCAAAGAAATTATTACTATCCAAGAACCAGAATCCCTATTGATAGCTATTTTGTAATGGGTGATAATAGATCTAACAGCACAGATTCACGTAGTGATGTTTTAGGCCCAGTTAAAGATTATGCTATGTTCGGCCAAGAAACCATTAGATTCTGGCCAGTCAGTGACGTAGAGGTTTTTGATTTACCTGAGTATTCTGTAAGTTCAATTGATTCTGATCTAGAATCCAAGAGAGAGTCTTTACAAAACATTAATCAAGCAACTAATGCTAGGGTTTTTAGAAGTAGATAGGTTCTGCTAAATTTAAGTAGTTATGATTACCCACTACTCAAACTAGATAGTCTGTTACCCTAAACTTATTTCAGGATCCTTATGAATAAAACAAGAATACAAATTGTAAGTAATCAAGACTTCCGTAAGAATTGAATTTTACTACTAAATGTAGCTTTAGTTAAGTATTAAATACAAAATATAGTGGTGTCTGCGGAAGCTTTGTAATCATGTCTCAAAACCTATTTTTACTGTTGATTAATATCCATTTATGGCGTCAAAGTTTTGTAAATTTGAGTTATGGACAAGACTATTAGTTTTGTCTGATTAAATCAACAGACCTCTTGCAGTAAAGCTGTTTAACCTCTAATTAAAAACAATAATTCAGAATTTTTAAAAACTTACAATTTCTAATTTTTTGTTTACTCAACCAAACGAATAAAAATTTCAGTGCAGGAGGTCTAATTTAAACTAGGAATTTTAACTAAATTTTATTTTTGTTGATTTTTAGTTTATTTTTCAAGAAAAGTTTGTTTTGCCGCAGGAGGTTTAAATAAATATAGTTTTAAGACAAAGAGATACACTCTCTAAATTTTTTCCCATAGAAGCTCCGCCCAAGCCTTTCCAAAGTTATCTCTTTGATCTAAGCGAATATAAATATTTTGTCTTTTCGTAGTTATTTCTATCTGAGCACAGTCACTATCACGAATACTCATTCCTAGACTTCTCCAATCAACATTGCAATTACCTAATTGTGCTCCACTACTTGATCCTTGTCTAATGTTTACATCCAAATAGTCATCACCTCTAGCAAAAAAATTATAAGTACCTCTCTCTAAATTTATTCTAGCTTCTAAGGTGGTTGAGAAGTTATCATTATTTATCCCTGGAAAAAAACTACCCATACTATAGTCATCGGAATTATCAAATGTTTTGCCTACCAAAATTGAATTTGTACCGTTATAATAATCGTTTGTACATAACTGATTATTTAACATCAAATCAGGAAATTGTTGATTGCCAGCTATACCGAAATTGTAGTAATTATTAAAAAAACTAACTCTCATAGTTTTACCGTTGTTTTTACTAAAGCAATTAGGCCCACCAACATTAGTAAAATTTTTATTCCAGATCAATTCTTGCATTAATTTGTCTCCTGATTGGCGATAATAAACTTGAATTTTACTAAGACCTTTAGGCATAGTTTTGGTTACTCTTTGAGGCCTTGTATAGGAATTATTCCAAGTTACCTGAGTAACATTTGGATCCTGACCAAAGAGAGGCTCGTCATTAACGAAAACTCTCATATCATTAGCCCTTGCCAAAAAAGTATAATCTCTATTATTAAAATTAAAACACCCTTCGTAGAGAATTCCTTGATTTCTGTTTTGTGCTGGTACAACTTTATTACCTAGAAATTCGTCTGGAGTGGAAATATAAGGTACTCTCTCTTCGACTTTTGTTGGTGCTGCAACGTAACCGCGCGGGTCGCTACTACTTAAATTATCAAAATAACTAGCTCTAAAGGTATTTCTATTTTGTCTAAAATAAGGGTCATTACAATTAAAGTCAGCTTTAACGTTTATATTCAAAAAAAATGAACTAAAAATAAAGATAATTAAAAAAATAAATTTTATTGATTTTATAAGTTTCATAAGTTTTTATTAATTTACTAATTTACGATATCTAAATATATACTCAAATTAATCCAAATTAAAACTTTTTAAATTTCCAAATATTTCTTTTTGATGTTTATTTAAACCTAACTGAAACCAAAAATTAGACTTCAAAAAACTGAAATTTGTTTTCCAGTGAGTATATACTAAGCTGTTAACTACTCAGTGAATTTTTTTGACTGTGTCTTTTTGTTTAATTAAACTAAAACTTTTAGTTAAATCATTATTTAGTTAACATTTGGGTATAACTTTGATTCATATATTTTTGAGATTAAAGGCTTTGAAAAACTTTTCATTTTTATTTCACAATTTAGAGAAAATATTATTTATTACAAAAACCAAGTAAATCTTTTTTGCAAGTAACGATTTTCCGTTTTTTTATATTTAATCTGTTCATTATTACCTTAGACTTAGCCCTTCATAAAAAATAAATCTTTTTATTTAAGTTAAACTCTTAACGGGTAATTATCGTAATGATTAGTTCAAAGTGTATAAAAAAAATTTTAGCAAAAATCAGAACTCATAATTAATCTAAAAAGTATATATTTATGGAAGTTGATATTAGATTTAGAGAAATTAAGTAATTGATATTAAGTTTAGTAATTTATTTAATTGGAGTAAAATCTCTAAAACAAACCAAAAAACATGTCAAGTGTTAATAAAATAATTGTTTGTTAAACAAAAGAATACAGAAAATTGTACAGAATTTGAAACCGTAACGGTTGTAGACCTACTGAGTAAAAATCTGAGATTTGATGGTAATAACTCTCTCCACGACCCCACAAACCTTGAAACAAAGCTAAAAAAGCATAGAAGATGGATATATTTGACTATTATATATATAAAAAATAATTAGCCTGTGCAGTTCTGCATAAAAAATTTTAAATAAAAACAAAAATATAATTTTTATGGCTAAAATAGAAAAAGGTCGTGCTTGGCTTAACGACAATCCAAATGCAAGCGAAATTGATAGATTAAAAGGTAAAATTGGTACCCAAAAAGAAAATATATATTAGATACTTGAAAATGTATGACAATATGATTGCCAATGGGAAATTGAAATTAGATAGCGAAAAAGCCAAAAAGATGAGAGAAACAATAACTAGGATGTCAGAGGAATTAAAGAATTTAAAAAGTATGTTAGAGAATTTAGAAAGTTAGAACCAGATAAACACTTAAAATAAGTCTCTCTATTTTATGTTTCCAGCCCTAAAAGGCTGGTTTTTTATTTGGCTATATAGTATTTACTTGTACTGCAGTAATTTTGACTCTTGTAAAAACTAATTTTGTGTAATATACTGCAATTACAAAAAAATATACAGACTATTAATATTTTTTAGTTGGAATAAAGATTTTTAGAAGTTTGGTCAAAACACTCTAACAAAAACCAAAATTAAAAAAAAGTGCTTCAAAACACTACAAAAATTACCGAATTAAAAACAAATTCTCCAGAGAGCTTTGGCTTTGGTGAGTATAGATTTGATTTTTATGTTGGTTCTAACTCTGAAGCTTTGTTAGAGATACTCAAAATACAAAACGATAGGATTACTTCTAAAGAAGATTATTTATTCGAATATCGATTTGTTGAGTCTGTCCTAAATACAATTAATAATGGAAATCAACTAAGTCTTCTGGTAGGTAGCGAAGGAGCTGATAATCTAAATCAGATTAAAGCCGCTTTGTTTTATATTTTTATCAATAGTAATGTCACTGGCAAACAGGCTAATAACTCAGGTGGAAATAGTGACCAACAAAAAATTAACGAGACCTTCTTACTTTTCGTTAATCAATTATTTAGTTTATTTAAAACCAAATTAAAAAATTTAGATCTTAGCAGTCAGGTAAATAGTCTTTTGGAGTTAGAGAAAGACTTGAGAGCTGTTAGAATTCTTGAGATTAGTAGACAGATTAATCTAGAAGGAACAAAAGAAATAGTTCTTGAAGCTTTAGAAAATACTCTAAAGGTCAGTCTTAATTCAACTAGACAGGGATTAGATCTCGAATTTTTTGAGTCTCAAGCTATAATTGAAATTTTATTTACTAAGTATTTAGCTAACGTTTTTTATAAAGAACAAGAAAAAGAAGTTAGTGATAGGATTTTGGAGCTTTTGAGAAAGGTAGAAGAAGGTGATAAAAATGAGCAAGAAGAAGGTCAAAATGAAGCTGTAGAATTTGCTCGCAAAGCCATGGCTGGAACAGGAGGTTTAGCTGCGGGTGCTGCGGTAACAGCTGCGATGAAAGCTTCTCAAACAAGTTTAGATCAAAAAACTCGAAGAGTGCAAACAACTACTTCTAAGGATCCAAAAAGTCCAAATATGGAGCCAACTAATTTTGGGCAAAATAAGGAAGGTCAAATTTTAGAACCTATTCCAACTGGACAAGAATCTCAGGGGCAAGTTTCTGAGCAAACTCCAGCGGCGGGCGGTATCCTAGATCAAACTGAAACTTTGAATTCGGATCCAGAAGCAAATAGCAGTCCAGAAGTAATTTCTACTAGTTTACCAAAAGAAGAACCAGACTCTCAGGATAACCCAATTGACCAAAGATTAGAAAAGCTAAGGCAAGATGAAGAAAAGGAAATAGATAATTTAGCTCAAGAGTTAGATCAAAGAATCAGACAGGAAATTGTAAAAAAACAAGAATCCGAAGACCCTCAGCAACCTCAAAACCAAGAAAGGGCTTCTCAGGTTTCTGAAGATTTTGTTAGGGCTACGGCTTTGAAATTAATTAACCAACAAAAAAAGGCAAGTAAAAAGGCTCTTAGCCCGGAGTTTGCTTTGCAAAGAGTTGAACAAGTTACTGATAGATTTAAGCGAAACCAGGTTAAAGTTGCTGTTGGAGTTTTAACTCCGGATCAAGTAAATCAGGTGATTGAAGAATGTACAACTGCTCAAGTAGCTAGAGAAGTGCAGGCTAAAGACTTTGATCAAAATGAAATCGAAGAGATTATCAGGCAAAGATTGGAACAAAACTACCAAAAAGCTGGAGTTTCAATTCCTAAGGATCGAGAGGGTTTTGGGTATATGCAACAACAAGTTGCGGCTAGAGTTAGTGAATTTGATATAAACATAAACGGTGGTGTTTCAACTACTCCGTCAAATTTTGACTTAGGAGCTAGGTTAGTTCAAGCAGCTCTAGCTTTGGGTGTTGTTAGTGCTGTGGCTGGTCCGACCGACGAAGCTAATACGGTAGTTTCTAAGCCATCTTCTGCTGCTGGTGTTAATTCTCAAGGAGTTAGTAATATTCCGAGTCCAGGAATATCTCAAAGTCCTACCTCAAGAGTAGATCAAGGAGGGGAACGTAGACGAAGGCGACGAAGCTCAAGTTTGAATCCTCAACTTTCTCCAGTTGGCACAATTTCTGTCTCTCCAGATGAAAAAGTATCACAAATACCAGAGCAAGAGATCATACCACCGTTTGTTAAGCCTCCAATTATAGTCTTGCCGTCCGAAGGTCCGGATCCTAGTGATCCAGTTTATCAACAATTAGGCAGAGACATAAATCAAGAAGATAGGTTTGAGCCAAGCACATTTCGTAGAAAAACAGCTGATTTGCAAGGTGAAATTAGAGATTCAAAGAGACGTCAGGCTAAAGAGGTTGCATCTTTAGATTTAGAAAAACTAAGGAAAGAAGATGAGGCTTTAGAACAAATAGTTGATGATAATGGTAACAAAAGTATCTTAGATCCTTATGAATTAGATACTTATTGGCGAGGGCAAGAGAATTTTGATTCTGCTAGTCCAGGTGATCAACAACTTAATGGAGAATACCAAGATCAAAGAAATGAAGTTCTAGCAGGTAACAAATTAGATAATGATGCTTATAGGGCTCAAGCGGCAACTGGTAGAACAACTCCAGCTATGCTAAACTTAAGTCCTCTAGGTAGGTACAGATTACCAAACAGGTCAGAAGGCGAAGGTGGAGAACTCGGACCTATGGACTTAGATAGAACTGACGGCCCTGACCTGGGTGGTAGAGCAACTCGCTACAAGGATGCTCGAATTGACAGAGATCAGGCTAAAGACGATGAATTCTTTGATAATCTACAAACAGATAAAGTTGGTATTGATAGACAAGTCGAAGGCAAAGACGAGCAAATCAGACAATACGAAGCTCTTAATGATCCTAGCTTAACTGCTTCAGAAAGAGCAGAAATCGAAGAAAGGTTAATTGATAATCGCAGTCTAGCTGACAATCTCAAAGACCAAGCCTACCAAAAAGCTAAAGATCTAGCTACAGAAGGGGTTAAGAAGGTTGGAAGAACAGCGGGTAGGGCCGCTCAAAAAATGACTATTCAGGCTACTTCGGCGGCAGTGAATGCTGTTGGTGGCTTTTTGACTACAGTGGGTGGTCCGGTCTTGGCTGTGATTTTGATAATAGCTGCAGTTTTAGCTTTGTTTTTTATAACTGTAATTGGAGTCTATTGTATACCTTTAGAGAATGTTAGAGATAAAGTTTTTGAACCTTCTTTTTATGCTGCTGAAAGAATTATTGGAGGTAAAAATAACGCAATTACTGGAGCTAGAGTGGTTATTAATGGATTTTTTGGCATCGAAGTACCTGATAGTATAGTCAAAAAGTTTTTTGCAGATCAGTTAGGTTGTAAAGATCAGTCTCCGGGATTTAGCTGCCCGGCTGGATATGTAGCCTACATCAAAAATCCTGATGGAACGTATACTTTAGCGGAGAATGGTGGGGGTGGGGTAGCTGGCGGTACACCTGGAGAAGGCTTTGATTGCGGATCTAGACTAGTCACCGCTACTGGTGGAGCTAAGGGAAGAAGCCCAAGTTGGATTCCTTCCGATATTCCTAGAGCTTTTACTGCTTATATAACGATGATTAGTGCTATGGAGACTAGTGGAGCTGGATTGGGTATGAGAGCTAATTATTGTAGTGGACCTTGTGTCGGTAAATACCAAATTCCACTTAGAGAACTAACCAGTACTGCTGCAGATTCGGTTTGTTACCGAACAAATCAAGTTTTTCCAGAGATTAGTATTAGTCAATGTCAGTCAGTCTATGAAAAAGATGAAGTCATGCAAGACAAAGCTCAGTATGCTAGGCTAGTAACTCGGGGAGCAGCACCTGAAAGTGTTTTGCGTAGCTACTTTGGGACTGATGTAGTATCAGTGGTTAACCAGTCAGGTTTGCAATTCAGTAGTGGAGTCAAGCCGATTGAACATTTAAGAATTATTGAGTCTACCTTGGCTAGTAATGGTAACACTTGGACTCAAGAAGTAGAAAGGCAATTAGAAGCTATTGATCACTACGATCAAGCATATGGAGATAGAGCCTCTTGCGGTTCGGGCATTCATGAGATCTGCCGAAAAAAACAAAGAGGCCAGCCAGTTTTAAGAGAGTATTTCAACAGTAATACTTATGAGAGAATTAGAGAAGGCTGTGGTGGTTCAGACGTACAAATAGCTGACAATCAGGTTGGCTTTAATGATTTTAATTTATCTAATCTCAACCCTCTTAATTTCTTAAGACCTGTAGAAGTATCTGCTCAAGAGGATGAGCAAGCTGTAAGAAATCGTGTAGCGGACTACTACAAAAACGGTGAATTTTATCAAGTTAGGCCAATTACTAGCAATACTGAGAGTGCAATTAGAAACGGGCAGTTCGACTTTAATATTGTACAATTCCTGGATAATGTTCATCGTGCGGGCTTTGCCTTGGTTACCGGCCCAAGAGATTGGGGAAGAGGTAGTGGAGACCATGTAAACCCAAGTCGGGCTGTTGATATTTGGGGTGTTGGCAGATTAAGCGATATAAAGGGAGAACCAATAAAAGGCTTTAAAACTAGTGGCAGAGGAGCTAGATGGGCTGGTGGTTATCCTGACAAAGCGGTTAATAACGGGAATACACCCGATCCTAGAATTAGACGGCATGTTGATATTGGTAATATTACAGATGCTGGAATAGTGGATCAAGAAGCTGCTAATTTGTTTGAAGGTGTTTATGATATTGCTTACGGATCTGGTGTAGGTAGTCAGTTTATAGCTAATAAACATTTTAAGAATCATTTAAATTCAAAAGGTAAGACCAAAGTTTCTGATACTGGAAGTAGCTCTAGAAGTGTGCAAAATGATGGGGATATTGGAGGGATATTTATAAACGAAGGTTGGGCTCATACACACCATTTTCATGTGGCAATGGTAGCTCAAAGGCAAGGCGACTATAAATATTCTGACGGAATTTCTCCTAGCGGAGGTAGTGGAGTTGGAGGTAATTTCTCTAATATCTGGTGCTGCCCAATCGGCCAAGCTCACAGCTCTATTTTAGAGACTAGTACAGATTTTGATCAAGATGACAGAGACGAAGAAAATGCCTCAGGCTCAGATGATCCAGATGAAAAAGATTCTCAAGGAGTCTTTCTTGATCCAAGTCTAATAATCAGACCGATACAGACTAAGGCTCAGACTAGACCAAGTAGCTACGAATCCCTGAGTGACAAGCATAAGCAGTTTTTAGCTGAAATAGGAGCTGAGAGAGGTTATCAAGGCTACGAAGATACAGGCTCTGTAAACTCAGAGTTACAATCAAAACTAAACGAAATGATAGCTGCTGCAAATAGAGATGGAGTTAATCTAAACCCTACTTCTTTGTATCGAAGCTATAATGACCAGGTAGGAACTTATTTTAATTCAAGTAGTAGTGTAACTAACCCAATCCCAAACGATAGAATATTCCAAGATTCTTGGACAGAAGGTACTCCTGAATACGAAGCGGCTAAAGAAGCCTACTTAGCCAGAGCTACTGTCTCTGCCCCTCCTGGTTTTTCAAAACATGCTACAGGCTTGGTAGTTGATTTTACAACCTCCGAAAACAACAACGCTCTAGATAACTCTTTCCAAAATACTCAAGCCTTTAGGTCGTTACAAAATAATGCTGAGACTTATGGCTTCGAATTATCTAATGATGGGTCTAACGGATCTGACTATGAGTCTTGGGAGTGGTATTACAGTGGTGGTAGTACAAAATTAGAAGATCTAGAAACTCAAGGGTCTTCTGGATCTATCGAATTTTTGTCTGCAGGAGCTGACGACTGTGGCTGTATTCTGGCGGCTGGTGGAACTTCTAGCAGGACAGCTAATGTTGGAGAAATTTCTCAGTGTTTAAAAGCTTTAATTGATGATAAATCAGATGATGAAACAATTACTCTTTGGAGAGGTAATGCTGGTCGAGTTAGTCAAGATGGTCAAATTCCAGTAAGACACATCAAAGAAGTTATTAATGCTGGTAATGAAGCTGGAGTAAGTCAAGAGACTATAACCTTTGTTATTACTCTAATGGCTACCGAAACTGGAGGTAAAGAAGATATTTGGGGGCCTGGAACTATCAATGGGATTGGATGCTTTGGAGTAGCTCAATTATGTCCTGGGCACGGCTATGATTCAAGTCTTGGTAATGGAGGGTGGGCCATGGTTGCTCTAGGATACATTCCAACTATAAATCAATTTACTGTCAGTGGTGGTCCAGACGAAAATGGCAAAAACTTGAGCCACAGAGCTTTGCAGATGGCTGTGATAGAAGCCGGATATGAAGACAAAAAAAGAATGAATGCTTTTCCAGATAAGCACCCCATCTATGGAGCCACAGCTAGATGGCTGGGTAGTGGCTGTGATGGTAACGGTACCTGTGATAGAGATTACGGTGAAGCGGCTTTTAAAAACTTTCAGATAATTACTTGTGCTAGCGGGGTTGAGCAACAAGCTTTAACTGAAATAGAATTAAGAAACAAATTAACTAATAATAATTCTAATTTATTTTATTTTGCTCAAGCTGACGATGGACAAGGTGAGGGATCAGAAAATGAAAAAGACCAGCCCAAAGAAACAAATACAGTAGAAACTAATTCTGAGATGGCAAGTAATTCAAAAAAACCTGCTTATTGCCCTAATCCAAGTGCTGATTTATCAGGAACAAGTTTAGCTAACATAGGTGCAATTTGTAATGATGGAGAAGATTGTTTAGGCAAAGATGAGCTATCCAGATGGCAGCTAATAATTACAGATTGTTTTTATTCTCCTAGAGAATACCGTAACGGAACTCATTGGGGTACGGATTATGTTTTAAGAAATCCAAATGGAGACCCTTTTATTCCTTCACCGATTGCTGGAGAAGTTAGTTTTGTTGGTTCTAGAGGAGCAGGGGGTAATTCTATCTTTATTAGAGGGGCAGATGGTAAAGAATATAGGTTTCATCATCTTAGACAGCCTTCTAACCTCAAAGTAGGTGATAGAGTTTCAGCTGGTAATATAATTGGTATAATGGGTAATACAGGAGAATCCTATGGTGCACATGTAGACATAAAAATAAAAGCTGGTGGAAGTAGTAATGGAGGTTATGAACATAGCACACAGTTTGTTATTGATGCTTATAAAAAACTAGGCATAACTAATATTTCAAATAATAAAACTGGCCAATCTACTTGCACTAGAGAAGGGGTAAAAATATAAAAATATGACTAAAAGAAACCAAATAATCATAATTTTAATTGCAACTACAATTCTTTTAGCTGTGTTTTTTGTTATCTTTAATTTTTCTTCTAAAAATAACCAAAATCTGAATCAAGAGGGTAGACAGGCTATTCAAGAAGAAATTAACGAAAGTATCGATGAAGGAAGGCGAGAATTTGATCAAACAATTGAAGGGTTAAGAAATTTAGATGAAGGCATAATTGACCCTGAAGGAGCCTTAAATGGTAATATCTACCAAAATCAATTCGATATTGCCGAAAAAGAAGACATCAGAACTCTAGAAGATTTTGTAATCAGAGATTTAGTAACTGGAGAAAAGGTAATTAAAATCAAAGAAGATGATAATTTTTATATTGGAGATCAGTTTACCGATATATATTTAAATGAGAATACTCAGATAGATTATGATTACAACATATATGTCCTCAAAGAAAACGGAAAGCTCAATTACGCTGGGCCAAGAGTTTTGGACTTACACTCTTTTAGTTATCAGAATCAAGATTATTGGGTATTTCTTTATGCTCAGACTAACAGCTATAATCGAATTTTTTTATCTTATCCTGATTTTGTAGATAACGACTCAATAAATGTCGATTTCGATTATGAATTTATTGAAAGCATTAATAGAATCGAAGGCTCAATATTTGAAATAGAGTATTTTAAAGACATTACTTCTCAGATTGAACCAGTAAAAACCACAATCAACCTAGCTGAAAAAATCTCAGAATGGGAAGAAGAGCGTAACTTTAATCCTTTTGATCCTTTTAATACAAACTAATCCGATGCCCTTTGCAACCGCTCCTTTTAAAGGCAAAATCCGAGAAGTTGAGGTTCGGCGGCAGTGGGCTAGTTTGAGTTTTGATGGGAATAAATTCTGGGTAAAACCAGAAATCTCCAAAAACTTTTCTAAGTTCCAAAGAGAATATGAGAAATTTTGTATTAGAGAGTTAAAAAAAATTATTCGCAGTGGAATCGCAAGTCTTAGAGACAAAAGAGTTTCAGTAAGTCTGAATTATACAGACGGCAAAAAAACTTTTGCTAAACAAGTTAAATTTTCGGTTAATGAATATCTTAAAGAACTAAAATATTCTTCTCAAATTGATTTTAAAATCGGTCAGTACGAAAAAGAATGGGGCATTAATCAGATTAATCCAAGAAAGAAAAAATTTATACTTTTTTTTAATCAGAATTTAATAAAATATGACTCAGGTAAACATATTAGGCACGTAGTTGCTCACGAATTGGCTCATGTCTTTGTCCGTGATCATGGTTCTGAGTTTCATCGGGTTCTAGCCCAACTAGATTCAGGTAAGAGACAGTCGGAGGATTTTTTTAGTAGAGGAATTGTCAATGTTTTTCAGAATTCTAATTTAGGAATTAGTAATCGAGTTTTTATAATAATTTTAGCTATAGCTTTAATCTTGGTCTTAGGGCTTTGGATTTATAATTTTCTTTTAGATTTATTTTCTTTTAGGTCTTCTGGCCCGTTCTAATTAGACAAAAAAAACAATTTTTCTGAGTTTTGATTAGTGTCAGAGTTAGTTTCTATTTCCGAATCTTATGCTTTTTGTAAGCAGATAACCAAAGCTAATGCCACTAGTTTTTATTTTGCTAGTAAATTTTTAGACAAAAACAAAAGAAAAGCTGCTTTTGCAATTTATGCCTATTGTCGCTTTGCTGATAGTTTAGCTGACGAACCTAGATATAAAACCAAAAAAAAGATTACCGAGAATTTAAAGACTTTCCAAAAAGTAACCAAAAGAGGAATTGAAAAAAAAGATTACCAGAAATTTTTAACTAAACTCCACCCAGAGGACAAAAAAGATACGCTCAGAATTTTTCCAGCTTTTTTAGATACTGTTAATAAATGTTTGATCAACCCTAAATGGTTTTATGACCTTCTTCTAGGAGTAGAGATGGATTTAAGTAAAACTAGATATAAAGATCTCAAAGAACTGAAGTTGTATTGCTACCGGGTAGCTGGAACTGTAGGTTTGATAATGACCGATTTGATTGGGTATACTGACGAGAGAGTAATTAAGCATGCCAAAAACATGGGAATTGCTCTACAACTGACAAAT
Source organism: uncultured Candidatus Saccharibacteria bacterium (assembly GCA_964631275.1). Taxonomy (GTDB): domain Bacteria; phylum Patescibacteriota; class JACMRA01; order JACMRA01; family JACMRA01; genus CAZVWQ01. The sequence continues at coordinate 79,908 of CAZVWQ010000002.1, read as the reverse complement.
ATTCTTAGAGATGTAGGTGAAGACTTATTTGAACGCAATAGAATCTATTTACCAGAAACTGATCTCAAAAAATATAAAGTGACTGAAGAATCTTTAAAACAAAAAAAAATTAACCCTGAGTTTATCGAATTAATCAAAAATTACATAAAAATCACTAAAAAAATGTATCGAGATAATTGGGTAGGCTTTGAATATTTAAACCCTGAAGGTTTATTTGGTTTAAAATCTGCCTGCTTAATTTATTCTAAAATTTTAGATAAAATAGAAAAAAACAATTACAATGTTTTAACAAAAAGAGCTTATACTCGTAAACGGGAGAAGATTTTGGAAGTGGCTAAATTACTAGCCAAAAAGAAGGTTTAATAGGTTTAATAACTAATAAGATGGCAGTTATTAGTCTCGTCTCAAAACTAAAAATAATTCTAGATTTTATATTTTGGTTTGAATTACAAAAATTATCAAATACCTTTTGGGCTAATCGTTATGGTAAGATATATAAAACGTTTAAGTTTTATAGGGATTGACTATAATTATGAGCAGGGTATTTTATATATAACCATATATTTCACTTTAGTTTGACCTGGTCAGCATCAAAAAATATTTTTTAAATTAAAAAAACCCTAATTAGAAGTTGATTTTAGTATATCTCATAGATTCTTCTGAAATCCTCATATTGATAAGCAAAAGGCTAATACCAAATAAAACCAAAATCATAGAAATAGCAAGTCTCGTAATAAAGCTATTTTGACCTCCAGTTCTAATTAATGTAAGTGAGCTAGGTGTATTTTCAGTGCTGTTACTATTTAATTCTGAAATGTTTTGAGTGATTATAGCTTCATTATCATCAATAATGTTAGTGTTGTTTTCTGAAAAATCTTGATTATTTAGCTGCTTAAAATTAGGATGACCTGGATAGCTATTTTGGATTATAGTAGGAGTATAGTCTTCAGGTATATATTGAGAAAAGTTAAAGTTACCCGAGTCATTTGAAGAGCTAGAATTATTATCAGTATTTTGATTTAACTGAGAAGAGTTAGAACTATCAGAATTACTAAACGAGCTTGAGTAATCACTAGACAATGAGCTTTGGATACTATTATCACTAGATAAACTAATTTCTGAGCTAGAATTATTAGAATCAGATAAATCACTATCTTCACTATCTTCACTATCTTCTGACGAATCAGAAGAATCCACAGAGCTAACTGAACTTTGCTCAGAAGTACTAGAGCTAAAGTTGCTGTCTTCACTTGACGAAGAAGAGTCATCAGTAGGATAGTATTCGATGCAAACTACAGCCTCATAATCAAAGCCTACAGTAATTGACCTGCTACTATTTAGGTCAATTTGACCAAATCTAGTCATCTTAAAAATAGTATCTGCATGACTAAACCCTTGAGCAGACACAATTCCGTATAATTGGCCAAAAGGGTCAGTATTAATAGCCTCTATATCTCTAATTTCTGTATTGTAGCTCTCGCTTACCTCGCCAGTATATCGATTAAGATTAAAAATCCTATAAACTTTGTTTGAGCCATTATTTGCCATGTTGTTATAGTATCCGACTCCAATCAAATCTCCTTGATACCATGTTAAATCATTAACTCCTTGACTGACTCCTTGATGCCTAACTACTACATAGTCAGCTCCAGGCCCATAAGCATCTCTGATTAATTGATTAGTATTAAGATCAAACTGAAATAACAAGTGTTCTCTGGTTTCAGAAATTTTATTAACTCCAAATAAAATATTAGTTTCTGAGTCAATTACTAAAGCATCAACATCTCTAAATTGTCTGTCGCCAATACTACCTCTACCGCTACCAAAATTAGCTACAAAACTAAAAAGTCCAGTTTGCAAATTTAATCTTCCTAACCTGCCAGCATCAGCTGCATAAACCTCCCCTGTAGCCCTGTTAATAGCCATGCCTTCGATGCCTTGAGTGCCAGTATAATCACCAATTACTACAATTTCGTTTTGAAATATTCTGACTAGTTGGTCGGGGCCGTCATTTACCCCATTATCAGCCACAGCATAACAAGCTACATTATGATTATCATCATCAATATATTGAGCTTCCATGGTTAGACCAAAAACTACTAATCCAAGACAAAGTAAACCAAAGCCTAAGATATTTAAACCAATTTTTAGATTTTTTACTGTCATACAAAAATATGACATATATCATACTTAAAAAGTATAATTAAGTCAAGTTTTTAATTAGTCAAGTATTTATGTTGAAATCACATCACCTAAGACAAGTTTAATTTAATTTAAAATCTAAATTTTTGATTTAAGCTAGATTTAATAAAGATTAAAAGAAAATATTTAAAAACTCAAAAAGTCCTAATTTTAGCTGATCTAATTATAAAAGACTTATTTTTAATCTAAAACTAAAAGTTGATACGAGCTTGGTATATATTTACCTTAACCTCCCCACCTACCTCGGTACTGCAAGCTCTCAGCTAAATGTTTAGATAAGATATTTTCAGAACCATCTAAATCAGCAATTGTTCGAGATAGTTTTAGAATTCGCATGTAACTACGAGCTGACATTCTGAACTTATCGATAGCAGCATCTAAGAGATTTTTACTTTCTACATCGAGTTGGCAATATTTTTCAATTAATTTAAGGCTCATCTCTGCGTTAGTAAAGATAGTTTCGTTCTGAAACCTTTGACTTTGTATATCCCTAGCTTTTTGAACTCTACTAGCTACTTGCGAGCTAGGTTCAGACATTTCTTTGTTTTGTAATTCTTCTTTTTTTGGCCTATTAACTTCTACTTGGATATCTATTCGATCTAAGATAGGCCCACTAAACTTAGCTTGATAACGGTTAATAGCCGAGCGATTTTGAGGCCTACTAAGAGCATCTGGATTATCTGGATCAAATCCGCTAGGTGTGGGGTTGGCTGCGGCCAGTAAATAAAACCTACTTGGATATTCCACCGATCCTGAAGCACGAGAAATGGTGACCCTACCATCTTCTAAAGGTTGCCTTAGAGCTTCTAAAGTCTCTCGGCTAAATTCTGGAAATTCATCCAAAAATAAAACTCCTCGATGGGCAAGACTAATCTCTCCTGGCCTAAGTTTTGACCCACCTCCTACTAAAGCGATATGAGAGCTAGAGTGATGTGGTGAACGGAAAGGCCTTTGAGTAATAATTTCTCCATCATCAAGCAGGCCACTAATAGAATAAAGCTGAGTTACTTCTAAAATTTCTCTCTCGGTCATACGTGGTAAAATTGTTGGATAGCTTTTGGCTAATAAAGTTTTTCCACTTCCGGGCTGTCCTATAAACAGCACATTATGCCCACCACTAGCCGCTATTTCTAAGCCTCTTTTGGCTACTTTTTGTCCTCGAACGTAGGCCAAATCATTGAGATATAAACCATTTTCATCTATAATCTTATCTAAATTAATTTTTTGAGAAAAGTCTTTTAGATCTACCGGTTCTAGTTTTTTTAATTTTATTTTTTGGTTCAAATAATCAACAATTTCAGTTAAAGTCTCTACCGCATAAATATTAATATTTTTAACCAAAGAACCTTCTTGAAAATTAGCTTTGGGGATAAATATTTCTGTGTACCCATTTTGGCTAGCCCATAAACACAAAGTCAGAACACCTTTAATTGGCCTAAGTTTACCATCTAGAGATAACTCGCCCAAAAAGAGACTCTTGTTGCTAATTTCTTTTAGTACAAATCCAATCGAATGTAAAATTCCTAAAGCAACTGGCAAATCAAAACTAGATCCAGACTTAGCAATTCCAGCTGGAGCCAGGTTTATTGTGATTTTTCCTAAAGGGAAGTCATATCCACTCTGCTTAATTGCTGCTCTGATTCTTTCTCTACTTTCCTGAACAGCTTTATCTGGCAAACCAACTACAACCATAGCCGGCATACCAGGTGAAATATCAATCTCACATTCTACTAGTTGAGTTTGCAGTCCTAAATTAGTTGCTGTTAAAATTTTGGTAATCATAAGCAGTGTTAATAAAGTAATTAATATTTTGAAACCTCTTTAAGCACTTTGAACTAGCTCTTTGTTTGCCTAAATCTGCTAAAATTTACATCGAGTATAAAACAAATTTCAGTTTTTTGAAGTCTAATTTTTGGTTGAACTATATATAGTTTCTGTAAAATTATCAAACTAATTATAACTTTTATCTACACTTAAAAACTCTTAATAAATAGTATTTTTGCTTATAAATTTATCTATATTTAATCAGAATAAAGCAAATACTTGCAAATTGATAAAGGTTTAGTTTGGATTAATCTGGATATACTTTTAAGTCAATGACTTTGTTTTTTTTGGAGTAAGGAAATTTATATCCATTTCATAACCAAATTTAAGCTTAATTCGATTTTAAACGTATTTTGCAGCTTTTTAAGATTTAAAAATGTAAATTTTGAAGCTGAATTTAGATAATAGTAAATGGATTAGGCATAAGCTCGTACCAATTTTTACTTTTGGATTAAGAACAAGTTTTTTTAATTAAAACTTAACTAGGTTGTATTTATAAAACAAAATAGGTTTGAATAAAGATAAAAAACTAAAAACAAAAATTTAGATTCTAAAAAAACTGAGATTTGTCTTGCGTTGAGCATAAATTAAAAACACACAAACGAATTCTGTAAACCAAATATAAAATAAAATTCTTGCATTACATGTTTAAAGAGACTTCAAATTTTTTTAAAAGGAGATTTACTGCTAGGTTATGCAAAAGATCTAATAAAGTATTTTGTATTTTGTATAAATCTTAACTTATTTAATCAAATCCAAATAAACCCCTCCTGTCAACTTTGACAAAGTCAGGAATCTATGCAGTTAAATCCAATATGGCCGGACTATCACTCGGAAGCACAGTTGACCTACATATGCACCTAGGATCAGCTTCTACAGCACATTTACTTTGGGAGTTAGCTCATCATCGTGGGGTCGCTTTACCTGAAAAGGATTATTGGAAGTTTCTAGAATTAGTAAAAATTGACCATAAGATCGATTTTCAGAGTTATCATGGATATTTTGATATGACTCAGCTAATCCAGTCCAGTCCAGATGCGGTTGAAACCTCAGTGCAGGAGGCTATTTCTTTATCTTATCGTAAAGCTAATGCCGAAATTGTCGAGATCCGCTTTAATCCAATGAGAAGAAATAGTGACAAAACCTACGACCTGGATAGAATTATCTTTAGTAGTATTGTGGGTATGAAAAAAGCCTGCATGATTTATCCAGTTAAGGCTGGAATTATTTTAGAGATGGATAGAAGATTTACCGAAAAACAAAACGCTATTATTGTCGACAAGGCTATAAAATTCAGAAATGAAGGTATAGTTGGAGTAGATCTAAGCGGGCCAAATGTCAAAAGTTTCGAGATGACTAGTATAAAAAAATCAATCGAAAAAGCCAAAAATTATGGTCTTGGGGTAACTATCCACACTGGCGAGGCTCAGCCAGTAGAAGAGATGTGGGAAGTAATTAAGCTGTTTGACCCTGATAGGATTGGACATGGAATAAAGGCAGCTGGCGATGACAAGCTAATGGAAGAATTAACAAAAAGAGATATTTGTCTGGAGGTTTGTCCAACATCCAACGTGATCTTGAGTATTGTCCGCAACTGGCTCGAGGTGCATCAGATCTTGGAGACCTTTTTGCAACGTGGAGTTAAGTTTACAATTAATTCTGATGGACCAGTGTTTTATAATACTAACGTAAAAAAAGAGCTAGAAACTCTACACGAAAAAGAAATCTTAACCGAAAAACAAATTAAAGAAGTAATTAAAAATGCCAAAAAATACAGCTTTTTGAACCATGATAAATAGAGACTATCCTAATCTAGGATCTGTGCAATCTTTTGGTTGACTTGGTTAAGTTGTTCTATAAAAGCAGCCTTATTATTACCATCTAAAGCTATAATGTCAGATGTAGTAAGAATTAATTTTAGTTGGCTTTCATTTTTATTAAGTTCAAAATTATGAGATTTGAGATAGTTTTCACACCCACTAAATAAATCTTTGAATTCTTGGATATTTTTAACTTTATTTATAATACTTTCTATCATTGTATCGTTTGGATTTTGCCTCTCTAGCTCTTCTAAAACCCTTAGATAATTAACTTCTTCTCCTGTATCTGTATTTGCAGTTAACTTTGATTTGGATCGAATCTCTTTATAAACTTCTACAAATTTACCTTTTGCTAAGATTCTTAAAAAGTCTATTATTTCTTGATCTTTTGGGCTTTGTTCTAGTGCGTTAGTATTTATATCAATTCCTAACTGACTAGAATTTTGTAAATAAAAATTATTAAATACGTATGTTTTTGTTTCTAAACCAACTTGATATATCTGACTAATTTCTTGAATAAAAAATTCTAAACTTTTATCTTCGCTACCGAAATTTTCTGTGCTAAAAATACCTAAGCCTTGAGCTATCTGAGTAGCTTTTTTAGCTTTTTCTTTTTCTTTTTGATCTTCTGAAATACCCTCAGTTAATAAATCGAGTATTTCATTGACTTTTTTGATAGCTTCTGGATCTATAGCAGTAGGTGATAACTGAAAATTCTGAAAATCTTGGGAATTTCCTCCAAACTGACTAGAATCAATTTGCGATTGATTAGATTGCATTTCAGTTTGAAAATTCTGAGAAGCTAGGTTTTGACCTGTTTGATTAAAGTCTGTAAAGTTTTGATTGTAATTTTCATTTTGAAATCCTGGATTTTGTAAATCCTGACTAGCCTCTATGTCTAAATTCTGCTGGGGTTGAAAATCATTTTGAGGATCTAAAGGTTGCGGTTGACCTTGATCTTGGCTGGTTTGTTGACTATCTCTCTGCAATTGCAAATTAGACTCTGGTAAGGTTTGAGAATTCGTTTGTTGATCAATATTAAACTCTGGTTGAGATCCAAAATCCTGAGGATTATTTGACGGAAATTGCTGCTCTAATGGAAAATTAGAATTTTCAAAACTAGTATTAAGCGTCTGAGTATCTAAATTTTGATCTGTAAGAGGAGTACTGGTTTGTAAATTACCGTTTAGATTACCTTGAAGCTCTTGATTAAAATTGTTTTCATCAAACTGAGGGAGTCCTTGGCTAGGCTGGAGGTTAGTCACAGTAGTTGTAGGTTCTAAGTTTAGATTAGAATTATACTGACTAAAATTACCAGTATTTACGATATTTTCATCTCGCCCTTCCTGCATTTCGGGATTAGGGTTAATAACAGGATTTGGATTGCTTTGGTTAGATATCGAAGGTTGACCCTGTTGGTAAGCTGGTTGAACCTGGGCTCCTACTTGAGGGTTAAAGTTGTTTGTATTTTGATTTTCTAAAAAAACTTGACTTTGGTCAGCAGGATTAAATTGGTCAGCTTGTGACTGACTAGCAGTGTTTTGACTTAAGGCAGTAAAATTTTGATTTTGCGTCTGGCCTGAAGGTGAAAACTGAGGTGCCATGCCAAGATTAGGTATAGCTGCTTGATCCGAACCTTGAGAATTAGGATCATAATTTACCTGACTAGGATCAAATTGAATTTGGTCTCCTTGAGTATTTTGAATAGGGGTGGAACCTTTATTTTTTCCAAAACCGAACATAATTATTTATTTTTATTTTGTTTTGTTCTCCAAAACAAGCTATTTGCCTGAATCAATTTATTTTAAATTAAAAAAGGCAAGTTGTATATTTAATACTAATAAAATTAATTTGCTAGATATACCTAACAAGTATTTTATAATTTTAAGTATATCATGGCTTTTGTTTTTTTGCAAATTTGTAACCCAAGCTAGCTAGTTATAAAAAATTTACACTTTATATTTTAAGTATAAATAACAAAAAAGATATAATTCACTCCATATTTTTTTGGTTAGCAAATAGGGTAAATAGTTTGTTTTAATAGATTTATTAAGTATTTTTTGAAAAAATTTTACATCCTAAGTAAATAGAAGTATCCTTATAGTACATCAAAAAATGTATAGCTTAAAAACACAATCAAACAGCTATCTTACTTATTAAAAATTTAAGTGAAATAGTATGATGCTACAAAAAAATAAAAACAATTGGTCAGCTTATAGTTTAATCTTAATAATTTCTATAATCACCTTTGTTACAATTGGATTACTGATTAGGACTAGTCAAAACTTCCCACCCCAGGAAAGAACCGTCTTAGGAGCTAGTATTACTGAAGGAAATATTAGCGTCTATCCGCAAGGTGGAGAGGTTTATTTTAGAGAGCCAACTCAAGATAATTATGAGCAGATCAATTCTGCTGAAAAACTTGTGGTTTCTGATACTTTTATTAAGACAAGCTTAGCTTATGCTGAAGTTCTTTTACCTGATAATTCTTTAATTTCGATAGACAAAAATACAGAATTGCAAATTAGTTACCAAGATGGAAAAACTTCTATTCGGCAATTTTTTGGCAGTACTTGGCACAATGTTCAGAAGTTAGTAGAAAATAAAACCTACGAAATAGAAACCTCTACCGCCATAGCCAAAGTCAAAGGCACTAGTTTTAAAATTAGTAATGATTTGCAAGAATCAGTCATTAAAGTACTAGAAGGTGCAGTTGGTATTTCCCAAAAACTGCCCGAACATGAGATTCAATCTGAAGGTGCTCTAAACAAAGAAAAAATTTTGAAAGCTAACGAAACTATAATTATAACTGAAGATCGACAAATTCTAGAAAAAATCTCTCTATCTGAAGAAGATGGTTGTAGCGAATGGGATCTAAGAGTTCAGTTCATGTTTGGCGAAGGTCATAAAGAAGAACTTGAGGGTATTTCTAGTCGATTCATAGGATTAAGAGAAGAATTCAAAAAACTAAAATTAAGCAAAGAAAATTGCCAAAAAATTAAGCCTATAGAAAACCCTACCTTCAAAGGTGAGGAAAAACAGGAAGAAACAAAAAGTTCAGAATCTAAAGATACTACCAAAGCTAATCAAGCCAAAGAAGAATCTTTAAGTAAACTTCCTCCTATGATTCTAAGAGCTACAGAAAAAGAACTAACCAAAGAGACTAGCAGCCAGTCTAGCACTTCTACCAAAAGTAATAACTCCGAATCAAAAAGCAATGCTTTTATAAAAAATTCAAGGAATACAAGCTCTAAATCTCAACAAAAAGAAAGAAAATCTGCCCAGCCAATACAAAATACTGAACTCGAAAATAACTCAATTTCTCAAAATTCAGGTATTATTAACCCAAAATCTGACTTTTTAACTACTGCGATTCCTTGCTACGAAATACAAAATTACGAACAGCTATCTCACATTTTGCAAGATTCTGACAGCCTTGATGAACTAGCTTTTTGGTATGGATTAACTAGAAGTCAAGTAATTAAAGAAATAAAAGCCGCATTTGATTTTTGCTAAATTGCTTAGCTAATTAGATGTAAAATTAATTATAGCCTATGGTTTGCCTGATTTTTAGGCCTTACCATTTACTCAAAAAAACAATTTCTTTTTATTTTAAAGTAAAAAGTACTGAATTTATAAAAATTTGCTACTTTTGTTTTATTTAATCAAAAAAGTTTTTAAAAAGTTTTGAGACAAGATTAATTATAAATTTTTGGTTTTAGATAGGTTTAACCAACATCAAAAAGAATTTGTAAATTAAAAAAGCTTAGTTTAAGTTAATTTGAGTAATAATCTACTAGCTTGACATACACAATAATACTCAACATACTAGCCTAATTGGCTAGTTTTTTTTGTATAAAATTATTGATTTAACTTTATTTTTATAAAAAGTTTTTATGAATTGGAATTTTAAAAATTTAATACTTCAAGAAATCAAAAAAAATGGTGGTTGGGTGAATGCTCACGTCCATGCTGATAGGGCATTTACAATTAATCCTGATAAGCTAGATATTTACAAAACTAAACATCTCTATGAAAAATGGGATATCGTGGATGAGGTTAAAGATGCTAGTGTGGATCAGTATTGTGAGAGATATTGTATGGCTTTTGAGTTGATGATACAACAAGGGGTGACAGTGGTTGGATCTTTTGTTGATGTTGATCCTGTAGCTGAAGATAGAGCTATCAAAGGTGCCTTAAAAGCTAGAGAAATCTACAAAGATAAGTTAGAAATTAAATATATCAATCAAACTTTAAAAGGGGTCTTTGAAAAAGAAGCTAGAAAGTGGTTTGAGATAGGTTCCCAGATGTGCGATATAATAGGTAGTTTACCTAGGCGAGATGAAAGAGACTTTGGTCCCGGGTATGGAGCTAAGCATTTAGATTTAGTTTTAGAAACTGGTAAAAATTTAAACAAATTAGTTCATGTTCACGTAGATCAGTTCAATATTGTCGAAGATACTGAAACCATGCTTTTAGCAGAAAAAACTATACAGCATGAAATGCAGTCTAGAGTTTGTGCTATTCACAGTATTTCGGTAGCATCTCACCCTCTAGATTATAGAAAGAAAGTTTATCAGAAATTGAAAGAGGCTGACATTATAGTGATTGCTTGTCCTTTTGCCTGGATTGACGCTAACAGAAATGAAACTCTACAGCCTTTTCATAACGCTCTCACTCCTGTTGATGAAATGTATGAATATGGCATTCCTGTAGCTATAGGAACGGACAACATCGCAGACTATATGCTACCTTTTAATGATGGTGATATGTGGCCAGAACTTAGATTACTAGCTCAAGGAAACAGGTTCTTAGAAATTCAAGAATTAGTAGAAATTGCCACTATAAACGGTAGAAAAGCCTTGGGGATAAATGATTAATTATGTTTGTATTACTGGTTCTATTAAGTGCTTTTTTACAATCCATAAAGGATGCCATGGCCAAAAGCCTAGCTATCAAGATGGATATTTATACCTTTATTTTTGGGATTAGCTTAGGAATGATCCTAATAAACTTAACTTTTTTACTTGGCTCTGAGTTTAATAACTTTAATCTAAATATCAATTTTTGGATTTATTTGGTTGCCTATTAGGTTTTTATTTGCTATACCTAATGTGGCTATAAAATATAACTTTTAAAATTATTTATACTAAATACTTCTTGACAATTGTGTTTTAAAATCATACTACAAAATCATACTACAAAATCAAATTCTTTAATATGTTTAAAGAAATCAATTTAACTCAACTTTTTCGTAATTATCGGCAAGTAGAATCCTATATAAAAAAAGGGTTTAAAGTAAAAGTTTATAAACATGGTAATTTTTTGTTTATGATAACTCCAGAAGATACTTCTATGAAACAAGCTAAAATTGATCAGGATGATATTATTGATTCTTTTCCTGTAATTAAGCATAATATCACTAAATTAACTAAAAAAGATTTATATGAAGAAAAATATATTTAACGAAAAAGTGGCTATTGATACGAATGTTCTAGTTTATATGCTTAACCCTGACAGTCTTTATTATAAAAATAGCATGGAAATATTTCAAAAAGCCAAACAATTCAATGCTAAAATTTATTTGGCTGATAAAACTTTATACGAATTTTATGCAGTTATGCAAAATCTTATCCAAAAGAAAAAAATGAAATCTACAGAATCAGCCTTAGACTCTTTCAAAAGACTTTTAAATAGTAGAAGTGTTTCTATTATAACAAGTTCTACAAAAACAGTTCTTGTGGTTCAAGAATTACTTGAAAATATTTCTAGTAAAACGAGCAAATATATTCATGATGTGGTTTTAGCAGCAATTTTAATAGAAAATGACATTGATTTTTTATTCACACAAAATACTAAGGATTTTGAAGATTTTCAACAATTTCAAACCTTACCATTGTAGATATGAAAACTAAAAAACTAACTTATTTTTTTAAACATTTTTATTAATTATTTTACTATGCAAACTACAACTAATTACAAAAAAATCACAACTTACGAACCCGAAAAAGGAGATGTTAACAAAGTCTTATTGCTATATTCTGGAGGTTTGGACACTTCTACCATGCTTATCTGGCTACGAGAAATGTACGAAGTCGAGATTGTAGCTCTAACTCTAGACATTGGTCAACAAGGAGACGACTTAGAAGCAATCAAGCAAAAAGCCCTAAAGTTTGGAGCTTCAAAAGCTATAGTTTACGACGCTAAGGATAGATTTGCTGACGAAGTAATCGCCAAAGGAATCAAGGCTAATGCTAGATACCAGGGTGACTATCATCTATCGACCCCTATGGGTAGAGTAATTACTTCTCAGATTGGAGTGGAAGTTGCCAAACAAGAAGGTTGTGACGCTATAGCTCATGGATCCACCGGTAAGGGTAACGATCAAGTTAGATTCGAAGGCTATGCTCTAGCTATCGACCCAGATATCAAGATTATCGCTCCAGTTAGAGAATGGAATATGGATAGAGACGAACAGATCAAATATGCCCAAAAAAATGGTATTCCTATCTTTGTTAGAGAGGATTTCCCTTACTCTGTTGATGATAACATGTGGGGAATGACCTGGGAAGGTGGAGAGATAGAAGACCCAGCCGAGATTCCACAGTTTCACAGATTCTTAACTACCTATACCCTACCAGAGAACGCTCCAGACGAACCAGAGTATGTCAAGCTAGAATTCGAGCATGGACTACCAATTAGCTTGAATGGAGAGAAACTCAAATTATCAAAATTAATTGAAAAGTTAAACCTAATTGGTGGTAAGCACGGAGTTGGAGTAGTTGAGTTGCTTGAAGACAGAATGATCGGACTCAAAGATCGTGGCGTCTATGAACTCCCAGGAGGGCATATAATTATCAGAGCTCATGAAGAATTGGAAAGGTATGTATCTACTAGAGCTACTAACGAAATTAAAGCCATGCTAGATATCAAGTGGGGCTATTTGTGCTACGCTGCTCAATGGTTCGATCCAGGTATGGAGGCAATTAATGCTTTTAATGATAAAGTCAACGAAAGAGCTACCGGCACAGTGACAGTCAAACTCTTTAAGGGTAGAGCCACTCCTGTGGCTATCGATTCAGCCTGGGGTATGGGGCATGCTAGCTTTAGCAATTCTAAGGGTTATAAATTCAATACCAACGCTTCGGCTGGATTTACCGAAATCCATACCTTGCAGATGAAGATCTCCGAAGAAGTTAGAAGAAAAAACGAGAATAAATTAAAAGCCAACTTTAAAGTCAGCCAAAAAGAAATGGTTGAAAAAGAAAATGAGAAGTAAATATGCAGTATGGATGGAATCGATCTAAGTCGTAAGTTCATAGAGAGGATTGAGGAAATTAGATTAGAGCGTAATTTTGATAGATTTTTTAAGGCTAAGAGATCCTTACAAAGAAATTCATATTTTTGGGAAATTTATCATAAAATAAGACTTGAAAATGAAAAACTTATAATAGAAGGTCACAAGCCTATTAAGATTAACTTAATTATCGATAATATCATTATAAACTATCTTCGAGAAGGTTCTTATGATCTTTATTTAATATTAGAATATTTCGTTGAGGACAATAAAACTATAAAACTCCTATACTCAAAATTTTTAGTTTTAACAAATTTGATAGACTTTGAGTTAAGTGAAGAAAGACCAGTTGATGATCTACTAGCTAATCCATATCCCAGTTAGATATTTTGGGCATCCTAAACTTACTTTAAAACAAACTTAATATCTAATAACTTATCTAAGTTAAATGTAAAATTGCTATAACTGATATTACAATCATAAAGTAATCAATAATATAACAGAAGCCAACTTATGTCTCTTACTATTTTCCCTCAACTATTTATTTCTCTTGATCTAGAATCCAGAGATTCTAAGGTAGACGAAATTATCGAAATAGTTAAAACAAACCCGAATCTCGGGCTAAAGATACATTCTGTCTTTGATGAGTTAGTTTTTGCTGATGGGCTGGATAGACTCAAAGGATTAGAAAACAAACTCTGGTACGACGCCAAGTTAGCTGATATTCCTTCAACGATAACAAAAAGAGTTTTAGTTTTGGCTAAGTATTTTGATTATTTAACTATTCAATTAGAATCTTGCGGGCTAGAAGGAGCTTTAGCAGCTAGTGAAGTTAGAGACAAAATATACCAACAAACTGGAAAATATCTCAAGCTGATTGGAGTCACTATCCTAACCTCCAAAGACTCTCAAAAATATTCCTTACAAACTGGCATAAACAAAGATTTGGCAGTAAAAAATCTAATGCAAATAGCTATAGAATCTCAACTAGACGGCTTGGTTTGTTCTGGCAAAGAGGCTAGCATGGCTAAATATTTAATTGATAAAAATAATTCCAAAATCAAAATCATAACCCCAGGCATCAGACCAACCTGGGCCGTTAGTAATTCTACTCAAAATCGTATCACAACTCCCAAAGAAGCTATTCAGAATGGAGCTGATAGTTTGGTAGTAGGTACGGCTATTATTGATGACAAAGATCCAAAAAAAGCTACCGAAAAAATTCTAGCAGAGATTTTAGATACACAAATAAATAAACAAAATTCCTACAAAAAATTTTCTAAATCTACTCAAAAAGAAAACTTGCAAAATCAGTCAAGTCTATCCAAAAAAACAAACGACATTGGCAAAGATATTGTATCAAGTTTAACTTCTGATCAAAAGATCGCCTGCCTTAATCCAGTAGAACTCTTCCGTTCAGTTGGAGCCGTGTATTATCTAGAAGAAAAAAACAAAGCTGATGGAACTTGGTGCAGATTAACTTCTGGTCGTTTAAGTCCATTCTATATAAATATTGGAGGAGCTATAGACGGTAATCCCAAAATCCTATCTAGGTTAGCTCAAGACATGGCTAGCCTAATTAGAAATCTAAATCTAGAACCAGAACTAACAATAGGAGCTATGATGGGTTCAGTTAGGCTCTCTAGTTACGTGGCTAGCTTTTTAGATATTCCTAGTCTATATGCTGAGAAAGAAGAAGCAAACAAAAAAGCTCATGAAACAGAATTCGTCTTCAAAAGGCATAAAGTTAAACCAGGTCAAAAAGTAGTAATTACTGAAGACTTAGTTACCCAAGGAACAACCTTAGCCAAACTAATCAAAGTTTTAAAAAAGGCAGAAGCTGAAATTTTAGGAATATTTTTGACTATTAATCGCTCTGGCATAACCGAAGTTGACGGAATCAAAATTCACGCCTTAGAGAGCATAGAACCATTTTCTGTTGATGAAGAAGAATTCAAAAAAACTTACCCAAAGGCCAAAATTAGCGAGAAACCTAAAAATCAATGGAATGAATTAATTACGACTAGCTAATAGGTCCCTATCTCATGATTATATAAGCTGTTTGATTATTAGTCTTGTTCTATAACTCAGATTTACAAAATTTTGATCTCCTAAAATAGGTATATTTAATTCAGCTTCAAAATTTACATTTTTAAATCCTAAAAAGCTACAAAATACCTTTAAAGTCGAATTAAGCTTAGCTTTAATGTTGAATTTGGTTATGGAATGGGTATAGTACTTAAAAACTTCCATATTACTGATCTTCACCTGGTATAGGTACACTAGGTAAATTTTCTGGTGATTGTGGGGCTTCTTCAAAATTTGGGTTAAGACTTTCAGGAGACATAGAAAGTGAAGAAACAGAAGAGCTATCGTTATCAGTATCTATTATATTTTCGTTAGATCTTGTTAAAGCAACAATAATAAATACCATAACTACAACTATGAGAGCTATACCAGCAACAATTAAGTATATAGAGCTTTTTTTTGTGTTTTCTTTTTTGGCCATTAGTTTTTGGAAAATTGTAAATTGCACAATAATTGAAAATCAAATAATGATTTTTGACAAGTTGTTTTTTATATTTACTAAGGTCATGCCAATAACTAACAAAAATAGCCAATAATGTAAACTTATTAAGCATTTATATTTTTAATCACAAATTAATCACAAAAAACTCTAAAAACTTGATTATTAAAAGGTTTTAGAAATTTCATGCTATTTTTAATTCAAATCTAATTTTGTTGATATCTTAGAATAAAAATGTTAGTAAAAATTTTCTATTTCAAAAAGTGGTTTATTTTAAGGGTAAAACTAGCCTGTCAGAAAATCTAAATAAGCTCAGAAATGTACATGTTAAAGTTTAGTGTTGTGAAATTGCTTTAAATAAAAAAGTAAACCTACCTTATTACTCAAAAAAAATAACCTATTTTTTGTTTATTCTAAAGTAAAAAGTGTTGAATTTATGGAAAATAATTACTTTTATTTTAGTCAATCAAAAAAAATAATTTTTGAAAGGTTTTGAGACAAGTTTGAGACAAGACTATTAACTTACTTCTTTATTTATTTACTTTTTTCTTTAAGTTTTAGGATAGAACTATTTTTTGATTAATTTTGTAGAGGCTGTGTTTAGCCTTAAGACAGAATTAATGTCATATAAAAAGTAAAAACATTATTTTGGAGCTAGTAATTTGACCACACTCAAAAGTTGCTGTATAATTTCTTTGTTGGAGCTAAGTTGAAGCACTTAATAACGCAATTGTCCAAATATAACAAAGCCCTTTACCGTTTATTTCAACAAAAATAAAAATGGTAAACAAAAACAAAAGTCAAGAGGAGGGTTTTTTTATTCACCTTCTCTTACGTGTGTAAGACACCAATACTCTACACGCAAACAAAAACAAAAGTTTTAACAAAAACAAAAAGGGGAGGGTGAATAGTTAAGGACGTATTGGTTCCAACAGGGGTATGAAGTTCATTAGTTGTCTACAGCATCCATGATGTTGTGAACAGCTGTAGCTAAACTTACCTAACAATGAGGGGCAGTACCCAGGTTTTTTGTATGCAGGGGTCTAGCTCCTCATTATCTTACATAAATTTTTAGTTTTGTAAAGAACAGCCTTGTCGGTGTATTACCTACAAGGTTTTTTGGTATGTTTTTTTAGTATAAAGAAATAAGTTAATTTTTGTTTATTTTAAACTAAAAAGTACTGAATTTTTGGAAACTTAATAGTTTTACTTTGTTTAACAAAAAAATAAAGATTTTTGAAAGATTTTAAGACATGATTAATGATTTCAAAATTCAATTTATCTCTACTATCTAATTTGATTACGAAATAGCTACATTTTATATTTTTAGAGTTTTATTTATAAGGTGTAAAAAAATCAGCCCTATTTGCCTTTTTAAAAGCTAGAAAAATTGGCTTGTATCTCAAAAAAACAGAAGATAATTGAGTAATTCCAAATTGATTAACTAAATCAGTAATATTTAATTCAGACTCTTTAATAGCTGCTAAAGTTTGTTTATCTCTGATTAGTAAAGTTTTTTCAGTAGCTAAAATAAATCAAATATCTAACAAATTCTACTGGATTGTTTGGTAAAATACCTTGCTCTTTGGCTATCAGCATCTTAGCCTCTTTGTTTTTTATAATCTCAAGATTTACTTGATAATTGCATTGCTTAAAAATCCTAAAAATATCATTAATTGTTTCTTGAGCTAGGGCAATCCCAGAGCTAAGCTTTGCTTCACATCTCTTAGCAGCCTCTTATTTTTCTATTGGTAAAATGATTTTAAAATTTGTAAATTCAGGAATTTGGTCAGTTTTTTGGGGTAAATAAGGTTGACCTTCAAAGTTCGTACCATATGTAGAAGTGTAGTGGATGATTTGGTCAATAAATAATTCCTATCTACTTTTGGAAGTTATATCTTCCCAAGCTTGATAAAAAGTAGAATTAAAGTCTATTTTTTGTTGCTTTAAAAATTCTAAAACTTCTTGACTGCAGCATTCAGGATGGATCAAGTAACCAACTTTTGTAGCCAACTGGGCAATGACTCTATAGTCAATTTCTTGGCTTTTAAAAGCCTTGTTAAATAATTTTATAGTTGACATAGCGGAAAGTAGAAACAGATTTAAGGAACTTTCTGTGCTGAATTTTTGTTTTAGCGAAGTATAAGTGTGCTCTACCAACTGAGCTACATTTCCTTGCGGAAATGGTGGGACTCGAATCCATGACCACACCGGTAACAGCGAATAGGAATACTCTATGCTAAAACTCGCTAGCCAAATGTAATAGCCAATGATTACGAATCAAAATTTAAGTAACATTTGTTGCTAATTGTTTAAGTTTAGCTTTTCTTAACAAACTGGTCAAGAGTGATTTTGAGTGATACTTCAATTGACTGATTTACTATAACTTCTCTATAATCTCTTTTGACAATCTCCCTAAATATGGAGGTTTGTTTTAAAACCCTTATTTTCTATTTTTATTAACCAAGTCTAAAAAATTTTGGTTTTTTCTCCTCTTCTGTCCGCAAATCTTTATAACTGTAAAGACCAATTACATATACTTCCTCCTGTCAAAATAATTCTCTTGGTTTCAAGCCAATAAATAACTTTTTCTATATATTCTTCAAGGTCAGGCGAAAAACTGTCTAAGAGTTTTTGTTGTTGTTCTTTGGTTAATTTTTCCCACGCATTCACAACTTCAACCGCAGACCCAAACGCAACCCCAAGATCCTGAAGAAAGCTATACCCTCCACAATATAAATCATAAAACTTCATTAAAATATATGCGAGCCTCTCAGTCTTTTGTTTTGCTTCGTTTAAAAGTGCCAGGATTTTGTAGGTTTCAAATTCTCCAAGATCAATATGCTTTTTTAGTAATTTACAAAACTCGTATTCAACTTCGTCTTGCTTGAAACTAAAAGAAATTAATTCAAGATAATCATTAACATTTAAATACTTTTCAAGTTCTTTGTCCTCATACAACCACTGTTCAAAGTCATTAGCTGAAATATCACTAGCAATTGTTTTGTAAAATTTTTCTTTTATATCTTGTGGTAAGTTTGTCATTTGGTTTGATGTATTAATCTTTGCGAAATTTTTTGTAAAAGTTTAAAAGCTTTTTATCAAAAGTAGCAAAATCTTCAGCCTCTGTTTTAGCAAATAACAAATTGTAATTATCCTCTATTCCCAAATTATTTTGGAGGCTTTGCAAAATACTTGCTAACAATAATTCATTGGATTGAAAATTGATCAGACCGCTAGAAATAATCTTGTATAATTCGCTCAAAACCTCTTTTTCTTGTAACTCGTAAAATTGGCCCAAGCTCCAACAAACTTCAAAAAATACTAGATCTGTACTCACTAAAGTAACTTCCTTTTTGGAGGCTTTTTCAAAAAGTTGATTTACTATTTTAGACTGCTCAGGAATGTCTTGCAATAAAAAACGATTGATATAATTAGTATCTACAAAAATCATACCTTATCTTTTTTCTTGGTTTTAAGATGATCGTATTTTGCATTTTTTTCAGCTTCAATAATTTCTTCAGGAGTCATTTTTGCTAGCTTGGTTTTTGTCTTAGAAGATAGCTTTTTTCCAAGCGATCCTTGGATACTATTAACCATATGCTTAAGTGTTTGTATGACAAAATTACCATTTATATCCTCATAAATAATTAATGTATTTTCAGTGTTGGGACTCAAGCCAAGAGTTTTTAGTAAAGCAACTGGAAGAGTACCTTGATTTTTTTTACTAAGTTTTACTTTGTAAGTCATGGTAAGGTAAGTATACTAATTGTAGGGTAATTTGTCAATACCAAAAGTTTGTTTCTTCATGTATATTAGTACTTTAAATTCTTTAGATAAATTAATAATCCCGCCGAACTAAACTTCTCCTCCTTTTTCTGTCAACGGAGTTTTAAAGTTATTCCTGCTCTAAAGCCCTTTTTGATGTAATAAAATTAGCTCACAGACATCTTTTAGAATTTCTTGTTTAGACCTCCTAGAGTAAGGTTTTATCTTATCTAACATAATATCTATTTACATTCTTAAATCAAGCATTTTATATCAAATATGTATCAGCATTACCGACTAAAGAATCGCTTTTTTTCTTGGGTTTAGTAACAAAGAAATTATAATTGGTAACTGATATTGGTTATAAATCTCATTTTGTAAGCTGTTAAAGGTGGTGGTAGAACTTAATCTTTGTTTGGCAAAATAATCATATTCAAAAAAGTCTTTTTCTGTTTCTAAAAATAAATAAGCTGAATTGCTTTCTAATTTGAGATAAATATTTTTATTTAAATTGGCTAGCTGCAATAAAGCATACATAATATTAGTTTTTAATGCCAGCCGAGCCTCTATTTGATTCCTAGTATAAACGCTAAATTGAAGATTAAAATCCAAGCTTTCTGTCTCAAATTTTAAACTTTGTTTAATATCTGGATAATTAACCAGCTGTTTTGTGAAAAACTTTTTATTTTTAGTCGTCACAAAAATCACGCCTTTAAATTTTTCCTGAAAACTAGTTTTTATATAAATACCAGAACTTTCTCTCAACTCTTCTTTTTTGCTATCAATTGGAGATGTTTTCAAATCATAGAATTTTATATCTAGATTTGCATATTGACTTTCTAAAAAATCACTAACTTTAAAATTATTATGAGATGAATTTAAAAATTGATCTTGTTTCAGTTCTTCTCCAAGTAAGTAACTTGTTGCGGCGTTACGTTTTAAAACTGATTTACTAAAAATATAATTTAAAATTTCTGTTTTATATCTATTTTGAACTAATGGTAAATAACTTTTAGTTAGTTTTTCTGTAACAACACTGTTCTTTTTACTAAAATTTATATTCCTTCTTTTAACATAAAAAAATATAAATAAAAAAATCATTCCAAAAAAATATAGTAAAATAAAAAAGTCATCCAAATCGCTATTCCCAGTATTCTCAAAAGGATACAACCAAAAGCCTATAACCCCACTAACAAGTAATAAACATCCAATTACTATTTCTAAAAAAAATCTTTTTTGTAAGGGAAACTTAAATAACTCCAAATAATGTTTGAATCTAAAACTTTCATATCTTTCTAATCTTTCCAGCAATTCTTTATCAAATTTTAAATTATTCTGTAAGTTTATATCTAATTCTAATTGGTATTTTTTAAGATCTATTTCTGGTCTAACTTTTAGAAAAAAGTTTAGTAATTTATCTAAAAATCTAGTCAAAAAATTAGTCTTTTTAGGATTATTAAAATCTAAAGGATTTTCTAGTTTGAATGGTGATAAGACTAGTACAAACCAACCAAATAAGACAAAATTTATAAAAAATAACATTCCTATAAGTCTATTTTGTGGGTGATTGGAAATGAAATTAATAAAATTTGCAATTATTGGAGTGTTATTAATAAAAGAATCTATCCAAGGTCTATTAACTACATAAAATACTACTGGAACAGCTGGGTTAAACAACAAGAATATCATCAAAATAATGATAACTAGATTATAAATGCTAAAAGCTGAAACATAAATTAAATATCTTATAAAAAACCAAAAGCTGAGAGTTTCTGGTGTTTTAGAAACTACTTTAAATAATTTGTACAATATAATACCAAAAATAGAAAAAAAGAAACCAAAATTCAAGATCCCTACAAAAAAGATTACTATCGTTTCTAATAAATTATATCCAAACATTTTGTTATTTTAAACCTTATAAATAGCTTTGTAGCTCCTCCAACTCAACCTTACTCTCTCCCTCTTGTGTCCTTACACTAGCCTCCCCTGCCTGAATATATTCTAGCACGGCGATAATATAGCTAGAGTTTGGTAAAACTGCATAACTAAAAATCTATTTGCTCAATATCATAATCTCCATAGCTATCGACTGCGGCTTCAACTGAACATTTTACTAATTCTAATTTTTGATCCTGTTTTAAGAGTTCTTCATTATTGCTTATCCTAACTAAAATAGTACCATTTACATCTTCCCATGTTGCAATTCTTTGATAAATTAAACGATTGTTGGTTGGTACAAAAACATCATAGTTGATATCTCTTGAAAGGCCTGATTGGTAAACTGCATCTGAACACCCTTTTTCATGGAAGAAAGAAGTTGATCCAAGTAAGTTAAAAATTGCAATAAATACAGAAATTGCAATAAACAGACTAGAAATTAAAGTTAGTTTTAGTTTAGCTTTGAATACTAACAAAAGAAATAAAACCAGAATAATTAAGCTATAAATAAATTGAGTATAAAAACCTGAAATTAAAGGGTGTAATATATATTTAGGCATAAAAATGAATAAATAAGGTTTGCCAAAAAATAACAAAAACACCCAATTTACTAAAAATGGTATAATAAATAATACAGCGATAATTTTATACGAGTACAATTTTTTCATAAGATGATTTTAATAGAGACCCTAACCAATTCCGTGTAAGTTCTTAGTTTCAGACATCACTAAGATTAATGTATTTAGTAATCCTTTCTTCAAAGATAATTGTCAATTGATTTAAAACTTGACCCCAGTTTCTAATGGGTATAGTCCATTTCTTCTGGATTTTCCTTAAGATAATCTTCCAAAATAAGTTCTAACCTGCCCTGGATCTTGGGATCTTTTGGTCTTTCAACTAAATTATCCAATTCCTGATCTTTACCCTTTTTGCTAAAAACACTCTTTAGCCAGCTCCAGCCGTCTTTGACAACTTCTCCAACCGCAGACTCTCCAGCCTTTTGCAAGGCCCAAGGAGATGAGGCAGCAATTGCAGCTATAAACTCTGATGAAAGTTGAGGTGCTTGATTTATTAAGTCTTGATACATATAATTGATAGTTAGTTAAAAAATGTTTTATTTTAAAAAATCCTTCATAGATAAACAAAATTACTGATAAATTTATTAGATAATTTGGGTAGGAATTAAAAAAACCAGCACCTTAAAAATACAATTAATTCAAATAACTTATTCAGAAAATGTACTCTTTCCTAACTTTGTAATGTGATTAGATATTATAAATCTAAACCCTCTAAAAACTCGCCTAAGTTGTCAACCACCTAACACCAAACCTCAAAAGCAAAATCTTTATAATTGATTCAAAATAATATTCAATATTTTCTCAGGATTCATATTCTCGGCAAATATTTTAGTTTGATTTTTAAAGTTTGAATCACTCCAAAATTGATTTGACTTAATCGCTAATTGAAGGTTACTAAAACCATTTTTTTCGATTTTTCTTTTGTCTATTCTAAATTTTATCTCTTCTTCAGATAGGATTAGGGTAAATATTTTGTATGAATATTCATTATAAATTGTCGGTACTTGTTTCAATAGGTCATCCCGTATATCCGTTATAATTATATTGGAATAGCCGTGTTTAACATAATTTTTTACAACCAAATTTAGATTTTCAAAACTTAATTTCTCCTCATCTTCATATTTTTGATCAACCTCCAAAAGACGAAATTCTGGAATCCAGCCAAATTCAAACATTGGAGATTGTAGCTTTTGTTGCAACAAACTGGAAATAGTGGACTTACCACTAGTCGGACAGCCAGTTATAAAGATTACATCATTCATAAATTATTTTTGACTTAAATTTGTTAAAAATTGATTTAATTCTTCCAACCCAACCTTACTCTCCCCCTGTTGTGTCCTGACACTAACCTCACCTGCCTGAACATCCTTTGGCCCGACGATGAGCTGAACTGGGATATTTAGATAATACAATACTTAGCTACCACTGTTAAATTCTAAAATTTGTTCCCAATTTATTTTTCCATTTATGCAATAATTTTCTAATAGTTCCCCTGTCAATAAATTTAACTTCATTGCATATTTTTCTTTAAAAACCTCATCTTTTTGTTTGCTCTGCTTATCAATGGGTTTGATAATTTTTAAATAAAATTCCTCGTCCCCAGAAATTATACTCC
Source organism: uncultured Candidatus Saccharibacteria bacterium (assembly GCA_964631275.1). GTDB lineage: Bacteria > Patescibacteriota > JACMRA01 > JACMRA01 > JACMRA01 > CAZVWQ01. Next base: position 56,339 of record CAZVWQ010000002.1, on the reverse strand, counting down.
AAAATTTATGACCACACAATTTTAAATAATTTCCTTTATCAGGATTGTTATCTTTGCCATAACAGCAACCATTAATAAATTCAATTTGTTTATTGTTAGAATTACTAGTTCTTAAAGTTTTTTTAGCAGAAATAAAATCTGATATCATTTTTTTAATTTGGCTACTATTACCCCAATTTGGTCTTGATTTAATAGCTACTAAATATAAAATACCACCTTTTTCAAACTCCAAGTCTATTCCTTTAGCAGTTGATTTTTTACCATCGTAAACAATCTCATTTACAAATATAGCCAATTCTTCTAATAAATTTCCAAAAATAGTTTCTTCAGAAGAAGAGATTACAGCATCTAAAACTGATTTAATTAAGTCACTAGCAGTTTCAATATTTTTGGCTTTAAGAAGGTATGGATTTTTAGACTTGAGTATTTTATTGAGTTGAATTTTTTCTAAATTTATTATTCTTTTATCATAAAAAACTGTAATAATATTGTTTTGAATAAAAGTTTCAACTTTTTGATAATCTAAATTAGACATAATTCATTTTGTTTATTTTTTGTAAATAACTCTTCTCTTTTAATATGGATGTTTTCTAAAGCAAGTTCATAATACTCTTTTTTAATCTCAATCCCAATTGAATTCCTTTCAAGTTCAAGCGAAGCAAGGCAAGTTGTTCCACTACCCAAAAATGGATCTAAGACCAAGTCTCCTTTTTTTGTAAAAAGCTTGATAAACCAACTTGGTAGCTCTTTAGGAAAAGTAGCACTATGATTTTTGTTACTAGTTTCTGTAGCTAAATGCAAAACATTACTTGGGTAGGCCATATTTCTACCAACCCAATTAGAAATATTTTTACCAAAACCACTACCAACTTTAGAATTATCTCTAATTTTATCAGTTTTACTTAAATTTTTCAATCTAGTTTTTGCCCAATCACCCATAGGTACCATAACCTCATCTTGGTACATGGAAAACTTTTTATTTTTATTAAACTGTAAAAGTCTTTCCCAACTATCTCTAAATCTATTTGGCCATTTGCCAGGATAGCAATTTTTTTTATGCCAGATAAATTCTTCTGTCCATAACCAGCCTTGCTTTTTCATCTCTAAAATTAACTCTAAAACATAGGTATGCCTTTCCCCTTCAACTACTTTTTCTTTAATATTTAGAATAAAAGTTCCATCAGGTTTAAGTACCCGTAACATTTCTTTAGCAATTGGTGAAAACCACTCTACATATTTGTCAGGATGAATTCCACCATAAGTTTTAGCTCGTTGATCTGCATATGGCGGAGAGGTTATAATGAGTTGAACAGATTCATCTTCAATTTTCTTAAGTTCCTGCAGACAATCCCCTAACAAAATGTCTGTATGATTGTCTAATAAAAACATAATTTACTCTAAATTTCTTAAATATTCTTGTAAACTTTCCAACCCAACCTTACTCTCCCCCTGTTGTGTCCTGACACTAACCTCACCTGCCTGAACATCTTTTGGCCCGACGATTAATTGCACTGGGATTTTCATCATCGTAGCTTCTCGGATTTTTTTGCCAAGTGATTCTTGTCTATCATCTACTTCATACCTTATTTCATTATATTTTAGCGGTTTCATAAGCACTGTCTCATCCAGGATTGCTTTGATTTTAGCTACATATTCCAAAGTCTCCTCTTCATTATTAATAGTCAAAATCTTGACTTGAGTTGGAGCTAGCCAGAGAGGTAATCTTCCACCGGTCATCTCCAGCATAAATGCCATAAACCTGTCCACGGATCCCATCAAAGCCATATGAATAATCGCTGGCACTTCCTCCTCGCCTTTGTCGTTTTTAAAGGTAATTCCAAACTTTGGAGCGATGGAGTAATCCACTTGAATAGTTGAAAGTGAATCCTCTTTGCCGTTCACATTTTTAACCTGAATATCAATTTTTGGTCCATAAAAAGCTGCTTCACCAACCGCATCATAATAATCCACACCCAGCTCATCTAGTGCCTGTCTCATAGCACTAACCGCCTCAACCCATTCTTGAGTCTCTTCCCCAAATTTCTCTTTTTCATTCACAAAATCAGGAAGGCTAAACCTCATTTTATAATCAGTGATTCCGATGTCGTTGTAAGCCTTGATGAAGCGGTTAAGTGCCTCGCCGATCACCTCTTTTAGCTGAGTTCGCTGGCAATAAACATGGGCATCATTTTGAGTAAAACCTCGCACTCTGATCATCCCAGACAAAGTTCCAGACTCCTCGTAGCGATACACGGTGCCGTATTCATACAAACGATAAGGCAGGTCACGGTAGCTTTTTGGAGTATTTAAATAAATATTATGGTGCATTGGGCAATTCATCGGTTTTAGATAAAACTTCTCAGTTTTACCAGACTCATCCGCACCTTCACCATCCAGATTGACCATATCAATCGGTGCAAACATTCCGTCGCGATAGTGATCTAAATGCCCAGATTTTTTGAACAAATCCTCCTTTCCGATATGCGGGGTATAAACATACTGATAACCTGATTTTTTGGCTTCTTGATAACAATATTTTTCTAAAAGTTGCCTAATCGCCGCTCCGTTTGGCAGATAAAGTGGCAGTCCAGAACCAACTTCATCAGAGACCATAAAAATTTCTAACTCTTGACCGAGTTTGCGGTGATCTCTTTCTTGGGCTAGCTTCCTTTTTTCTTGAAACTCTTTTAACTCCTCTTTTGTATCAAAAACCAAGGCATAAATTCGTTGCATTTGGATGTTGCGGGCTTGATCCCCTCGCCAGTAGGAGCCACTAAATTTGTCTAGAGAAAAACCTAAGCCTTTAAGCTCTTTAACATCTTCCACATGCGGACCTTTGCATAAATCTACAAACAAATCCTCGCCAGTTTTTTCATTCTCCAGACGGTAGATGGTAATTTTAGGAAGTCCCCTCTTGAGAGGGGTGCCCGTAGGGCGGGGTGTGTTATTCTCCAGAGGGGTGTCAGCGGAGCTGACGGGGTGTGTTCTCTTGGAAGGACTATCAGAGACAGTATCTGTTTTTTTAATTAAATCAATTTCTTTATTAACTTCTGCAAAAACCCCATCTAAGTTATTTTTTATCTCTTCGTTTGTAAATCTAAGCACTTTCAAACCTAAATTTTCTAATTCTTGAGTTCTTTTTTCATCATATTCAATCTGTTCGTTATGACTCTCGCCATCTAGTTCAACAGCAATTCCAAATTCTGGAATATAAAAATCTAAAATATAATTTAAAACTGGTTTTTGCCTATGAAAATCAATTTTGGATAATTCTGGGTGATTTTTTAATTCGCACCAAAACCTAACCTCTATTTTAGAAGAATTTTTTCTAAGTTCCTTGGCTTTTTCTTTTAATTCTGGATTGTAAGGTAAAATTCCTAGTTTGTTTTTTGATGAAGTGTTAACACCTTCCGCCCTACGGGCACCTTCCTCAAGGAAGGACTCTTTCTCCTCCTCACTCATAGCAGTTGTTCCACGAGTTGCAAGATCGTTTAAGAGTTCAACTTTTAGTGGTTGATTCATTTTTTCAAAAAGTAAAACAGCTTCCTGTAATTCCATTTCTTGGACTTTAAAAACCAGAGGTTGTTTTAACATTTCCTTGATTTTGTTTTCAAGTAGTGGTAAATCTTCTGGGATTAAAGTTCTGGGTAAAATAAAGTCGTAATAACAGCCATTTTCAATAACTGGACCGACTCCAAATTGAGCTTCTGGAAACATTTTCCCTACGGCAGCTGCCATTAAATGAGCAAAAGAGTGACGTTTAGTATCTAGTTGTAAGTTTTTTGAGTTTTTTGAGATAGACATAGTGTTTTTTAATTAATAGTTAATAAATAATAGTGAATAATGAATAATTTTTCTTTGTAATGAGTGGCTTTAGCCTACCTGATAGGAAATTTTAATATTCCCTTTTTTAGCTTTAATTTTTCTAATTGTAAGAATACCAATTTCTTTAGCTTCTTTAACATGGGTTCCTCCACAAGGGCAATTTTGATAGCCTTCAATTTTCATAATTCGCATTGGTTTACCGCTTTCATGCTTGTTATTTTCAAATACAAATTCAATTTTAGGATTTTCTGAGATAATCTGATTTGCTCTTTTTTCAATTTTCTTAGCTAGCTCTTCTTTATCTTCACTTAATTCCCCCTGATATTCCACATATGAACCTTGGGGAAAATGAAAACCTTTTTTAGCTTTCAAATTTAAATTCAAACTTTCAACTGTCCAATCAATCAAATGCCCAGCTGTATGGTTTTTTGCATTTAAAACCCTTTTTTCTTTATCTATTTTAAGTTTAACTGACTCTCCAATTTTAAATTTATTTTTTATAAATTCTCCAATGTGGTAGACTTGTCCATTTGAATTAAAAGCAACTTTTTCAACTTTAAAAACAAAATTACCATCTTTAGACTCTATAATTCCAGTATCACTGGGCTGACCACCACCTTGTGGATAAAAAATAGTTTGATCCAAAATTAAAATCTGCTTATCAGGGAAGTTTCCATCTTCAATTATATCAAGTACAGTAGCTTGAGACTGGAATAAATAAGTGTCTTCAAAATATTTTAGTTTGGTTTCTGAATTTTTTGATATGGGCATAAGGTATGTTTTAAATTCTAATTAATCTTTAATTTAAATATTTTATTGTGTAAAGAATTTAAGTTTGTTTTGATCTGGGTCTTCAATTGAAAAACTCGTGTGACCCCAAGGATAACTTTGCAAATCTTCAATACTAGGAATGTTATAACCTTTGAGGAGATAATCTTTGAGTATGGAATTAGCCCACTGGCGGAATCTGGTAGCTTTTTTGGAATTGACCCTGTATCCAACTGATAAGACAACGTCTAAATTGTAATGAGGAATACTTCTTTTTACCTTTCTTGCTCCTTCGGTTTGAACTTGTGTAAAATTTGCACAGGTTGATTTTTCCATCAGCTCTTCTTCTAAATAGATATTTTTAATATGCTTGTTAATAACTGACCTGTTTTTACCAAAAAGTTCGGCAATCTGAGATTGACTTAGCCATAGAGTCTCGCCCTGCTCATCGATTCTAATCTCCAAACCAAACTCTTGATCCTCATAGATTTTTATAGGTAATTTTTGTGAGTTTTTTGGAATGGACATATTTTTAGTTAATAAATAATAATTTTTAATTTAGAATTGATTGCCTTTGATTATTAATTTTTAGTTTTAAGTTAAGTTGTAAAGAATAAGTGCAAAAAAATAAACCCCTTTCGGGGCTTAAGAATATAACAACACAAATAGCCCCTATTGGAGTAAAGGCATGGTTGTAATTGTTAACACTTTAAACATAAACATATGTTAATCTCAAAATTAATCTTTGTCAAGTTTGAAAATATCAAGCAATTTAGTATAAAATTCTAATTTTTTTGATTTCAACAAATAGGTAGTGTTAATCTAAAATCTAATTAAAATTTCTAATATAGACAAATCTTATTAAATAAAAAATAAAAGATCTTGGTTATGTAAGATTTCTTGATCGACTAAAATTATACAAACTTATACGACTATACCCAGTCCAATTTACTACTGCCCTAAATTAACTTCATGAGCAAATAAATCTCTTACTTAGGCTAAATTCTTAACAGGTAATTGCCATAATGACTTATTTAAAAGGGTATAATTGAATAAAAATTAATATGAAAATTTTTGATCATTACGATGTTATAATTATCGGCTCTGGGGTAGCTGGGCTATGGGTTGCTTTAAATTTAGAATCTAACTTGCAAGTACTGGTTATAACCAAATCCAAGTTGTTGTCTGGTTCGACTCGTTGGGCTCAAGGTGGTATTGCTGCAAGTTTATCTAATATTGACTCACCTCAAAAGCACTATGAAGATACTTTAATAGCAGGAAGAAATTTAAATAATACAGAAGCTGTTAAAATTTTAGTTACTGAAGGCCCAGAAAGGATTAAAGATTTAATTTCTTTAGGTATGAAGTTCGATTTATCGGCTAGTAGTTCTAATTTGACTTTGGCAAACTTACCAAAACTAGCTTTAACTAGAGAAGCAGCTCACACCGAAAATAGAATTATTCATGCTGGAGGAGATCAAACTGGTATCAAATTACAAAAATTTCTAATTCAAGAATTATACAAAAGACAAAATATTTATTTTTTAGAAAATACTTTAGTTTATGACCTTAAAAAAGAAAATAGTAGATTTTATGTAAAATTAATAATTAAAAAAGAAAATCGCTCTAGATTTTTTAATTTTTTATGGAAAAAGGTAGCAACAAACTTATTTATTTTAGTAAAAAAAATATTTCAGCAAAAATCAAGTAATAAGAATGACAAAACTAAATTTAGATATTACAAAACAGATCTCAAAGCTAATAATTTAGTTATTGCTACTGGAGGCTCGGGGCAAATTTATAAACATACAACTAACCCTATAACGGCAACAGGAGACGGAATTTTTTTAGCTAAAAAATTAAACCTAAAAATTGAAAATTTTAATTATTATCAGTTTCATCCGACAGCTTTAGATATAAAAAACACAACTCGTAAAGAATTAAAATATAACTTCAGAAATCAAGAATTTTTAATCTCTGAAGCAGTTAGAGGAGAGGGCGGGATTTTAGTTAATTCTAATGGGCAAAGATTTATGAAAAATTATGATCCTAGATTAGAGTTAGCTCCAAGAGATCTAGTAGCCTGGGCAATTTGGGATCAATTGCAACACAAAAAACAAAAAATTTATTTAGATATTTCTCATAAAAATTCTCATTACTTAAAAAAAAGGTTCCCTTCAATCTATGATAAGTGTCAAAAATTTGGCATAGACATGTCTAAGGATCTAATTCCGATTTCACCTTCAGCCCATTACCAAATAGGAGGAATTTCAGTCAATCTAGACTCGCAAACAAATCTAAAGAACTGCTATGCAGTCGGAGAAGTTAGTCACACAGGAGTGCATGGGGCTAATCGCTTAGCTTCTAATTCTTTACTTGAAGGATTAGTTTTTGCTCAGAGATTGGCTAAAAAAATTAATTCCAAAAAATCTTCTAAAAAATTGCAAAAAATTGCAAAAATTAAATTAGAAAAATTAGTAGAAACTAAATTATCTCAAAGAAGTAAACTCAAAGAAATCGAATTAAAAATTAAAAATTTAATGTGGGAAAACATGAGTATTAAGAGGGATATAGATTCAGTAAAGTTTTGTTTGTTAGAGCTAAAAAAAATTAAATCCAAACATCTAGATTTATTAGATCAAGAAAATTGGTTAGGGTTTGAGGTTAAATCAATCTTAGAATGTAGCATGGAAATGGCTAAAGCCGAATTGGCTAATAATATTATCTCAAAATAAACTAATATAATCCAATCCTCTGCTCAAAAAAAACCTGTTTTTACTTGTTTTATGTCTATTCCATATCGAAATTAGACGACATTAGATCTAAACTTAATTAAATTTTGAAGCTATGTATGACTTTTAGCTTAAAAATAAGTCTTTTAATTAGAACTAAACTAGGTTTTATTTGTAAAGTGAAATATGTTGAAGTATAATTAGGTTAATTAAGATATTTAAAAAATCTTAAATGAACTTTACGAAACAACCTCTATATCATGCCTAACCATAATTTCTGCTAACTCTCTTGCTTTTATTTTGGGTTCCCAATCTAAAACTTCTTTGGCTTTAGTAGAGTCTCCAACTAACAAATCCACCTCTGCTGGGCGATAAAAATCAGAATTAACACCGACTAATTGTTCTCCAGTTTTGATATCGTAGCCTTTTTCATCCACTCCTTCTCCTTCCCACCGAATATGTCTATTAACCGCCTCGAAGGAGTACTCAACAAAGTCTTTAACTGTAGTGGTCTCGCCAGTAGCAATCACAAAAGTGTCAGGTTTATTTTGCTGAAGCATCAAATACATACACTCTACATATTCTTTAGCATAGCCCCAATCTCTTTTAGCTTTCATATTTCCTAATTCTAGAAGCTTACCTTTTTGGTTATTAGCCCAGGTAGCTGCATGCAAAGTAATTTTGCGGGTAACAAATTTTGGACCTCTTAACTCACTTTCATGATTAAACAAAATTCCAGAAGCACCAAAAAAATTATAACTTTCACGATAATTAACCGTCATCCAGTGAGCTGCTAGTTTGGCTACACCATAAGGTGACCGTGGGTGAAATGGAGACACTTCAGTATATCCGTTTTTGGGTCGATTATAATCCAAACCACCAAACATTTCACTAGTTGAAGCTTGATAAAACTTAGTTTCCGGCAAAAAAGTATACAATATATCTAGAACATAATTAACTCCAACTGAATCAATCTGAAAAGTAGATAAAGGTTGCTTAAAGCTTATTCCAACATGACTCTGGGCAGCTAAATTATAAAATTCATCAGGTTTAATTTCTGTAATGTTTTTATAAATATTTGAATAGTCTAATAAGTCAAAATCAACTAGTTTGACCTTGTCTGTAATTTCTAAAAAATCTAAACTAGGGGTTAGATTGTGGCTACTACGTCTAATACCGCCGTAGACTTCGTAACCTTTTTGCAAAAGTAATTTAGCCAGCCAAGCTCCATCCTGACCATTAATTCCTGTAATAAAAGCTTTTTTGGACAAAAATTTATATTTAAAATTTATATTTTTAAGTTTTAATGTTGATTTAAAAATATGTCAATTGCATAAAAATCACGGCAATAATTAATTGCATTATTCCAGCGATGACTATTCCATATTTTAAAAGTTTTTTTGGTTAAATTTTTGGTTAAAGTTAAAGACGTTAAAAAAGTTAAAGACGTTACAAGTTAAAAACTTAAAAAGTATAATCTGCTTGACAAAAATCCTTTGCTAGGTTCTTTTCTTTAAGCATTAAAATAAAAATTTGCGGATATAGTTTAATGGTAGAACACGACCTTGCCATGGTTGAAACAGGGGTTCGATTCCCCTTATCCGCTCCATATTTAAATCTCTATAGAATCCATCGAATCCATTTGAAATTTTTTTTGACAAAATAAATAAAAAATAATTATTTTATCTTTGTAATAATACAAAGTTAATTATTAAAAAAGTATTTAAAAATTCAAAAAATCTGACTTAAATTAGTTTAAGTGTAATTTAAATTTGATTTAATAATTGATTTTGTTAATAAATAACGCTTGTAATATTTTTATTTTTGCAAACTTTTAACTATTTTTATGAAAAACAAAACTACAGCTGCTCTTTTAGCTTTTTTCTTAGGAGTTTTTGGAGCTCACAAATTTTATTTAGGTAAGACTGTTACTGGGATAATTTATATTGTAATAACAATTTTTAGTTTAGGACTTATCACTGGAATAATTTCTTTTGTAGAATTTATTATGCTTTTAGTTATGAGCGATGAAGATTTTAATACCAAATACAACCAAAAATAATTATGCCTAATACCAAAGCTTCTAAAAAAGCCCTAAGAGTTTCTTTACGGAAAAGGCTAGTTAATCTAGAAAAAATCAAAAAAATAAAACTTTCTAGAAGAGCCTTTCACAAAGCTTTAAAAGCCGAAAAGCCAAATAAAAAAGAAACTGAAAAAGAAATGTCTAAGTATTTTTCAGCTCTTGATAAAGCTACTAAAACCAACTTTATTCACAAAAATAAAGCCTCTAGGCTAAAATCTAGAGCTTCTTTGTGGCTTACTAAAGTCTTTGATAAAGGAATTAAATTTGAATAATTATACTCAAACCCCTGCCAACTTGAGACCCCTACAAAAATTGTGTCTGACATAAAAACTATTTTTAATTTATTGTCTGATACATGTCTACTCAAAATAAAACAAGAGTTACTCAGCTAAGAATTACTCAAAAGCAAACAAATGCCGAAAAACTACTTAGTTCAGGCATAAATAATCTGCATAAAATCTAACAAGCTTGTCTTTAGATGAGTTCCTAAAATCTTACTGAACCTCGTACTCAACCTAACTTAGATTGAACACTCCAGACACAATTTTGTGCAGGGGTACCGCTAATACACAACCAACACTTACGCAATGCTGGCATATCTAACAACTTAGATTTTCTTTTAAGTCATTGGTATTATAGTTATAATAATAGACTCCTTGCAGTAAAGCTGTTTAACCTCTAATTAAAAACAATAATTCAGAATTTTTAAAAACTTACAATTTCTAATTTTTTGTTTACTCAATCAAACGAATAAAAATTTCAGTGCAGGAGGTCTAATTTCTAAGATTCTGTTTTATTGTACCCCATGTATTTTTAATAATGTTAAGTTCTGGTACATAACCATATTTTTTATAGAAGTATTCATAAAAAAAACCAGGTTCATCTTGATAGTAGGTGTTATGTAAACCGTATTCGATAATCAATTTATCTAACTCTTCTAAGAACTTTTTTTTAATTCAGGATTAGATTCTTTGTAGACAGTCTTAAATTTTTTTCTAGTTACACCAAACTTTTTTCCATATCTATGAATTGTAGATATTGATTAACCGAATACTTTAGCTGTTTCTTTGTAGAAGTTACTGGATTTGCAAGTATATATTCTTAAGCTCGATAATATTAAAAGCAGGTTTAACAGTTGTTTTGGAAGGTTCTGTAAAAAGATCCAATTAAGATAAATTATTCGATTGTTTGATTGCTAAAAGATAAACACTAAAGTTACCAGTATAAATGGTTCTATAGACAATAATCTTTAAACAATAAGTCGGTTATTTTATAATAATGTTGGAATCACAATTTCTCTCATTAACCAAGCTAGACCAACGGCAACTAAGATCACAAATAAGCCACCAAAAATATTATTAAATGCCTTGTCTTTGCCACTAACCATGTTTAATACACCAACTAAAAGCATAAATATCCCAATTAAGCCAAAACCTAAAGGAATCCAATTACCTAAAATTGACTCTAAAGACAAATCTAAATTATTCATAGTATATGTTATTAATTAATATTATTTTATAAGATGTTTATAAGAAAATTATTTTTCTTTATAATCTTGATTTAATTGTTTGTAAGATTTCTTTAAAAACTAAAAATTTTTAATAAGATCTAAAAATTCAGAATTTTTGAATTTTCAAATACTTTTTGTATGTTAGCCTTATCTTACAACTTAAGATAATAATTATTTTTTGTTTATTTTGTCAAAAAAAATTGAATTTTCAAAAATCCATCATTTTTTTATACCATCTATAATTAACTTGCAACAAAACAAAAACTTATTATGCGCCAATTCGCTTACAACTTTTATAATTATTTTTTAGTAATCAAACAAGTGGCTTGTTTACGAGTTAATTTTGCCTAAAAGTTTGTAATACTAGTTGATATGGAATGAGTATAGTATAGCTGATATATAACTTAGGTATGAAACCTCAAGCACTATTTACATTTTCAAACAAAAAAACCTCTAAAAATTTGATTATTGAAAGATTTTAGAAGTTTTAAACTATATTATAGAAGCCTTACCAATTTTAACATCCAAAAATAAAAAGTATTCTTATCAAGTCACACTTAAAGAATTAAAAAATGTTTTGCAAAATGTAAATTTTTGAAATAGTTTGGGTATAACTTTTAGATTAAAATCTAATTTTGTTGATATTTTAGAGTAAAAATCTTACCAGAAAACTTTGTATTTCAGGAAGTATTTTGTTTTAGGGAAAAACTAACTTATCAGAAAATATAAATAGAACTCGAAAACACACAGCTTACACCTCCTGCAATGAAAACTTTTAAATTATATTTTGAACTAAATACAAATAATCTTTATTTTTAAAAAAATTGTTGCTAGTTTTATTAACTAAAAATAATTTCAAAGCAGGAGGTTTATTAAATACCAGTTATAAAAAATAATCAAACTGGCTCTATAAAACTCTATAAATTACCAGGCTAAGAAATATTTTCTTTTAGGTTTTTACCAGGTTTGAAAGAAGCATTTACAGAAGCTGCAATTTTAATCTTTTCACCTGTCTTAGGATTTACACCATTCCTGGCTTTTCTTTTAGTCTTCTTAAAAGTACCAAAACCAGTAATAGTTACTTCTTTTCCTGATTTTAGGTTCTTAGTAATTGTGTCAATAAAAGAGCTCAGAAATTTTTCAGCTTGAGCCTTAGAAATATCTAAGTCAGAAGCTAGAATTTCAATAAGTTGAGTTTTTGTAACTTTATTGTTGTTAGCCATAAATAAATAAATAAAATAATGAAAATATCAAAAATTTAAAAGTATATAATCTTTAAGAAAGAATTTAACTTTTTGGCAAGAAGAAATTTTACTATTGATAAGGATAATTGACAACATGGACTCTAAAAGTTTTTAATTAAAAAATTTTAAAAAGCTTTAAGTAACATCAAAAAATGCCAAATAATCCTTATGAAATAGCGGTTAATCAGCTAGAATTAGCATCTAAAAAAATAGGCTTAGAACCTAATATCATAACTTTTTTGTCTAAACCGCAACAAATAATAGAAGTTAATATTCCGGTTAAAATGGACTCTGGAGAGGTTAAAGTTTTTACAGGTTTTCGTTCTCAACATTGTAATGCCTTAGGTCCATATAAAGGTGGTATCCGTTTTCATCCAGAAGTAAATAAAGAAGAAGTTATGGCTTTATCTATGTGGATGACCTGGAAATGTGCAGTTATGGATTTGCCACTTGGAGGAGGAAAAGGTGGAATAATTGTTAATCCTAGAGAACTTTCAGAGGTCGAATTAGAAAAATTAAGCAGGGGTTTTATTCAAAAAATTCATAAGTTAATCGGACCTAATCAAGATATTCCAGCTCCAGATGTTTATACTAATAGCCAAATTATGAGTTGGATGAGAGATGAATACGAGAAACTAAACCAAAGCCAGTATGCTGGAGGGGTAATTACTGGTAAGCCCTTGATTTTGGGAGGCTCTGAAGGTCGTAGCAGAGCTACTGCTCAGGGAGGTTTTTTTGTTCTTAAAGAAGCTGTCAAAAATATCGGTAAATCAAACCAAAAATTAAAAATTGCCATTCAAGGATTTGGTAATGCTGGAATGGAATTTGCTAGATTTTGTGCTGAAGATAAAGAATTTGACTGCCAAATTATAGCTATTGCTGATTCTAAAAGCGTAGTCCGCAATATTCAAGGCTTAAATATTCCTGATCTAATTAACCACAAAACTACTAACGGTAGCTTAGAGCAATACTATGAAGCTAATATAGGTGATCAAAGTAGTTTCAAGCATATCCAAAGCCCTGAATATTCTATTCTAAAAGAAAAGGTAGATGTTTTAGTTTTAGCTGCTCTAGAAAGCGTGGTAACTATTAATAACGCAGATAATCTAAACACAAATTTAATAGTAGAATTAGCTAACGGACCTCTAACTCCAGAAGCTGATAAAATTTTATTTGAAAAAGGAATAACTGTACTTCCTGATATTCTAGCTAACGCTGGAGGAGTAACAGTTAGCTATTTCGAACAAGTGCAGAATGCTAGTAATTATTACTGGTCAGAAGAAGAAGTTTTACAAAAATTGCGTTCTAGAGTGATTAAAGCCTTTAATGAAGTTTGGAGTATTAGCCAAGAGTATGGCGTCGATAATAGACAAGGGGCTTATATTCTAGCTCTTAGAAGAGTTGCTGAAGCGATCAAACTTAGAGGCTGGATATAGAATCTATTTGATTACTTATCTTTTTAAATAAAGGTTTTTGAAAAGTTTAAAGACGAGGTTATTAGTCTTGTCTTATAACTCAAATCTACAAAACTTAACCCTATAAAATAGATATTAATCAACAGTAAAAATAGGTTTTGAGACATGATTACTGTTTACTTTAAGGTCCTCAATTAAAACTTAATCAGTATTTATAATGAAAAAAAAAATTGAAAAAATTCTAGGTAAAAGCCTGCTTCGAATTGCCAGATTATTTTATCATGGCTCAAAAAGTTATCTAGCTAGTCTTTATTTTAGGAGGCCTTCAGATAACCTATTTTTAATAGGAGTCACTGGAACCAAAGGTAAAACTTCAACCACTATACTAGTTGGTAGAGTCTTAAATCTATTAGGTATTAGAACAGGCTATATTTCTACAGCCATTTTGAACCTGGAAGGTAAGCAGGAAAACGAATTTATTAACACCTACAAAAACACAACCTTGGATGGTTTTTTGATGCATAAATTTTTAGCCAAAATTAAAGCTAATAATTGCCAAGTTGCAGTTCTTGAAATGTCCAGTATTGGCTTGGAACAAGGTAGGCATAAAGGTTTAAAAAAATTTGATATAGCTACTATCCTGAACATGTATCCAGAACATATTGACTACCATGGAGATTGGGAAAAATATAAAATTGCAAAAGGTGTTTTATTTAGAAATCTTAGATCTGGAGGTTATTTTGTTTGTAATGATGATAAAGACCAGCAAGAAATTAAAAATTATTTATGGTCACTAGTTTCCGACAAAATTAATACACATAAAATTCCGCTCAAAAACAATCTTGATTACGAAATTATTGAAGAACCAGGAACTTTAGAAAAATCTATCAGCTGGAGCGGAACTATAGCCAAAACTCATTTTACAACCGACTTTGAAATTAAAAACCTAGCTTTTGCTCTAGAAATTGGTCGAATTTTAGAGCCATCGATAGAAAAAAAAGTTACTCAAATTATAGACAAAGTTGGAAATTTACCAGGAAGAATGGAATTTGTAGTTAAACATAATCAAGTTATTTGGCCAATAAAAGAAACAAAAATTTACTCTACAAATCCTGATATATCGATAATGGTAGACTATGCTCACGAGCCAAAAAGTATGGAAAAACTTCTAACTAATCTAGCTAATTGGAGGGATCAAAAATACTATACACAAGTTATCCACATCTTATCCTGTGATGGAGCTGGTAGGGATAACTGGAAAAAACCAATAATGGGAGAAATAAGCTATAAATACGCTGATCATACCGTAATAACTACAGACAATTACGACGAAAATGACAACCCTAAAGAAATTATTAACTTGCTTTCACAAAAAATAAAAAAACAAGCCCTAAAAAATAAAAAAATAACATCTATTATAGATCGAAGGAAATCTTTTCAAAAAGCTCTAGAAATAGCAAAAACTAACAAAAAGGAAACTGATAAAATTCTGATAGTTAGTACTGGAGTCGGCACCGAGCAATCTCTAACTCAACCAGGAGGGAGAATGGCCTGGGATGAAAGACAAGTCTGGAAAGAAGTTTTTAAGCAAAATAAATCTATTTAATTACCTTTACACTTGGTAATTTAATACCCAAGCTCGTACCAATTTTTACTTTTTGACTAAAAATTAGCTTTTTAATTAAAACTAAACTAGGTTTTTTAAAAATGAAACGGGTTTGGATACAGTATTACATCCGTCCCATAATCGAATTGAACAATAAAACTAAACTTAATTAAATTTGGAAGCTATGCCCAATAATCTTATCCCAATACTTAGAGAAATAAACCTTTAAAGAAGCAAGCTCCTTTTTATTTATTTTATAAAAAAAGTAACAAATTAGGAAAAACTACTATTTTATTTAATCAAGAAAACTAAAATATTTTGCGAAGCTTTGAGGCATCATTAATCCAAAAAAATAGTGCTTGCTAAAAATTCATAACTGGAAATATATAAGAGTAGCAGCTTTGTTATTTCTTAATTCTGGTCACACTTTGAAGATTATCCCAAAAACTCTAGGTATAGGTAATAAGGCAATTAGGAAATATGTAAATTCTGAATTAGAAAAGCCTAACTTAAGAGTATAACTTAAATTTTTATAAAGTGTAATTATAATCTCTAGCCAAAATGAATTTAGATATCTTCTTTAATATTATTCCTTTGTATTTAATAATTTTTATTGGCTACCTTTCGGGTAAATTTTTAACTATAGAAAACAAAAGCATAGCCAAAATTTTAATTTATTCTATTACTCCTTTAGTTATTTTTAATACAACTTTTACAGTTAACTTAAGTTTTAATACCTTCGCTATTAGTATTACTTTTTTCTTACTTTGTACTTTGATTTGTTTGTTAGCTTATTTTTTATTAGCCTTTGTATTTGTCGACTCGAGAAGAAATATTTTGGCTTTTTCAGCTGCTTGGGGTAATTTAGGTTATTTTGGACTACCACTGGCAATTGGAATACTTGGCGAGGAAGCTGGAAATATTGTAATTCTAGCTGTCTTAGGAATTCAGATTTTTTTTGCTACGATAGGGATGTATATAGTTTCTCAAGGTAATTTTAGTCTTCAAGAGTCACTCAAAATTGTTTTTACTAATCCAATGCTGCCTATGGCAATAATTGGTTTTTTGTTTAATGCTCTAGGATTGTTTCAAGAAATTAATAAAACTCAAGAATATGTTAATTTTATAAAAGGTTTTACTGGAGCTTACTCTTTACTTGGAATTATGCTAATTGGCTTGGGCTTGTCTAAGGTTAAAAACTTTGAACTTGATTTTAAATTTATTAGTATTAGTTTTTTAGCTAAATTTTTGATTTGGCCAGTTATAGTTCTTGGATTAATTACTTTAGATAGAAATTTTTTGAATGTTTTTAATAATTTTTTGATAAACGGTAACCCTAATCCAAATTTAGTTTATAAAACTTTTATAGTCCTTAGTTTAGTCCCTATGGGAGCTAATGTTGTAGCCTTAGCTACAGAGTACGATACTTATCCAAAAACAGTTTCAATCACAGTTTTTCTTAGTTATATTTTCGGTTTACTTTTTATTCCTTTAGGTTTAATGATCTTGAGTGGATTTTTATAAGTATTCAACTTTCACAAAATTGATAAAAAATACTTTCTGTAGATTTATAGTCACCGCAAAGCAAATTTTAGTTTTTTTGAAGTTTAAATTTCCGCTTTAATTTGACCTAATCAGCATCAAAAAGTAATCTTAAAAATTAAAAAAGTCCAAATTTGGACTAATTGAATATAACTGCATAAAAAACTACTAAATAGTTTTGTTTCGAGATTCAAAAATAATCTACTTTATGCTCATTTAAAAAAAAGTTCGGATATTTTAGAAGGTTTTGAGGTAAATTTAAATTAAGTAGATACAATTTCTAAAGTTAATATTTTTAAAACTGGGAGTTTCATGATTGGAGTGTAGAAGGATTTAATTTGTTTTTATTTGCCAAAATATATTTTTTTAATCATAATTACTCTAGATATAGTAGCTAGATACCCACTATAACAAAAATATAAATCAAGCATATGTCTGGAAAAACAAAATTATTAAGTCTTTTATTGTTAATTTTACTGACTTTGCCGTTTCTAACTTTGCCAAATTCTGGTAACGGAAATGTTCTTGGAGCAATCGATGACCGCAGTGGCTCAATTGATTATACCTCTGGTGAAATTGCTGGTGGAGTCGTAGACTCTAAGGGTAGTAGTGAAGATTTAATTGAAACCGAAGAGATCAAAGGAAAGGCTGTTTTAAATAAAAATTTAGAATCTGGAGTAGCCAGCAACAAATTCAGTTTGGCTACTGGGATTACTGTTACTCATAACGATAATAAGCTTAACTTAGTAGTAGCTGATACTGAAACTCCAATGCCTGAAGAAGCGATATTGGTAGTTGATGCCGATACTTTCCAAAAATTAGGCGGAAATATTGAATCTCAAGAGGCAATTGAGGTTTCTATCAAGGAAGACTAACAGCTTTAGTTTATACCTAGTCGATATTATATTTGCTATTCCTGGGTTATCTTTTTTATTTAAACTACCTTAAAAAATTAATAGCCTTGTCCCATAACTCAGATTTACAAAACTTTAACTCCATAAATAAGTACTAATCAACAGTAAAAATAGGTTTTGAGACATTTTTGAGACATGATTAATAAATTTAAAAATCTCAGAAACTCTTTACCTAAAGAAAGCTTCTATACCAAGTAAGGATATTCAACTAATACCAATTTACTATAAAACTATTCCAAAAAATTCAGAGAAAAATTTAGCTTTTTAAGGTAAAACCGTCTCATATCGTAATAAATAATTTATGGCGAAATGGTATAATTTTTACTTGTATACCAGATACTAACTAAATTATGATTTAACTGAAGGTTTTATTTTGGTTAAATAAAAAAACACAGTTAGAAAAACTCACTGAGTAGCTAACAGTTTGGTATATAAATTATACCAAAGCTCACAGCAATTTTTACTTTTAGATTAATGAATAAGCTTTTTAGTTAGGGTTAAACTAGGTTTTATTTACAAAACGAAAGTGGCTCGAATTACCATACTAGACTTTCTGAAAATCTGGTAAAATATTTCAAATTTTTCGATTAAATAAAATAAAAGTGCGTAAGGTAAAAATGTCTAAACTAAATATAAAAAGCTATATATAATATTATACATGAAATTACAATATATCGTAATTATTTTATTAATGCTGCTATCTATTAGTGGTATCGGTCTTAGTGGCTATTTGTATTTTGAAAATCAAAAACTAAGAGAAAATTACACTCAAGAAATTATAGAATTAAAAGCTTCTCAAAATGATGAAATCAAACTACAAAGAAGACAGAAAAACCAAATTGCTAATATTTTTGATGATCAAGCCTCGCTAAACGACGATTTAGTTAACGAACAAAGAAGATTAGTTAATACAGCTAATGCTTTTATTAATTATATTGAATCTGGAATCAGATTTATTAATGGCCAAGCTCAAATACTACCATCTATAAATGAGCAAGAGTTTTTAGAAAACAAAAATAACTTTAACCAATCAGCCAGCGAACTCCAAAAAATAGGAGAAGAAAATTCTGCCGAAAGAGATCAAAACTCATCTAAAATTGATCAGATATACCTAGAATCTGGGGAAGATCGTGATAATACAGCTAATGATAGAGAGGGTATTAGAGGGGAGGAGTAATATTGTAAGCTAGTTTATAACCTAACAAAATTATCTTTAAGATATGTGTGTAGTAATAATGGATTAACTTTGCTAAGTTATTAATTCATGTCTCAAAACCTATTTTACTGTTGATTAGTACTTATTTATGGGATTAAAGTTTTGTAAATCTGAGTTATGGAGCAAGTTTATTGCCTGTTAAATCTATTTTTAAGAATATTTATACCTGATCTGTTACTTTTTGCTTGCCCTAAATTTAGCTTTTCATATATTTAAACTAAATTCTTAACGGGTAATTACCGTAACGATTAGTGGAAAGGATATAAGAGACTATTTAATTTGGTGGACCCGCTGGGACTCGAACCCAGGACCAAGAGATTAAGAGTCTCCTGCTCTACCAACTGAGCTACAGATCCAAAACTTTTGTATTTATTAGAACCTATTTGATTATTTATATCTTAAAATAAAAAATTTAGGTTTTACAAGACTTCCGCAAAAATTGAATTTTACTACTAAATGTAGCTTTAGTTAAGTATTTAAATACAAAATATAGTAGTATCTGCGGAAGCTTTGTTTAGTTGTTTCAAAAATTGTAACTTGAACTACTCTTAACCTAGTATAAGAATTTCACATTCAACTTAGATAAGTTATTAGATATTAAGTTTGTTTTAAAGTACAATTTAGGATACTCAAAATGTCTAGCTAGTGTATGGGTTAGCTATATCTTAGATTTTTTATTAAAAATTAGCTACAAAAGATTTCTTAGTTTTTATTTTTAAATAAACAAAAAATTACAAATGTGGTCTATATACTAAACTGTTAACTACTCAGTGAGTTTTTCTAACTGTGTTTTCTTTATTTAAGTACTTATTTATAGGATTAAAGTTTTGTAAATCTGAGTTATGGGACAAGACTAATTAAGTTTAACTACTCTGTCAGTTTTGATTACAAAACGAACATAACTGGTATAAAAAGCAGCTTTAGAGGTACAAAATATCTAAGCTGCCTATGTGGATTAGCTGTAAAACAATTTAGCCAAAGAAAAAACCTAAGAGTTTTTCTAAAAAAAATTCTAAAAATCAGAATTAGTTAAATAGTTCTTTTATTTTAGTGTATTTGTCAATTTTTTGGACTGTAAATTTCAACATAGCCACACTCTTTTTTGGGTAAATTGCACACTAAAAAGTTTCCTTTTTTGGAATTCTTTAGTTCTAATTTGCCTTTTCGACCATGCTTTTGACATTCTGGACAATCTCCGTAGTTTACGTTAATTACAGTATGTTTATTACCTACTTTATAATCTGGGCAAGCAATATATGGTTTAAGACTAGATTTAGAAACTCTAACGATCAAATCTTTGCCACACACTTCGCAGGTTTTATTTTTTGTTTGGCTGCTAAATTTATCTTTAGCTTCTTTAAGAGCAATATTATATTCCCTAAAGTTTTTTGGGAATTTATGATCTTTGACATCTAAGCACTGAAAATACTCACCAAATCTACCAACTTTAAGTTCCATTTCAGCTCCACATTCAGGACACTTAATATTTTCTAGATCTTCGCCTAGTTCTTTTTTAGTTTGTTCTAATTTTTCAGCTTTTTCTCTAAAATCAACTGGATAGCGAGATTCGGGATAATTAGGATTTTCATAATAAGCCCCAAATCTACCAAACTTCAAGACCATTTCATTGCCATATTTAGGATCTTTAACCTTAGTTTGACTTTCTCTATATTTGTTTTTATTTTCAATTATCTTTGGTTCTCGTTCTTCTACTTGCTTCTTAAACTCTGACCAAAACTCATCTAAAACTTTTTCGTATTTACTTTCACCTCGAGAAATTTTATCTAAATTATTTTCTAATTCAGCAGTTAATTCGCTATTAGTTACCTGTTCAAAATTATCAACTAATACTTCACAAACTTTACGTCCTAAAAAAGTTGGGATTAGGGTCTTAGGGTTATCTTCGACATATTGCCTATCGTGAAGCGTAGAAATGATCGTAGCATAAGTACTCGGACGTCCAATTCCTAACTCTTCCATTTTTTTTATTAAACTTGCTGGAGAGTAGCGGCTAGGTGGGCTAGTAAAATTTTGTAAAAGGTTTAATTCTCTAAGATTAAATTTTTGATTTTTTTGGTAAAGTTTATCTAACTCACTAGCTTCTTCGACTTTTTTATTTGACCATACCGCCTGAAAACCAGGTTCAGTAGTCCAGGCCACAGACCCTTGGAATTTATCTTTGACTTGATTTTCTAATTCAAAAGTAAATCTTTGACGAACCTCTGAAGTCATCTGGCTGCTAATCATTCTTTTCCATATTAGTTCGTAAAGTCTAAAAAGGTTGGAATCAATTTTACCTTTAAGCCTATCTGGAGAGAGAGTCGGGTCAACAGGCCTAATAGCTTCGTGAGCTTCTTGAGCGTTACGAGATTTAGAGGTATAATGATTTGGCTTTTCTGGAAGAAACTTTGGATATTTAGATTTAATATAGCTTCTAGCTTTAAGAATTGATTCAGCCGATAGATTTACGCTGTCTGTTCTCATGTAGGTAATTAGAGCTTGTTGCTGACCATCTATAGCTACTCCTTCATAAAGTTTTTGGGCTGCTCTCATAGTACTTTTGGGAGTAAATCCAAGCTTAGAGCTAGCTGCTTGCTGGAGAGTAGAAGTAATAAAAGGTGGTTTAGGCTTAACTCTTTCAGTTTTGGATTGAACCTCCTGAACTCTAAATTCTGGATTTTTGGTCAAACTATCTGTAACTTTATCAGTAGTTTTTTCGTCTTTGAGAATTTCTGAAGCTTTTTTACCTTGACTATAAGTTAATTTTAAAAATCCTTCTTCATCTAACTTTTTTTTGAATTCGGTTTTTTCTTCAGTTTTATCTAAATATTTATTAACTTGTGTTTCAGGCGATTTATTTGGTTGCAGTTGACCATAAATTTCCCAATACTCTTCGGCTATAAAAGCTTCAATTTCATTTTCTCTGTCAACGATTATCTTTAGAGCTGGAGATTGTACTCGACCTGCTGACAATCGATAATTGCTCATTACTGACCATAAAACCGGAGATAATTTGTATCCAACGATCTTATCTAACACTTGCCTAGCTTGTTGAGCTGAAACTAAATTCAAATCCAAGTTTCTAGTTTCTTTAAGAGCTTTTTCTAAGGCTGATTTTGTAATTTCATGAAAAACTAATCTTTTGATTTTAGCTGGATCTAGATTTAATACCTTAGCTAAGTGCCAACTAATAGCTTCTCCTTCACGATCTTCATCAGTAGCAAATAAGATTTCCTTACTTTCTTTAGCTAATTTTTTTAGTTCGTTAACTACTTTTTTTTTGTCTTCGTCGATTTCGTAGATTGGTCTAAAGTTATTTTGAATATCAATGCCATTGATTTCTAAAGGCTTACCATCTTTAGTTTTTTTATCATCTGAGAGTTGCCTGATATGGCCAATAGAAGCTTTGACGGTATAATTCTTACCGACGATGTGAGAGATAGTTTTAGCTTTAGCTGGGGACTCAACGATAATTAGCATATAGATTATAGAGTCTAGATTAAAAAATCAAAAAAGGCAAAAAAAATAATAAATGTTAATCAAAAAGTCATTCAATGGGCTTGTTCCGTAATTAGAAAAAATAATCGATTTACCTTTTATTTATACAAATAATAAAAAACTGCCAATTCAGCTAAAATAATGAATTTTTTTATTTCAAGATATAAACTAGTTATTTTTAACTTATTTTGAGACAAGATTAATACCGATAAAACTGACTCACTAGTCGAAATTAAATCTAGTAAACACAACTTGTAACAAAAACAAATCTAGTCAAGTAAGCTTATGAAAAATTTATAAAGTTATAAGAATTACATCATGGTCTAAAAATATTCTTGACTAAATTATTTAATCAAAAAAACTTTGTGAGTATGACTTTTAGAACTAGGCAGGCACCCTCACCTACTGGATACTTGCATTTAGGTACAACTCGACAAATACTCTTTACAGCTTTATTTGCTAACAAAAATCAAGGTCAGTGGTATCTCAGGCTAGAAGATACAGATCGCAACCGTTTGCAAAGTGACTCAGCTCGTAAGCTTCTAGAAACTCTAGATCAGCTACATTTATTACCCAAAGAAGGTATTACTTTACTTGATCCTATTTCTGATGATTCACAGGGTGGAGTTTATGATGAATTTTATGATATCTACGAAAAAGGAGACTTTGGGCCTTACATTCAATCCAAAAGATTAGATATATATCACGAACATGCTCAAAATTTGCTTGATAAGGGTTTAGCTTACTGGAGTTATCTAACCGAAGAAGATAAACAAGAATTATTAGAAATTAAAAAAATCAACAAAAAAGCAATTAATTATTATAAAATTTGCCAAGAAAGATTTAACCAACAAAAACTAACTCAAAGTCTAAAAGATGGTCTGAAAGATCAATCCAAACCAGTACTCAAATACAAGCTACAAAGGGATAAAACTATTGAGTGCAAGGACGAGTTACTTGGCAAGACCAAATTTGATCTTAACCTAGAAGAAGATTTCACAATTCTAAAGTCTGATGGATATCCAACCTATCACTTGGCACATCTAGTTGATGATTACTTAATGAAAACTACTTTGGTAATTAGAGCTCAAGAGTGGTATCCAAGTATTGCTAGGCACACAGCTATGTTTTTTGACTATTGGGGTCAAGTTCCTGCTTATATTCATTTACCTTTTATTTTAGGTGAAACTGGGAACAAAAAATTATCCAAAAGAGATGGTAATGTAGATATGCAGAGCTATTTAGATGAAGGATTTTTACCAGAAGCTATCCTTAATTATTTAGTTTTTCTTGGTTGGAATCCAGGTACTGATAAAGAGGTGTATTTGGAGAATACAGAAATTTAAACTAACTTATCTTTTGGGTTAATAGTTTTAAACTATAAAAAGAGCAAACTATTTTTTGTTTATTTTTATACCCTTTGGGCTAATCATTGCAGTAATTACCCATTAAGAATTTACCTTAAATAAAGAATTTATTTACTTATGAAAGGCTAAATTTAGGGTAATACTACGGATTGAATTAAGATAAAAAGCAACTAAGATTATTTATAAATAGCTAGCCAAGGTTGATAACTTTAATTATATAAAGTATAATTATAACATGTCACAACAACAAATACAAATACAACCACTTCAGCAAATGCAAAAACAACCAGAAAAAAGAAAAACTGATTTTAGAACTATCTTATCTGTAGTTACTATGCTTGTAACAATATTATTCCTTGCTGTTTTTGGGGCCATGTCTGTTTTTGGGCCTTTTTCTCCTGAATATTCTGAACCAGAAATAAATATTAGAGCAAAAGAGCTACCTAAAAATATAAATCTAGAGACCCGATTTCAACAATCCTTACCTAAGAGTGAATCTAAATCTTTAGAGGCTATCCAAAATTCTTCTAGCTCTATTTTTGAATAAATAGACTATAGACATGTTTGAAATTTTTAGCAGTTTAAAAGTAAAAAATTAAGAAATCGTTGGTAGTTGATTTTGAATACGAAAATCAAAAATATACTTAATCTATGCACAATTTAGACATTTTAGGTATTCTCAAATTCCTTAAAAACAAGCTGATTTAATATCTAACAACTAAAAATCTTTGTTTTAAAAGACAAGCAATCAAATAGGTTTTCTAAATATAAATAAAAGTCAAAGCTAAACTCAGTATAAACATGCAAATATTATTTTTATTGTGTTTGTGTGTTAGTTGGAGGTTCTTGTAAAGAGGGGACTTCTTCTCTAGAAGAAAAGTAAAAAAAAATATAAAACACAAGTGCAATAATAATAGGAATAATAAACTTTTCAAATAAATGACTTGGAGGTTTAGGTTCCCACCCATGGCTTTCTACAGGTAGCTCATCTCTTGCTTCTTCTAATATTTTCATAAAAGGAGGAAACCTCAGTGTTATTGCTCTATGAAGTAGTAAAGCGTTAGGAATTCTAGTATTATTATCTTCGTCAAATATTCTTCTTAAAAGAGTTTTAATACTATCTATAGTAAGCGAATCTTGAATGTCGCTATTAAGTTTACTAATAAGTTCGTTATCGTAACAGAGGTAAAGGGCTTCAGTTAGATATAAGTAGCCTTCATTAACTTTAGTAAATTTATAATTATTATTACTACTATCTTTTTTATATAAAAAAGCTTTATACCCTTCATCTGTCTTTTTTCCTGAAATAAGGATTATAAAGTCAGGTCCTTCAAAAGCAAAGTTAGGATCAACTTCACGAGAAGTCATAGTAGTAATCTCCAATGATGATTTAAAATTTAAAGATACAACAGCAAAAGGTAGATGAGGAATTTCAAGCCTACTAAGGTTAAATCCAACAACCCTTGCAACAAAAGGAATCATTTTATCAGAATATTTTTGTTTTATATGATATAGATAGGGAGGTCTTAAATCAGATAATTTAAAACCTTCTAAAAGATTAAAACTATTATCATTATCATTATCATTATCACTCTCTTTAAGATTTAAAAGAAACTCATAAAAATTTATAGCATTTTCCAAGTCTAGTTTTTCAGATGCTAATTCTAAAATTAAACTAAAAACATACTGCAAAATAAATATTTTTGAAATTGGGCCTAGGTTAGCAAATTCAATTCTTTCCCCATTTTTAAGCTTATCTAATAATTCATTGTCTACACAAGCATTTAATCTTGAATTTTTTCCCCAAAATAAATCTGGCAACCCCTGTATTGAAATTTAGAATTTTTATCATTTGGTATGCTAGCATACCTATCAGGATTAATAGAGAATGTATTATCATTATCATTATTATCGATAAAGATAAAACCTTGATTACTTTCACTTATTGCAAATTCTTTAATAACTTCTAATAATTTTGATCGTAGTCTAGTAATTAATTCTTTTAATTCTTTTAACTCTTCAAAACTTAACTCTTCAAAACTTGGATGATCTGTAAAAATTGCATTTAGCAGACTCCTAATTTTTTCAGTTATGTCAGGATTATGCTTACTATCAGGACTAACTGGATATTCAAAATTCATTTTACAAAAATAAATTAAAACTTATTTGTTTATTAATAGGCATCTAAGCATAAGTTAGAGATTTTAGACCTACTATAAGTTTTGTTTGAAAATAAAATTATAGCTGTATAGCTTAGCTAAAATTTGGTAAAATACTTTATACTATAAGAAGTTTCGAAAATCTTTATAAGGACTATCTATAAATGAATTATAACAACCATTTTAATTTTTTACAACTTAATTCAAACTTAAAAACTAATTTTAGATATTTTTAATTATTTTTTTATCTTTTGGACCAATCGTTTATTAATTGTATCTCAAAATAAGCTAATTTTGACTACTTTTTATCTAAAAATAAGTAAACAAACTTTAAACCACGAATTTGCCATAGCCATATTATAAAAATTACAGGATTTGGGCTTAAGCTAAACCATCTATCTTTTAAACAGCAGTCTATTTATTTTTTAATTCTTCATCAAATTCACCTTTTCTAATTAACTTATCGATAACACCTTCTAACTGGATGCCAGCATGATCAACTCCTGGATACCAGAGACTAGGATTACCTTTTTGTCTATTAATTCGTGATAGTGTATCCATCAAAAAATGCTGAAAAGAATGCCCAGCGTGCATTTTACCAGTTAAATTTGGCGGTGGCATTAAGATTGAATGCCTTGGAAAAATTCTATGAATATCTTGATAGTTTTTGAGGATTTGCTTTTCTGGCATATATTTAATCAAGGTTTGATAACCTTGCCAGCCCCAATCAACAGCTAAGATGTTTTGCTCTTTTATAGTTTCTTTAACTTCTAAATAATCTCTGACAGTATCGGTAATAAAATAAACATTCTGATTACTAGATAGATTCCAATCTTTGATTATAACTTTATTTTTTTGATTTTTACTTAGGCTTTCTTCTAATGTTTGAATGTTATCAAAACTCAGATCAATATCAGCTAAAAGATGGTCTACATTTGAGTGGTCAGCAGTTGTATTGATAGCAAATCTAAAATTTTTAAGCTTTTTGAGTTCATAAATAAAGCCCATAAAAAGATGAAATCCATATTCTAATTTATACTGACAGATTTTTCTGATTTTTTGCGTTTCTACTGCCACTTCTTCAACGTCATCAAAATTTTTTACAGATGGGTTAAGAAATTTTTCTTGAAGATATTCTTTAACCGAATCTATTTCACTAAATTTACCTGTTTTTTGTAGTGCGTATATTTCAGCCTCATAACTATCAGCCAAAACCCCATCAAAATCAAAAATTATATATTTTAATTGAGTTTCATCTTGGATTTCAATCTTACCTAAACTCTGAGATTGCCAGTTATTGTATATTTCTGATTCGTATTTTTTGGGATCGTAAGTCTGATTGAGCATCCTTGGTAATTAAAATTTATTAAAGATTTTTGTATTTATAAGTTATTACAAAACTACAAAACTTAAAAAACAGTCTACTTGACTCTATTGTTAGTTAAAATTTTAGTCAATAGTATTGTCTTATACTCTTTGGGCTAATCGTTACAGTAATTACCTGTTAAGAATTTAGTTTAATAAAAAATTTATTTACTTATGAAGAGTAAAATTTTGGGCAATAGTAAACGGATTGGTATAAGATAAAAAATATAAATTTTGAAAGTGAATTAATTATGGCCGTTAAACTCATTTTCGTATTAAATTATGCAAGCTTTTATGCAAAATTAACCCTTAAAAAAGCTAATTGTTGGGCGCTAAAAGATAATTATTAAAGTTGCATATAACTAGTATATAACTTACCGCAAAGCAAGTTTTAGTTTTTTAGAAGTTTAAATTTCGGTTTTAGTTTGATCTAATTAATATCAAAAATTATTGTTAAAAATTAAAAAAGTCCTAATTTGAATTGGTTAACGTATAAAAAATATTCTATAATCTAAAATAAAAATTGGTACGAGTTTGGATATAACTACCCTCCCCTCCCCGCCATCTTAGTTTCTAGAGTATCGATCTCTAATCCTGACATAGGTTCTCCAATATCTTCACTGAGTTCAGCTAATCGCATTGGATCATCCCAAAAAGTTGTAGCCTGAACAATAGCTTTAGCCATTTTGGCTGGATCACTAGAATTAAATATACCAGACCCAACAAAAACTCCATCACTACCTAGGGCCATCATTAGAGCGGCATCAGCAGGGGTAGCAATTCCACCGGCAGCAAAATTAACTACTGGTAATTTGCCTAGCTCTTTAATTTTGACTAAAATTTCTATCGAAACTCCAATTTCTTTAGAATAAACAACCAATTCTTCATAGTTAAGTAAAGTTACTTTTTTAATTTCGTTACGGATCTGTCTCTGATGTTTTACAGCTTCAACAATGTTACCTGTACCAGCTTCACCTTTGGTGCGGATCATACTAGCTCCTTCGGAAATTCGACGGATAGCTTCTCCAAGATTACGACAGCCACAAACAAAAGGTATCTGAAACTTAGTCTTATCTAGATGGTTAATCTCGTCTGCTGGAGTCAAAACTTCAGATTCGTCAACAAAATCAATGGCCACTGCTTCCAAAATTTGAGCTTCAGTGATGTGTCCGATACGGCATTTAGCCATTACAGGAATACTTACAGAATTTTTGATTTCTTTAATCATCTTAGGATTGCTCATCCTGGCTACACCTCCTTGTTTACGAATTTCTGAAGGGATTCTTTCTAAGGCCATAACTGCTACAGCCCCTGCCTTTTCGGCAATTTTGGCTTGTTCAGGGTTAGAGACATCCATAATAACTCCACCTTTGAGCATTTGTGCTAATTCGACTCCTCGAGGATTGTACATAAAGTTTGGTTTTTATAAAACTTGTTTGAAATTTTTTATCAATTTAAAAGTAAAAATTAAAGAATCATTTATAGCTGATTTTGAATAAGAAAATCTAAAATAGCAGGCAAGAGTAATTCTATACCTATTCCATAATCAAATTAAACACTTAGAACTAAAATTTAATTAATTTTAAACCTATTTTATAACTTTTTAAATTAAAAAATGTAAATTTTGAAAGTGAATTAAGTATAGATTACAATTTTTGAAACAACTAAAACCTAAAAATCTTTGTTTTAAAAGATAAATAATTAAATAGTCTCTATAAAGGTGAATCTATTCTTCGATCCTAAGATTCTTATTATCTAAAACACTCATATCATAGTATATCTCTGCTTTTAATTGGTCTAGATTTGTGTCTATCTTTAACTAAATTTTGTATTTTTATGTTAGTTTCTAAGTTTTCAAAATCTTCTAGAGTTAGATTTGGATCTTCTTCTGGGGATGGCGAAGAAAAAAATACAGAAGATTGGCTTGATTCAGAAATTTTATTTTGATCAAAATCATTGCTATTATTTTGTTGACTAAAGGCTACTCTAAGAACAATAATCAAAGCAAAAAAAACGATTATAGTAATTACTAATTTTCTAAATGGTTGGTTTTCACTTTTATTTTTTTTAGAATTATTATTGGATATTTTTTTGGAGTGCTATTTTCTATTTTTTTTCTTTATCTGACATTGTAATATTAAAATTTTAAGTTAGCTTTGTAATTTGTCTATTTCAGATTTTAGTTGATCTCTAAAGAAATTATTAATTTTTATAACTCTTTGTGTAGTGTTGTTCAATTTTGTTTGAGCTTGGTTTTTTTGATTTGAATTTCTTTAAGGATTTCTAGCGGAATATCATTTTGATCTGAAACTTAATCTAAATTATTAGACCTATAATTAGTATTTTCTTGAGCTAAAGCCACTATAAACGTAAACCCAAGTATAATGACTAAACTAAAAGTAGCTGTAATTTTTGTAAAATGTAAACATGTAAAAAGTTAAATAGATAAATTAATTATAATCTTTAATAGAGAATAAACTTAATTTTCGTAAGTTTTTGGTCAAGTTAAAATTCGTTAACTTCTCTCATATCCACAACTTCATCAGTTTCATCTACTATTTCGCCAACAATTTCTTCAATAGCATCTTCAAGAGTTACTAGACCACCTGTGCCACCAAATTCATCTACAACAATAGCCATGTGAGCTTGTTTTTTTTGGAACATAATCAAAAGAGAATCAACTTTGGTAGTTTCTTTAATTTTGATTATTTGATGTATAATTTCGACTGGTTTGATGTAATTTTTCTTTTTGGCTAGATTTTCTAGAGCTACTCTAGTTAGTAAAAAGCCTATAATATTGTCATAATCCCCGTCAAAAACAGGTAAGCGACTATGCGAAGTTTCTAAAATCAAATCTTTTTGTTCTTCCAAAGTTAAGTTTGCATCAATAAATTCAACATTAACTCTTGGCGTCATTATATCTTTAGCTGTCTTGTCGTTTAATGAAAAAACGTTATTAATTAGTTTATGTTCGTCCTGTTCTATACTTCTTTCATTTTTCCCTTTTTCTAGCATAACTCTAATTTCTTCTTCAGAAACTTCAAAATCATAATTTTTTTTAAACAAAAATTCCGTAATGATATTCAAAATCCAAAGTATAGGTGTAAAAATATAATTAAGTATAATTACAATCGGAGAGATAGCTAATAAATAGTTAAGAGCAAATTTTTCACCAAAGTTTTTGGGTAAAATCTCTCCAAGAAGTATAACCAAAAAAGTTAAAATTCCAGAAAAAATAGCTAAATATAATTCGTTATTAGCAAAAAACTTAGCAGCCAAAATACCAGCATAAATCGTACCTATGATATTAAAAAAATTGTTCAAAATAACTACAGAGCCGATACTTTTGTTAATTTCATTTTTGACTTTAAAAGCTTTTTTGACAGATTTTTTATCTTGATTGATTAAAGATTCTAACTTAGCTTTTGAGACGCTAAAAATAGCGGCTTCACTACTGCTGCAAAAAGCAGAGCCAGCTAGTAAAATAAGTACCGCAAATACTAAAAGAAGCATAAAATAAAATTATACTTAATATATCAAATTAAATAGTTGCAGTCAACTACACTCAATTTGATTTAAATATTTACCTTTAGTCTTTGTCAGAACCATACTCATTACCTGTCAAACTGAACAGTAGGTACTTAAAAACAAACAAAAAACAAGTAACTTATTTAAGTTAATTTTACCTAAAAATTTATGTAAATTGGCAGGGGTTTAATGTATCAAAAACAGTAAAAGCTAATTTTGATCAGATATAGATTTCAGGTAGATTCTATAAAAATTTATCTAGCAACTACATCATACCAAAAAATCGTACCCTCGGAATCAACTCTATTAAATTCTAAACTCAATGCTGTATTAATTTTCTTTAAATTATTATTTGGGTAGATTTCTATTATTAAATAATCGACTGAATAGTCTAATAAAAATTCTTTTAAGTTTTCTATAAAAACAGAGTTAGAGATCTCTGATCTAGAATATTTTTCTAAAATTTGATTTAATTCAAGGCCCACATCAGACGAATTGAGAAGCAAATTCTCACCTCCAGAAAAATTCTGCAAAGTAGCAAAATTAGTATTCAAGACTTCGCACTCAGGTAATAAAAATAAAGAAGGGTTAATGACAAAAACCTGCTGAGAATAACTTGGAACTAAGTATAAATTTTGAGGTAAAAATAAGATTTTCTTTTTTTCTTGCTGACAACTCTGATTGGTTCGGTTAAAAATTTCTGGGTAATTAACGTAATTATAATTCTGACTAATAACTGCAAAAGGTAAAAAGTTAGAAAATAAAACTAGGCCTAAAAAACTAGTTATAAAAATTTGGTAAAATCTTTTTTTGGAATTGATTCTAGTAAAGCTCAAAGTTAATAACAAAACTAAAAATCCTAAGAAAAATCCATAAAACTTTCCAGCTTCTCTAAAGGTATAACTCCCAGGCAAAAGATAAAATAATTGATTGATGAATCGAAAATCATTACTGTATCCAAAATTCAGAGTCCAGGTTATAATCAAACCTGAGAGTAAGACAAAGATTATCGAATTCTCTAAAGCTTTTTTTTGCCCTAACTTAAAATTAGAAAACATAAATAAAAATAACCAAATACCAACCACCATAAAAACCAAAAAACCAAAGATAAAGCTAAAATATAAACTAAAATCTGTCCATATACCCAAACTTTCTCTAACTCCACTTAGCTCATCAAAAGGACTCATCCAGGCACCTTTGCCTAGGCTAGCCAAAATCAAATTTTCGCTAAAAGTATCACCTCTAAGTTGTAAACTAAAATTTTGGACAATATCGTTACGTTGAGATAACTCAGTAATATTTTGAGCAGCAGAATTATAAAATTGCAAAAATCTGAGCAAAAAAATTATACCGTTAAAAAGGATTATCAAAAAAACCTGAACACAAAAAACCAAAGCTTGAAAATCAAATATTTTTTTTGGATTAAGCTTTTCTAAAAAACTATTTTGTTCTGTTTTGGAAGTTGGATTTGTGATTAAAAATTTCAAGATTATCAAAAATAAAAAACTCAAACCCAACCAAAAATATAAAAATACCCCATGATGAATACTCAAAAATTGGATTAAAGAAATTAAAGCAAATAGTATTCCAAAATCTTTACTAAAGAGATTCCTTGAAAAACTTAATTTATTTGTCTTATAAAAATCGAAAAAACCCACAAACCACCTAGTCCAAAAATAAAATGTAGGTATAAACAAAACCTGTCCTAAAATAAAAAAATAATGCCCCATCAATAACCTCTCTAAAGTAAAAGGATTATAAAAAAATATCAAACTTAATAGTAAAAAATTCAGATTAAATAAAATTAATTGCCGAGGTTTTTTTTGATAATCTGAGTTTACAAAAAGATTATAAAATCTAACTAAAAAAATATAGTTAAAAAGAACTCCAAAAGTAAAAAGTAAGCTAAAAATTAGTTGCCAAAAAATAGTCAACTCAAAACCAAAATTAAGCCAAAAATTATAGACTGTATGTAAATAAAAATTACTACTCAAAAAATGACTTGTAGAGGTATTAGGCACAATCATTCTAAAATCTCTAAAATCAGTTAAATCACTAAAATTAAAAACCAATAAATAATTGACCAAAAATAAAAATAAAATCACAATAGGCCAACTAACCAAATTATAAAAAAATTTAAAATTTAACATATAAAGTTAAATAAGGTTTTACAATAATGTCTCAAAAAAAAACAATTTCTATCATAATTCCTTGCCATGACGAAGAAGAAAATATTCAAGATATCTATAGGGAAGTAACTAATCTTTGGCAAAAAAAAATCAAAACTTATAATTTAGAGTTAATTTTTGTTGATGACGGCAGTCAAGATAACACTTTGCTTGAAATAATTAAACTTAATCAAAAAGATGACAGGGTGAAGTTTATTGAATTTTCTAGAAACTTTGGCAAGGAAATTGCCACCACTGCTGGCATAGAACTTTGTAATGGAGAAGCCTGTATAATGGTAGACGCTGATTTACAGTATCCGATTAATAAGATTCCAGAATTTATTCAAAAATGGGAAGAAGGAGCTGAAGTAGTTACTGGCATCAGGGATAAAAAACAAACCACAGACAAAATCGAAAAAATTGGATCTTACCTTTTTTACCAAATTATTAATATAATCGGAGAAACACGCGTAATCCCTGGAGCTTTGGATTTTAGATTACTTGATAAAAAGGTTGTTACTGAGTTTAGAAAATTCACTGAAAGGGGTAGAATGACCAGGAGCCTTATAGATTGGCTGGGTTTTAAACAAAGCTTTGTTTTTTATTCAGAAAAATCTAGAACTAAAGGAATGGCTAGTTATAACTTAGTCAAAAGGGTAAACTTAGCAATTTATACTTTTATTTCTCATAGCTTCTTTCCTCTAAAATTAGCTGCCTACCTAGGTTTTTTTATAGTTATGCTTGGCGGTTTTGTGGGGATTGTGGCTTTTTTTAATCAATTTATTTTTAATAATGGTGAGTTTAATTTTTCGGGCCCATTTTTGCTTGGTTTGCTAAACTCTTTTCTCATTGGAATAGTTTTGATTTGTTTGGGCTTAGTTGGTTTTTATATTGGCAATATCCATGTAGAAGTGGTTAATAGGCCACTATACATAATTAGGAACATGTCAGGTCTAAACAAAAAACCTAAGTAAATTGCAACCTTATGCAAACCAGGTTTTAATTTTTTTTGAAGTCTAAATTTTGGTTTTATACCCTTTGGACTAATCGTTACGATAATTGTCCGTTAAGAGTTTAGCTTAAATAAAAGATTTATTTGCTTATAAAGAGCTAAATTTAGGATGTTCAAAAAATACAAGTAATTTCTTATTTTTACTTTAAATTAGTCAAAATTAACTTTTTTTGAGAAAAAAGTCTTGTCTTATAAATTTTTAGTTAATCGTCCCTTTACAAATATTTAATTGTTAATTATTATATATAATATAAACTTAAACTAAATATTATGTTCAGCTTTTTTAATCATCAAGAAGAATTACGCAGACAAAGAGTTAATTCTAGAAACAAAATTATAATTTTTTCTTTTATTAGTGCTACTATTTCGGCTATAACTGCTTGGATTTTTAGTAGTAAAGAAAACCGAGAATACGTAACTAACCAGTCAAAAAAGGCTTCTGAAGAAGTTCAAAAATTTGGTAAAAAATTTGGCACTCAAGCTAGTCAAAAAGCCAAAGAAATAAACAAAATGATTTCTGAAGAATTTGCTAAAATTAGCGACAGAGTAGCTGAAAACTTGGAAAGATCAAATCTCAAAAAAAATAAAGAAGAAAATAACAAACCCAGCAAAACTAACCCAGCCAAGGCTGAAAATTATCTAGAAGAAGACGATAAAAAATAATCTTAGATACACTTTAAAACAAATTTGACTTATATCACTCAAAAAAATAACTTGTTCTTTTGTTTGTTTTATATCCAAGTACTAACTAAATTATGATTTAACTAAAGATTTTAGTGATTAAACAAGACTTTTGCAAGAATTGAATTTTACTACTAACTGTAGCTTTAGTTAAGTCTTTAAATACAAAATATAGTGGTGTTTGCGAAAGCTTTGTAAATAAGAAAACACAGTCAGAAAAACTCACTGAGTAGTTAACAGTTTAGTATAGGATATAAAAGTCATAAAATAGGTTTAAAATTCAATTAAGTTTAGCTCTCAGTATCAAATTTGATTAGAGAATGTTTTATATAATAAGCTTAAAACTTTAAAAAGTTTATTCTAATCTTTCTCTAAGCCAAGTCTCGATACTAATATTACCGCTTATTCCTTGTTCAATCAACCAAATCTCAAAAGTTTTATCAAGGTTAGTTACAATTGCCATTCCAGTAAGAATAAAAACTAATCCTAAAACTTTACGAAACAAGCCTTTAGGATCACTCCCCCACCTTAATTTTTTAGTTATTCTATACCCTGATAGTCCAATTAGTAGCATAACTAAGCTAAGACCAAGCACATAAGCTAGGAGATAAACCAGCCCGATAAAAAAATCAGTTGGCAAAATCACTGCAACCAAAATTCCATAAGTTGGAGAGCAGCTAGAAAAAACTGGCCCAAGCGTAAACCCAATCAAAGCTGGCGACCAGAAAGTTTCTTTTTTAGAGACTTTTTCTAATAGTTCATCACTATTCTTACTTAGTTCTAACTTGAGTGAAATAGCCTCCCAAACTTCTGGAAAAATATAAAATAAACCAAAAATAATAATAATTCCACCAGAAATATATCTCCAAATACTTTGATCTATGCTAAAAGCCAAGGTTGTAATTTTTACAGCCACAGTAAATAAAATCAAAGAGATAGCAAGCGAGATTATGATAATTATAGGTCTGAACCAGCTTTTAGAGCCTCCAGCACCAGCTAAAATTACAGGTAATAAGGGTAGAACACAAGGAGCTAAGACTGTCAAAATTCCAGCTAAAAAAGACAAGAGTAAAAAGGCTAAGGACATCAGCAATATTTTATTTTTTTTTGGACTTTATGTAAAGCAAGCTCAATACATTAGTCTTGCCCTAAAATAAGTTAAAAATAGCTATTTTTTTCTTTGAAATAGACAAAATTTATATTTTGTTGAATAATATTTTACCATTAATAAAAGAATAAATCGACTGTTTTCTGTAATTATAAAGCAATACTGTTTGCTGTTATCACAAATTTAACCGTCCGTTTACAGATAAGTCTCTTACTTTGCTATACACAACTTCCGCAAAATTAATCAAAAAATACTAGTTGTAAACTTATCTATATTCAAAAACACTTATTTATATAGTATTTATGCGGAAACTCTGTATACTCAAACCCATTTCAGTTTATAAAAAAACCTAGTTTAGTTTTAATTAAAAGGCTTATTCTTAATCTAAAAGTAAAGATTGCTGCAAGCTTAGATGTAAATTATTACCAGTAATTACAATAAAATATTAGCCCAAAAAGATGTAGACGTGATTTTTTGAATTTATTTTTGACAAAAAAACTATGTCAATCTATTTATAGTATTCTTTTATGCCAGATGATTTTTTACTCAAAACCAATAGCTTAAGTAAAGATTTTGGTAATTCTAGAGGTGCCTTTGAGATCAATATCGAAGTTAAGCCTGGTGAGGTGGTAGGTTTTCTTGGACCTAATGGAGCAGGTAAAACTACAACTTTGAGTATGTTGGCTGGACTTACCTATGCTAGCCAAGGAAGCTTTGAGATGCTTGGAAAAAAAAACATAAACCCTCTTAATATTCATCAGCTTAACTCAGATTTAGGGATTATGCTGTCTGAAGTTTCTTTAGAGGCTAACCAAAATGCCAAAAGTTTCTTTATCCAAAGATCTAAATTTTATGGCAGAGAATCTTTGGTTAAGGCTTTGGATTTAGCTAAAAAACTAGACTTGTCGATAACTACTTCTTTTCGTAAGCTAAGTCTAGGAAACAAAAAGAAAATCGGCTTAATTGCTAGTGAAATGCACAGTCCAAAATTATTAATTTTAGACGAGCCAACTAGTGGCTTAGATCCCTTGATCCAGCAAAAATTTTTAGAAATACTTAACCAAGTAAAAGCTAGGGGTGGCTCAGTTTTATTATCTAGCCACGTACTTAGCGAAGTAGAGCAAATCTGCGACCAGATAATAATGATCAAAAATGGTAAAATTGTACGCAAAGACGAAACCAAAAAAGTTCTAGAAAAAGCTCTTAAAAGAATAAGAATAAAGGGCCAACACCCAAAATTAGAAGAAACTATCAAATCAAAGTCTCTAGCTAGCTCAACCGAACAAACTAATACAGAATTAGTTATTTTTACAGACAAAAGGTTGTCAATTATGAAAGAATTAGTAGCAGAAGGAATCTCTGAAGTTTTGATAGAACAGCCTAATCTAGAAGAAATGTTTTTAGATCTTTATCGTTAAATTATTTGTATGACTCAGCATTATTTTTTATTTCAACAATTGTTTCTAAAAAACTTTAGAAATCTTTTAATTTGGATTGGAGGCTGGTTACTTTTGGCATTTTTTTTGACGTCTGTTTATAATTCTTTTGCTGAAAATCAAGAGACTACTCAATCAGTACTAGACTCTATACCGCAGGGATTAGCTAGTACTTTTAATATTGACGACAACTATCTATCGCAGGTCGAGACTTTTGCTAGTGGGCAGTTTTTAGCTCTTAGCCTATTGATAGGTGGTATCTTTGCAGGCTTTGTAGGGGCTGGCTTAGTATCTTCTAAAATTGAAGAACGAACTATCATGAATTATTTAAGTTTACCCGTTAGTAGGTTTTGGTATTTTAGTTTAGCTACTTTAGTTAATCTTCTGTTTTTTTTGATTGCTAACATCTTAATTTGTTTGGGGTTGTTTGCTTTAGCTAATTTTTTAACTAACCAAGAAGAGGTTTCTTTAGAATATTTTATTTATTTGTTTATTGGTATTTTGGGAGTACAGCTATTTTTTCTTGGCTTGTCTCAATTTCTTGGGATGCTTTTGGACAGAGGTCAGGTAGTAGCTATTAATAGTGGTTTTGCAGTGGCAACTTGGTTTTTGGATGGTCTTTATGATTTGGCTAATTTACCTGATTTTGGCAAGTTTTTTTTGCCTTTTTATTATTTTGATATTCAGTATTTATCTAATAATTTTGAGCTAGATTGGAGCTTATTATGGGTTTTATTTTTTTCAGCGATAATTTTTTGGATAGCTGGTTTAATTCTTTATTTACGTAAAAGTATTTATTTATAAAACTAATTTAAAATTTTTCATCAATTTAAAACTAAAAATTAAAAAATGATTTGTATTTGATTTTGAATAAAAAAATCTAAATCTTAGTTTAAGGATAACTCTAAACTACAATTTTTGAAACAACAAAAAGTTAAAAATATATGTTTAAAAAGACAAGTAATCAAATAGGTTACATAAGATTATTATAGCAATTTTACATTCAGCTTAGATAATTTATTAGGTATTAAATTTGTTTTAAAGTAAATTTAGGATATCCAAAATGTTTAACTAGTATATGGGTTAGCTATATATAGCAATTCCATAGACTAATCATATCTCAAAACCTATTTTTACTGTTGATTAATATCCATTTTATGGGGTCAAAGTTCTGTAAATTTGGGTTACGGGACAAGACTACTGACTAGACACTTACAATTTATATTCTTGTTTTATTCATAAAGATCCTAAAATAAGTTCAGGATGACAGACTATCTAGTTTGAGTAGTGAATGACTATAATTCAAAGTCAAAATACCAAACTTATT
Organism: uncultured Candidatus Saccharibacteria bacterium; assembly: GCA_964631275.1. Lineage (GTDB taxonomy): Bacteria > Patescibacteriota > JACMRA01 > JACMRA01 > JACMRA01 > CAZVWQ01. The sequence continues at coordinate 17,835 of CAZVWQ010000002.1, read as the reverse complement.
TTTCTGCTTCTAAGAAACTACGTTTGAGTTGGTTTTATTTTACTACTCTGATATATACTCTAAAAATTTTTTGTAGGTTACTTCTGGGTTGGCCTGAGGATTGTTTGGATCGATTGTGTCGTGACTAAGGCCTAGGCTGCTTTCAAATTCAAACTCTTTCACAGTTAAACCCTCTTGATCTCTCCAGTACAGAGCATGGTCATACACAGCTTCGTTGTTAATAGCTGTGTCTCCTGAAGTAGTTACTAAATACAGTTTTTTACCACTCAAGTCTACTTTTTTTTGGTTTTTATTTCTTACTAAATCTTTATCCAGGTCAATTCCAATTTCTAAAAATTCACCCATAGCCCTAGTTGAAAATCTTGGATAAGCATACATAGGCCCTTCGGTTCTCTGGTTTTTAGCTTCAGAATCCCACCATATAAAAATATTAGGAATGGTTTGTATAAATTTAGTAAAAGGTCTCACGTTCCAAGGTTGGAAATATACGGGTACTATTAAAGGTGAAATTGAAATGGCTTCATCTACTTCAGGCTCATTATACAAAGCCCAGTTGGTAAGCACTGCAGATCCAGAAATACCCAAGATTATAATCTGATCTCCTAGGCCTGTAGCTATATCTATAGATTCTGAAACTTTAGCAGTAAGCCTGGCCCCTTCTAAGTTTTTAAAATCTTCTGTCATCACATCTTTATAGCCATGTTTAGGTAATCTAGGTATATATACATTATAACCTAGAGCTGCTATGTCTTGTTTGAGAATACTAAATTGGGCTGGGCAGTTGGTAAATCCGTGAAATAAGATAATTACTTTTTCGGTCTTTTTACCAGCATCTAGAAAATCAGATTTGCACTCGTTAGAAATTTTGGAATCATCCTGATTTTTAACTTCCTGAATTTTAGAAACTGCTTTGGAATAGTCACCAGAAACTGGTTTATCTGTATCTGCCGGATAGTCATTGATTGGCAATACGTAGAAAAGTGCAACTAATAAAAGCACTACAATTAGAATTATTAAAAAAGTATTACCTAGATACCAGACGATATTTTTTAAGACTTTTTTTTTAGTGGACATAATGATTTAATGTTTTGAATTTGATTTAATAAAAAACATTTTTAAAATTCTTTTCAAGTTTCAAATATATTTTAATGGGTTTTTAAAACTCAATATCGTATCGACTCTTTTAAACACTAAAATAGCGCATAGACAAAACATAGTTAAAAAAATAACCAAGAATTCATCATAAATCTTATATATATCAAATTGGTCTGTCCGTTAAACTAGACACGAGTTTCTAAACTTAATATTTTATGGAGTTTCTTTATTGAAAAATCAAAGTTTAGACTAGGTTGGCTAATTTAAAAGAAAAATGAGTTTTCTTATTTATGCCTATCCTGTATTAACTTTCATCAGCTTTGAGACAAAATTAAAATTAGATCCTAACTAAGCTACTTGTTTGCTTGTTAAAAGATAATTATAAAAGTTATAAATATACTTGGTTTAGGTCTATTTTTGAATTTAGTTTTTCAAATTTTGTTTTATTTTTTCAGCAATTTTTTGCATTTCTGGTTCTGGTTCTTCATGAGCTTTGGCTTGGTCCATATCATTAGCTGTTAATAATGGTACTAAATGCAAATGAAAGTGCTCAGGAATCCCCATTCCATGAATCATCAGTCCAACCTTAAGACAGCCTGTGCTAACCAAAATGGCTTTAGAAATTTTTTGGGCATTACTAAATATTTTATCTCTTATATTATCTGGAAGTTCTGTAAAATTAGGTATTTCTTCTTTAGGTACTAAGAGAGTGTGACCTAAATTATGTGGCCGAATATCTAAAAAAGCAAAACTTAAATGATCTTCAAAAATTTTATAAGAAGGTATCTCACCTCTGATTATTTTAGTAAAAATAGAAGCCATAGGTTAGATTAATTTAAAAATATCTCTTTCTTCTTGGTTATTTTTATTGTTTTCTGGCTTGTAAGAATAATTATTCTGTTTAGCTGGTTTATGCTCTTCTAACCAATCCTTAAACATCAAGATCACTTTATCTTGGCCAGCAGAAAGAAAGTTTGAATCCTTACTGGTAGGAACAAACCAACATTCTAGCTCTTGCCTAGTCCTGTCTTTGTCAATATATTTCCATTTACCTTTGACATTAAGTGGATGAGTAGGCCTAACAATATAATAAATCTGTAGATTGGAATAATTATCTTCTTGATTTTCAAAATGAATAAACCCAAGTGGGCAAACGATTTTGGTTTCTATTCCAGTTTCTTCTTTAACTTCCCTAAGTACAGCTTCAGCTGGATTTTCTAACCTTTCTATCCTGCCTCCAGGTAATTGAATACCTCTATTAGGCCTAGAAATACTTTTAAAAACTACGTAATAATCTATATTTTCGTGTTTTAGCCAAACTACAGCACCGCCACGAAAAACGTGCTTTAAATTGAACCTTTTGAAGTAACTTTTACCAACTGTGGCTGGTTTTTTGGTACTACCATCCAGGTCCAAGCTATTAAAATCTAGCTCAGACATAATTATCGAGTAATGATTAAAAAAAGATGTATCCGAATTAATTAGATTTATAGATTTCGGATAAATACTTTTTAAGTTAACTTGCATAATCAAAATTTGTCAAACAAGAAATTTTTAGTTTATAATATCTACAAAGCTAGTATTGATTTTTAGAGTATTTTGAATTCTTTTAGTAAAAATATATAAAAACCTATGGGAATCTTACAGCTTAATATGGCTAACCCATACACTAGTTAGACATTTCGGCGTTCTAAACTTACATTAAAAAAAACTTAATATCTCTAAATAACTTATCTAGGTTGAATATCGAATTGCTATACCTATTTTACTTTATTTAATAATAAAATAGACTAAAATTGTTATTTTATTCCGTCTAGTGCCCTAGTATTTGTGCAAAAATTATGTATACTAAACCGTTAGTTAACTACTCAGTGAGTTTTTCTAACTCTGTTTTCTTTATTTGATAAAACTAAAACCTTTAGTTAAATCATAATTTAGTTAGGCATTTGGGTATATACCATTTTAGTAGTTTCCAGCTACGTTACGAAAGACCTCGGGGATATCAGTAACTCCTTTTGTAGCCTTAATAATAGCATCTTGAAGCATTGTAACCATACCTTCTTTTTGAGCAATCTGTCTAACCTCCATAATAGATAAATTCTCTTGTGAAAGTATATTTCTAAGTCCGTCAGTTACGGTCATCACTTCATAAACCCCAATCCTACCTTTGTAGCCAAGACCATTACACTTCTCGCATCCAGTACCAGTAACAAAATTTATCTGATTTGGTAATAGACTTTTAGCTTCTTGAGGTAGGGTATTTAATTGCTCATTAATGATTCTAGTTTCTTCTGCACTTGGTTGATAAGATTTTTGACAATGTGGACAAACTTTTCTGACTAATCTTTGACCAATAACTGCCGAAAGAGAGTCAGCTAACAAAAACCCTTTGATTCCCATTTCCATAATTCTAGGAATAGCTCCAGCCGCATCATTGGTATGGATTGTGCTTAATACCTGGTGGCCAGTTAAAGAAGCCTGAACAGCAATATCGGCAGTTTCTTTATCTCTAATTTCTCCTATCATTACTACGTCTGGATCCTGTCGTAAGATAGACTTTAGACCAGAAGCAAAAGTGTAACCTCCTTCCTTGTCGATCTGAGTTTGACTAATACCTGAAAGCTTATATTCGATTGGGTCTTCTAGCGTAATTATCTTACGCTCTCCATCATTAAGCTCTTTAAGAAAAGTATATAAAGTTGTAGTTTTACCAGAACCAGTAGGACCAGTAGTCATAATCATACCCTGAGGTTTAGTTATTGCTCTAGTGATTCTTTCTTTGGCTAGGCCAATAAAGCCTAAAGCTTCCAAATTTAAAGCTACATTTCCAGTGCCAAGTAACCGCATTACAATCGAATATCCGTAATTAGAAGGTAGCATTGAAACACGTACATCAATTTCTTTTTCTCCAACATTAAAAGTAAACCGACCATCTTGGGGAATATTATCTATATTAATCTTTACACCGGAAATTATTTTTAAGCGATTTTCCATTGCCTTTTGTTTTTCTTTAGGAAAATTAGCAAAATTATGAAGTACACCGTCAAGTCTTAGTCTTAAAACATATTTATCTTTTTCTGGTTCAAAATGAATATCCGAAGCCTTATTTTGGATAGCAGTCATTAAGATTAATTCTATGGCTTCGCTAGTAGAAATAGAGGCAGTTTTTGATTCTAAATCTTTAAGAACGTTAGTATCTTGGCTAATATTTTCTATTCGATCTTGTGATAAATTAATATCATCATCTACTTGCTTAACTTGTACTACAAAATCATATCGGCTAAGCAGTCTGCTAAAACTCAGCTCAGAACATAAATACATTTTTGGGTTAAAACCTTGACTGACTAATTGATCAAAGATTTCTTTTTGCCCTGAGTATCCCAAAAATGGCGTAGCCAGGTTAATCTCTTTATTATGAATACTAAAAACTCCAATTTTGGCTCTTTGAGCTACAGCTTTTGGTAAGGTTACCAAGTGTGTGGTATCAATAGGAAATCCGTACAAATCAACATAAGGCAGCTTCAGATAACTAGCTCTAGCTTTTACTTCTGCCTCTGTATAAAGCTTATTTAAATCAGTTTGTAACCTTTGCGTTCGTCTTAATTTTGTGCTAGAAATATTTCTAATATCAGGTAAGGCACTTGAATTTAAATTTTTGGGAGCTACTTGAATCGACATAAAAAGAGTATCAACAATATATAAATAATCAAGTTTTAGTAAAAATAGTAAATAAAAACAAACAGTTAAAAGTAGTGATTATTTTTGTAAGGTTTAGGTTTTTTACAGAAACTTTTATTTCTTTACTGGTTTTGTCTGATGTTTTAAATTTTATAAAATTTTAAGTTCATAATAAGGATTAATCAAATCCAAGAATAGTTTTTAGGAAGGGCTATTCTTCTGAAAGAAGTTGTCAAGCACAAAAAAGCTTTTAGTAAAGTAAAAATATAAATCATCAAAAGTTGTATAAAAATAAAGCGGAATAAAAAAATTTACTAGAACCATGATTATAAGTTTTTAATAATTTAAGCAAAAGTTAATTAAGTTATAACTCCCTCGTTAAGAGTATCTGGAACTCGATCAAAATTTGGAGCGTCATTAGGTTGAGTTTGGTATTTTTGCCTTAACTCTTGTTGTAAATTATTTAACTGGTTTTGGATTTGTATAGCTACACTAGTTGAAATCTCTAAAGAAGCAAAGAAAAGGCCAGTGTTATTAAAATTAATTTGGTTAAGAGCGTCCATTACTCTACCGAATCTACTAGTAATACTTTCTTTTATTTCTTTAAAAATATCTTCAAAAGATTTAGCAATTTCGTTATACAAATTTTGAAATAGTTGACTAGCTGGGTTGTTATCTTCTGAAGCTGCGGTTAAGTTAGCAGCTTGTATGTGGCCAGAAAGTGCTTCTCTGCCTTCACGATTACCAGTTCTAGCTACTTCACATTCTTCTAGGGTAGGTGTAAGTACTTCTACGCCTCTGCTAACCTGCAAAATTCCATTAACTAGGTTACCTGGTTGGTAACTAAACCCTGCCCCATTATATTCTATATAACTTCTGGATTTACAATCTTGCGGTGCCTTTTCTTCGAAAGTCCTAAGTCTTTGTACAGCTAATTGCCTAACGTCACTTTCTCTAGAGCTTAACAAATCACGATTTCTGGCATTTCTCTCTTCTTGACATGCAGTATTGTCAGACAAAATTGGGGCAAACGGGCCTAAACCCCTTTGTAAATTAGCTGTGTTGCAGCTATTTCCACTAAGAACAATCTGAAGATTGCCTCTAACCTCATTATAATAATCTAGATTTATACCAATATATTGACTCAAAACGTCAGTTAAGGTATCAGCTTGCAATGCTCTCTGAGCATTAATAAAGTCTAGCCAAGCTACGGCATCAGTAACTATCGCCTGTCCACGAGCATCTAATACTTCGAGATTTGGATTAGTGCCTTTAGATTCTTCAATCAAACTAATTGCAAAGTCATTAGATGACTGCAAGTTACTATCATTCTGAAAACTTTCGAAAACCTTAAAAGCTAGTCCTATACGAGTCGTACTCAAGAATTCAGCTAATTTTTCTAACATTTCTATAAATTTATCTACAAAAGACAAAACCTCATTAAGTTGGCTAACTAAAGACCTAACAATATTTAAGAGTTGGTTAAGAGCCTGCGAAATAGCCTGCACAGCTATGTCTAGAAGAGCTTTAAAAACTCCACCAAAAATATCTCCAAACTGAGCTTCAACGGTTACTGGGCTAAGTAACTTCTTTAACCAATTACTTTTGACTAATTCTCTAGCTTCACTAGTCGGTTCATGTAAAACTCCTACAGCTCCATCTACAGCCCGTAGTACAGCAGTCCCTCCAGCTAGGCTACCAAAAATAGCAAAAATAGTTGTGAATAAAGTAAAAACAACAAAAGTTTGCTTTATTAATTTGTGGGCTAAACTAAAATTTTTGCTAGGCTCTATCTGACGATGAGAACTAAAATACAAATCCTTAAAAAAAATTTGCTTTAACATTTTCATTTATATTTTTTAGGGTTTTAAATAAACTTATTAAAATTAAGTAAATAAAAAATTTGCTAACAATCTAACAAATTCTAGTCACTATAAAATATATAACTAACTTGTGGTATACTTTGAACAATAGATATTATTTAATTAATAATCTATTTTTGTGTATTTTTTTGGATTCTGTACTTGGTAGAATGATTTATATAACTACTAATAACAAATTAAGTATATAAGATAAGATAAGATTTTTATTATATCATGTACCTAATTCGTTTACTATTAACCTAAATTTAACTCTTTATAAGCAAACAAATCCTTTTACTTAAAATAAATTCTTAATTGGTAATTATCGTAACGATTAGCCCAAAGGGTATATGTTACAATTAATAGTATAGCATATTTTTTGAAATAGACAAATAACTAATTTTTTTACGGGTTATAAGAAGATTGTATCTAAATTTTTAACTTTTAGTTGTTACAAAAATTGTAGTTTAGAACTCTTCTTAACCTAGTATTTTAGATTTTTTAATTCAAAATCAACTATAATCTATTTCTTAAACTTTTAATTTTATACTGCCCGCAAATCAAATTTCAGTTTTTTTGGAAGTTTCAATTTCCATTTTAGTTTGACTTAATCGACATCAAAAAGTGTTTCAAAAAATTAAAAAAATCCTAATTATGAACTGGTTTGAGCATAAATAGAAAAAAATTTCAAATAGTTTGCTATACAAACCTATAATTAGTCTTGTCTTATAGCTCAGATTACAAAACTTTAATCCCATAAAATAAGTATTAAAAAACAGTAAAAATAGGTTTTAAGACATGATTAATACAACTTCCACAAAATTAATCAAAAAATACCACCTACAAGTTTATCTAAATTAAAAATACTGGATCGTATTTGTGTATAAAAGTTTCTGTAATACTTTATACAGAGACAGGTGCAATTTGACTTGCAAAAAAAAACAAGAATTACTTATATATAATTTAACATATTCATGTCTAAATCTAAATCTAAATCTTTAATCTATAATCTACCTCCGTTATATCTATTTATTTTGGTTACTGCTTTAGTGATCATATTTTTTGCTTTTCCTAAAACACAGACTCAAGTTGCTGAAATTTTAGGAGTAAAAGTTGGTTATGTTAGTGGTAATGCAAAATTAGAAAATACAAATGGAATAGAAACTGCCAAAGTAACTAGAGTTGTTGATGGAGATACAATCAAGCTCGATAATGGTGACACCGTTAGATATCTAAATATAGACACTCCTGAAACCAAAAAACCAGGTACTCCAGTGCAATGTTACGGAACCGAAGCTTATGAGGCTAATAAAAGTTTAGTTGAAGGTAAGCAAATTTGGCTAGTTGGCGACAAAGAAAACCAAGATCGGTACGATAGATTGCTTAGGTTTGTATTTATTAATCAAGAGGACATAGTTGACTTAAACAAAAGTGTTAATGCTAGTTTGGTCAGAAGTGGCCTAGCTCGTACTAGTATCTATAAGCCAAATGATACCTATGAAGATCTTTTTAGACGGCTAGAAAGGCAAGCTATAGATTCTAAGATAGGCATTTGGTCAGCTTGTGAAAATCCATTTAAAGAATAAATATACATTTTCGAGTCCTATTTAGGTTTTCTAGTAAGCTAGTTTTACTCTTAAAATAAACCACTCTTTGAGATACAAGATTTTTTTCTAGTATTTTTGTCCTAAATATCAACAAGATCAAATCTTTAATTTGGAGTAACTCGAAATTTGTTAAAACCTTTTAATGATAAAGTTTTAGAGGTGTTCTATGATTAAAAATATAAATAGTATAAAAAGTTTACATGTTATATCCAGACAAGATAATTCATAAATTTTTTTATAAAACAGTAAATTACAAAACCGAGTTGGAATCTTTAGTGTTTTTAAATCTTTGTTCTTAAAAAAAACTAATTTTTAATTATAAAGGTATAACTCTTGACAAGGTAAAAAGTTTAAGAATTACTACTTAATAACAAATTCTTATTAACACCATGGCCATAGTACGTACAAAAACCGATAACTTAGCTGAAACTAAGATTGTAGAAGTTAAAAAAACCAATATTGATAGTGATAAGCCAAAAGAAAATAAACCAATTAAGCACAAAAAACGTAAGAAAAAAGGGTTTTTTGGAACTACGCTTGAAGAGCTAAAAAAAGTAAATTGGCCCTCTAAAAAATACGTAATTATTTGGAGTACTACTGTAATTATCTTTACTATTTTCTTTTCTTTATTTTTAGGCTTTTTTGATCATATATTTAATTCTGGCCTAAAATATATCGAATGTACCTCTCCTCAAGGTGATAACAATAGTCTAGATGACTGTAACAAAAAATTGATCAACAACCTAACCTTTCGGAACTAGTAAATATGTCAAAAAAAACAGAAGAACATCTAATTTTAAGCCCTAAATGGTATATTATTCAGACTTATGTAGGCTTTGAAGATGCTGTTAAAAAATCTCTAGAATTAAAAATATCTAACCTAGAACTAGAAAACAAAATCTTAGAAATTTACGTACCACTAAAAAACGTAAGCAAAATTAATAAAAAAGGTGAAAAAATAGATAAACAAGAAAAAGTTTACCCTGGATATATTTATCTAAAGATGATTTTAGACAAAGAAACTGGATACGTAATCCAAAACACTAATTATGTCTCTAGAATTACTGGTACTGGTGATTTTGCCGTACCTCTCGAAGATGGCTATGTAGAAAAACTAAAAGAAGACCTACTCAAAAAACCAGAAGATGTGAGTTCTAAAACCAATAGCCAAACTTTTAATTTAGGTCAGTTAGTTCAGGTTATTACTGGTCCTTTTAAGGACATGCAAGGTAAGGTTACAGCTATTAACCCTAAAGATTCTAAATTAGACGTTGTCCTGACCATGTTTGATAGAGATACTGTAGTCACCTTAGATACTTGGGAAGTAAAGAAGTTATTATAGAAGTTATTTAAAATTTTTTGTTATATTTATAAAATAATGGGAAAAACCAATTTTGGAAAAGTTGTATACCCAGATACTAACTAAATTATGACTTAGATGGAGGTTTTAGTTTGATTAAAATAAAGAAAATAGAATCAGAAAAACTCACTAAATAATTAATAATATGTTTAGTATATAGTCTATAAAACTAACTTTTTAGTATTTTTTAAGCAGGCTAGTTAATCTTTTTCCTGCAAACTTGCTAAAAACTCATAAATTGTGGATTCTAGGTATGTATAAAAATTGACTAGCTAAAGTCATGCCTAAAAGTTTAATTTTTTTGAAAAAAATACTTTTTCTCAGCCTACTGAGTGTAGTTTTTTTTGGATTACAACCAAGTTTGGTTTTGGCTAATAACTTAAATACTCAATATCTAGTACAAAATTCTAGCCCAACAGTACCATCTTCTGGGTCAACAAGTGGTAGCGATAAAAACCAAGGATCTGGAGGGGATGCTTCTTTTAATTTTGATAATTTGGCTGGTTTTAATAATTGCAACTTTTCTAGCACTCGTATTAACGACACTTTAGGCAACGGAAATAAAAATAATGGTCAGCAATTATTAATTGCCTGTATTAGAGATATATTAATTTTTGTAACTATTATTGCTATTTTTTATGGAGCTTTTCAGGTAGCGGTAGCGGCTTTAGGAGCTTATGCACCTGGCTCTGGCTCTGACCCACAAAAAGTCCTTAGAGAAAAACTACAAAACATAATCGTAGGCTTGCCTTTACTTGGAGCTTCGATTACAATTTTATTTCTTATTAATCCAGCTGCAACTAATCTTAGTTTTTTAGATTTTAATAGTGTTGAAGGTATCAGCAGCTTAAGCGGAAATAATAATAGAAATTTGAATTCTGGTAATATAGAAGAAGTACAAAGTATAATTAACGATATAAACAGCGAAAACTTTGAACTAGGAGATGTTTTACTTACGATAAATACAGAAAATGAAAGACAGGCTGCAATCGACAAACTTAGTGAGTATATTAACCAAAATTGCCAAGCAGAAAATAATGGAGCTGAAGGCTGTGCTCAAGCAGAGCAACTGCAATCTACAATCCAAGAATTGCTAGAAAAAAACGGAGAAATAGCTAGTGCTTGGCCTCCAGCACAAGCAAATATTAGCCGAGTAAGTAGCAGTAACCTTGATAATAAAGGGTGTAAAGATATTCTTTTTGCGGCTAATAGCCAAGCTTATAAAATAAATATTTGTAATGACGTAACAGCCCCTAATTATGGGGGTAATTGTCAATTAGTTAGTCCTGAAGGTAACTCTTTTTCTATTAAGACTGGAGTTATAGAGCCAGAAACAATAACCAATCCAACAAATTGTAATTTAAGTACTGTGGACTAAAAATTTTATAGAATTAATTTGGTTTTTTATTAAAATAAGCTTTTTTTAGGTTTTTGCTATACCCAATCCGTTTACTTTTGCCCTAAATTAGCTCTTCGTAAAGAAATAAATCCTTTGTTTAAGCTAAATTCTTAGCAGATAATTACGGTAAAGATTAGCCCAAAGGATGTAAAACTTAAAGAAATAGGTTGCTTTTTATTTTTTAATAAAAAAGTATTAATTTTACCGAAACTTACTACTTTTATTTTATCTAATCAAAAAATTAACTGTTCTGGAAGCTTTTGAGGCAGACTATTTAAGAAATTAAGTAGTTATTATTAATTTGATTTGACCTAAATTTTAACTATTGCTCTAAATTTATTGAATTTAAATTCAATTTCCAAAATGCAAATTATTATTAATGCTGGAGGTAAAGGTACTAGACTCTGGCCTTACTCAACTAATTCTAGACCTAAGCAATTTAGCCCACTTATAGATTCCGAAAATTTTCTAAAAAAAACTTACGACAGACTCTCAAACAACTTTAAGCATGAGCAAATTTGGATTAATACTAATCAGAACTTTTTAGATTTAATAAAAGAATCATTAGGTAAAAAATACGATCCAAACAAAGTCTTGACTGAACCTGAAAGACGCGATAGCTTTGCAGCTTTAATTGCCCACGCCGCAGTGGTAGCCTCTAAAACGTCTAGAGATGATACTTTAATTTTTTTGCATTCTGACCATCTTATCAAGTCAGAAGATTGGAGTAAATTCAATCATGGCCTAAAAATAATTAACCGCTCAATTCAAGCTAAAGAATTTGAAATCATTACTATGGGTATTAAACCAACTTATCCAAACACTCAACTAGGTTATATTCAGATTGATATAGAAGATAGCCAAGAATGTTTCAAAAATACAGTAAAAATAAAACAATTTAGAGAGAAACCTAACTACGAAAGAGCTTTGGAATTTGTAGAAAATGGTAATTATCTATGGAATCTTGGATATTATTCGTTTACTTTTAATGGTCTTATAAAGAACCTAGCTAGGCTTTATCCAGAACTTGTAGAAAATGTTGAAGGTATCTATCAATCTGGAGTAATTAAAGCAGAATTATTTAGTCAGATTCCAAAAACTTCTTTTGATTACGCAATTAGCGAAAAAGCTAAAAGTTTAGGTGTAGTTGGATGTGATTTCTTTTGGGAGGATATTGGTAACTGGGAGGTAGCTCGTAAATACTTACCAGACTTAAATAATAATCCTAAACAAATTCAAATGGCTGGAAAAGGTAACCAAGTTAAATTAATTAATCCAAACAAAAAAATAGCCTTTGTAGGGGTCTCTGACCTATTGCTGATAGAATCAGACGAAGGGGTTTTAGTAGTTGATCCAAAGTATTCGGCTGAAGTCAAAAAAGTGGCTGAGTATTTTGATTCTCAAGAAGAATAGTTTTGTGTTGCATATATGAAAGGGCTCTACTTTAGACATTAACAAGCTATTAGCTGGTAAGCCTTTTTTAAATCAACTTTAAAAGGTTTTTAAAGATTAAAATTTTTTATTTTTACTTGCTTATACCCTTTGGGCTAATCATTACGGTAACTACCAGTTAAGAATTTAGCTTAAATAAAAGATTATTTCTTATGAAGAGCTAATTTAGGTCAAAAGTAAACGAATTGAGTATACTAAAAATATATCTTACCTATTTATCAACAAACTCTTTCAAAAACTTTACAAGTTTTGATTATAAAGTAAAACTAATCAATAAAAATTTAAAGTGAAAAGTAGAATTATAAAGAAATCATAAATTAAATATAGCTATTTTATATTTAGCTCTGAATATTTTTTTCTAAAAAACTTATCAAATAAAAGCTAAAACCAAAAATATCTTTCCAAATCTAACAAAATTAGCTATATTATAAATAATTTTTGAAATTTTTTATGTAATTTTTATAAAATTAGTCAAAAATCTATAACATAGATCTACTTATACAAAAAATATACAAAAAATACTAGATTAAGAGCTAGCATGAAATGTGTTTAGTTTTTAGTAAATTGTTCGCTCTTTTACTTAATAAGTATAGATAGAATCTTAACTTAAAAACAAAAAATATAAAAATCTTCTAATGAATAATCTCAAAGGCCTAACTCAAAATGAAGTTAATCAAAAAAAAGCTGAAGGGTTAGCTAATATAATGCCCTCTAAGACGGCTAAAACCTACAAAGAAATTATCCGACGAAATGTTTTTAATTTTATTAATAATGTACTCTATCTAATTTGTTTAGTTTTAATTTTTCTAGGTAGTTATACCGATGCTTTAGTTACTATTTCTGTTGTTTTAATTAATGTAATTGTTGGCCTTATTCAAGAGGTTAGAGCCAAACAAAAACTCGATAAGATGGCTCGCCTTAACAGGCCAAAAATCAGAGTCCTTAGAAATTATAAAGAAAACCTTGTTGATCCTGACGAGATTGTTTTAGGAGATTTAGTGGTTATCAAACCAGGGGATCAGATTGTAGTCGACGGTCCAATTATCTCAGGTCAAAAAATTGAATTTGACGAATCTCAACTGACAGGGGAGTCTGATCTACTTAAAAAAAGTATTGGAGATAAAGCTTTATCAGGTAGTTTTTGTGTTTCTGGCAGCGGTGTTTTTGAGGTTACTACAGTTGGCGAACAGTCTATGGTAAACAAAATAGCTACTGGAGCTACGGCCGAAAGAAGAGTCCTCACACCACTTCAAAAAGAAATCAATACCATTGTAAAGATTTTGATTCTAGTAGCTTCTTATTTACAAATATTAGTTCTTACAAGTAATTTACTTTTAGCTAGGCAAATAACTGAAATTGTCGGAAATATTGGTGTAGTTGTTGGTCTTGTACCTAATGGGCTATTTCTTATGATAACCTTGGCTTACAGCTTAGGAGCTATTCGGATGGCAGGTACGGGAGTTTTGGTCCAAGAACTAAATGCAGTGGAATCGCTTAGTAACATTAATGTACTTTGCCTTGATAAAACTGGTACTATAACCACTGGAGAATTAGAATTTGGAAAGTTAATTACTAATGATATTGAGGAAAAAAAGCTAAAAAGAGTTTTAGGAAATTTTGTTTTTAACCAATCTAACTCGAACAAAACTACTGAAATAATCAAAAAAAAATTCAAGGGAAAAAAATTAAAAATTATTGACGAATCGCCTTTTAGTTCTAGTACTAAGTGGAGTGGTTTGGTTGTAACCTATAAATCCAAAGAAATGCAAGATTTTAATGGAACTTTTGTTTTGGGGGCCCCAGAAATTATTGATTCAGCTCAGAGTCTAAAAAAAGAAGCTATTAAAGAGGTCGAATTAGCTACCAAAGAAGGTTACAGAGTTTTATATTTTGCTTTTAGTCCTGCTGTTAATAAGTTTATAGAAAAAAATGGTCGTTCAGTTTTACCTAAAAATCTAAAAGTAATTGGTGTTGTTGTTCTGCATGATAAATTGAGAGATAATCTAGAAAAGACCTTAGTAGAGTTTAGAAAGTATGATATCGAATTTAAAATAATCTCTGGCGACAACCCAGCTACAGTCCTAGCTCTAGCTAAACAAGCTAAAGTTAACGAAGACTTATTTTCTATATCTGGTATAGATTTGGCAAAATTAGGATACAAGCAAAAAGTTGAAGCAATTTTAAGTAAAAATATCTTTGGTAGAATCACCCCTACTCAAAAAGCTGAAATTATACAAATTTTACAAGAACATGGTAAATATGTAGCCATGATTGGAGATGGAGTAAACGATGTTTTATCACTAAAAAAATCGAATCTTGGAATAGCCATGGAGTCAGGTGCTCAAGCTACTAGAAGTATCGCTGACATTGTTCTTTTAAAAGATAATTTTGGCTCTTTACCGATAGCTTTTTCAGAAGGGCAGAGAATTCGTAACGGAATGGAAAGTGTAGTTAATCTTTTTTTAACTAGAGTGCTTTTTACTGTGCTTCTGATTATTTCTATAGGTATTGCTGCTATCGGCTTTCCTTTTAGCATTCGTCAAAATTCTTTTTTGGCTTTGTTCACTGTTGGTTTACCTGCTTTCAGTTTGACTTTATGGGCTAGTCCTGGCAGACATGGTAACCGCAGTCTTATAACTTCTCTGATTAATTTTGTTTTTCCAGCTGGAGTTATTTTGTCTTTGTTTTCTTTAGTAGTTTATTTAGGCTATCTTTATATTAACTATGTTGGCCAAAGTTACAACTTAGAGCTAGGCCGAATTGATAGTGCCGATTTTATTATAATTTTTAATAACATTAGTGACAGGGTTCAGGCTATATTAACTACCTTTGTGGCCTTTGCAGCTTTGACTTTAGTTATGTTTGTTGCTCCGCTTGGTGATTTTTGGAAAACTGGTATTGAATCTAGCAATAGTAAGAAACCTTCTATATTTGCCATTTTTTTGATAGTTTTTATTGTCACTACTTTGTTTTCGCCTCATTATGTAAGCATTTTTGATCTTAGGATTCTAGAATTTTGGGAAATAGTTTATATTTCGATTTTTTATTTAATTTGGTTGTTAACTATGAGATATATTTGGAAAAGAAAAACTTTTTCTAAATTTTTCTGGATTAGATAAACTGACCAGGCTACTCAAAATTCTAAATAGCTACATCTATCCCGTATTTAACAATCGATTTATACTTTTTACTCAACCAGTTTCAAGGTTCACATTTTTAATCTTAAAAACTCATTTTAAGTTGTTAAGTTCTTAACTGGTAATTACCGTAACGATTAACCCAAAGGGTGTAACTAATAATTTTAGAATTTCTTGTTTAAAATCAAATACAAACGATTTCTTGTTTGTAAGTTTTTAAGTACTATTTTTATTTTAATCACAAAAAACCTCTAAAAACATAATTATTAAAAAGGTTGTAGTAATTTCAGGTAATTCAAATTAAAATCTAATTTTGCCCAAAAACTTATGCAACTTGTATAGAATAGGTGTAATAACGCCAATACAAGACTTCTGCAAGGATTGAATTTTACTACTAAATGTAGCTTTGGTTAAGTATTAAATACAAAATAATATATTGGTGTCTGCGGAAGTTTTGAATAAAATCGAAGTAATTTGCTAATATAAAAAAATCAGTTATAATTAAATCATTGACTTATAACAAAAATAAAACCAAAAAGGTTTTTTTGTGGTTAGAGTTGTTATAAAAAATCTAAACAAAAATAAATAACAGACTTATGAATAATAATTTTAAGCAAAAAGCTAATAGCCAAAAATCTGTAAATCCAGGCACAAATAACCCTGTAATTAGTAAATCAGTAACTAACAATACAGTAAGTTTTAGCCAAGAATCGCCAAGTGTAAAGACTAGTCATTTAATTTCTAACAATCCAATTGCTAACAAAAGAAGAAATACGAAGTTTTCTTTTAAACAATTTTTTTCTAAAAAATTCGGTGTGATTGCTTTGAGTGTGATTGCTTTTGCTAGTGTAGTTGCTGGAGCAGTTTTTCTTTTTAATAATCATTTTAACCAAGCTTCAGCTTCTGATGAGTTAGCTGTAGGCTTTAACCCTAGTGATTGTGCTACTTATGATTCTAATGGAGGTTCTACTAGTAATGGTGTTTGTCATATAAAGCTATATGCGAAAAATGGAGAATTATATAGAGCTATCAACTTTAGTCCTAATCAAGAAATCGAAACTAGGCTTTATTATAACAATACTACAGATAAAGCTGTTAACAATCTAAGTATCCAAGATTCTGTGCCTAACGGCTGGGCTGTCAATAGTGTAAAAAACTATTATGTAGATGCTACTCCAGTAGATCTTGGTACATCTGCTTTCAATGGAGGTTCTTTAGACATAGCTCCAACTGCAGGGTACTTGGGATTTGGTACTGATGCTACGTCTGGTAGTTTGGATATGGGTAGGTACAAAAATATCTGGTTAGTAGATGATTTTTTGTATCAAGGTTCAGGATACCCACAAGCTGCCACTCAAACTCACAACAGAGGCTGTAATCATGAAGCTAGTAATAATGATACCCATACTGCAAATTGTAACAAACCCTCTGAATATGCAAGCTTTACTAGAGTACTGCAAGAGTCTAAAAAAATCAACTTAACTGGTAATAGGTATTTTCATTTAGCAGAATGTAGATTTGTAAGAAATGTTTCAGGATCTGGGACTACTGGCAATTATGGTTTTGCTTCTATAAACGTAATGGATGGCCATTCAAATTTTACTACAAATAATAACACAAAAGCAAACAATAACCCTACTCAAACAGCTAGTTGTCAAGCTAAAGCTGATGGTTGGAGTGATTATGGAAAAGGTGTTAAATCTTTTGATATTTTAGGTAATAGATATTTTCATTTAGTTGAGGCTGTAGCTGATAGTAATGGTAATAACTATGTAGGTAAACCTGCAGGTATGGGTAGCAACATTGAGCCTTATGCCAACTCTTCATTTAACAACGACTCAAATCATAATCCACAATGTCAATCAGGATTTATCCCAGGTATAAATGGTGGTCCCCCGATTAATGTTTCTTCATGTCAAAAGGTTATTAGTTTAGACTCTCACGACTCCTCCCGAGGTTATGGTTATATTCAATATCTAATGAAGACTCCGACAGAAGGTCTTAATGATGGGCAAGTTTTTGGGCAAAATTCTAGTATGAATGGAGATAATGTAGTTACTCAATCTGCTAGACAAAACAGTTTAACAGCTACAGGTTATGGAAGTAATAATACAACCTCTGGCCAATTCGAAGAAGGTTATGGAAAATGTAAATATGGTGAAGAAGAATATGGTAATAATAAATGTCCAGAAGACTCAATTGACCAATTTATAGATTCTGACTTAGATGACGACGATTCACTAAA
>CAZVWQ010000001.1:117038-152696 GCA_964631275.1 uncultured Candidatus Saccharibacteria bacterium | reverse complement strand
AAACTTCCACGTCCTCAAAAAGTCCTAATCTGAGCTGAGGTGGGTTTAAAATAAAAACTACTAAAAGTTGACGGTTTATTTTTTTTTATTAAAAATTAATTCCTGTAGAGATTTTGCTTACTAAAAAGTTTTAAACCAATAATCTAAAAACCCCCTTAATTAGGAGGGGGTTGATTTTAGGGGGTTGATTTTGTAATTAAGTTTATAAAGTGTTAATAGTTTATTTAGGTTACCCACCTGCGCCATTACCACCTGTAAACATATTTATTTTTTTGTGTGTGCAAAAAACCATTTTCTTACTTTTATTTTTAAAGTAATTTTAATTATGAATATTTTTTTTTGTTTAGGCAAGTAAGTTTAATTTTATCTATTGGTACTGAATAAAAAACAAATCTAGGTTACTCTATAGCTTTATTTTTTCTATATTAGTCTTGCAATTATTAATAAAAAGAACTATAGAATAAAGAATTTTTTATATTTTTAAGTTTAAAAAGTTTAAAATAACAAAATGGTCGAAACAAATTATGAATCTATACCTTTTGATGGTAGATTTGACTTCTTACTACATGCATTAGTAGAAATTAATAGTAGTACTATAAACCCCCCATCAATTGAAAGTACTTTTACCGATGGCAGTCTATTTGATAGTCCAGAAAATTTTGAAAAAACCGACTTATATAAACTAGTTATTGGCCCTTTTCTTAATTATAGACCTTATTATAGAGTTTTATACGAAAAAGCTTTTACAGAAAATATTTCATTAGAAAATCAAAAAAAAATATTTCAATTAATTATATTAATTGCTGGTCGCAGGGTGTTTTTTGGTGGAGAAACTGAAAAAATATTTCAATTAATTATGGCAAGCCATGATGCTTTAAAGTATAGAGAATATAGAGTTCTTGGTATTGGCGATAGATGTGATTATTATAGTAACAATAAAATAATAGCAATTTTTATGGAAAGAGACGAAATAACTGGCCAAGAGGGGGAGGATCAGGAATATCCTTTTTGGATGAACTTTGACTTGGTTTTTATGAGTCTAATTAATAAAGTCGGAAATGAATATGGAGACGTGATTATCAATAATTTTGCATACTACTTGCAACAATCAGCAGATCAGGCCTATAAGCAGATGTTAGTTATCCATAGAGATTTGGAAAATTTAGGTAGCGATAAAATTAGTTATTGTGTCTATCGCAACGGAGGAGATGAATTTACTGTAGTGGGTGAGATGCCTAAAAAATATATGAACAATTTTGAAACATTATTAATAAATTACCTAAGCCAAAAACTCGAAGATCTCATTGTAGCTTATGATCTTAGCGATTTTGATGTAGGTAATATAATATCACAACATATCAGTGCTACAACTGACAATCCAGCAGTTCTTAAGGTCCTTAATAGAAAAAAGGCAAAACTCCTACTCAGACCTTTGGCTTTCAGGTATGAAGGAGGTAAGAGAATTAGCCCAGTCGACTTTAAGTTACCAGATAGCGAAATAAATATGGTTAAAAAAGACTTTTTTGAAATGGTAAAAATTCCTTTTTTTACTAAAATAGTTCTTGGGTATAATTGCTTACCAACAGAAGAAGACATTAGACAAAACTTTAATTATTATTACGAAGAATATCTAGCTTCGCTAGAACCATATGATTTTAATATATTCAATAATTTTTTTAAATCAAAATTAACCACAGATTCAACCAGACAACAAAAAGAATATCTTGTAAAAAAATTCATTATTTTTGTAGGCCGTAAGTTAAAATCTAATAACGAGGGAGTTACCGATGCTAATATTCCAGAATTAATTAAAGACTATACCCGTCCTGACTATGAGACAGACTTATGTCAAATACAAGATACAGAAAAGAAACTTGAAGAAGCAGGTATATTTCCTGGTATAGGACCAAAAGGTTCTAAGGATGAAGAGGGAGTATTAATTTCTGATGTGTATCAAGAAAATTTTATAAGAGGTAGATTTAACCCAACCTTAGGCCTAGCTCCAGCACCCAGAGGTTTGTTAGAAAAGTTGCAAGAAGAAGGCAGGATAGTAAAATCTGCAGCAGTTGAATTAAAGATCAAGCCAGCTAACTATTTTAGCCAGATGCTTGGTAACGTTCATATTAATCAGTGTTGCAATGCGATTTTTGAGTTACTTGAAATACCAAAAGATGATCCAAATATCTTAGTTACCTTTACCCGTGGAGTCTTTGTGATTGCTGTTGTCACAAATAACGATGGCAGAGAAAACGAAAAAATAATTCAAAAACTAAGTGAAAAATTAGAAAAACTCAAGGATTTTAATGAATTCCCCATTACCTATTTAGGAAAAAAAATCTATTATCCATGTGCTTCCATTATTTCTTATGAAGATGGTAAAGGAAGCGTAATTCCTGAAGATTCGGATTTTGGGCAACTTAGCGAAATTAACCTTTTAAGAATTATGATACGAAAATTAATAATTAATAATGAAATTGAAAATAACTCTTGTTATTCCAATTTTAATCCGCCTTCAGATGAGAATTTTGATTTACAAATATTACAAGGTCTAGAATTTAATTCAAGATCAAAAACGTATATTCTTTCTATTCTTAATTCGGTCAACTGGTGTCTTGATAATTTTGATAGAGCCTATGAAGAGTATTTTAAAAATTTAGGTTTTATAATATTAGAAAGAGACGATTACAAAAAAAAAGTAAAAATATACTTAAGATTACTTAGGATGACTTTTGAAAAAATGAAAAAAAATGCAGAAGAATCTTATCAAAAAAAGATTTCAGAATTAAGGAAAGGTAGTTAGCCAATAGTTGCTTAGTAACTCATAACTTTTTTTTGGCTGACTTCTTTGAGTTTTACTTTTATTTCAGTGTTTTCGAATTTGAAGTTTCTTCGTAGTAAATTTTCTAAAAATCTTATATAAGACCAGTGAACTGTACTTTTGTCCTTAACTAAGAGCTCGAATGTTGGTGGGCTAGATTTAATAAACAATAGATCATACATTACTGTTTTTTGTTTGTTTCTAAGTTTTTGCGGTCTTTTTTGTTTAACTAAATAATTAAAGATTTTACGTAATTGCGACCTAGAGATTTCTTGATTTCTTTCAGCTAGAGCTTCATCGATTGTCTCCCAGATTTGCTCAAGATCCCAGATTGGTTTATCAATAGTTAAAATTTTTGGAAAGACTTTATGAATTTCAATAAATTTTTTGAGAATTTGTTTTTTTGGTAAAATTGATTTTAGGGCAGGGAGGTTTTTAGTTTCCCAGCCACAGCCTATGATTTTGCTTTTATTTAAGATGCTTTCTAGCTCAAAGAAATTAAGATTATCCTGACTAAAATAATATAAATTGAATTGTGAATTTTGCCACTCGGAATTTATTTCTAGTAGTTTTTGAGTCAGATTAAGATTACTTTTAGCTTTGATGACATTTACCTTGATTTCGTACAAATCAAGAATTTTTTTAACTGAGTCTTCTTCAAGATTAGAAATAAGGCCGATTCTAATTTTTTTGTAGGTTTGCAATTTTTTTATTTGGTCTAAAAACTGAGAATATATTTTTGCGTTTTTAGATTCTAGAAAATTTTTTATTTCAGTCTGCGTTTTTAGATCTTTAGTTAATAAGTCTTTTGTTATATCTTCACTAATACCTAGTACCCAGGTTGAGTCAAAGTCAAAAATTAAATCTTTTGGTTCTTCTAAATTTTGAGTATCCAAGTCTAAACTTAATCTTTCAAAAGCTTGTTTAGCGGAAACCCAGAGGAATTTTTTAATTTTTAAAAAGGCAAATTTGGTTTCAAATTCTTTTACAAAATCTAAACGTTTTTCTGGCGAGACTTGGTCAGCTTTATTAGCTACTACAACTACACCTTTAGCAGCCTCTTTAGCAATACCAGCAACAACCTGATCTTGATGAGTAATAGGTTCTGAACCGTCAACTACAAGACAAATAACATCAGCTTCGTAGGCCGCTTGAATTGTTCGGTAGGTGGCAAATGTCTCGGCACCTAATTTTCTTTGGCTAGTTCTCCTAATTCCAGCAGAATCTAGAAGTAGATATTTCTTTTTTTCTTGAATTTCAAACTCTTCTTGTAATTCTTGATTAGCTTTTTTGAGCAGTTCTTCTACATCCATTCCTAGTTCGTAGGTATAAGCCAAAAATCCTAAATTTCTAGCAGCTTCAACATTGTCTCTAGAATCATCAAGGAAGAAGCTTGTTTTCGGATTAATCTGATATTTATCAATTAAGTGTTCAAAAATCTCAGGATTTGGTTTGTAGCTACCAATTTCAAAACTAGCCACCCCACCATCAAAAATATCTAAAACTCCACTTTTTTTAATTTCTTCCATGCCTAATTCAGATTGATTAGTTAGGTAATAGACTTTATTTTCAGACTTTTTTAGGTTAAAAATGTAATCAAAAATTTCTTGATTGAGACCATTAGTAAGTAAGATTACGCCAGATAAATCAAATATGTAATTTTTTATAGACCTAAAATTATATTTGTAAGTTGACTTAGAGTCTCTCTGAATCTCGGTTTCATTTACACTTAAGGTTGTGCCAGCTACGTCAGTTACAATTTGGATTTCTTCTAGAGCCATGGCGTTAAAAAGAGAACTTTTACCTACATTTGGTTTACCTAAAAAAAGAATTTTAGGAATTTTATAAACCTCTTCATTAATATGAGCTATTTCCTTGTCTAGATTGCTTAGTTCTGAATCGTAGAGAATAGTTTCCCAACCTAAGTCTTTAGCTGGCTCTAAGTTTTCTTTGCGATCATCAATGTAGATAGTTTCTTCTGGGTTAAGGTTATATTTTTGTTCTAGCTCTCGATATATTTTTGGTTCGGGTTTTTGGTAACTCTCATCCCCAGCTACCAGACCTCCGTCGAAGAATTTCCAAATTTCTAAATCCTTATAAGGTTTGAATCCGTAAGAGGTAATATTACTTAAATAAAAAATATTGTAGCCCTCTAGTTTTTTCTTTTTGATTAAAGTTTCTGTAGAATTGATAAGTTTATTAAAACTAAAATATTTCGCTCTAAGGTATTCGGCTAGAGTTTTTTTATCTTTGATTTTTTTTAGATTTTTATCTAACATATAAAGGTTTTTTAAATAAATTTTTATAAAATAGTTTTTCCAGAGTTTTTTTAGTCACGCAAGTAGTAGACGATTCTATATGAATTTTTTAGGATAAGACTTGTTATTCCTCACCAACGAATACTTTTGGAATACTTATTTCTTTTGGCTTTAACTTTTGTTTAGGTTTTTGAGTTTTTATTTTAGATTCTAAGTTAATCTCAAGATATTTAGAAAGTCCGATACGATAACCTTTTTTGTTTAAATAATCAATAAATTTAGTTATAACTTGTTCTATAGTTTGTCTAAAGATAATTAGATTTTGTTGTGTTAGTTCTTCATCTAAGAAAGCTTTGTGGATGATTTTGTGCCTCAGCCTAATTAGATTTTCTAATGATTGTAAAAGATCTAATTTTTTATCTCCTAGGTTGACTTTTAGCCTCCAAAGATTAAGAATATTCAAACCCATAATCTCATAAAAAGCTTGATCTAAAGATTGTAAATTCTGAAAATTATGATTTTGAGCTTCCACCTCACTTAGGGTTTTATCTTCTCTAAGGATATTTTTGAGGTCGTAATAATTTAATCTTAGTCTATTACGATATGATAGAATTTGGTCTAATTTTTCTGGATAAGCATCTAGATAAGCTACAAAAAACTCGTAAAAAAAACTCTCAAATAAAGAAACCAAAAAAGGAATTAGAAGACTATAAACTTGAGGATTGTCTTCATAATCTGGATTATCTTTGGTAAAAAAAGCTCCAAAAGTTTTTATTTTACTTTCAAAGTTGTGTAAAACCAAGCTGAATTTTTTTTCGGCTGAGGTTAGTTTTGTTAAATTATTAATAAATAATTCGTTAGATTTGAGATGCGGGTTATAAATTGTACCTCCAAACTCTTTTTGCAACTTTTCGATAATAAGGTTTTGCATCTCTAGGTCTTCGTAGCTACGATAATCATAGGTTGCAGCGTTGATAATCAACTTGACTCGATTCGGCAAGATTTTTTGATCTAGGGGGCTAGGGACGTTATAATATAGATAACAACCTGTCAATGAAGTAGTTTGTTCATCTTCGAACCAAATATATTTATTTTTTCCTCGACGCTTGAATCCGTAATCTAGAATTGTTTTTTCCAGAGTTTTTTGGGTAATTCGTTTTGCTAATTGCAGATTTAGATTTAATCCCATGATGATGTTTTTATAAAGTGAGTAAAATTTATTTTAATTATCAAGGTTGTCTGAGGTAAATATAAAAAAAGTTAATTCTAAAGTTTTGTAAACCTGCTATTGTTGCAAATTAATTTTGTGATTTTTTGTTTATACTAAATAAAAGAAGGAATTCTGAGTCTTCTTGACGAAAAAATAATAGTATTGAGTTATTAACCTTAAGTTTAGAACTAAAAAAACTTTATATTTAAAGCTGAAACTTGCAAAAATTGCGTTCGTGGTGGAATTGGTAGACACGCAGCCTTGAGGTGGCTGTGCCCGTTATCGGGCGTGGAGGTTCAAGTCCTCTCGAGCGCACCAAAAAAATTCTGATTAATATGATTTTTTGTTTATTTAAAGTTAGACACTAAACAAAATTAAATTGTTTTGAAAAAATTTTCACAAAAAAAGATAAAATTAATTAGTTACAAAAATTTTGATTACAAGTTTATGTACTCTAAAAAAATAAAGTTAATAAAAAACTTTTATAGCTAATTAAAGTTAAAAATATTTACCTATACCTAATTCGTTTACTATTAACCTAAATTTAGCTCTTCATAAGGAAATAAATTCCTTATCTAAACTAAAATATAAGTGCAAATAAGCAAACTAAAAGCAAACTATTGAAAAATAGATATATTAAATTAGAATCACGTAAAATATCTTTACCATCATAAAAACTGTTAATCAAAAAATAATCATACTTCAAACCTATTTTTTAATGTTGATTAATACCTATTTTATGGGTCAAAGTTTTGTAAATTTGAGTTATAGTATAAGACTAATCTCTACCACGGGCATACTGTTCGCTTTCTGAAGAAGTAAACCCAGGATATCTAAACCTAACCAAAACAGCATTTAAACTCTTTTGTAAGATAGGATGTTCTAAATTCATTTTGGAAAGTTGAGAATAACATGAGAAGTAGCTAAATGAGTAACTTCATTGCTAGTAACCCCAACAGTTTGTAAATTATATATACCAATTGCAAAATAAAAAAGGATTAATACTAAAGCTAAGACTTTTTTATAATTATTAATTATGTAGTTATTTTGAATGAATTGCTTTTTTTCATAAAAAAGATCAAAAATTACGAATCTTTTCTAAACATATCTCTGATCTTGTTGCCAACTATTTCAATTGGGTGTTCGCCTTCTTTTTGTCTCATTTCTAGGATATTTTTAAAGTTGTCCTTTTCGTATTCAGTAATAAATTCTTCGGCAAACTGACCAGACTCTACTTCTTTTAGGATTTTTTTCATTTCTTCTTTGACTTGTGGTGTAATCACTCTAGACCCTCTAGTTAAACCTCCATACTCTGCAGTATTAGAAACGACTTCCCACATTCTCTTAGTTCCACCTTCGTAGAGTAGATCCACAATTAGTTTGAGTTCGTGTAAACATTCAAAATAAGCAAATTCTGGCGGATAGCCAGCTTCGGTAAGGACTTCGAATCCAGTTTTTACTAATTCTGTGCAACCTCCACAAAGTACTGCTTGTTCACCAAACAGATCTTCATAAGCCTCTTCAGCAAAAGTTGCTTCCATTACACCTGCCCTTGTAAATTGCATAGCCTTGCACATAGCGAGAGCAGTTTCTTTAGCTGTATTTTCTGAGTTTTCTTTTTCGACTGCAAATAGAGCTGGCACACCAAAGCCACGACGATATTCTTTGTATTCTTCTGTTCCTGGAGCCTTAGGGGCTACCATAATTACTCCAATTCCTTCTTTTGGTAAAATTCTTTTAAAAACAATATTAAATCCGTGAGAGAAACTCAAAATATCACCTTTATCCAAATTTGATTCGATTTGTTCTGTGTAAACTTTTTTTTGATTTTCATCTGGAATAAGAATATGTATTATCTGAGCTGCTTTTGCTGCTTGGTCGATTGTGGCTACCTCTAGGCCATCTTCTTGAGCTTTTTGCCAGCTAGCCCCTCCTTCTCTAACTCCGACGATTACTTTTATTCCGCTTTCAAAGAGCATTCGAGCTTGGGCTCTACCTTGAGCTCCGTAGCCAATTACTGCTATAGTTTTATTTTCTAGAATATCTACTTTGGTATTTTGATCATAAAATACTGATCTATCTGACATTTTAGTATATAATTATTAGTTTTATAGTTGGTTAGTATTTAAGTTCAAAAAAAAAATTGAATTTGTAAAGTACAAAATATAAAGCTTCTTGACGGACATATAAAATTTTAAAAATATCTTTTTTATTAAAACTTCCGCAGTTTTCTAAGAAAAATACTAAATATAGTAGATTTGACGATAAAATATCCACACTTAGTAGTAAAATTGATTTTTTGCGGAGGCTTTATTTTTTTCATATAAAAATATATGTTTAGTCGTACTGTTATCAAAATTGCTGGAGAACAAGGAATGGGGATCGAATCCACCGGAATGATTGTCATGAAAGCCCTTAAAAACCTAGGTTATTGGGTTTATGGTGAGAGAGAGTTTAATTCTTTAATTAAAGGTGGTCGGTCTAATATTCAGATTAACTTCTCGGATCAAGTTATTAGAGGAATTTCAGAAAAAATTAACATTGGTTTAGGTGCTGACCGTGAAGGAGTCTTAGACTGTTTAGAGACTTTAACTGAAGGTGGACTTCTAATCCATGGCTTCGAGAGATGGCAAAAAGCTATCAAAAACTTACCAAGAATTGCTGAAGAAAAAAATTTGCAAATAGTTATTGTTCCAGCTAGAGAAATTGCTTTATCTGAAGGAGGTAATATAGTTATGACAAATGTGGTTTTGCTTGGTTTTTTGTGGAAGGTTCTTGATTTGGATCTAGAGGCTCTCAAAAGTCAAATAAGCAAACAATTTTATAAAAAACCTGATCTTATTCCAATCAATCACCGTTGTGCCGAAGGGGGTTATAATTTTAAGCCTGAAAATCTTAATCTAAGTGATAATTTGATAAACCTACCAAAACCAAGTCAAACTGGTGAAGATAGGATTTTGATTGATGGTAATTCGGCAATTGGATTAGGAGCTATTCAAGCTGGAGTGCGAGCTTACTATGGTTACCCTATGTCCCCTGCTAGTTCTATCTTAGTATATCTAGCCAAAGTAGCCCCAAAAACTAGTATGCTTGTCAAACAACTAGAAGACGAAATCTCTGTAGCTCAAGCTACCTTAGGTTCTAGTTTTGCTGGGACTAGAGCTATGTGTGCTACCTCAGGTGGAGGTTATGACTTGATGACCGAGACTGTCTCTCTAGCAGCCATGATTGAAACTCCCCTAGTAATAGTCTTAGCTCAGAGACCAGGACCAGCTACAGGCTTGCCAACTTGGACTGGACAGGGAGACCTTAATTTAGCTATTAATTCTAGTCATGGAGAATTTGCCAGAATCGTCATAGCTTGCTCCGATCCTGAGAGTTGTTACGAACTAACCCAACATGCTCATAATCTTGCCGAAGAATTTCAAGTTCCAGTAATTATTCTTACTGAGGCTGCTATTGCTATGAGTTTTAGTACTCATGAGCCTTTTAAAGAAAATCTTATTCCGATTGAACGATATATTAGTGTGGAAGAAAGTCATTTTGTAGACAATTTACCTACAAAAATTAATAAACAAACAGCCGAAGAACAAAAATACAACCTAGTAGAAAAATTAAACTCGACTGACAGATTTAAACTGACCGAAACTGGAATTTCTAAGCGTTGGTTGCCAGGTAGTAGCCGCACGATTTACTTTGCTAACGGAGACGAACATCTCGAAGACGGAAGTCTTACCGAAGATGCACAGCCTTCGTCTGAAATGATTAAAAAAAGAATCAAAAAATCCAAGGTTATTATAGCCAAGCTTTCAGAACCAAAAATATATGATGCCAGTGCAGAACTAAATCAACCAAAAACAAGTCAAATTGGAATTATTAGTTGGGGTAGTAACAAAAATACAATTTTAGATGCTCTAGCTATTCTCCACGCTGAAGAGACTAAAGACATTAGCTATCTACACTACGAATACATTTGGCCATTTAAGACTGAGAGGCTTCAGAAGTTTTTGGATCAATCCAGCCAAACCCTACTGATTGAAAATAACTATAATGGACAACTAGGTCAAATTATTACAGCCAAAACTGGACATAAATTTAACTATAAATTATTACAATACAATGGTCGCTCAATCTCGGTAGAACAAATAATTACAAAAATTAAAGAAATTTATAAAAATACTAACAAAAAATAATGAATGAAGGAAATGAAGGAAATGAAGGAACAAGGCTTCATCCTCGATTGAGTAGAGCTTATGAGGTAGATGAGAGAAATCTTAGGGGGGGGAGGATTTATTCCCAAAGCTACAAGGTTTACCACAAGAAAATCAAGAAGAAATCAAAAGAATAATTACAGAAATAAACAACAGTCGTAAAATAAACAAGATTTTAAAAAATTTAAAAGAGGATGGAATTGAGGACCCTACTTTAAAATTTTGGTCAGGATTAAAAAATAGTAGGACGGATCTTTTTGAGGAAGTAGTTAGACGTAAAAAATTACTAGATAGCGATATAACGGCACTAAAAATAATTAAAGCAGACGGTCTGGGAGATCTAATAGACAAAATAGAAAAAATTAAACTATTTTTTAACCAATAGTTAGTATTGTCCCACAACTCAGGTTTACAAAATTTTGATGACATGAAATAGGTGTTAATCAACTCAAGAATAGGTTTTGTGACATGATTATTAAAGCCTTTACAAAGAAATAATTACCGTTAAGAATTTAGTTAAAATAAAAGGTTTACTTATCTATGAAGAGTTAAATTTGGGGTAAAAGTAAACAGATTAATAAATATTGGTTCGAGATTGGAGTAGGTGGTTATTAATGTTATTAACGCTCAAAGTTTTCTTTAGCTCTTTGATAAGCCCCCCCAAATCGGTGCTTGATCACCAAGGTTGGCTTTTAATATTTCAAATTCTATTTCAGGCATTTTATTTTTCATTGCAGTTTCGAGGATATGATTCCAGAATTTTTTACCAGCCTTAATCACACTACCACCTATTACAATAGTTTTGAGGTTTAATAAATTTGCAGTGTTGGCAATTGCAATTCCAAGTCCCCAAGCAGAATACTGAAGAGATTCCCAAGCAATTTTATCCCCTTCATCAGCGGCCTGGGCAACTATTTTGGCGGTAATATTTTCTAGTTTATTATCAACTTTTTTTCTTAAAATTTCTCCTTGAAACGGCTCATCATCAAGCCATCTTTTAGCTCTTTTTGCAATATAAGTACCACTTGAAATTCTGTAAACAGCTCCTTTTCTGTCACCCCACCATCTAGGTCCGTTAGGATCTACAAGCATATGACCAATTTCACCTGCCAGGCCTTGATATCCAAGCCAAAGTTTTCCATTCAAAACAAAACCTCCACCAATTCCAGTTGAATAGGTTATATACATCATTGAATCATCACTCAAATTATGATTTCCAAAAGAATATTCACCAAAAGCTGCACTATTAGCATCATTATCAATGATTACTTTACATTGGAAATTGTTTTCTAAAATTAATTTTAAATCAATATTTTCCCATCCTTTTATAGTATGAGAAAGCATGACATTACCATTTTGATCAACAGGACCTCCAAAACTAACTCCAATAGCATGTATTTTGTGGCTTGAGGACAAAATTTTAGCCAATTTGATTATTTCATCCAAATGTTCTCTCGCATTATTTATGGGCGGAAGTTCAATACGTTTATACTCAACTTGTTGATCTGTGGTTTGATTAAATACTGCTCCTGCAATTTTTGTATTACCGATATCAAGAGCTAAAATATAATTTTTATTCATAAGATAAACTTAATTTATTTGAAGTGCAGAAGTTGCAACTTTATAACCGTGTGAGGGTTCTCCATCTTTATTATCTAAATTTGTAAATCTTCCTTTATAGCTATTAATTACAGGTCTGTCAGTAGAATCACTATTACCAGTATGATAAATTTCAAATTCAATTTCAGTTATAATATTTTTTAATAAAGTCAATAGAGTTATAACTCCTGAAAGTTTTGTAATTTCACTATCATCTGAATTTTTAGGTTGTAATTCAAAAGGTTTTCCTCTTTGTTGGTTTGTACCGATTATTCCGTTACCATTTATTGTTATTCCATAATCAACAGCTAATTTCGTAATTGTATCATAAACTTTGTTTGGATCTTGATTTTTATTTAATCTAACAACAAGAAAACCTCTTTTCTGCAATGCTTCTGCAAGTTCAAGGGAACCTAAAGTTATAACATCTGAGATTTGTCGAGGATCACTTTGATTGCTAACAACAATTTCTATTCCTTCTTTAGTTAATTTATTAAAAAATAAATCTGGATTATATTTGCTAGAGAGATTTTCTTCTATAGAAATATAATTTGGTTGACAATTAATTTTATATTTTTGTGATTTTTCTGAATTTTCAATTTTCTTAAAAAGACCAATTTTTGGTAAAATAATTTGCCTTCCATTGAAAAAAATACCAATTGGATAATTTTCTAAAAATTCCAAACCTCTTTCGATTAAACTATTAACTATTTGATGTGGATATTTAGTTTTTTCTATTTTAAATCGTTCTCTTGCATGTGCAATTAAAACTTGAATTTCTTCAAAACTCCTTGCTGTATTAATCATTGGAATTTTGTTAGACTCGAATATATGTTCAGGGGTATTGAATTGTAGAAGTTCTCTTCCTAGAGCTTCTGCTAAATTTAAGATTCCAGAGGAACGTTCTATTTCTGGAGTAAAATTATCTTCTGGAGATAAATTTCCGTCAAAATCGAATGAAACTACAAAAACATCTCTTTTTTCTCTCTCTCTGCACCATACTCTACAGGTATATTTTGAAACATAGTTAATTTTTAATTTTTTTAAAATACTTAAACTTACTTTAAATATATATTATCCTAAATTTAACTCTTTACAAGGAAATAAATCCCTTGTTTAAGGTAAATTCTTAACAGACAATTACCGTAATGATTAACGGGAAGGTGTAATATCTAATAACTTATCTAAATTGAACTTGGAATTGCTATAATTATAATAACTTCCCACAAAAACAGGTTAAATGTACGGCAAAAACTCTCCTGTTTGGAGTTTAATCAGAAAGTAGAAGTTTCTACCTTAAATTGCTTGAGGCGGAGCCTGTGAAAACCAGTTTAGATTTCTAAAAAAAGTGAAAAGTTCTTGAACAATCAGAATTTCTTTTCTTTCTTTTTTGAGGTTGTATTTAAAAATCTTAGAAGAACCAAGAATAAAACCAAACCTAATTCTGGTTAGTTTTATCTCTTTTCTTGACTTTCCTAAAACTTCTAAAGTTTGCAAAACAATTTCTTTAAAATCTCCTAAATCCCAAAACAAAGATCCTTCCATCACAAGATTTACATTCTGATTATCAAGTCCTTTAAAATCAATTAAAGCTTTGATTTGAGCTGCATAAATCTGAGCAGATTGTTTCAAAATTTGAGTGGCTAATTTTCTAACATCTAAATTTTTTGAGAATAAAGCTTTTCTAAAATCTTGCTTATTATTTAATTTTATTTTAAGAGAAACCTTTGAAGCTTCGGCATTAAAAATTTGAAACAAAAATTCTTCACCTACGAGTTGAGAGGTTTCTTTGTTTGCTAGTTTAAATTTTCCTGATTCTAAGTTAACAAAACTACTTTTGGAATCAAAATAACCTAAGTTTATACCAGTTGCTGCAATACCAACAATTGTTTGATTTTTTTTTAAAATCTTTAGAGTCTAAACCTTGAGCCAAAGAAACTAAGTTGTTTATAGCTATAAATTCTTGACCAAACTGATAACTTAATTTTTGGTTAAGCCATTTACCAACTGATTTACCAACTAAAAAGTCAAAATTATGAATACGGTGATTGGATTGTAAAATTCCTTGAATTCCATCTTTTGTTTCTATATTCCTTAAGTCTGCAGCTATAGAAATAACAACTTTTGAAGCTCGGCTGTCAAGACAAGTTCTTAGGTAATCCAAAAAATCAGCTTCTGTTTGGATAGGGTTGATTTGAAAACTTCTAAAATCTTGCAATCTTCTTTTAGAATTTATCAGACCATATTCGATATGTGAACCTCCTATATAGATAACCTAAACTTTGCCTTTTTTAAGGTTAATTGAAGAGCAAAGAATATTTTGATTTTTGGTTCTTTGACTCAGCTGAGACAGAAATTTATTTTCAATCTCTTTTAGCTGTTTTAGATTTAAGTCCACAAATTTTTTTATTTTAAAGACATATTTTTTGTTATTGTCAAGTATAATTCTAGATTCAACTTAAATAAGTTATTGCTATAACGGTTGTTTTTATGCTCAAATCAATTCAAATTAGGGATTTTTTAATTTTTAAGAATACTTTTGATACTGAATAGATTAAACTAAAACGGAATTTTTGTTTTTTGTTTATTTTAAAGTAAAAAGTAGTAATTTAGTTTAAAAAAGATATTTTTACAATAAATTTTTGATCAAAGTTGCTTCTTCTAGACTCCATTCTGAAAATTCTTTAGGTTTTTTTTTGGCAATTTTTAAAAATTCAGTCCAAAGAATCCACTTAGTAGCTTGAACTTCATCTGGATTAAGACTCGGTTGGTGTTTAGTTTTGGCAACCAAAATTGGACAAATTTCGTTTTCTACAATACCATCTCTTTGATACCTGTAACGGTAGTTAGAAATTACAATTTTTAGATCTTTAATTTGGTTAGGTTGGTAGCCAAGCTCGTAATTTAGACGCCTAAGAGCAGCATTTTCATTACTTTCGTTTAACATCGGATGACCACAGCACGAATTAGACCAAACAAGTGGCCATGTTTGTTTAGTGCTTGCTCTTTGTTGTAATAATAATTTATCATCACTAAAAAGAAAAACAGAGAAACCTCTGTGCAAAGGGGTATCATTGGTGTGAACTTCTGATTTTAGAGCTTCACCTAGAATGTTATTTCTTTCATCAACCAAAACTACTTTTTCTAACTCTTGATTACTTGGTAGCATTGTATTTTTTTGCAATTTCCTCCCAATTAACTAAATTCCAAAAAGCTTCTATGTAAGATGGTCTAAGATTTTTGTACTTTAGATAATAGGCATGCTCCCAGACATCCATAGTCATAATTGGAGTCATACCATGTAGAAGTGGGCTATCAGCATTAGATGTAGAACTTATAACCAAATCGGCTTTTGAATCTAAACTTAACCAAGCCCACCCAGAACCAAATTGAGTAGTAGCGGTATTAGAAAAATCTGCTTTGAACTGGTTAAAGCTACCAAAGGATTCGTTAATTTTTTCTGCCAACTCTCCAGCAGGCTCCCCGCCACCGTTTGGAGTTATAGATTCCCAGTATAAATTGTGATTATAGACTTGACCACCATTATTTATAACAGCTATTTTTTTTTCATCTGGAATTTTGTTTAAGTTTTTTAACAAGTCTTCTATCGACATTTCTAAAAGATCAGAATGACTTTCTAAAGCTTGATTTAGCTTAGCCACATAACCACGATGATGTTTGTCGTAGTGAGTTTCTACAGTCAAGGCATCAATATAAGGTTCTAAGTCAGAATAGCCATAAGGCAAAGTCATTAAAGTATACATATTTATTTTGTTATTAGATTATTAAGTATTTAAGATTTTAATTAAAAAACTATAAGAATCAAAATCCTTGAGCTTAACTTTTTTGTCAAAATAATTAGACACATTATTAATATCTCTCTTCAAGAAGTCTTTCCAGTTAGGGTTGACATTCATGTCTATGGCTTGAGGAAAGTCAATTATCCAAGGATTACCTAGATGCCAAAGAATATTAAAGCTCGACAGGTCAGAATGAATTATTCCATTTTTTAGAAAATATTCAATAGTATTAAAAATTTTTTGACATACCTCTATGTTTTGATTTTCATTTAGCTTAATATTATCTAGACGTGGGGCAGGGTTACCATCTTGACCAATAAAGTCCATAAGAATAGAGTTTTCAGCTACAGCTATTGGTTTTGGAATTCCAGCTAGTTGATCAAAATTAGTATGGTAATTTCTTTCCATAACCTTAAATTCTCTCAAAGTTCTAAGTTGACTCATGTATTTCCGGCCACGGTATGTTCGGCTACGGATCATTTTACCATATTTAGGGTTTATTCTAACATTTTCAATATATGGATTATAAAGGTTATATGAGTAGTTTTTGTTGTCTTTGTAGAGTTTAAGGGCATAAAATTCTTTAGTTTCAGAGTTTCGCACTCTGTAGACCTCGGCTTCCTTTCCACCTCTAATATGGCTTGGGTCAATTAAATTGATTTTATATTTTTTTTTAATTTCAGCAAAAATCTCAATGATTTGCTCTTGGTTATTCATTAAAGTTAGATTTTTATTTTATTATACTCTATTTGTTACTTAATTCACTTTCAAAGTTTACATTTTTGAATCTTAGACAATATAATTTATACTCAAATTAATTCAAATTAAGACTTTTTTAATTTTACTTTAAATTTTGGTAAAAGATTTCAAACGAGTTTTGCAAATACTATGTTTAGTGTTTCTAAATGTACATCATAAGACTTCTTTAATAAACTTTAGCAATTTTTTTCTCTTAAAAAGACTAAGGTCAGACTATAGAAGATGTTTTTTAACATAATTTTAACATAAAATATATAGCAATCTTTACACTAAATTTTGACAAGTTATCTGGCATAAAGACCGTTTTTAAGCGTTCATACTTAGCATAAAGAGTTACTTTTTTTGGAGTCTAAATTTTTGATTTTAGTTAGATTTAATCAAAGTTAAAGAAAGTATTTGTAAATTAAAAAGCTTTAATTTGAATTAATCTGAGTATTATTTTAGAGTAAAAAATAAATGCTTTTGATTCAATTTTGGATAAGATTAGTTATTTTTGGTGCCTAGAGAGAGACTTGAACTC
The DNA here is from genome assembly GCA_964631275.1 of uncultured Candidatus Saccharibacteria bacterium. GTDB lineage: Bacteria > Patescibacteriota > JACMRA01 > JACMRA01 > JACMRA01 > CAZVWQ01. The sequence goes on along the minus strand of CAZVWQ010000001.1, from coordinate 135,521 downwards.
TCACGACCCGAAGGTCACTGGATTTTGAGTCCAGCGTGTCTACCAATTCCACCATCTAGGCAAAATTTAGTTTATACTGATATTCAAAACAAAAAATCTTGTTAAAGCATCAAGACTTATATATACAAGTCAAATTTTACTTTTTTTTGGAGTCTAAATTTTTGATTTTATACCAAACCAATTTAAATTAAGATTTTTTTTAATTTTTAAAAATTACCTTTTGATACTAAGTTAGATAAAACTAAAAGGGAAATTTAAACTTTCAAAAAAACTGAAATTTGGTTTGCGGTGAGTTTAGTTAGATTTAATCAAAGTTAAAGAAAGTATTTGTAAATTAAAAAGCTTTAATTTGAATTAGTCTGAGTATAATTAAAAAATAAAAACTTAAAGTTTTATAGCAACTTTTGTGGCTGAATGTCAACTACAAAATCAATTTATTAATACTTAATGCTTGACTTTTGAAGATAATTTTGACTTCATCAAAAAAACAATTATTATGAACCAAGATAAAGTATTTCAAGCTCATAGAAATGGTAAAATAAGCACAAAAATAAATTATCAAGTAAATTCTGATGAGGATTTAGCTATAGTCTACACTCCAGGAGTAGCCAAAGTCTGTAAAGCTATTGGTGAAGACAAAGCAAAAGCCAGAGAATACACAATTAAAGGAAATACAGTTGCGGTTCTTAGTGACGGTTCTGCTATTTTAGGTCTTGGAGATCTAGGCCCTGAAGCGGCGATGCCAGTAATGGAGGGTAAGGCTATGTTATTTAAATTATTAGCCGATGTCAATGCTTTTCCAATTTGCATTAGTGGACGAACTGTAGAAGAAATTGTAACTACAGTTAAAGCTTTGGCTCCAACTTTTGGCGGTTTTAATTTAGAAGATATTTCGGCTCCAAGATGTTTTGAAATCGAAAGAAGACTTCATGAAGAACTAGACTTGCCTGTGATTCATGACGATCAACATGGAACGGCAGTAGTAGTTTTGGCAGCTCTAAGCAATGCTCTAAAAATCACTAACAAAAAAATCAGAGATACAAAAATCATAATAAGCGGAGCTGGAGCAGCTGGAGTGGCTACTAGTAAGTTATTTCTTGAGGCTGGAGCAAAATCTGAAAATATTATCGTATGTGACAGAAAAGGAGCCGTTTATGAAGGTCGAGAAGGTCAAAATATAATCAAAGAGGACTTAGCTAGAATTACCAATTCTTCAAAAACTCAAGGTTCGTTGCAACAAGTTTTAGCGGGTTCAGATGTTTTTATTGGTTTGTCTGGACCTAATTTGTTATCAAAAGAAGACTTAGAAACAATGAATTCTGAAGCTATAGTTTTTGGCTTATCCAATCCTACACCAGAGTTTGATCCTGATAATTTACCTAACAATATTTCAGTTATGGCCACTGGACGGAGTGATTATCCTAATCAAGTTAATAATGTATTAGTTTTTCCTGGGTTTTTTAGAGGTTTATTAGATTCTGGAGCTAAAAGAGTAACTATAAAAATGAAATTGAGAGCAGCTGAAGCAATTGCAGGTATAATTTCAAATCAAGAACTAAACCCAAAAAACATTCTACCTAAAGCTCTAGACAAAAGAGTAGTTACAGCAGTTGCTAGAGCTATAATGAGTTCAGATTAAAAAAATAAACACCCTTCCAATTTAAGCAAATCCTTAATGGGTAATTATACTAAACTGTTAACTACTTAGTGAGTTTTTCTGACTGTATTTTCTTTATTAATTTTGTCTCAAAACCTATTTTTACTGTTGATTAATATTTATTTTATGAGATCAAAGTTTTGTAAATTTGAGTTATGGGACAAGACTATTTATCAAACTAAAATCTTGAGTTAAATCATAATTTAGTCAGCATTTGGGTATAACTTATCTAAATTGAACGTGGAAGCTATAAAACTAAACTAAGCAATTTTTTGAGAACTTTTCATGGCTTTTTTGTAGGTTTTAGGTTTATTGTCCTCTTCTATAACCCTAAGCCCGTTTTGTTTAATTTCTTCTGTATCGCCATTTTTATATTCTTCTTCTTCTCTTAGCTTTACCCAATAATTAAACAAAATCGAAACAATAACAGCTACAGGAATAGAGATTATAGCACCTATAACTCCAAGTATTTCTGAGCCTATCATTAAGGCTGCAATAACTAAGGCAGGATCTAGACCTACAGATTTTTGCATAATTTTAGGAACAAAAAAGTTTCCCTCGATTTGTTGAATCAAAATAAAAAAAGCCATAGCAGCTATAACTTGCCAATAAGAATCAGCTAGAGCTATAGCTACAATAGCTAAAGGAAAAAAAGCTATAATCGGACCAATAATTGGTAAAATATCAAGCAAGCCAAAAATAATTGCTAGTGGTAGAGCAAAAGGAATGCCAATTATTCTAAGGCCAATGTAACTAAAAAGACCCACGGCCAACATCAAAATTAGCTGACCTTGAAGCCAAAATCCTAGTTTTGTTTCTACTTCGTCCATTATCATGCGGACTCTGTCTTCGTTTTTTTTAGGGAACAAGTAGATAATTACACTTTTAACCTTACCAGGCTCGCTAAGCTGATAAAAGGTAATACTAATAATGGTAATTAAAGATAAAAAGCCACCAAAAACACTAACTCCAATATTAAGAATGCTTCCAGGATTATTTAGTAACCTACTAAAATTTTCAGAAACTTCAGTTACAATATTACTTTGAATCTCAAGTAATCTATCATCACCTATAATTTCTTTAAGCTTATATTCATTGACAATATTATCCTCCCAAAGACTCTCAAAATCTGTAGCTAATTTAGAAGTTTCTTGATAAGTTGGGCTAATAACGCCATAAATAAAAAAAACCAAAATTAAGATTGTGCCTAAAAGAACTAAAAAAATAGACAACCCTCTGTTGAGAGAAAAATTGCCTATCTTGACTTTTTTAAGATTTTCTACTAATTGATTTAGGGCAGCATAAGCAATATAACTAAGAAAAAGCAAAGCAGCTATTTCTTTGATTAATACCAAAAGACCTATAACCAATAAAATACTAACTATCTTAAAAAAACTTACCCAAGTAATTTCATTGCTCACTAGGTTTTTGACTGGCTTAAACATATTTATATAAAAAAATTTTATTTGAAATAGACTCAAAACTCAAAATTCTGTCAAGATAGATTTTACTTTAAACCAATTACTATACTCAATTAATGCTTGAAGGTTGACATATAATTTTTAGCCCTGTTTACATTTTTTAATCTTATACCTTTTTCACTAATCTTTTAAATAAAAGATCAATATGCACATTACCAATTCACCTTATAATTATGACCCAACAAAATGGCAGACAGAAGTTATTAGTAGTAATTACGTTTTGACTAATAATTTTTTTATTGATGCTTGGATTGCTATTAGAATTCTCTTCGGTGGGAATATTGTTAATTATACAAAGTTAGTAGAAAAAGCTAGAAAAAAGGCAACTCAGGATTTGATTGTACAAGCTGAAGAAAAAAAAGCCGCACATCTAATTAATCTTAAATACGAGAGTGCTTCTTTACATCCTGGAACTATCGAAGTTCTAGTTTATGGTACAATTTTAATTCCAAAAAACTAACCAAGAATTTAGTATGCCGAAATACGGATCTATAAATAAATATTTTCGCTTTGGGTGGTTTACTTTATTTTTAGTTTTGCTAATTGCAGTAATTGGAATTTTTGTCGAGCACCAAGTCATTGAAAACGATTCAGACATAATCCCTGTTTACCGTTTTACAGTTAATTCAGAGCTTAGCTTGGATAATCTTATGACTAGGCTAGACTCAGTTAGTCATACCTTTGGAGGCACTATACAGCTAGAGACTGACCAACAGAAAACAAAAGTTGCCTCTTTTAGTCTTAATCGCCCTAAAATACTAGCTAAAGAATTTGCTGTTTTGGTTGAGGAAAATTTGTTAGATCAAGTTTTTTTGAATTTTAATCAAGTTATGGTAAAGTCTCTAATCATTTATAAAAACTCAATTACCCAAAATATTGTGGCAAACTTCGATAAAGTTGAAGTAGAAAATTACACTACACAAAAATTAAATATCCAGGAATGGAGGCAGGAATATGAAACGGCAGTTAGTCGTTTTGATACTTACAACGGAGAAAGCTTTAAAATTGGTCTTTTTGCTAACAACGGCTTGCCTTTCACTTTGAGTCCAGGGCATGCTTGGGTAGCTATCTGGTACGAGTTTGAATTTGGAGATTTTGAAATAATTAATACTTATTCTAGTTGGCCAGGAAAAGACAGCCACGCAGACAATAATCCTAGTATAGGAGAATGGTGGAACTTGGCTACAGAAAACAGTCTCCATATTAACCACAAAGTTGACTTTAAGAATACTATGCTTAGTTTAAGTGGCCAACAAGAATTAGCAACAAAAACAGACATTAGAGAAATTAGTAGCTCTGATGCCAAACAGATGTTATTCGAGAAAGATTGGTATTTGGCTAAGTATGCTAGTCCAAAAGAGTATAACAAGACTCTATTAGAGACTGCTACTTCTGATCCAAATTTTTGGAACAGGTTCACAGCTATAACAGAATTGGTTAATTATAATAACCAAAATTTCTATCTGGCTATTTTTTGGTTTTTATCTAAGTTGGTCATGAATCAAGTAGCTCCTAATGATATTGCTTATGATACTTTTAGATCTAACTGTGTGGCTTATAGTATGGCACTGTGGGAAGACACCAGGGGAGAGGGTCACCGTTATGAAATTTTTAATATTCCTGCTCCAGGTGTACTTTATCAAAATTTGTAGTATACCCATTTCATAACCAAATTTAACATCAAAGCTAAACTTAATTGAATTTTAAACCTATTTTATGACTTTTTAAATTGAAAAATGTAAATTTTGAAACTGAATTGAGTATATACCAAAATCATTAGTCTTGTCCCATAACTCAGATTTACAAAACTTTGACCCTATAAAATAGATATTAATCAACCTAAGAATAGGTTTTGAGACATGATTATTATTAACTTTTACATTTACAACCTTGCCCACTTTTTATCGCTCAGAACCCTAAGGCCTTCTGAAGCAAGTTTGCTCTAGCACTTGGGTATAAATGCAATTCCATCTGAAAATAAGCCTGCCATATCAGCATTTCTAGACCACTAATTATCTGGGCTTCCTTTTGTTTTCCAACTTGAATAAATTTGGTTTCTAGGGGAGAATAAACTGCATCAAAGAGAATTTGCTCAGAGTTAATTAGGTTTTCATGGATTGGAAGTTTGTCTTTTAATTTTCCCATACCGATACTTGTTGAGTTGATGATGATTTTTGGTAAAAACTTACCTTGAGGGTTAAATGTTTCCGAGCTTGTTGCTTGCCCCAAAAAAAAGTTTAATTTATTTTTTAGTTGAAAATTCGACTGAAACAAAATCTGAAAATATTCTAAATCTACTACCTCAATTTGTGATTTAGGAAATATTTGCCATAAATCTCCTCTGAGTTCTTCAGCTTTGGTTTTAGTTCGGTTTTGGATTAATAAATCTGCTCCAGCAGCTAAAACTGCATAAGCCATACCTCTAGCTGCTCCCCCAGCTCCAATTAGCAATACACTTTGATCTTTCAAAAACTGACTATCTTGAATTTCTTCTAAGGTTAGTTTTTTTGTTTGTTGGTTGTTTTTAACTTTAATTTTACTAAAATCAAACTGGTCTTTGAGTGAATCTCTAAAAGTTTCAATTTTTGGAAAACTAGAGCTAAGATTTATTTCGGTTAGACTTTCATAGATTGGAAATAAAGTGCCTAACCAGTCAGTGTTGTAACCAATCAAGCAGCCATTTTTGTTTACTACAGTGTTTACTGAGCCGATTTTTTTGGCTACTGGATCAATCTCATCCAAAAATTCCATTATTTTTTGTTTATGTGGAATAGTTACTGCTAGTCCATTTATATTTTCTGAGCGAACTTTTTGTATAAATTTCGATAAATTAGTAGTTTCTACTTTTTGCCTTTCAAACAAATATTTATTTGCCAAACCAAATTCAGCATATACGAAATTATGAATCTTGGGTGATAACGAATGCTCTACTGGATCTCCAATAATTAGGTTAAGTTTTTGAGGCATGGAAAAATATTTGAACATGAGCCTTGCCTGATATAGCAAAACTAGATTTGATTTAGACAACTTAGTAAGCAAAAACCTTATTTAAATAAAGTTTTGAAGGTATAAAATGTATAGGTCTAATTTGGGCTGGCTATAATTAAAAGAAATAAGCCGTTTTTTTATTTTATCAAAAAAAGTAACAAATTAGGAAAAACTACTATTTATACTCTGTTTAATAATAAAATTAAAATATTCAGAAGGTTTTTAGGCAAGATTATTTTGATAAATTCTATTTTTAGAAAGACTTACTTGTTTTTAATTAGCTTCTCTTTGGCAAATACACTAAGTAAGAGGTTTAAAATTGAATGACTATTTTGTATGTAAATTTTTGAGTTAATGGTAGATAATATGTTCAAAAAACATCTGGTTTTGCTTTACTATATGCCTTGCAGAATTCTTTGAATTCCTTATCTTTGACTCCATTAGCTACATTAAAGAGATAATTGTCAGCTCTACCAGAAATATTTATCACCAAAATTTCTTCAGGCTGCATTTTTTTGGCTTGTTTGATTCCTTCAGCTACAGCATGGCAACTCTCTAAGGCAGCAATTATACCTTCAGTCCTAGCTAATTCTTGAAAGGCTTCAACTACTTCGTGATCTGTAGCATATTTTAGCTGGAGCCTACCAACTGAACTTAGATAGCCATGAATTGGGCCAATTCCAACATAATCCAAACCAGCAGAAATTCCACCCGTATCTTGCATTTGCCCGTTTTCATCAATCAAAAAATAACTCTTAAAACCTTCAAAAATTCCAATTTTACCTTTTTTGGAAGCAATTCTAGAAGCGTGCTGACCAGGCTTGTCAATACCTTTACCTCCGGCCTCAACTCCAATTAACTCAACTTGCTCATCATACAAAAATTCATTAAAAGCTCCAATAGCATTACTACCTCCACCAATGCAAGCTATAATTTTATTTGGTAAAATCTCAGGGTTATTTTCCCTTTCTCTTAGTTGAGTTTTGATTTCTTGGCCGACAATTTTTTGGGCTTGGCGAACAATTTCTGGAAAAGGGTGCGGACCAACCACCGAACCAAGCATAAAATAAGCTTCGGGATTACTCATCCATTCTCCAAGACTAGCATCAGCAGCTTCGGTTAATTTTTGTCCGCCAGTAGTTACTGGGATTATCTCAGCTCCAAGCTGCTTCATCCAAAAAACGTTCGGATACTGTCTTTCAATAGATTTTTGCCCCATAAAAATCTTGGCCTTAAATCCAAAAATTGCACAAACAGTGGCTACAGCAAACCCGTGCTGGCCAGCCCCAGTCTCAGCAATAATCTCATTTTTACCCATTCTTTTAGCTAAAAGTGCGTGATAAAGACAATGATTGATTTTGTGTGAACCAGTAAAGTTATTACCTTCATTTTTGAGATAAACCTTGGCTCCGCCTAGTTTTTTGCTTAGATTTTTAGCCTCGATAAGTGGACTTGGACGACCTGCTAAGTTTTTTTGGTAATATTGTAACTCAGCTAAAAAATTTGGATCATCACGATATTTTTCGAAAGCTTCTTCTATCTCATCTAAAGCCGGTAAAAGCAACTCAGGCACATACTGACCGCCAAACTCACCATTACCGTAGTATCCGCTATTAATTTCAAATTGATCTGAACTAAAAGACATTTTATTAATTATTTTTTTTGCATAATTAGGAAAAATATACTAGTTACACTTATAACTTTTACAGTTATCATCTATAATAACCAAACAAGTAGTTTTTTGGAAGTTAATTTTGTATAAAAAGTTTATGCAAGTCTATATAAAAATGAGTATAATCGAGCTACCCTTTAAATAGAAGAAAAAATACCAATTTTATCACAATTATGATTTTTTACTTATTTTAAAATAAAAACGTTAGGTATTTAGCAGAGCTATTATTTTTACTTTATTTAATCAAAAAAATTAAAGATTTTTTAAAGGTTTTGAGGCAAGATTATTTTTAAATCTTAAAAACTTATAAAGCACCTTCTAAATTTAATTTAGCCCATTAAGTTTTAGTCTTCTTATCAAATTTGATTACGGAACGAGTATAAAACAAAAGTTAGCAGGGATTTTTGTTTAAAAATAGAAATACCTCTATTAGTCAAGCATTTTAGCATCAGATTTTATTTGAGCAATTGGACCCCAACGTAGTTTGATAGTTAGATTATTAAAAAATTCAGCACCACCTTCTGGGTTAGTTACTTTGACTTCCATTTCCCAAGGAGCAGTTATTTGGTTAGCTGCCGAAAAAGTCACTGATTCACAAGAACCGTTTTGGTAAGTACTATTAGGTTTAGAAAGTTCTCTCCAATTAGGATTTGGTTTGTTTTTAGTTGGAAGCTCTCTAATTTTGATTTGGCAGTTAGCACCTTCTTCGATACCTTCAAAACCAGTAATTGTAATATCTAAATCTTGCTTACCAAAAATTTCTGTGCCGATCTCTGGATTAAATTTGATATACCTAATATTAGGATCTTTTAAATCAAATATTGGTAAAAATATCTGACCACTGGCTGTAGTTTTATTATTATTTTCTACAGTCGATTCTACTTCTACAATCGCAAAAGGTGAAAATTTATCAGTTTCGCAGGTTACAATATTGTTAGTCGTATCGTTAATACATGGAACTTTTTTCCACTCATTAGTATGATAATTAAGGACCTCAATGTTATTTATATTCTCAAAATCAGCAGGATCATAAGGGAATTCAACTTGAATTTTGTTATCAAACTCGGTAATTTTAGCCCCAGAATTAACACTTAAAGCACTTAGGTCATAAATGTATTTATCTTTCATTTTAACTTTTGGTGGAAAAGAAATTTGTTGATTAGCTAAAGCTTGCAGGCCAATATTTCTAATTTGTATATTTAGTTCTTCTTCATCTAGCTCTAAAATATTCTCTGGAATATTGACTTTGATTGCTGAATTAAGCACGTTAAATTCTTGTGAACCACCTGCTGGAATAGTGAATGAACTAATATTAAAGGAATCAACTCTTTTATTTTCAGAACATCCATCAGTTACAAAATCTCCATCAACTTTAATACCACTCCATTCTGCTTCGATATAGTATTTAGTACAGTTAACTAAATTTTCAATATTAGCTCCAGACTTTAAGGTTTTTAGATTTTTTTTGTCTAATCCATATTTAATTATAGTACCTTCTGGAACATATTCTTCCCAATCTAAGTTAACATTATTTTCTTTAACATCAGTCAAAAGATTTGCTAGTTTAAAACTATTAGCAAAGTTTTCAATTAAGCCAAAAACAGAGAATTTATCAGTTTGACATACCATAGTATAGGTGGTCACATTATTAACACAAGGAACTTCTCTCCATTCTTGGTTATGATAATTAATTACTTGAATACTATTAATATCTTTAAAGTCTTCAGGTTCGTATTTGAATTCTATTTTTATTTTATTATCAAATTCAGTAATTTTTGTTTCTGTACCTTTATCTATAACACTTAAATCAAATAAATATTGGTTTTTTATTTCTACCCCTTCAGGAAGAGTAAGGCTTCCGTTAGCAAAAGCTTCTAAACCAATCTGTAAGGCCTGCACTTGAAATTCTTGTTGGCTAAGGTTAGTTACATTTTCTGGAATTGCAATTTTTATAGGTCTTTGTACAAAATCAAAAGTTGCAGAATTACCATTTGGCACTGTAAAAGAACCTATCTCAAAAGAGTCTACTTTGTCTCTACCAGGACAGCCAGCAGTTACAAAGTTTCCATCAATTTTAATTCCGTTCCAGCTAGCTTCTGCGTAGTATTTTGTACATGGAATTAGATTATCAATAAATTCCCCAGAAGCTACGGTTTTGAGCTTATTTGAGCTTAAGCCATATTTTATAACTGTACCTTTTGGTACATAATTTTGCCAATCTAAGTTAACATTATTTTCATTAATATCACTGAATAACCTTTCAAAATTCAAACCTTCAACAAATTCACCGATAAGTGTAAACAAAGAAAAAGTATCAGTTTTTGCACAAATTTGATTTTTTGCACTATCAAAGTTTTGATCTTCTAAGATTTCCCATTGATCTTGGCTATCAGAAATTTTTGCCATACGGATAGAATTAGGATCGAATTTTTTTATTACTTCTGAATTTAGAACAAAACAAATTTCAACTGGTTTTTGAAACTTTTCCTCTTTAATAATTTTGTCATTGACTACTTCAAAGCTACCATCTACTCCTTTTTCTATATCTAGTTTTAAGTTTAGCTGAGGATCAATAAGGTTTCCTGGTACTTGATAATCAGTTTGTAACATTTCAGGATCGATCTTTGAGCTAACTATTCTAACTTCTTCATTTTCTTCAGTTTGAATAAAATTTTCAGGAACTCTGATCAAAGCCTCTTCAATGTTTTCTTGATTTTTTAGTTTAACTCTTTTTTCAGCTATTGTATTTTCTACTTCTTGTTGGAGATTTAGATAGCCGACTACTTCAGCAAAATTATCAACTTTAACTTTTTTGTCTTCAATAATAAACTTTTCAAATTTACTTGTATTTTCAATTATTGGCTCTGTAACCAAAAAGTCTTGTCTTTCTTTTGAATTTTCTTTTGAAACAGGCAGAGTAACTAATAAAGTATCAGTTTTTATTTTTATTCCTGAATCTCTTAAAGTAGGATAGTCTTGGCTAGAATCATTTATTTTATTAGTATATTTTTGTAAAGCATTTTGGGTAGTAATTGGCTCCCCAGATTCTAGTTTACCAACCAAAGCCACTCTTTGACCATTAGTTGCTAATCCTATCATGTCATTTCTTAATTTGTTTTGGCTAAAGGTAGACCAAAAATGTCGCTGCAAATTTGGATCTAATTTTAGTAAATATCCATCTGAGCCAGCGTAGTCATTAATCTCGTATCCGCCACCAACTTGTTTTTCATCAACTTTCCAGGTTGTTTTGCCACTTATATAGGCAGAACTTTTACCAGAGAGGTAAACAAATCCATCGGTATCTACTACTAAGTCTCCTCTTACGTTGGTAGTGTTTAGTCTTTTAACACCTTGTCCATTAAGTAAAGCAGTATTGAAACTTCCTAAATCCACAGTTCCGTCTTTAGTATTTATTTTACCTAAATAAGCTAGATGAGCAGATCTTTTTGCAAGCCATAGGTCACCAAAACCTCCAGGCCCATTGTTTATTCCTGTGTTAGTTTTTAGATCTTTACCATTCCATCTAAAAGCCGTATTACCTCCTGCACTTTCTCCTGCTGCGTACAAATGATTTTTGTCTGGGCTAAGAGCTAATCTATAGATTCTAGTATCAGCCATATTTTCATCTAGAGTGCTAGGATCGTAATCCCAAGTTTGCCATACTGGTTTCATATCTTGTTTTATATCAAGAGCATAAACATAAGCTACTTGTACAGGAAAGGTTTTTCCATTTTTGACTTGATTATTAGCATTTTTAAAACCACCTACATAAAGTATATTTTTATCTGAATCGATGGCTATATCTTCTACATAACTAGCGTCTATTTGTTTAGTAGCTATTTCTTGACCTTTTTGATCATAAACATAAACACCTTTACCAAACATAGCAGCTAAGGTCTGGTTTTCAGAATATTTATCGATATCAAGACGGAAATTACTTGAAATTTTTTTTACTTCTTGAGTACTACCAAAGTCATCTAAATTCTTTGACCATAAGATTTTACTAAGCTCAGGGTTAAGAACCATAAGTCCAAAGTCACCAGCCACAGCCACTTCTCCATTAGCAAAAGTTTCTAAGTTATAGACTTCTCCTGGTATGTTAGTATAAGAAATAATTCTTGTACCTTCAGTGTTAAGTTTTATTAATTTTGTGTTAGAAGTAAAATCAGCATTTTCTAGACTAAATTCTAATGCGTCTCTAAAATCAACTTGGGTAGGATTTTCAAATTTTTGAGCAACTACAAGTGATTCAGGTTGAACGGTAAGATCTATCGGTTCTTCGCTACTTCCTTGACTAGATAAAAGATAAGTAGAAGTATCTACAACTAAATTTTTTTCGATTTTTGGTAAAAAATCAACCTGCTCAAGTACGTATACACCTCTGATCAAGCTTGCTGGCGAAATGTAATTACCTTTAGTGTTTATATCAATTTTTTTCTGTAATGTTCTTTCAGCATTTGTGCCTATACTTTCGTAATCATGATCAACTGTAGGATAACCTTCAAAACATTTATCTAAAGGATCAGTTCCAATTTTAGCAATAGCTAAACTTCTATCTTTAGTTAAAAAGCCATCTCTAAAGTTATTAATCAAACATTCTTCAGCTTCAATTTTTCTAGGTAAGGTAATTTTTTCGTTTTCGTTTATAGCAATTGGATTAAAAATATTACGACTGGATTTTTCTGAAAAACCTATATCACCATTAAAATAATATTTTGGAGTATCGCCATAACTGTAATCATCAATAGAAGACCATAAACCAGGGCTTCCGTTACTATCGACTTTGTTTTCATCCCAATAATAAAATTGTCCACTCCCACCATAGGCATAGATTTTGTTTTTATCACCATTAGCAAATATTTTACCTTGATTTCTCCATGCACATGTCCAACCTACTGCATTATAATTTTTGTCTCTATTAGACAGGCCTTTCCATTCTCCATTTTCTAACTTCATTATTAGAGTTGCTGGCTGCTCAGGTAGGTTATCACACAAAAAGGTTCCTTTTGCTTTCTGTCCATTAGTATAAAAATCTACTGTAACCCCTATAAAAATTCCTTCATCTTTAGGATTTTCAACTTTTAAAACTTCAACTGTAGTGGGTTTTAATTCAACAAAATTAGATTTTTTGATAATCTCGGTAGTTCCATCTTTGTTAGTTTTAGTTACAGGGTTACTATTTCCACTACTAATAGGGATTTGAGGACTAATTTCTGTCCAGGATCTTTCGTTTGGGTTATATTTTAGTACTAAATGCTGGCTAAGATTACTACTACTTTTTAAAGTTTCTTTACTTAAAGACATATAAATATGACCATCTACTCCAATACTCGGTAAAGCTTTTTGGTTATTTTTTCTGCTATAACCTTTTAAAGGTGGGTTTTGCCAATCCCAAAGTTTTTCCCAGCTGTTAGCTTCAGCATTATATCTATAACCAATAGATTCGCTACTACTATTTAACAAATAAAAAACACCACTTGGCGAGACTTCTATATTAACATTGCTAAAGTTTCCAGAAGGTAGTTTGATGTTTGTATTTTCCCAGGTTAAATTATTTCTGTTTAATTTAAAAATAAACCTGTTTTTACCTATTTTAACAACAGACATTATATCCCCTTCTAAGGTTTCAAAAGGCTCATAAAAATCATGTCCTTTAGGTAATCCTTGAGTTTTTTTCCATGCCTGATCTATATTTGCTAAAGCTGAAGCTTGAGAAACTTTTTCTGGACCCGAAAAAGAAATGTAATTAAATAAGGCTATATTACCTCCAATTATTAAGGCTACTAAAATAAAAAATCCAAAAATAAATTTAGTATTAAAAAAAGATTTTGTATGTATGCTAGTTTTTTTTGATACAGGGTTAATCCTGGCTGAATATTGCTTTTGTTGAGACATGCTGTGTTTTAATGTTTTTGTTTTTTATTTTGTTTTTATATAGCATTTCAGATCAAACTTAGATAAGTTATCAGTTACAAGCTTGTTTTAAAGCAAGTTTTATGAATATGTATATACCAATCCGTTTATTATTACCCTAAATTTAGCTCTCCATAAAGAAATAAATCCTTTATTAAACTTAAATTCTTAACGAATAATTACCGTAACGATTAGCTCAAAAGGTGTAAAATATCTAAATTGTGTAAGAATTAGCTATCTAAGTTTTTGTTTAGCTTATTTTATATTTTTACTCAAAATAACATTATAAATTATATTTTAAGTTTTTCTTTTATGCAAATCCTAGATATACTTATTTGTAACATTTTCAGCTCTGTTTACATTTTTACAATTTATTCTACACTTAATCTAGGATGCTTTAATCTTCAAAAGTCTTATGAATTAAGGTTAAAACTAAATAAACTTCAGTTTTTTGGAACCTAATTTTTGGTTTCAATTAGCTTTAAATAAAACATCAAAAAGAAATATTTGAAAATTTAAAAAGTTTTAATTTGAGTTGATTTGAGTATAATCATGTCTCAAAATCTATTTTTACTGTTGATTAATAATTATTTTATGGGATTATATGCAATTCGTTTATTGTTGCTCTAAATTTAGCTCTTTATAATTTTCTATAATTTAATTTTATAGACTAGGTTGCTTTTTATTTTTGAGATATCGCTCTTCTAAGTGAATCTAAACTCTTAGCTACACCAGGTTTTTTATTTTGTTTTTGTAGGTCATTATCTTTGATGCCAATTTTTCCTTCTTTTAGTTTTCTTAAAATTTCTTCATCGGTTGAGTTGTAGCCAGCTTTATTATCAAAATCAGTGGGATTAATTTTGTCTAAATCTCCAAAGTCTTTTAATAAATTATTTTTGGAATTAAGAAAATAAGCTGCTAAAAATGTAGTTAAAGGTACAGATAGTAAAAGAGTAACACTTCCAATAATAGTTCTGACAATTTCTTCAGCAACCACTTCAGAATTAAGTGTAACCCAAAGCTCGGAATAATTATATAAACTAAATATCATAAGTAACGGTAGACTAGCTCCGACATAAGCAAAAGAAAGTGAGTTAACCATTGAGATAATATGTTCTTGGCCGACTCTAAAACCTCTAATAATCAATTCACCTCTAGTTAATTTTGGATTAGCTTTGTTGATTTCTTCTATAGCTGTAGCTTGAGCCACAATTACGTCGTCTAATACTCCAATAGAACCGATGATAACGCTAGCCAGCAGAAGACCTTGAAAATTTAGAGTGTTAGCTGTTTGAGATGACTGTAAAGCAAAAACCTCGTCAGAGGTTAGCCCAGTCAGACGAGTAAAACTAACTGTAAACCAAGAAAATAAAGTAGATAAAAATATACTAAAAACCATAGCTAGGCCACTTACCCAAATTCTTTTACTAAAGCCATGCGACATGAATAAAGAACCTAAACCAATAACTAAACTTGAAAAAAAAGTAATCATAATAATATTAGCCCCTGTAAGAATCTGTGGAATCAAAAACTGAATCAAAAATATCAAACTAAAAATTAAAGCTAAAAAAGAAGTAATTCCTCTAGCTCCAGCCATAATAACTACTAAAATAAAAAATACTATAATTAACCAAAATATTGGATTTAAGCGATTTCTATCATCTAAAAAATACTGTGCATTATCTTTATTTACACTGCTATCCACACTAACTACCACCTGATCTCCAACTACAAATCTTTCACTTTGGTTACCAATTCCAACTTGCCTAAAAACTTCAATTTTTTTACCCCTATCAGGACCTTCAAAAAGCTGAGCCAGCATCTGTTGATTAAGCACTTTAGTCCCAGTCAAATCGTCTTCTGATTCGTTTTCGTTTATAATTTCTGTAATTTTTGCTCGGTAAGTTTTTAGATTTTTTCTAGACTCTGCTATTGGTGAATTTTCTCTAATCTCTAAGATCTGGTCTTCGTTAATAAGACTTAAAAACCAAGGCGTAACTAGTACCAAAACCGTAGCAAATATCAAATGAAATATTACTACAAAGACATTTTTGTTTTTATTATTAGTTGTTTCAGAATGCAAATTATCTGTAGACACGTTAACACAATTAGACTGTTGTTTAATCTTTTTATTTTTTATTTTTTAGTCAAAATAAATTTTAAAAATTTAACACTCATAAATTCAACACTTAGCAATTGCTTTGACAACCCAAGTAGAAAATATTAACTTATATATGTATATATTCTAAATACAGTCTTTCATTGAATCAAATATGTCGACAGGAAAAAATCAGAATAGCCAAAAACCAAAAAATATTTCTTATTCCTCTATTGAAACACAAAAACAGTTAAGAATAGAAAAAATTAATAAACTTAAAGAAAAAGGTATTAGTCCATTCACCCCATACTCAAAAAGAGATTTTAGTTTAGGATTTATAAGGTTTTGGTTTGATTTTGTGCATAAGTTTAATTTTCAGGAGATCGAAGATGATAGATCAATATTTGCTGCACATTATTTTTTAGAGCAGGTTCTTTTTCCTCAGTCTCTTCTAGAAAAAGTAGAAGAAAAATTGCAACTAAGACAAACAATTAGAGAAATGGGCTTAGATCCAGATAAAGAAGAGGGTAAAATTGAGGAAGAATTTGACCCCGAAGTTGTTAAAGAGGCTAGGGGAATGATTTATAATCTATCTACAACCTCTGAAGAAACTAAATTAAACTATCTTAATGATTTTTTGTTTCTAGATAGTCATGATTTTATAGATGATTTAGAAGCTGATGACGAAAAAGAAGTAAAATTTGCCTTTGAACCTCATCAAGTAGTAACTTTGGCTGGTAGAATAAAAACCAAAAGAGTTTCTGGAAAAATTGCTTTTGGAGTAGTTGAAGATGAAAGTTTGCCAGAAGGTTTTCAATTTATTTTTAAGCGGGATGAGATTTCAACCCAACCAGACAAAAAACACAACCATTTAGCCCTTAAATATAACGATGCACTTAGTTTTCAAGATTTTAAAGATCTAATTGACGAAGGTGATTATATTCAAGCTACAGGTAAGCTGGATTATTCTCTACGTGGGGAACCAAGTTTATTTGTACAAAAATTTAGAATATTAACTAAGGCTTTGAGACCATTATCAGAAAAGTTAGACTATGAAAACCTAGAAGAAAGATATATTAATCGAGTATTAGACTACAAAATGAATACCAAAGATGATAATAATCTTAGTAATCGAGACATTGTTTATCTAAAAAATCGCTATTGGCAGATTTGGCGTGAAGAAATGGAAAAAGAGGGTTTTCTAGAAGTTGAGTGCCCAATATTTGAAGACATTCCAGGAGGAGCAGATGCTAAACCTTTTACCACCTATTACAACGAGCTTGAACAAGAAATGTATCTTAGAATTTCTTTAGAATTACCCCTTAAAAAATTGATTGCTGGAGGTTTCGAAAAAGTCTACGAAATTGGTCGAATCTTTAGAAACGAAGGAGCTTCGCCACACCACCTCCAAGAATATACCCAAATCGAATGGTACTGGGCTTATACTGATTATATCGATGCCATGAAATTTATTAGCAAAGTATATAGAAACATAGCCAAAGAAATTATCGGAGGTTATATTCAGACTGATTATTATGGTAATACAATCAACTGGGATGAGTGGTGTACTCCTCAAGAAGCCAAAAAAAACGGCTGGGAACTAATTAATGGTTGGCCAGCAATTAAGTATTTTGATGCTATCAGATATTATTCACGAACTTACTATAAAGAAGGAGAAATTGATCTAGAAAATAAAACTTACGAAGAATTATTAGAAATAGCCAAACAAAATCAAATTGAAATAGAACAAGCAATATCTTATGGTAACCTACTTGATAAGATTTATAAAAAAGTAGCTAGACCTTTTATTCAAGATCCAATTTTTTTATTTCATCAGCCTGTGGAACTTGAACCTTTAGCCAAGAGAGATCCAAGAGATCCAAAAATTGTTCACAGATGGCAAATTGTTGCTGGAACAGCAGAACTTGGTAAAGCCTTTAGTGAGCTTAACGACCCTTTGGATCAGTTAGATAGATTCCAAGAACAGCAAGCCGCTAGAGATGCTGGTGACGAAGAAGCTCAGTTTATGAATGAAAAATACATTGAAGCCTTAGAATTAGGGTTACCTCCACTTTCAGGTTTTGGAATGAGCGAGAGATTGCTTTCTTTTATGCTTGGTAAAAATATCAAAGAATGTGTAACCTTCCCTCACGTTAGAAGACAAGATGAGGTAAAGAAAAATCAAAAAACTCTGGTAGCCCATGCGATAATCTTTGATGATCCAAAAATCGAAACTTGGATAAAGTATAATTCCATTGCCCACCTAACAGCAGCTTATGGGGCCAGAAATGGTAAAAAATTATTTCAGTATGAAGCTGTCAAAACTATCGATTCTGACAACATTCCAATGAATACTTCAAACGCCATCGTTATTAAAGAGTCTGCAGACCAAACAAAAATCAAAGATATTTTTGAAAAAGTAAAACAAGATAAGTCTATCCAGGTTGAAATCTTTACTCAAGAGATGCAAGACACTTCTAACGATAGATTAGTAGTCGAAAAAACCGCCAGTAAAAAGTTTTCTGACGTAAAAATTTTAGGAATTTTGGTTTATGGTAAAAAATCCACCATCGAAAAACTAACCAATGATTTTGAGTTGATGGTTTAATAACCTAAATATCGAACCACTTTTTTCTTTATACCTTTTAGGTAAATCATTACGACAATTACTCGT
>CAZVWQ010000001.1:60192-116938 GCA_964631275.1 uncultured Candidatus Saccharibacteria bacterium | reverse complement strand
TAAGAATTTAGCTTAAATAAAAAGTATTTATTTCTTATTAAGAGGTAAGTTTAGGTTAATAGTAAATGATTAGGTATAACTTGACAACCTCTAGTTAGAGAGTACATACTTCTTCCTATACCCTTTAGGCAAATCATTACGACAATTACTCGTTAAGAATTTAGCTTAAATAAAAAGTATTTATTTCTTATTAAGAGGTAAGTTTAGGGTAATAGTAATAGTAAATGGACTTGGGTCTAAATCTAGATTCTAGCGGTGTAGCTCAGTTGGTTAGAGCGCGGGACTCATAAGCCCGAGGTCGTCGGTTCAATCCCGACCACCGCTACCAAATATAAAACAAATTGAAACTCTTTTTAGAGTTATTTTTTGTGCTTAAATTTGCTAAAAAAGTTAATTTAGAATAGATTTTAATTACATCTTTGCCAAAGTTTATATATTATTAACTGATTTAAAAATCTTTAAACAAAACTAAATGCTAAAAAAACTATTTTACCCTGAATCGATTGCCGTAATCGGAGCCTCCAATGAGCCTACTAAAATTGGGCACATAATCAGTAAAAATATTCTTAATTCTAGGTATCAAGGCAGTTTATTTTTAGTTAATCCTAAAGAAAAAAAAATCTTAGACCATCCAGTCTATAATCAAATTACAGATATTTTTGAAGATATAGATTTGGCTATAATTGCCATTCCAGCAAAATATGTTCCTAATACTCTCCAAAATTTAGGTAACCGAAGAACTAAGTTTGCAACTATTATTTCGGCTGGATTCAAAGAATCTGGTAATTTAGAGTTAGAAGATAAAATTCTAGAAATTGCTAATAAAAACAAAATTCGACTGATTGGTCCAAATTGCCTTGGACTGATGAATCTTTCAGATTCGACTTTAAGATTTAATGGATCTTTTGGATTTACTCCTAAGATTACTGGTAAAGCTGCTTTGATTTCTCAATCGGGAGCTTTGATTAGCTCTTTTTTGGATATGGCCGAAGCTAAAGGTTTTGGGTTTAATAAAGTTGTTAGCTTAGGTAATAAGTCTGATTTGGATGAGGTAGATTTTGTGAATTATTTTCAATCTGATCCAGAAATTGAGCAAATAGCTTTGTATCTAGAAGGATTTAATCGAGCAGAAGAATTTATTAAAACAATTGCAAATTCTAATAAACCGATTATCCTTATAAAATCAGGGAAAACTGAAGAAACCAAAAAAGCTATAAGTTCTCATACTGGTTCTATAGCTGGCAATGAAAAAGTTGCTGCAATGTATTTATCAGAAATTAATACTATTCAACCTAAATCTTTGAGTGAATTTTTTAATACTATTTTTCTTTTTTCTAGATTTAATGAACTTAAAGAAAACAATTTAGTAATTCTAACTAATGCTGGAGGAGCTGGTGTTCTGACCTTGGATGGCTTAGCAAAAACCAAATTAAAAGCCTCAAAAATTAGTCAGCAAACTCAGCAAAAACTTATCTCTATACTTCCTTTGGCTAGTAGCATTCATAATCCAATCGATATTCTTGGAGATGCTGAGGCAAATAGATATTTTCAAAGTTTACAGATTCTTTTAGAAGATTCTAAGATCAATACAGTTATTGTAATTCTAACCCCACAAGCTAATAGCCAGGTCGAATTAACAGCTCAAATGATTGTTCAATTAAGCCAAGAATACGAAAATAAAGTAATTTTACCAGTGTTTTTGGGTGGCAATAAAATTGCAGGAGCTATAGAAATTTTTAAAAAAAATAACCTACCTTATTTTAACTCACCTTTAGATGCTTTAGAAGCCTTAGAAAATCTTAGGCAATTTAGTTTAGAAAGTAAAAATTTAACTTTTTTAAAACCTATCGAAATAAAAGTTAATCAAGATAAGCTAAAAGAAATTAGGTTAGAAATCCAAGAGACCAAAAAAAATAACCTACCTTCTTTAGAATTTTCTACATTAAACAAAATTTCTCAACTTTTAGATCTGTCTTTAGTCGAATTTGAATTTGTGAATCAAAATAACTATGAAGATTTATATAATCAATTTGGTTCGCAATCTGTAGTTAAAGTTGTTTCTGCTAATACTCTACATCGCACAGATAAATCTATGGTAAAAATCGGTTTAGAATCAAAAGATGATCTTCTAAACTTTGTACAACAATTTTCTGATAAAAAAATAATTATTCAAAAAATGATTAAAAAAGGAATTGAAGTTTTTATTGGAATAAATAAAGATCAACAATTTGGACATAGTTTAGTAGTTGGTAGTGGTGGAATTTATACAGAAGTTTTGAGTGATTTAACTCTTAGCCCAATTCCAATTACAAGGGATAGAATCAAAGTAGCTTTTGCGGAAACTAAAGTTTGGAAATTTTTGAATGGCTATAGAAACAAGTTTTATCAAACAGAAATTTTGTTAGAAACTATTTATAAATTAACTCAATTTGTGCTTTTGGTTCCAGAAATTGAATCAATAGATATAAACCCATATATATGTACTCAAGATACAGGTGGAAATATTGTGGATTTTAAAGTGTTAATATAATATTAATATCTATCTACTTACTCTTTTTTTGCGTTAGTAAATTTCTTGCATCAAAATCTTAATCTTTTTGTTAATCTTGCTTTAAAATAATCTAACCTTATTTACTTTTTATCTTATACTTTTCCTTATAGTTAATGTTTTAGAAAAAACTTAAGAAGTGAATTAAACAGCCTACCTTGACCAATCTAAGTTTAGAATTTAATTTGAAATTATTAATTTTAATCAAACCTAAATTTTATGTATTACCAACCATCCATAAACGGTCGCTATGGACCTTATAATGGTACAAAAACCAATTCAG
This sequence comes from uncultured Candidatus Saccharibacteria bacterium, assembly GCA_964631275.1. Lineage (GTDB taxonomy): Bacteria > Patescibacteriota > JACMRA01 > JACMRA01 > JACMRA01 > CAZVWQ01. The sequence goes on along the minus strand of CAZVWQ010000001.1, from coordinate 114,107 downwards.
ATTATTTTTGGTACTATCTTAGTAAGCTATACGACTGGAGGCAACAACAAGGTTTAGAACAAAATTTTTCTGAATTCAGTTATATTACTACTCAGGTGGACTTTGGTAAACGTCATCAAGCTGTCAAAGAAATTTTAACTATGCAGGGATATGATTACGAATATAGTTTTGAGAGTCAGGATTATTTTTGTTCAGTTCTTAATTATTCTAGGGATACTAAAGTTCCTAAAATCCTAATCCGTGAACCTAAAGAAAACAAATCCAAAGACGTTTTTTGGTATATGAATCAAGTCGCTCCTAATAGACGTAATAGCTGGGCTAGATATATCGGAGAAACTTTAGAAGTCAAAAATTTAGAAGAGATTTTTACTCACCTAAAAGCAGCTGGAGTTCATTTTATGACTGAAGAAATCCAAGGAAGTCAGCAAGAAGGCCAAATTTATCTTGAGACTTATCCCTCGGCCTATACCCAAAACACTATAAAGTATGTTCAACACTTCAATCAAACCAAAGAAATATACTTAAACTCTAACCGAGTCTTTAGTGAACCTGAAGATTTTTTAGAAGAAATTATCAAAACTAAAGAAGAACAAAAATTAGCTGGAGTTTATGAACTAATGAATCCAATTGATCACATTGCTACTCGAATCATGAGTCAAGATAGAGAAAATGCAATATTAGAAATTATAAAACTAGCTCCATACTATCCTTGGGGAGCTTATAATATTGAAGAGCAAAATAGCTCAACAAATCCTACGCGTAATATCTATCATACTCCTGAAAGATACTTCCCTGCTAAAGTATTTACTGCTGGTAATAATGGTTTTGTGGTTAATTTTTTAGAAGAAATTTATAATACTACAGATATTTATGCTTATAATTTTGGTCGGTCATTGCATCACATTGCTTTTGAGATTCCAGATTTCGGTGATGGAAAGTTTAATATCGATAAAGTTGTCGAATACGTTATATCTCAAAAACCAGAAATGGCTGGAGTACTTTTTGGTGATAGAGAGGAAGGTTTGAGGCAAATTTTTATGAAAAGAAGTAGACTTTTTGGTTGGGCCACAGAATATATCCAAAGGTTCGACGGCTATCATGGGTTTTTTACTAGGCAAAATGTCGCTAACCTTACTGGAGCGCTAAAAGAAGATGAAAAAAGACATGAAACCTAGACATAAAACTGTTTGCAATTAGACTTTTTGTGATTGTTCAAAATGTATAAGTCGTATATGACTTAGCTATAATAAAAACCTATTTTGTACTTTCTACCCTTTGCCAAGTTTTTGTAAAGGATTTTTGTAAAATTTTTCTTTCCCAAAAAATTAATACCCACATATAAAGTCTAAGTGGATAAAGACCCAAAGACCAAATTAATTGCTGTAAGTTTTGAGCATATTTGATAGGAAAAAATACATAGCTAATTTCTATCCATATTGATCTTGTTGGTTTTTTTTTGACTTGAATTTCTGGATACTCTAAGAGTTGTACAAAACCTCCTACTGATCTTTTTTTTTGGATTAAAAAATCTTTGAGATTATTAGCATATTTTATATAAACCTTAGATTCTGGAGAATAGCCAACTTTACCTTTAGAATTATAAATATTATAAGAAATATAAGCATCATCAGATAAACATTTACTTGGTAATCTAAGTTGCCTAGCTTTTATGGCCATTAGATATCCACTAGCTGGAAAAAAACTACCCTCAGACCTTCTTTGATGGGCGGCATTAGCTAGTAAATGACCTATATAACCCCAAAAATTATCTTTTTTGTCAGCTGAGATTGGCCTACCAGAGACTAAATCTAGATTTTTCTTTGATATTTTTTTAATCAAATTAGTACTTGCATTTTTATCAAAGTAAGTGTCACCATCAGTCAAAATCCAATAATCTCCACTAGCTTTGTGAAATAACAAATTCAAAGCCATAGGTTTACCTTTTTTTTGATCTTTGACGTGTATGAGCTTATTTTCTAAGCCTCTTTTTTTTAGAGCTTTTTTTGCTGTTTCGTGAGTTTCTTTATCTGGACAGGCTAGTAAAATTTCAAAATCATATTTACCCTCAACAAATTTAGGAGAAATTAAAGTATCTAAACAGTTGGCAATTGTTTTTGCTTCATCAAAAGCGGTTATCAAAAAAGAGATTTTTGGTGTTGTTTTTTTATTCACATAAATTTTTTAGATATAATATTTTAAAAGCTTTTTTTGATTAAATAAAGCAAAGATGGTAGTTTCTATAAATTCAATACTTTTTTGATTAGTACTTTTTTGACTAAATAAGTAAAAAGTAACTTATTTTTTTGAGTTTTGGAAAAAAGACTTATTCAGAAAACAATAGAAGCAAGGTCTAGTCAAACGAGCAAGATGGTTTTACTAGGTTAAAACGTCTAATTTGTTTTGGGGATCAGCTATAAGGCAACTCTATTATCTATGATAATCATTGCTAGAACTGTGGCTAGGATTGTCTCTACTTCCAAGCAAGCCTCGTACTGCTGGACTAACAACGGACAAAACCAAAGAAACTAAAACTAAACTAAAGAAAAACTCTACACTATTACCATCAAAATCAATACCATTAACTAAAATAGAAGCTAACCAAATCCCAAACAAATTAATTAACCAACCAATAAAACCAAAAGTAAGTAGATTAATTGGTAAGCTAAAAAGCTTAAGTAAAGGCAATAAGGTCCAATCTAAGAATGTCAAAACAAAAAGAAAGACAACTCCCGAAAGAATACTGCTTAATTGAAAATTATCTAACAAATTACTAAGTAAAAATAAAAGTAAAATATTAATTACAAAAAAAAGTGTTGCTCGGATCATAAGTTTAGAATTTCAAAAGCTTTAATTTTTGGTTCGAAGTATTTAATTTTGATGTCACCAGTATCTAAATCAATGTACAAATTTACTTGGTATTCATTATTTTTCCAATTTAGTTCAATTTTTTCTTTTCTAGTATCCACAACTTCCAAATTTCCGTCAAATGCAGGGTAGTTATTTCTAAGTTCCATAATTTTGATTAGTTTTTGTACAAAAGGTTGCTTAAATTTGTGATCTATCTGACGCATACGATGATTGTGCCTAATCAAACTTCGACCTTCGCCAGTTTCATGAAAAAGTTCTTCATCGTTTCTTTGAGCTAATAAATCATTATAATATATTTGTGGGATGCCAGGAGCAAATAGGTGCAAAACATGAGCAATAAGCCATTCATCCTGATTTCTAAAGACAGTTTCTAAAAGCGTAGCGTTGATCCTATCTACAGAAATATTATTAGAGCCAATACCACTAGCTAAAATTGTTGATTCTCCAGCGTTTTCAAAAATTTTATTTTTAGTAAATTCTATCTGGCTAGGATTTAAAGATCCAGCTGCACAGCCTAGAGCGATACCATCGTGGTTGGTTAGAGGGGCGATTTGTTGTTTAGGGGATATTTTGTACCAGTCTTTTAGGACTGTAGCATCTTTGGAAAAGATTGAATAAAATATTTTGTCAGGTAAATAAAAATCATAAACATAAGCACCCATTTTAATAAATTCTAAATTAGTCTGATAATCAGTAAAAACTTCACATAAAATTTCTAAATTTAGTTTTTTGGCTTCGTTAATGACCCAGTTAACAAATTCAAAGGTTTTTGGAATTAGTTTAAACCCTAGCTTTTCGTCTTTACAGACGGTTTCTAGAGCGTCCAATCTAAGCATTTTAATACCCATTTTGGCATGATTTTGTATCCATTTGAGAAATAATTCTCTGGTTTTTGGTGAATTTACGTCTAATTCTATTTGATGAGGCATGAAGGTCTTCCAGTGCATTTCTTTTTTTCCAGAATTAAACTCGATATTAATAAATGGTGGAATTGGTGTCAGATAACAGACTTGTTTCATCTGATCAATTGTTAAGTATCCTTGGGTATAGATTTTTTTGAGTGGTAAAAAAATATCAGCATACTGGCTGTCGTTTTCTCTAGCTAAATAATCCAAAAAATATCCTGATTTATCAGAAATATGCCCACAAATAAGATCAGCCACTACTTCGTAGTCTTTAGATAATTCTGTAATATCTTCCCAGGTTCCAAAGTTTGGGTCAATTTCTAGATGAGTTGTAGGACAAAATCCACGATCTGCGGTAGAAGGATAAAAAGGTAAAATATGTAGCCCACTAACAGCTTTTTTTAGGTACTGATTAAGAATGTATTGCAAATTTTCTAAATTACCACCCAAAGAATCTGGATAAGTCATTAATTGTAGTCGAGATTTTAAGGCCATATTTTTTATAAATTTATCTATCTAAAATTTTTTTTTGTTTTAAGGCAAGAGTAACGCTTATTTGACTTAATATTAAGAATAACTTGATATTTTTGAGTTTTTAGTTTAAACTCTTTCGTATTGTGAAAGGTCTGAAATATCCAAAATATTTTTTTCAAGAAGAAGCTTGGGCTGGTTTTTGGAAAGAGTCTAACGGTCAAAATCATAGCTATTTTCTTGTAAACACCACAAGTGAAAATTTATCCGCTTTAGTTTATGTTTATCCTTGGTTTTTGGGTGAGAGTTTTGCTTATGCCATAAATATACCTAGTTATAACCATAAAATTGCTAGTATATCTAAAGAAACTTTGATTGAAGAATTTAAAGAATTAATTGAACTAATACTTAAAGAATCAAAAGAAAAAGGCGTTGCTTTTGTAAAATTTAACTTAGAAGATCAATTTCTAAATTTTGTTGGTTATCAATCTTTAGAGTTTGCAGAGTGCTTGAAATTAGTTGAGCAAAGTCGTAGCGGTTACCGATTTGTATATCCAAGTAAAAGAATTCAGTATTTGGGAACAATGACTTTGGACTTAGAGTTTGCATTTGTAGCTAAGAACTCAGTTGTAAAAGAAAACACTTACGAAATATCAAAACTTAAAGCTTTTTATGAACAGTCAAAAGATTTTTGGCAAAATACTAACCAAAATATTCGCCGTTATACCAAGAAGGTTTTAGATTCTAAGTGGATTATTGATTCTAACAAAACTGAAGAAAACTTACAAAATTTTTTAGAAGTCTATTACGCCACAGCTAAAAGACAAAAATTCTCTATTCATCTAGAGGATTATTATTACAAATTATTCGATCAAGATTTTTCTAGATTAATTATAGTTAAAGATCAAGATGGTAGGCCACAAACTGTTTGGTTTGGCATTCAAACCGAGAATACTTTGACTTATCTTTTTGGTGGAAATTCTATTGAATCCTTTGCTCACAAAGGTCAATACATGACTCACCTAGTTGCAATCAACTACGCAGTAAGTCAAGATCTGCGATTTTATGACCTTGGTGGCTACGAGGCCAAATATAGTTTTAGTGATTTTAAGCGGGGCTATAGAGGTGAGGTTAGAGAGTTTCCTGGACCAGCTGATATTGTCTTTAAACCATCAAAATATACAGTTATTACCAATTTGATCAAACTCAAAAATATTTTTAGGAAGTGAATACAGTTTGAATTTTAACCAAGATTAAAGCTATTAAAACTCCTATTTTTTAACATTTTTCATTGTTTTTATTAAGTTTACAAATGCTCTCATTAATTTGGATATTTTTATTTTTAAGTCTTCAAGTTTTATTTTGGTTTGTAATTGTTTTTTGGTGTTTTCAGATTTATTATACGATCAACAAAGACACAATCGGACTGGTTCCGACTGCTTCCCAAAAAGTTCTAGATAGCTTTGCTATAATCAATTCGGAATTTGGAATTGTAACAGAAAATACAAAGTTTGTAGAAATTGGAGCAGGTCTAGCTAATGTTTCTGGTTGGGTTTCCAAAAATCATAATTTTCAAGAAGTTATTGGAGTAGAAATCGATGGACTAACTGTTTTGTTTGCTAAAATTTGGAATCTATGGAAAAGGCAAAAAGTAAATCTCATCCGCAAGAATGTCTTCAATTATGAGATCCCAAAGGGTTCTGTAGTCTATAGTTACTTGACTCCAAACGTTTTGGATAAATTATACCAACAAAAAAAACTAAACGGATCACTAATAATCAGCCTAACTTTTAGTATCAATAACCTAGAACCAGATTGGAAAATACAACTAAAAAGTCCATACAATAGGCTTTTGGTGTGGGATTTGAGGCATAAGTAAGAAATCTTATTTGCAAAAAATATTTTTTTGTGCTAGATATTTTGATTACAATTAAATTAATGCATACCCATCTCTAACCAAAAAAGACTTTTAAAAATTTAATTTTTCTTTTTGTAGAGTGAGCTAAAAGATATTTTTTTTAAAAACAAAGGTCCTAAACCTAATTTTATTTGAGTTGAGTATAAAAATAATATTTAATCTATGACCTTTCTTCCCTGTAGATCCTCTGTTTTGAGTTTTTTTCCGCCTAGTTTGATAAAGACCTTACCATTAAGATGATCAACTTCGTGTTGGATTACTCTAGACATCCATCCTTTGGCTTTAAGATTTTCTGTCTTGACTATGGCTTTGGTGCTCGGATTCTTGAGTACATTCTCAAAGTTAGAGATTGTCTGGAACTGGACGATGATATTGGCTGGCCTATATATTTCCCAATATTCATCAGGAAAACTCAAGCAACCTTCAACCATACTTACTTCCAATTCAGAATAGAAAGTAATCTCTGGATTAATCATCACGAAGTCTAATTTTTTGTCTTTTTTGTCTGCAATTTCTGGATCCAGATGGATTATACAGATTTGTTTGTTAACTCCAACCTGTGGAGCAGCAAGCCCAATGCCGGTGTCCCTAACTTCTTTCCACATCTCACTAATCAAGAATTTATCCTCATCACTTAAGGGTAATTCTACTTTGGCTGAGACATTTTCTAAGATTGGGTTTGGATAGGTTACTATCTTCATAGTTCCAGGCTGTCATTTTTTTGTTTTTTCGTCAAAGTGTAAAGTCTCAGAATTAACTTCTTTAGTTATACCTAAGTTACTACCAACTTTTACATTTATAACCTTGTCCACCTTTTACCGCCCAGAACCCTAAGATCATCTGAAGCAAGTTTGCTCTAGCATTTGAGTATAAGTAAAAGTAGATTCTTTGTATCTAAAATTTACTCTTCATAAGGAAATAAATACCTTTATTTAAGGTAAATTATTAACGAGTAACTAAAACAAACTTCCAAAGAAATTCTTAATCGAATCCAGCCAAAAATTCTTTGTTTCTTGCTTTTGAGCATCTTTAGGATTACCTCTAATATGCTCTTCGTTGTCAAAATAAACACTATTACTACCTTTAATCATATCTTTGGATTCAGATTGCTGACTACTATTTGCCAGATTATTTTGTTCTATAATTACTTTGACTTTTTTGGAGCTAGATTCTGTTGAGGATATACTAGAATAAACTTCGCTTGATTGTGATTCAGAGCTAGACTCGCTTAGCTGGGAGCTTTGAGTAGAAGATTCCACCTGATTAGATTCCTGAACTGAAGAATCCTCAGAAGAGACCAAGTTACTTTTGGTTTGTTCACTAGAATTTTTAAAAGATTCAACCTCAACAAGTAACGGTCGAGCAAAGAATTGAACTACAAAGTTAGTCTCAAAACCTTCATAAAAACCTTTATAAATACCTATTCCAGTTTCTGTAAATTCTGGTTTAAGAATATTTTGCCTGTGACCCGGAGAGGACATCCAGTCACTAACTAGTTCTTCTGCTTCATCAAAATAAATAGCCAAATTTTCGCCAGCCATTTCGTATTCATAATCATTTTCAATAATAAAAGTTAAACCTCTTTTGTTATCTGTCGGCCTATAATGTGAGAAATACTGATTATCACTCATATCTTTGGCTTTTTGGTAAGCGGATTTTTCTAGTTTTGGACTTCTTACAAGGTTAGATAAATTGATTTTTTTTCGTTCAATATTTATTAGTTCCAATATCTTATCTTCATTAAGAATACTGGCCTCGGCTTGTTTTTCTGGGTTAATCTTAGCAAAGCTCAAAAAAAACAAAAAACCAATAATAGTAACTGCAATAATCAAAGAAAATATTTTAAAAAGCCAACTTATTTTTGACCAAGTATTAGACATTTAGATAGTTATTATAGTTTTAATTGAGATTTTTTGTTAGCTCTAAACGAGGTGAAGCCAATAATCAAGCCACCGATAGAAGCCAGCACACCAAGTATAGATACTCCACCAGTTCTGACTAAAGTATCTATATCTCCTAATATTCTACCTTTTGGTTTGACGGTTACAGTTACCATAGCTTTGTCACACTTACCATAGTTATCACAAATCTCGTATTGAAAGTCGTCTTGTCCAAAAAAATCAGGATTTGGAGAGTAAATCAGATTATTTTCATTATCAGTTTCGATAGTTCCATTTTTTGGAACTCTAACGATATTAATGATTTTAAAGTCATCAAAAATATCATTATCTAATACATTAATAGTTATTTTTTGATTTTGACTTGTTTCTGCGTTATCATCGACTGCTTGTAACTGAGTTTGTTTAGTAGAATTTTCCTCTTTTTCGTTGTCTAAAACCATAATCTCGACATAAGCTTTGCCACATTTTTCAGTATCATTACAAACTATATATTCAAAGCTATCCTTACCTTTGTAGTTTTCGTTAGGTTCATAGATAATACTACCATTATCAATTTTTATTTGTCCATTTTTTGTTTCATTAATAACTTCTAGAGTGTCAGAAATAATTTGTCCTTTTGGGTCAGTATCGTTATCTAAAACTAAAATTAGAATTTCTGTATTAACGAAGGTTGTAGCTTTATCATCACTAACGACTGGAGGTAAGTTTTCAGTTTTTACATCGTTTATGGTAATAATAGCCGTAGCTTGACTACAAAGATTGTCATTATCACAAATTTTATAGACAAATTGGTCTTGGCCACTAAAATCAAACTTTGGAGTATAAACAATCTGATAATTTTCTGTAATTATAAGTTCGCCATCAACTGGGTTAGTTATGATCTCCAAAGTATCTTTAACCAACTCTCCATCTGGGTCAGCGTCATTATCTAAGACAGAAATAGTTACTGCTTGGTTTTTTGTTGTAATAGCTTGATCTGCAGCTGCATTAGGCGGAAGGAGTTGATAAATATTAATATTTACAGCAGCACTGCCACAAGCTCCTTGATCATCACAAATCTCATAAACCAAAATATCTTTACCTATAGAATCTTCATCTGCAGTATAAATTAACTCACCTTTCTCAGTAATAACAACCTGTCCTTGGCTAGGCTCTTTGGTAATTTTTAAAGTAGTTAGATCTAATTTTCCATCTGCGTCAAAATCGTTATCCAAAATATTAATTGTTTCTGGTTGCCCTTGTTTAGCTGTGGCTTCATCATCTTTTATTTCTGGCGGCCTGTTAATACCGCAATATGGATCAGTTATAATCTCTAATTTACTGCTATTAGTAGTTTGTATAGGTTCTTGGTCTTCGAACATAACATAACTAAAGACAGTTTTAGGATTAATTAAATACTTTGAATCATTTTTATTTTCTTTAATTTCTAATTGATAATTTACGGTAATAGTTTGACCTGATTTGATTTCTTTAAGATTAAGAATTGAAGAAGGATCAAGGCTTATTCCGCTAGGATTTGTAGATAAGCTATTTTGGACTAAAATTGTATACTCAGGAATCAAATTTTCTAAAGTAGTATTAATACTATCTACTAGACCTTCGTTAGTTATTTTTAACTCGACATTGATTATATTTTCAGGACAAACTAAATTGCCTTTAGCGTCAACGTTTATGGCTATTTCTAAATTTGCTGAATTAACTTCGATTTGGGTACCTAAAGCGTTAATTACATAACTATCACCAGAGGAAACACCTTTTGCATAAGCTTTTGTTTGATTGTTTTGCAAAATCCCTTCTAAACTAACTGCAGTTACATCCCAACCTTGTCTAGTACCAGGAATATTAGGTTTACCTGGCTTTTGATTATTGTCTCCAAAACTTCCAGTTTTATCTAATTTTCCGTTAGTATCATTAATTTGAGAAGCAAAAAAATTATCTTTTTTATTATTTGGTCCTTCTAGATCTTGTAAAGATTCTGGATCAAAACCAAATTGCATTTTGTCACCTTTGTACATGCTATCACCTTCTTGAGCAGAAATAAATAATTTACCATCTACTTTACCTTGACTAGGAGTCAAAAAACCTTCTATTTCAGCTACATTTGAAGATTGATCTGCTCCAACCTGCTCAGCTCCAATAAATATGGCTACATCTTTAGCAGTTTCTGATTCTGATTTATAAGCTACAGCAATTGTATAACCTGCATAATTATTGTAAGGGTTGTTTTCGACTAGCAAGGCAGGTACGCCAGAGACAAAATAACTACCCGCTCCTGAGTTTTTGAGTATTTCAGTTATGTTAGCTGAACGTACGTAAGAACTACTAGATGGAATCTGAGCTGCAGTCTCGGTGTCAGGTTTGACTTGATACTTATTAGTTGGAGTAAAAAGGCTAATTGGGGTATTTAGTTGATCTTCGATACTTTGATCCAAATAGCTATAATTACCACCCCAGATTAATTCTGCATAAACAATTTCAGCATCTTCTGGAATATTTAGTTCACTTCTACCACCATTTTGTTGCCAGTCAGCAGTTGTGCCAAAGGTTTTTGGAGAGTAATTAGGGTCAACCAAAGATAGTTGATTACTAGTAAAAGTTCCACAGCTTCCGTGGCCTGACTGAGATTCGGCAAAGCATAAACTGTTACCAGTAAAAACTAATCCACCATTAATTGTCTCCTGATATCTTAATTTGTAATTTCCTTTTCCACTACTAGAATTATTTGCGGCAAATAATACCGAATTAACTCCTAAAACAGAACTATTATCGCTTGTATTACGAATATTATCATATAAATAAAAACTACTTAAAACTAAAGTTATTGAAGAAATAACTGTAAAAACCAAGCTAAAAGTTAGTTTAATTTTTTTTACTAAGGCCATATTTTTTGTTTTTGTTTAAATTTTTTTTTAATTTGAGTCGTTTTTTTATCTGCACTTTTTGAGGTAAAATTTGATAGGATTTTGTTTGGTAGCTAACTTAATTCTAAAAATTACTAAACTCTTTTTTGTTATCTATTATTTTTTATAAAGGTAATAAAAGAAATTGGACACACAACACACACAGGTCAAAAAAACCTTATTATTTTTTTATATAGATAAACTTAAAATTACAAGCTATACTCAATTAGCAAAAAAACTGATTGGTATAGTTTAAATATCTAAATTTTAATGCTTTATTATACCTATCAAAATTGCACTCAAAAAGTACATTAACAAAATTATGATTTTATTTTTTCATTTGGGCAAATATTTTTTTGTATTTAATCTATTTTTAATCTATTTTATAGGTAAAACAGCTAGAAAATTTTTATAAATTTAAGAAATAAGCAAGTTTTTTTAAAAATTATTTTTACTTATTATAATTTTTAGTTGTAGAATCAGAATAATTAAAACTATATTTCTGAATTTAATTTTGTCTTAACGTACTAGTTCCAAAAGCTATATTTGTTTTGATATTTTACAACTTTTAGATTTTATTTCTTAATTTGATTAAAAAATAGCCTATGTCAGTCCAAAAAATTACAATCTTTGATACTACTCTTCGTGATGGCGAGCAGTCACCTGGTTTTAGTATGAACAATAACGAAAAAATTCAAGTAGCTAAGCAATTAGACCGTCTCCGAGTAGATGTAATTGAGGCTGGTTTTCCAATTACTTCTCCAGATGATTTTGAGGCTGTTAGTCGAATCTCGCAAGTAATTAATTACTCTGAAGTTTGTGCTTTGGCTAGAGCTGTTGAAAAAGATATCCAAATCGCCTACGAATCTGTCAAAAAAGCCAAAAAGCCAAAAATTCATACTTTCATTGCCACTTCTCCTATTCATCGAAAATTTAAATTAAAAAAATCCAAAGAAGAAATTTTAGAGATGGCTGTAAAAGGAGTTGTTTTGGCTAAAAGCTTGGTACCTAAAGTGGTCTTTAGCCCAGAAGATGGGGTGCGTACAGAACAGGATTATTTGCACCAAGTAGTTCAGGCCACTCTAGAAGCTGGAGCAGACGTGATCAATATTCCTGATACTGTTGGTTATGCTACACCAGAGGAGTACCATCAAATGATTAAAAATTTGTTTGAGAAGATAATTAAGCCATGGAATGAAGCACATCCAAAAAAAGACGAAGTCATAATTTCTACTCACTGTCAGAACGATTTAGGTATGGCTACAGCTAACTCACTATCTGGAGTTTTGGGTGGAGCTAGAGAGATTCAGTGTACAATTAACGGAATTGGAGAAAGAGCCGGTAATGCTAGCCTTGAAGAAGTAGTTATGGCTCTCAAAACCAGAAGTGATTTTTATAAATTTAATACTGAGATTAATACTAAAGAAATCTATCCAGCAAGTAAACTAATTACGGCTATTACAGGAGTTCCTGTACAACCTAATAAGGCCATTGTAGGGGCTAATGCATTTGCTCACGAATCAGGAATCCATCAAGATGGAGTTCTTAAAAATCCTGAAACTTATGAAATTATGAAAGCTGAAGATATTGGCTTAGAAAAAAATAAATTAGTATTAGGAAAACATTCTGGTAGGCACGCAATCAAAATTAGACTAGGAGAGTTAGGCTATAATTTGAATGAAAAAGAATTAAGTGATTTTTATGATAGATTTAAGATTTTAGCAGATAAAAAAAAGCAAATCTTTGACCAAGATCTACACTTGCTAGTTAGAGAACAAGATATGAAAGAAGGCGACCAAGCTCAATTTGAACTACTTAATCTAGATATTCATTGTGGAACTCTTAACCAGCCTGTGGCTATGATCGAACTAAAGTTTAGTGGTGATAATTTTGAGATCGAAGATGCTAATGTAGAAGTGACTAAACAAAATAGTTATTACTTGATAAAGTCAACTGCAAAAGGTGATGGACCAGTGGACGCAGCTTACGGAGCTATTAATCAAGTAATTAGAGTACCTAATAAGTTGTTAGAATATTCAGTCAATGCAGTTACTAGCGGAATTGATGCTCAAGCCACAGTCAACGTTAGAGTCGAAATAGAGAGCCAAATCAAAACCGCCTCTAGCTCTGACACAGACATTGTGGTAGCTAGCTGCAAAGCCTATTTAGAAGCTTTAAAGTAAATATAATTTTTTTAAAACCTTCGTAAATTATTTTAAAAATACTACCAAATACTTTCTTTATTCTATTTCAGAACTTCCGCAAAACTGAAGATTTTATTTATTTTTACACAAATTTTAACCTATATTTTCTTACCTAAATTAGCTAAATGCGGAAGTCGTGATTTAATAAAAAAAATAAACATTTTTGAAAGTTTTTGAAAAAAAACTTAGCGTGGGTTAAATTTATACCCTAAAATTAGTCAAAAGGATATATAATAATTACAAATTCGCCTTTTAGTTTTATTTTAGCTAGTTCTAGTTCTAGAACAGTACCTGACCAGTAAGTTTCATGGACTTTAGAGATTTCTCTAGCAATGAATATTTGTTGGTTTTTATTGAGATATTTTTTGGTTTCTTGGATAAACTTCTCCATTCTATGAACAGATTCGAACAAAGCTACTGGGTATTTTTGTAAGTTTATTTCTTGCCAGGTTTTTTGCCTGCCTTTTTTGATCGGTAAAAATCCATAAAAAACAAACTCTTTAGAGACAAATCCAGAAGCAACAATAGCTGGAATAAGGCTACTGGCTCCAGGTAAAACAGTGTAAGGAAGTTGATTAGATTTGAATAAGTTTATAATTTCTCTACCTGGATCTGATATTCCTGGAGTTCCAGAATCAGTCATAAGCAAGGTTATTTTTTTTTGATTTTCTTTTTGAGATTCAATTTCTTTCAAGATTTTATTTGTGTTTAGTTCGTGCCCCTTGATAATATCAATAAATTGAGGTTTATTATTGATCTTTAATAATTCTATTAATTTTCTAGTTTGGCGACTGTCTTCACAAATTACAACTTCGGCGATTTTTAGTAGATTTAGTGTTCTCAAAGTAATATCCTCAAGATTTCCAACTGGTGACGGGGTAACATAGAGCATTAAGTTTAATTATATTTAGTATTTTTAGTTGTAGAGTGGATTAATTTATAAATCAATTATAAGAAGGTTGAATAACAAGATGTAAATCGTGAATAATAAAGTATTAAAAGATTTTTCCTAATTAATTCAAGTTTTTGTTTGGATTTTATAAAGAGCTTTTGGGGGCGTTTTGCCAAGCAAAGGTTAACAGTTCTTTCAAAACTTCCAAATCCACGTCTGCTAATTTTTTGATATACAAGCAAGATTTTCCAATTTTGTGTTTACCAAGTTTTACTATTCTAGATTTACCTTTGTAGTGATAACTACCAAATCCCACAATCGAGCTCCCCCACATTTTTGGCTCCTTTTTTGTGACTTGCTTAAAAATATCTAATAAAACAAACGAATCTTGCTTTTGGACTTCATCTTGAAGCGTGTTCAAAAAATCAGACACACTTTGATCACTGACTTGGGTTTTGGGTTGATATTTGGACATGGTTTGTTTTTAAACATTTTTCAGAATTTGTCCAAGACCTCGCTTGGCAATGTTGTAGGAGGCTACATCGTCACCAGTTTTGACTATAAATTACCATTTTTAAGTTTATCAGAATTACAGTTAATACTAGAAAAACCACAGCAAGGACAGTGGAAAAAGTCTTTATCTCCGTGCTTCATGAAACCATTTTTCTTTGCCCTTGGCATAAATAATTTTTGAAAATCCTCTTGTTCTTTATCGCTCAAACTTTCTTTGTTATTACAATATTTCTGTAAAAAATCACCCAGTTTTTCCTTATAAAAGTTCTTATTAAAAGAATAATTATATTCCAAAACTTATAGATTGTATTGATTTTCCGTATCTTCAAATTGAGCAAAATTACGATTTTTATAAACTTGTTGATGTGTAAATCCACAACTCGGACATTCATTGCTCGTTAAACCTTCATCTACAAACAAAATATTTCCAATTTGATCTTTAGATTTTAAATATCTTATTTTACCTCTATTTGTTTCGTTTTTTACATCGTCTTTTTCCCTCAAATCCTCAATCTTGGTTATATTTAATACAAATTGCTGACCGTCATATTTTCCATTTTTAACTACATAATACTTAAATTTATTTACAATAGCATTTTCTATAGTCTGATAAACTGTTGTTCCCATAGTTTTTTCTAGGTTTTGCATTAACTTTTCTAGTTTTATCTTGAATTTTATCTCGTCTGAAATCTTGATTATGAAGTTTAAAAATTAAGACATTTTCATTATCTTGTTTTTCCAGCTCAAATAAATAATCTTTGTTTAAACCCAACCAACTTGATTTGTAGCCTTGTTTGTCTATTTCGTCAGCAAATTCTTCAATTGATGAATACGAGTTTGGATGTCTAAAATTAAAATTATATCTCTCATAATCAGGAAGTGTTCTTAGGCAATTTAAACAAAAAGTTATAAGCTTAAGTCTATCTTGCTGAATTATTTGTCTTTTCCTTTGCTCTATTTGATACCATTCTATGTTCTGAAGCGAGCCTCTGTTTTTTAATTCTTTAAAAGATTTAGTTTTATAAATTTTCCAAATTTCTTTAGCTTGAGACTGAAGACCTTTGTCATCGATATCAAAAGTAGACTCATCCAAAAGTGCTAGTTTTTCTAAAGCTTTAAAAGTAATTTTGTGATAATCTAGCATTTGCCAGTTTTCTGTTGGGTTTTGTTTTAGTTTTTCAACAATTTGATTTGTTTAGCAAAATCTTTTTGGATCAAGGCTAAATAATAAAATTCGTTATCTTTTATCAAAATAGACAAATAATTCATTTCTTTTTGCCTCAAAACTTCTCTATTTATAGCATTATACAAACTTTTTGCATTTCCAAGCTCTTGTGATTTTTTAAACTTTTGATCTTTAAAATTACAATAATCTAAATACTCTTTTTTAAATTTTTCATAATTTGGGTGAGTGTCTATTTTTGATAAATTATAGGCAACTTTTTCATTTGGTTTTCGTAGTTCAAGATGTCGTCATAAACCCATTCATTTTTATTTCTTACACAAACCAGCGGTATCCGACGTAATTAATAACTGTGGTAACTAGTATGGTTAAAATTTTAGCAACTGATTATTACAGAAACGATGAAAGATATGGTCTGGGCAAAGCCGTATCGGTTTAATTTAATTTTATGGCAGTCTATGGAAGAGACTTGTAAGCCTACCCCCTTTGTCAAGTTTGATTATGAAATGAGTATAATTTAACTAGTTCAAATACTCTAACTCTCTAGAATCCCAAACAGCATTAGTAATAACAAGAATAACTGATATAAACTGACCAAAAATAGAGACTGCTAGGGTTTCTATGCCAAAGTTTTCTAAAATTAAAAAATCTTTATTTGGCCCAAAGGCTCGATACAAACCTTGTCCTATAACTATAGAAATTAAAAATATTTGTGTAATAATAGCTGAAAACACAGCAAATCTAAAAAGTACTTTACGTTGATTACGCCTTTCATTAAGTAAGTCTCTAATAGCTTGATATCGATTTATACCAGTTGCTGGCATAGCAATATTTTCTCTATTAGCACTAACCGAAGCTTGTCTTAAGGCTTGCTGGGGAGAAATACCAGGTGAAGCCTTTCTGATTTGATTTATGTTTTGGTTCTGAGCCATCTTAATCTATTTCGCATTGCAGTTTCGGACACTCCAAAATATTCAGCCATGGCAAATATTGGAAATCTTAGTAATTTTAGTTCTTTAATTGTATCTATCGGCATTAGTAAGGTAGCCGCAAAAAAATTTGCCTCAATCTCTTGCATAGAATCTTCAGAATCGTCATAGTTATATTTATCTATTCTGAACTTTTTACCTACATGACCAAGAACATAATGTCCAATTTCGTGAGCTAATGTAAAGTTATTTCTTCCTGGATTTTGGTTTTGAACATAAATAGTTTTTTGTTCTGGATCAACTACTCCACATACCCCTTCATAACCCTCTCCTAATTTATTAAAATCAGCAACACGCACCTCTAAGCCCATTTCTTTAGCAATATCTAAAAGAGAATCTTCAGGATAGCTTTTACCAGTCTTAAGATAGATAAGATTAACTGCGTTTTCAATTTCTTCTTGTTTTTTCTGAGTTAAATACCCCATTATTTTTTTGTTTGTAATTTTAGGCATAGTTTACTTGATTCACAAGATTTGTCAAATAAATAATCAATCTAATTTTTTTTTGAATTAGGATAGCTTAATATTAAACTTAAATTAACTTTTTTCATAAAAACAAAATATTTATTAGGGTGGATTTTAATATGGCTGAGTAATTTTAAGATGAGCGGTCAGAGGGTAGTTAAAAAATTAAATCAAAACAAATTAATCCAAATAATAATCTACTACCCAGCCAACCTGCCCATTAAAGTTTACTTTATACCAGTTCCAAGTTTTACCAAAACACTCTGCTGAAATTGGACCTTCTAATTTTTGACCAGTCTGCCCCCAGCTAATTACCTCTATTTTATTACCACAAACCGCACTACGCATGTTTAAACCAGAAACGTTATTAACACCTCGCGAATTAGTTTTTGTTTCTTTGTTTGGTAAAGCTACTCCATCTAAATAATAATCTACTACCCAACCAATTTTTCCACTAAAGTTTACTTTATACCAGTTCCAAGTTTGACCAAAGCAAGTTTTTTTGATTGGACCTTCTAACTTTTGACCGATTTGATTCCAAGGAATTGTGTCTACTCTTTGTCCGCAGGCCGAGTCTCTAAGATTAAGACCAGGAACTTCAGAAATATTTTCGTTTTTGGAGTTGGTTTTTACTGTTTGAGTTTGATCTTCAACTCTTTCTAACTTTATTCTAACACCTTTTTGGTCAGAACTTTGAGAAGAATTATTAGATGAAGACTGCTCAGAAGGTTCTTTTGGTGATTGAGTTGAAGGTTGTTCTTTAGAGTTTGAGTTGTTTTGATTTGGCTTTTGATTATCTAAACTTGTATTTTCTAAATAATAATCTACTACCCAACCAATTTTTCCACTAAAGTTTACTTTATACCAGTTCCAAGTTTGACCAAAGCAAGTTTTTTTGATTGGACCTTCTAACTTTTGACCGATTTGATTCCAAGGAATTGTGTCTACTCTTTGTCCGCAGGCCGAGTCTCTAAGATTAAGACCGCTTTCCGAAACCCCTTTTGAAGTAGTAACTACTGTGCCACTAGCTACTGGAACAGGCTGGTTAGAGGAATTATTACCACCTTCTTCTTTTAGTGGATCAGGCGTTGCTAAGGCTTTTCTTATAGAATTAAGACCGCTTTCAGTCACTGGGCCATAATATCCAGTGATCACTGGCCAATCAAAATAACCAGCTTCACGCAAACAAATTTGTAGCTTCTCTACATCTGACCCTGTTTGGCCAATTCTCCAGTTTCTTTCAAATAATTGTTTGCAAGCTTCTGTAGGTTTTGAATTTACAATACCTTTATCTCTTCTAAAATTTTTCTGAGCTTGTTCTGTTATCAAACCATACATTCCAGTTATTTCTCGATTCATATAATAACCTTGCTGTCTTAAAAATCTCTGTAACTTTTGAATATCACTACTTTGACTTCCATAACTATAATCAGTAGTTAATATTGGATAAATCTCGCTAAGCGAAATAGGAGTTCCAGTATCTACAGAATTTATATCTTTATCTTTTCTACTTAAATTAACAGAGTCAATTTCGGCATATGTATAAGTTCGACTGCTATCTCCCCAGCCGTTAGCTGTGACAATTTTCCATAGGTTATAATTACCCCAATAAACATGGGGTGTGTATCGGTAGTTAGCTGCTGTAGCTCCGTTACTAATAAAGACATTATATTCGTCTAGGGTAGTAATTGTATTATTAACGTGGTAAGGAGCAACCAAGCTACTCTTAGAAATTGCTCTATCATAATTAAATTGTAACTGATAAGTCGCCCAATTAAGCTGATTAGCTAAACCATAGTACTTGGTTTCGCAACTAGTTCCGTCAGGACAACCGTAACCCATAGCTGTCCTAATTCTGTTCTGTGGGTCAGTATTAACATCATAATTTGATAAAGACATTAATGATTGCTCTTTTTCTAGATAAGCTATAATTACTCCTGGATTAATCTTTGGAGTGACTCCATATTTACTGCTAGTGATTCCTCTAGAAGCTCCATAAATCCAATAGCTAGCGGCCTTACCTTGGTCTTTATAATTACGTAAAGGTGAGTTAACTCTATTCAAATAATCTTGAACCGACTGCTCAGTCGGAAAAGCTCTGGTACTAGTAAAGGCACTATTGCTAAAAATCTCAGATGGATCAAATATAGGAATGCTAGTTGCTCCAAGAACTTCAGTATCTTGAAAATCTTTAATTTGTTTGATTTCTTGATCTGTTCGATAATTATTAAGAAAAATAAATCCAACCAATAGCAGATTAGCCATTAATAGAACAATAGCTATAACCAGATAATTCCTTTTTTTTTCAGAATTTTTTTTATCTTGCATTTGTTTTTGTTTAAGATTAGACGTGGATTAGATTTTTGAATCCTTTGTCAACAAAATATCCAAGACTATTTTATATTTTTTTGTTAATTATTTTACACACCTCTCACAACAAAACCTCTTTTTAACTTATACTGAAGCTGGCATTAATTTTTTAGATAAAACTTATCTTAATACTTTCATTACTACCCTAAATTTAGTTCTTAATAAGCAAATAAATCGATAAATATCTTAATGGTTAATTACCGTAACGATGAGCCCAAAG
The DNA here is from genome assembly GCA_964631275.1 of uncultured Candidatus Saccharibacteria bacterium. Lineage (GTDB taxonomy): Bacteria > Patescibacteriota > JACMRA01 > JACMRA01 > JACMRA01 > CAZVWQ01. The sequence goes on along the minus strand of CAZVWQ010000001.1, from coordinate 94,309 downwards.
GGTATAAAACAAACCTTTTAATTAGAACTAAACTAGGTTCATTTATAAAATAAAATGAGTTTGGCTATATTACTTATATAGTGATTCTGTACCAAAATTTGATAAGTTATTAATTGCTAAGTTTTTTATTAAAATAAGTTTGGAATATACAAAGTGTCTAAATCGTATATGGATTAGTTATAAGTAATAAGATTTACCATACTTTCTGCAAATTTGCAGGATAATCAAAAATAATTTTTAAAATAAATTAAGTATATTTTTTTATTTTATGTATTTTAAATTTGTAAGGCAATTATTACAGCCTTTTTTAGTATAGTCAAAAAATTTTTATAAAAACTACTCTCAATTAATTATAAAACCCTCCATAAAGGAGGTAAATTTTATATCTTAATTTTAATTAGCCCAAAGGATATAAAAGGTTAAAAGCTTATAGTTTTCACAACTACTGTAATTAACGTTTTTAAGTAAGGGGAGTCTGCAGATGGTAATTTTTAATCCATGTAATAAAAGTTTTAATTTTTTATAAATATTTTTTTAAATCTCCTTTTTATCCAATTCCAAAGACTAGCCACAAGATCAAATATCAAAGGAACCAAGAATAAAGTAGCAATAGTTGAAAACATCAAACCAGTAATAATAGCGATACCTAAACCTCTCCAAAATGGATCAGTAATAGTCAAAGGTAAAATACCTAAAATTGTAGTAATAGTAGTAGATAAGATTGGTTTAAATCTTTGATAACCAGACTCCATTAGGATTTCCCAACGCTTTTTTTGATTACCTTCTTCTTCGTAGAGCTTATTGAGAACATCAATAAAGACAATTGCGTCATTAACTGCAATTCCAATAAGAGCTACTACGCCAAGACCAGAAATAAAATTAAGTCCTTCGCCAAAAATTTTTAAACCAGGAAATACTCCAGCAAAAGCAAAAATAACAGTAAACATAATAAGTGCAGGTTTGGCGTAAGAATTAAACTGGTTAACTAGGATAATATAAACTCCAATAAGAGCTAAAATTGCAACTATAACTAAATTAGTAAAATCTTCGCTTTGTTCAGCTTGAGCCCCGCCAAAACTAATTTTTTCGGCTTCAGTAATGCCAAAATTTTTAACTCTAGCATCGTTTCTTAAAGTTTTTTCATTTGGGTTTAATATCTCAATTCCTAGATAATCATTTAATTGATTTTGGAAGGCAATTACATCTTCGTCCTGGTTTAGCTTAATACTAACTTCGACTAATTTTTCTCCTTCTAATCTATTGATCGAAGATAAAGTCTCTTGTTCCTTAACTTCAGCCACATCAGACAAGAGTATACCTGGGATTAAAGTTAAATTTTCTAAAGATTCTAGGTTTTTATTATCGTTTTGCTGCCCTAATTGAAAACTCAAATCATCCGCAATTCTATTATCTTGGACAATTATTTTACCAGATTCATCTTTTGCAAAATTTTGCCTAATGATACTAGAGGCTACAAAAGTATTTAGGTTATTTTCAGCTAAAGCAGTTTCATCAAAGTCAACACTTATACTTTTAGTTAAGTTATTTTTATAACCATTTTCTACTTCTTTAACTTGAGGTTGGCTATTAGCATAATTTTCGATATCTTCAGCTAAACTGCTTAACGGTTCTAGATTTTGGCCTTTTAATTCAACTACAATATCAAATTCATTAACTGGCGGACCAGCAGACAGAGATCTCGCTTCTAATTCTAGACCTTCAAATTTATTTTCAATTTCTGGCAAAATAAGGTTTATTTCATCTACAATTTTAAAAATTGTTTTATCAGTTTTTCTTTCCGTAGGAGGGGTAAAAATACCTACTAAGGTATCTCCTCCCTGTGCATAAGAACTTTCAAAATCTTCAAAATTGGCAAAAGCTTCGTTAGTAGATTTAAAAACTTCAGTTCTAACTTTGTTAGAAACTCCGGCTGGTAATTTTATAGAGATGGCCATAACTTGACTATCTACTTCAGGAAACTGACCAGAATCAATAAAAGTAGCAGTATACAGACCTGCAAATAATACAATAAACCCTACAAATATAGTTACTAATTTTAAGAAAATATTATTGTAGATTCTTTTTACAATAGCTTTATAAAAATCAGCAATCTTGTTGACTCCAATTTGTCCATATTTAACAATCAATGGAAAAATCAAAATTTTTTGCCAGGTTTTTAGTTTAGTTTCATGAGCTACTTCTTTACTTAACAATACCCTACCAAATAACGGAGTAATAGAAATAGCCAAAAAATAAGAAACAACCATCATTATAATTATAGTGTATGGTATAAATTTTAAAAATTCACCCAAAATTCCAGGTAAAGTAGCAAATGGTACAAACACTATCAAAGTAGTTAGCGTAGCTGAAGTTATAGCTGGGCCTAGTTTTTTTACGGTTCTTAATGCTGCTGTTTTGCGATCTACTCCTTTTTCGATTTCATACATCATTCCCTCGGCAATTACAATAGCATTATCAACTAATATACCAAGTGCCAAGATCATAGCAAATAGTGTCAAAATATTAATCGTTAAACCAATTTGATAAAGAGCAAATAAAGTAATCAGAAAAGCTAAAGGTAGAATTGTAGAAACTACGATAGCTGCTCTTAAGTTAATAAAGAATAACAATATAACCAAAATCAAAATCAAGCCAAAAATTGCACTTTGAACTAAGCTGTTAATTTGTCTAAGAACGTCATCAGCACTATCAGACAGAATAACAATATTTTGATTAGCAGAGATATCATTGGTTTCTTTTATTTTATCTAGCTCGTTTTTGACTGCTTTAGAGATATTTACTGAGTCTCCATTATCAGTTTTGTAGATCAATAAGTAAACTACTTCTTGAATTTTGAAATCATCATCCTGTCTATAAGCTGCAACTCCTGGAATATTGGAGGTAGATTTGGCGACTCTTTCTACAGTAGAAATATCAGATAATTTAATCTGGGGAGTAATTGGTAGGTTTTTTAGATCTTCAATATTTTCTACGCTATTAGACACTACAATACTTATTTCACCGCCATTTTCTTGAATATTGCCACCTGGTAAACTATTAACAAAACCAGAAACAATTTGAGTAACTTGCTCATATGTAAGACGATTACTTGATAAAGATTGAGCATCTAGTACAACTCTAACTTCGAAGTCATCCCCTGGAATAATATCAACCCTTTTAATTTCTTTAGAGGTTGATTCTAATTTGGTTTTAATTTCTGAAGCACATTCTAATAAAGGCTCGCAGGTCCCGTCATCAACTACACCCAAAAACATAGTTGGGCCAGAAGCTTCTGGAACAGAGACAGTAAAAGTTACACCTTCAGGAATACCAGAATTACTAATAGAATCAGAAACTTCAGCTGATCTTTGGTTCAAAATATCTTTTTCGAAGATGTCCATTTCTAGAACAAGATTAGCAAAATTATCATTAGCTGTTGCCCTAATTTTAGTAACGTTATCTATGTCTTTGACTGATCCTTCTATTGGAACTATTACCTCTTTTTCTATATTTTGGTTAGAAGCTCCAGGATAAACAGCATTAATAACAATTACATTAGCTGGAATTGTCGGAAAGTCTTGCCTTTGGTTATTAAAGGTTCCAAAGAGTCCAGCAATAATAATTGCTAGTATAATTATTAAAGTTACTCTCCATTTATTTATAAAAAAGCTTGTCCATTTTACGAATAACGAATTTTGTTCTTCTTTTTGGAGGTTTCCATATTGGTTGTGGTGCATATAAGTATATAAGATAAAATATAAAAAGCAAGTGTGATTATTGTAAAATCTTGAAAAAACCATCCTAAGGCTAAACTATCTTTTTTTGAAGTATCTAAAAACTACCAATTAAGAATTTATTTCTAAGAGATTTTTTTTATAAAAGCTTGTTAAAGCATAATAATCAGATTAACTCAAATTAGAATTTTTGAATTTTAAATATCTGCTTTTAGTCTTAATTAAGGCTTGTCAGAACCGAAAATTACTAAAATTTTGATCTTAAAAACTTAAAAATTATTTTGAATATTATAATTAATACAAGCAACTTTTATAAAGTAAAGCTTTTTAATAGTTTGTCTAAAACATTATCAAAAATTTTTCTCTCTTCTTTAGTAACTTCAGAAAAAAGGGAATTAGTTGAGGTGCTTAGATAACCAGCAGTTTTTTTAATTAAATCTAGACCTTTTCTAGTTAGACTTAATTTTCTTTGCCTACGGTTCTGTGGATTGATTTCGGCTTTTATGTATTTTTTATTTTCTAATTCAAACAAAATTTTACTAATTGCAGCTTCAGTCACATCCATACACTTAGATAGATATTTTTGATTAATGTTATCTTTTTCTGTAAGGATCATAAGCACCCTAAACTGATTAAAGCTAATATCAAATTCAGAACTTAGGTAATCCTTGGCATAGTTTTGCATTAAGGCTACTAAGTGATGTAGTTTAGCTTCAGTCGAATTCAAGAAGTTTTTAACTTGCACATTTAACTATTAATTAGTTAATAATTAATTTGTCAAGTATTTTAAAAATAACTAGGTTTAAAAATCTTTTAGAATAATATTTTTTTAAATAAAATAAGTAATGATTTTAAATAAATTTGGTATTTTTTGATTGATTTTGGGAAGTTAGTTTTGTCAAAAAGCTTTAAGAGTCATAAATATACTCATTTCATAGTCAAATTTTACAATAGGATTGAACTTAGTTAAATCTAGAAGTTATTTTTTGATTTTTTAAGATTTATAATCACTACAAAGCAAAATTCAGTTTTTTGGAATCTAAATGTTAAGCTATTAAATTTTAGTTAAAAATAAACATAAAAAATTTTAAATTTTGACAAAAGAAGTTCGCAATGAAAATCTAATTTAATGTCAAAAACCTGCATTCTTCCTGGAACTAATTCTAAGCTTTTAGCTGAGGCTATAGCCCAAAAAGCTGGTTTACCATATCTTAACTCTCGGGTAGTTCATTTTATTAATTCTGAAATGAAGATTAAACTTCCAGACGAGATTGTAAACTATGAATCGTGTATTATTGTCCAGTCCACCTCTAATCCAGCTAATAACAATCTGATGGAAATCTTACTTCTAGCCGATACTCTCAAGCTAGAAGGAATCCAGAATATATCTGCTATTATTCCTTACTTTGGCTATGCTAGACAAGATAAACAACATCTTCCTAAAGAATGTATCTCGATCACAACAATTAGTAAAATTTTACAAGCTGTAGGCATACAAAGAGTTTTAACAGCAGATATTCATAGCGAAAAAATACTAAAAAATATCAATCTAAAAATTAAAAATATCTCAGTTTTATCTGAAGTAGCAAAACAAGTTTACCAAGACTTAGGGTTATCTAAAAACACTGAAAGTGCTATAACTATTGCTTCTCCAGATGATGGAGGTATAGATAGAGCTAAGCTTTTTGCTGAAAATTTTTATCAAGATCAGGCTAATGGAGACTTTGTTAGCATCAAAAAAACTAGACATTTAAACAAAGAACACTATTGCGAAGCTGTTGAATTACGAGGTGAAATCAAAGACAAAAAAGTAATCTTAATCGATGATATCTCAACTAGTGGAGGAACTATTCTTAATGCTTTAGAGTTATGCAAAGCTAATAAAGTAGCGGAAGTCTATGCGGTCATTGTACACGCTGACTTTGCTAGGGGAGTTGCCGAAAAATTCCAAAATTCAGATCTCAAAGGAATTTACACTACTAATACAATCGAAAAAACTATAGAAAATTTAGAATATTATAAAAAAATTAAAGTCCTTGATGTGTCCAAATCCTTTGTAAGGAGTATTTAACTAATTCTTATTAAGATTATGTTAAGTAGGTTTTTTAGTTTTTAACCTTGTTTTTTAAGGCTTTTAAAATTTTTTAGATTATAAGATTATAGGATTAAATTATACTTAGATTAATCCAAATTAGGACTTTTTAATTTTTTGTATCTGATTAAATATAACTAAAACAGAAATTTACTTTGCAGTAAGTATAAATACAGTGATTTAATACTAAACTTTACAATTCTTTTTTCTTTAAAAAGCCTTTAGATTAAACCTTTGACTAATTTTAGTGTTTGTTACAAAAAAACTGTTTTTAGTTTATTTTATAAGTATGTCTAACACCTTAGACATTCTGGGTATAACGTCTAATAACTTATCTAAGTTTAGTATGAATTGCTATATTTTATTTACCCTAAGTACCAAAAAATCGAAACTTTTGGATGAGCTAGTAAAAATTTAGCTGGAAATTCTGTGGCTTTTTTTAAGCCTTCTAACAATTCTGAAAGAACTTCTATTTTTTTTGGACCGTCAACAACTACAAAAATCTCATCTGTATTCAGTATAGATTCGATACTCAAAGTGACTCTATATGGCTCATTAAGATAGCTAGGAGCTATAGTTTCCACAACTGGGCTATCCTGATGAGATAATATTTTACTTTTAGGAAAAAGACCAGCAATCGAGCCATCATTAAGAATTTCTAAAATAACTAAATCAAAATATAGCCCATCCAAATTATCAAGATATTCTATATAATCTTTAATTACCATTTCTTTAGGAAATTTGAGATTAAAAAAATTAATTTCGGCAATTTCTGATTTTATATCTTGATCTAAGGTTTTTAGTATTTGTTCTTGAAAAGAATTGTTAGAATCTATTTTTTCATCAGTTTGATATAGACTTAATTTTTCCCAAGGAAATCCATACTCCTGACCAAAAGTCTTATAAACTTCAAGAAGTGTTGAGTTGCCATTAAGACACAGCCTAACCATTCCTTTTTCGGCATTTGTGTCTAAGATTTTGTCTAAGATGCTACCTCTAACGATTTCTAAAAATGAATTTTTATTTTCAAATTCGTAAATTCTTGGTTTATAAAGTTCAGTACTTTGCATGTAATTATTTAGTAAAAATTAAACTTTGATATAAATATCAAATATTTAAAAAGAGTTTTTTTGAGATTGGCAAATAGCCATTGTTGTATGATTAAAAAAAGTAAATCAATTTATTATTTTATATTGGTAGAGGTTTCGGTATAAAAACAATTTTATTAAAATTATGATTAATCTTGTCTTATGGTTCAAAAAATAAACCATTTTTTGTTTTTTTAAGGTAAAATTGCCAAAGTTATACAAAACTACCACTTTCTACTATATTAATCAAAAAAATAAACTTCTTTAAAGGTTTTGAGATGCATCAAAACTTATCTAAGTTTAGCGTGGGTTGCTATAAAACTAAAAATCTTTGTTTTAAAGGATAAATAATAAATATATTTTATAAACTAACTCCATAAAATTTATCAAAATAACTTAGCATTGTGTTCGATACTTCTTCGATTGAATTGCTAGCATCTACATTAAAGACCAAAGACTTAGCTTGCAACTGATAAATAGAAATAATTCTAGCAAAATTATCAGAATACATTAACTTATATCTTTGCTTTGTTCCTTCTTGATCCTGATCTTCTGGCCTGCGATATGGTTCTTCGTGACCTTCACGGGCTTGCATAGCTTCTTCATAGGATTTAAAGGGTTTCTTAGTACTAGGTAGATAATACCTACTCTTAGCTCTTTCTAGAACTTGTTCTATAGAAATATAAAGATGGAAAATCACTACTTCTATTTGTTTTTCGTTCATAAAGTTAGACAGCCATTGAGCTTCTTCAACCAATCTGCCTGGACCTTCGATAATCATTCCTTGTCCTCTAGCTACACAATCATTAATTGATTTTTCGATAACAAACCTAAGATCTGAACTTTTTACAGGAAAACTATCTTTCATCATTTTTTTTATTCTTCTGGCAATAACTAACAATTCTTCTGAAGAATCTGGGTTAATTTCTTCAGTGTCGATATGAAAATCTCCAATATTGTTTTTTACAAAAGATCTTAACTCGGTTCCAAAATCTAAATGGTAATATTCTGGTAACTTTTGTTTTAAAAAATGAGCTTGAGTACCTTTTCCAGCAGCTGGCGGGCCATATAAAATTATAATTTGAGGTAATTTCAAATTAGACATGCATAGTAAAAAACAAAACTTTTTAGTCTTTTAGTCAAACTTTTTTAAAAAAACTTGCTAAGATATCATTTAAATTTGGAACTATCAACCAATCCAAAAAATTTCTAAACTTATTCTAGCAAGAGCCTACACAAAAAGGAAAATGCTAATATAAACTTTGAAAATCTTACTAAAATGTGTGCCGTGTCAACCTAATATTTTTTGGCACAATACCTTAGATCTAATTAAGATCTAAATATTCTACTTGACTTAGACCTTTGGTCTTTAGTAAACACATATCTCTTGCATAATTTAGTAACGAGCCTACTTTGAAGCAGATTTAGAGGTGTTTTGAAAGATGCAATGTAAAGAGTCTTACAGAAAAGTTGACTAAACTCAATTTTTTTTACTAAAGTTAACTAATTTAATTAGCTTTTATGTCTTCAACCACTTTAGATAGCAATACTCAGTCAACTAGAATTAAAAACCAGTTTCAAGATAATGACATGAGAGCTAAAAGATATTACGTTTCTTTTTTTGTTAATATAAGTATTTGGATTTTATTTTTTATATTCGCAATAATTTTTGGTTTTACTTTTTTTATAACCTTTTCTAATGCTAGTTATGATTCGGATACTAGCTTTGAAGCTTTAGGTGGTATGTTTTTAGTTTTTTTAATTTTGTTAATAATCTTAGTTTTAGGTTTAGTAGTTGTTAATGTCTTTAATTTAGTATTCTATTTGATGTGGTTACACAGAGCTCACCAAAATGCTGAATATTTAGGTAAAAAAGAATTATTTTTATCTCCTGGATGGAATGTAGGTTTTTATTTTATACCTTTAGCTAATTTAGTAATTCCTTATTTATTGTTGCTTGGAATAGATAAACTCTCAGCCAAAAATTATGCCCAAGCTTTAATAATTACTTTCTGGGTTTTATTAGGTATTTCTTATTTTTCTGGTTTTTTTGGCAACTTAGCCGATATTTTAACTCAGCCTTATTTATTTTCTTATGGTAATAATTCTACTTCTGACAATCTAGATTTTAGGTTGATTGGGGCTAGTTTTATATTTTCTTTGATTTCTCAAGTATCTGGATCGATTACTTCTATAATTCAATTTTTTATAGTTAGGCAAATCAACAAAGGCCAGAAAGCTATGAATGAAAGCTATGAATAAAGGATAGTCTCCGATTATGTTATAGCAATTCCATATTTAGCTTAGATAAGTTATTAGATATTAAGTTTGTTTTAAAGAAGTTTTAAAAAACCAGAATGTCTAACTAGTATATGGGGACTAGCTATAAAATTAACTTTTATAGACTCTATACTACTGAGTGAGTTTTTCTGACTGTGTTTTCTTTATTTAATCAAAACTAAAATCCTTAGCTAAACCATAATTTAGTTAGCATTTGGGTATATTCAAAACAGATTTGCATAACAAGATTTCTTTTAAGGTCTCAAAGTTCCACCCCAAATTAACCAAGCTAGGGTAGTTTTTGCAGTTAAACTAAGGATAAGGTAGATTTTTTCACCGAAAATATAATCTTTCCATGGACCGATTTTTTTGTACTGTAAGAACATATTAAAAGCAAACAAATTAAAGAAAACAAATAAAGTAGGAAAAATCCAATATACAAAATCAGGAATATTTATTTGATCATTAACTCTGTTAATAGAAGTAAAGAAATAAACCCCCATAACGATCCAAGGAGCAATTCCTGCAAGACAACCATAGATAAAGGCTGTCCAATCAGTTTTGTAATTGTCTTTGTATAAAAGTTTAAGAGCAGAATTGTGCTTTTCCATCAGTGCTCCAAAGAAGTTCATTAGAGCATTAACTATAAATAATAAAAACAAAATTGCTCCATCGTTAATCCCACATAAAGCAGCAATAACAACGACCATTAAAGAAGAAGATAGAGCGTATTCCCACCACCGAATTAGATTAATCTCTTTGGTTAGATTTTTTTCATACCAGTCATAAATTTTTGGACTAATAGTTAAAAAATGAGCAACAGCAGATAAAAGTAAAAATATAGCAATTGCCCAGCCTAGATTGATTTGTATAAAATCTTCTGCTTTGAGTTCAAAAAAACGATTAGAAATATCTGGAGAAGGCAAGTTAAGAACGATATTAAAAGTAGTAGTTTTAGAAACAAACCACATAAAAAAACCTTGAACTAGGTGTAAGATACCCATAGCAATATTCCATCGTCGTAAATTTTTAGTTTGAAACATAATTTTCTTTATAAATAGGTTTAAAAGTTCTTTTTTTATTAAAAGATTAAGCTATGTCAAGTTATATACTCAGCTTCATTCAGCTTTCGTAAAATTGACCAAAAATATTACCTGTAGATTTATTTAGATTTGAAACAATAAATAATTAATAAAATACAGTATTTCTAAAAAAACTCTGATATAAGTTAACTAAAGTAACTAAAGTACTATCTATCAAAAACCTTAATTAGAAAGTGTTTTTTTGTTAGTCCAAAAAAATATAATAAGAAGTTTTTGGAACCTTTTACTTGACTAAAAGACAATTTTTTTACTATTTTATTATAAATATACTTATCCTTTTTAGGATCAAACTTTTAGTATCAAATAAATCACCACCATGTCTAATCAGCTTTTAAGAAAAAGTAAGGTTGTAACTTCTCAGATTCGTCAAGATTTACCTGAATTTAGAGTAGGTTCGTTAGTAGCTGTTCATTATAAATATCAAGACGGTGAAAAGTGGCGTACACAAGTCTTTAAAGGTTTGGTAACTAATATTCACGCTACCAAAAGCACCAAATATTCTAAATCTATGGATTCTAGCTTCACTGTAATCAAGAATTCTGTTAATGGAATCAAAGTAGAAAGAACTTTTCCAGTTAATTCACCTTTTATTGATAAAGTTGAAGTTTTAGAATTAAGAAGGGCAAGAAGATCTAACCTAAATAACTTGACTCACTCCCGTAAGGACTATAGTAAAACTGGTAGGTTTAAACCATTTAAATCCATTTTAGTTGATAAAGTCGAGGATTCTAAATCAACAAATATTAGCACAAAACCTAAAACAGATCAAGAAGTAAGTAATCCAACTGAGCAAACTTCAAAAATACCACAAGAAATTATTACTGGAACAAAAGCTGAGCAAAAATCAAGCGAAAATATAAAATCTGATACTAAACTAGAAACAAACAAAATTGACGATCCCAAAGAATAAAGAAAAAATTTAATAGAAACTAAAACCGATTAAATCAAGAGCCAAAAAAAAGCAATAAAGAACTAGTAAAATAATAGATGTCGTATGGCTTAAAAATTTGATTTTAGCTATATTAACTATTTTATTTTAAAGACTAACTTAAAAATTCTATTTTGTAGTTTAGTCTTATTTACTAGTATTTTTTATTAAGTTTTGTAGAAAGTCTAACATTGGTCAGTTAATATTTTATTGTGAGTTTATTATCTAAAATATATTTTTACTTAGTCGTTGCTATTCAAGCTATTTTGTTTTTTTTTGTATTTTTTAATAGACTTACTATCCAAAAACTAACCCTTCTTTTTTTTCTTGGAATTTTTAATATTTGTTTTAGTTATATGTTCATTAAATTCTCTAAATTTCGTTTGATAGGATATTTTTTGATTGTATTTTTATCTTTAATTTACTTAATTGCTCCTTTTACAGCCAACTTTTTTCAGTATCCAAGTTTGATTTTATTGGTTTACGCTCTTGCCAATATCAATTTATTTTTTTTAGTTTTATATACAACTTAAATTTATATTTTTTATGATTAAAGAAACAATTGACCAAAACGCTGGCAACTCTAAAGCTATGCTTTCAAAGTTTGTAAAAAGAACTCGAAAAGCTGCCGTCCAAAAACGAGGTAGAGCTATAAAATTTGCTCAAGATAAGATAACTAAGCTAAAAAGAAAAAGAAAAGCTCTAATGAGACTTGCCTGGGAAGAAAAAAAGAAATTAGCAGATAGAAATTCAAAATTTTAATTTGTTTGAGTTTTTTGAACTAGCAATTTGATTTATTACTTATTCTTATTGGTAAAACATAATCTAAACACAACTTAGACATCTTAAGTTCTTAAAGTCTCTTTTTAAAAGAAACTTATAACTGACAACTTCTCTAAGTTTGTACAGAATCGCTATAAATAATTTTATAATAACATAAACAAAGTCAGTGGCTAAAGACCCTTATCTAGTATCCGTGGACATTGGATCTAATTCCATAAAATTAGCAGTAGCCAAAGATGTTTTGGACGAAAAAGATAAAGTTCAAGTTCTAGCCTTGGTAGAAGGTCCAGCCAATGGAATAAAAAAGGGTGTCATAACTAATATGAGTGAGGCGACAGAGTCTCTAATCGAAGTAATCAATCAAGCTGAAAGTATTATTGGCCTTCCTATTCGTAGAGCTGTAGTCGGGGTTAATGGTAGCGGTATTACCTTTATTAGCTCTGAAGGGTTAGTTGTTATTTCTAGGCGAGATAATGAAGTTTCTGAAATAGATATTGAGAGAGTTATACAGGATAGCCTACAAAAAGCTTTTGGTCTAATGAATAACGAAATTTTACATGTTATTCCAAAGAGTTTTAAGGTTGATAATCAAGCTGGAATCAAATATCCAGTAGGTATGATTGCTAATAAATTAGAAGCCAAAACCCTGATCGTTAGTATGGAAACCACCCATCTAAGAAACTTTAGTAAAGTCTTTAGCCAAGCTAATTTAGAAATATATGATCGTATTTATACTCCACTGGCTAGTAGTGATTTTATTTTGAGTGTTAGACAAAAAAAAGCTGGTACTATTCTAATCGATATTGGTCACTATTCAACATCTTATATAGTTTGGGAAAATGAAGAAGTAGCTAGCAGTGGGGTAGTTCCTATTGGTAGCGAGCATATTACTGCTGATTTGGCTGTCGGCTTACAAACCAACATGGAGATGGCTGAAGAAATCAAAAAACAGTATTTAGATCTTTCTAACTCTGATGATGATGATGAATTTTTAGACGACGACGAACTTTTTGCGGGTATAGATGAGATAGAAATGTATAATCCAGATCTTCAAATTAACGAAACTTTTAAGAATTCAGAAATTAAAGAATATTCAAAACCCCGAGTGGAAGAGATTTTTTTATTTATTAACCGAGAACTAAGAAAAATTGGACGAAGTTCCTTACCTGGAGGTGCGGTTTTAATTGGCGGAGGGTCTAATCTTAAAGGTATTGATAAAATTGCTAGAAATATCCTTAAAATGCCTATATTTAAGTATGTTTTTGATAAAAAACAAGTAGATTTTGTTCCTGATTACAATAATGATCCAGCCTTTGTTAATTGTATTACCTTAGCAGCTTATTCTCTTTATCATCAGGAAGATATAGACTTTCAACAAAAATTATCTCAAGGTAAAACTGGAACTGGAGAATCCTCGTCTGGAGGTTTTGGTAGTTTCCTCAAAAAAATATTACCCTTTGGTTAAATATCTAGTTGGCAAAACTAAATTTATACCCAAATGCTAACTAAATTATGATTTAACTAAAGATTTTAGTTTGATTAAATAAAGAAAACACAGTCAAAAAAACTCACTGAGTAGTTATAGTCATCCACTACTCAAACTAGATAGCCTGTCATCCTGAACTTATTTTAGGATCCTTATGAATAAAATAAGAATACAAATTGTAAGTGTCTAGTTGGTCTATGGAATTGCTATAACAGTTTAGTATATATCTATTCCATAATCAAATTGGACAGTAGAACTAAATTTAATTAAATCTTAAACTTATTTTGTGGCTTTTTATAGCCTGTAGGCTAATTATTATTGATTTTATTTTTAATATTTAATAAAGTTCTAAATTCTAAATGGGGGACTCTTTCTAGTTCGAAGGTTAGACAGTGTATTCCACCTCCAGATTTAATAAATTCGCTAACATCAACTTCGATAGCTTTATAGCCTAAAATTTCTACTTTTTTTCTAAAGGTTGTATTATTTGATTGCATAAAGACTAAATTTTTAGTAATTACGCTATTAGCTGCAAATCCTTCAACTTCTTGAGTTGTAAATTCAATTGAATTTTTGAATAGTTCTTTGATTTTGGCTATTGATTTTGAAGAAAAGGCTGGGGGATAATAAAAAACTGTATCGTCATTAAGTAAAAACATACAAGTATCTAAATGATAGAATTTTTCATTAACTAACTCAAAAGCAATAAAATCAATTCCGTATTTTTGTTTTAAGTATTTATTAGCTTCAGTAGAGTTACGAAAACCTTGACCAATTAAATATTTACCTTTCCAGGGTAGCATTTCACCACCACCCTCAAAGTTAATGTCAGAAGGTAGATGTTCGACTTGGTAGCCGTTATCTTCAAACCATTTTTTGTAGTACTTAGTTTCGCCTTGTCTTTCAGGGTATCTAAAATTAGACAAAACTATAGTTTTTTGGTTATTTTTTGATAATTCTGGAGAGATCACCAAGCCTTGATCCGCCGCAAAAGGCATGTCTGGTTCAGACTCGACTTGATCTATAATTTTTACTTTGATTCCGTTTTGGTTGTATCTTTGCACTAGATCTTCCCACTGGTCAATAGCTTTTTTTAAATCCACTGATCCAGGCTTCATCCAAGGATTAATTTGATATTTAACCTGAAAATAATTTGGCCGGCACATTAAAACTGTTTTTAGCATATTGTTTTTGAATTAGTCTTATTATTTAATTAAAAAATACAAAAAAATTCGGCTCAAGCCGATAATTGCAAAAAAGTAATTCCTAAAAAAAATTTACTCAAAGTTGTTTTTTTTGTAGATAAGCTAATTACTCCGTTTTTATTACTAAACCATAGCAATAAAAGTAATTTTTTCTTTACTTTAAGGTTTTTTTGAATAAAGTTTAAGTAATCTTTTGATGGTTGATAAAAGAATAGCCAAAACATTAATTTTAATTTTATAAGAAAATCTTCAAATTAGCAAATTGATAGTTTAGTTTCAATATACTGTCAACTAATGTTCTTCTTGGTTTTTTAAAACTTCAGAAAGAGCTTCAATTAGCTCTAAGCTTTTCTTTTGGGCTAATAGATGAGTAGGGGCAATTAGACCGACTACAGATTTTTCATCTTGCATAAATACTTCTGTAGCTACCATAGCGAAGCCTCTACCAAGAGGTAAAACTGGATTTTCAGAGCCAAAGTAAGCTTTAATATTTTTTTCTTTAGCTTGTTTTGTTTTAGGTCTTTTATTAGTTTCTTCTTCTTCATCATCAACATTTATCTCAAAATTATTATTAACTAATTCTTCAGATTCTAAAAGTGGCTGTTTGTAATTATCCAAGTTTTCTAAAAAATCCAAAATATCCGCAACCTTACCTTCGCTTGGTTTTTCTAATAGATTTTTAATTCCTGAATAGTTTTCTGTTGATTTACTAACCGCAAAGCCTACTCCGCCACCTTCCAAAGCCAGTAAACGGCTAATTTCTTTGTCTAATTTTGCTTGTTTATTTTGCATCTTAAGTAACTCGCTTTGGAGTTCTTTTTGTCTTTTGGTCGTAACTTGTAAACCCGCAATTAGCTGATTTATAAAGAGCTTAAAAGATTTTTCTGTTGGTTGACTAGAAGCATTAGTAAAAGGTTGAAAAAGATAACCTAAATTACGTAATTTAAAGAATTCATTTCTAATCGTGGCTGAAGAAAAATTAAATCCGTATTTTTCTTTAATTTCTTTAGAGCCGACGTTTTGTCCAGTTTCGCAATATTCTTTTATAACTGCAAAGAGTAAATTTTTTTGCCTTACAGTTAGATCATTTCCTGGACTAGCTATTTGATTTTTGGCCATATTAATTTCACTTAGATTAGTGTACTCTTAATAAGAGTTTAATTTTAATTTGTAAAGTTTACACCCAAAAAAAATCTAAAGATCCTACTAAGTTTGAGGTCAGGCTAAATAGTTTTATCCAATTATTTTTCCTTCAACGACTACGTTATCAATTAATCTGATTTTTCCAATTTTTATAGCACCTAAAACTACAATTGTAATTTTTGGATTAATTTCTTTTATTTCATCTAGAGTTTGGCCATCTCTAATCACCAAATAATCTAATCTAATTTTATTTTCTTTAATTTGTTTTATTTTTTCTTGGGCTTGTTTTTCTAATTTTGATAATTTTTTTAAAAATTCTTTTTTGTAATTTTGGTTAGTTTTTAGTTTTTTTAATTCTGTAATAATTTGGTTTTCTATTTCAATTAAAGTTTTTGGTAAAATTAAAGCTAAATCTCTATTCTGACCGCTTAGATGGACATTACGAGAACTTAGAGCTAGACCATCCTTTTGTCTGATAGTTTCTTGGGTATTAATTTTGACTTTGAGCTTATAAAATTTGACCAATTTCTTGATTACTAGAATTTGCTGGTAGTCTTTTTGTCCAAAATAAGCAATATTTGGTTTGACTAGTTCTAGAAGTTTTTTGATGATGATACTGACTCCTTGATAATGTCTAGGCCTAGTTTTTCCTTCTAAAATTTCAAAAATTGGGTCTTCAAATTCTAAATCTTCATCTAGCCCATTAGGATACATTTCGATTGGTTTAGGCAAAAAAACCACATCAGTACCTAAGTTCTTTAATTTAGTTAAATCCTGTTCTTCGGTTCTTGGATAATTATCTAAATCATTAATATCATCGAATTGAATAGGGTTAACAAAGATGCTTACGACTGTTAGATCATTTTGATCTAGCGATTTTTTAACTAAACTCAAATGACCATCATGAATTGCTCCCATTGTCGGAACGAAGCCAATTGACAGTTCTTGATGATTAGCCAAAAAGTTTTTTAATGCCTTGCAAGTATGAAAAACAAGCATAAAAACAATTGATTTTGTTAAAGATAATTTTAAAAATATAAAAAGCTACATAAAAACTTAAAAACTAAATTTTATTTTTTGTAAATCTCTTTATGTATGCATCCAAAACTAGTTGATTATTATTATCGTTTTGCTTCAGAAGATCCTACTAAGCTAGATAAATTTTACACCCAATTAGAATTAAAAAGCTACCCAGAAAGATTACCTTATTTATTTGGAATAGAAAATTTCTGCATCAGACTGTATCAAGCAAAAATAAATTTTGACAAAATTTGTATTTATTCTGATTATGATACCGACGCAGTGACAGCTACAGCTAGTATGTTACACGGCTTAGAGATGCTTGGTTTTAGTTTGAGTAATTTAGATTTTTATGCTCCAGACAGATTTACTGAGGGTTATGGAATGAATCCAGAAGCAATCCAAAAGCTAAGCCAAAAATTTGATCTAATTGTATCTGTAGATTGTGGAATCAACTCAATTGAAGAAGCAGAAATTGTCAAAAAAAATTCTAG
This sequence comes from uncultured Candidatus Saccharibacteria bacterium, assembly GCA_964631275.1. Lineage (GTDB taxonomy): Bacteria > Patescibacteriota > JACMRA01 > JACMRA01 > JACMRA01 > CAZVWQ01. The sequence goes on along the minus strand of CAZVWQ010000001.1, from coordinate 76,953 downwards.
TGACCTAATTATTACTGATCACCACCACTTGCATGGACCTTTACCTAAAGCTTTGGCTGTAATTAATCCTAGATTGTCAGATTATTATTCAGATAAACAAAAAAATCCTAGAACTTATAATTATTCTCAAAAATTTGATCTTAAAACTACAGCAAAAATTGATAAATGGATACAAAAAACTAATAAAAATTGGCAAGAAATAGATTCTAACCCAGAACTTTTTATGTCCCATTCTGTAACTGGAGTAGGTGTAGCCTGGTTTTGTTTAGTTTGGCTAGGTTATTTTTTGGAAGAAATAGGGTAGGGGAGAGTTAGATTTTATAAAAGCCCGTTTGAAGTTTAAAATATATCTCTTGCACATGATTTAGTAGCAAGTTTTCTTGGAAAAAGGCTCAGAGGGTGTTGAAAGTATTTGTGTTGACTTAACTTAGATTACTTGTTTAAATCTAGGTTATAACTTATAGCCAATACTTTATTATTTGTTCATGTCTTTTTTATTAGATTCCGAAAAAATTGTCTTTTTAGAAAGTTTTACTTTTGATGATTTATTGCTTTTACCTGACTATGCTGATTTTGACCGAACTGAAGTTGACCTTAGTACTGAACTACACGCCAAATTAAAGCTAAGAATTCCTGTAATCTCTTCGCCAATGGATACAGTAACTATGTCAGAAATGGCTATAAACTTGGCTAGTTATGGAGGTTTAGGTATAATTCATCGTAATCTAGAAATAAAAGAGCAAATTACAGAAATAAAAAAAGTCAAAAATGCAAAAATAAAAAATCCACAAAAAGCTAGTTTGGATTCTAGTGGTAGATTATTGGTTGGAGCAGCAGTTGGAATTAGTTTAGATTTTGAAGAAAAAATTAAAAAATTAATTGCAGCTGAGGTGGATGTTTTGGTTATAGATTCGGCTCATGGACATACCAAATTTATAATTAACCTTATTAAAAAAATTAAAAAAATTTCACCTAAAATACCTGTAATCGGTGGAAACGTGGCTACCAAAGAAGGAGCGAAAGATTTAATTGAAGCTGGTGTTGATATTATTCGTGTAGGTATGGGACCAGGTAGCATTTGTACAACTAGAGTTGTTACTGGAGTTGGGGTGCCTCAACTAACTGCTGTTGGTGAAGTAGTTTCAGTAGCTAAAAATACAAAAGTAAAAGTTATTGCTGATGGTGGCATCAAACAAATTGGTGATATTGCTAAAGCTTTGGGAGTTGGAGCTGATTGTGTTATGCTTGGCTCAATGTTAGCTGGTTTTAGAGAGTCTCCAGGCGAGACTATAGAAATTGAAGGAAAGGCGTACAAATCATATAGAGGTATGGGCTCGGTTAAGGCTATGCGTAAGGGAGCTGCTAGTCGTTATGGACAAGATTTTGATGCCAAAAAATTAGTAGCAGAAGGAGTAGAAGGTATGGTCAAATTTAAAGGAAGTGTGGAAGAATTTCTTTATCAGTTAGAAGGTGGGCTTAGATCAAGTTTTTATTATTGTGGGTCAAAAAATTTAGAAATTTTTCAGAATAAGACTAGGTTTCTAAAGATCTCTGGAAATGGCCTCAAAGAAAGTCATCCACACACGATTGCTATAAAAAATCAAGGAGATAGTTATTTGTCTGATAAGGTAGTTTAGCTCTTCATAGGGAAATAAATCCTTTATTTAAGCTAAAACTTAATTTATGTAATAAAAAAATTTAGAGTAGGGACACTCTTTACAAAAACTAAAAATCAGGTAATAATACATTTGTAGATTTTATTGTAGATTGTATTTTGATACAAGTAGCAATGTTTATATTTGTTTAACTTTTGGACTATATTTAGTTAATCTATTCACAATTAAATATTTTAAGCTTTTTAATAGAACTTCTGCAGTTTTTTAAGAAAAATACTAAATATTTTTAACTTTAGTTAGATTAATCGATATCCAAAAAAAAGTTTTTGAAATTAAAAAAATCCTAATTTCAATTAATTTTAGAATAAGTTTGAATTCTTTGTTTTAATCAGAGTCAAATTCATAAATAAAAATAAATATTTAGGTGGCTGAAACAAAAATAATAAATAATAAAAATAGAGACTTAAATCAAAAAAAATACGGTTTAAAAACTTCTAGTAGTTTTTGGTGGAAAGTATTTGTAGGATTTACAGTTTTAATCACTATTTTTGGTACGACTCTATGGTTAGTTGTAGATGACCAAGAAGTAAAAAGATCTTTAGCTAGAGAAGCCGATTTTGTTTATGATCAGACTTTGGATCCGATTCCCCTTGATAAACTAGATCCAATAGATATTTATTTTGCTTATGGTTATGGAGAAGACATGAATGATTTTACGATTCGTTTTGAAGTCTCTAACCCGTCTATTCAGTTTATAGAAAATTCTTTTTTTGATCTTTATTATCCTGACCAAAACCAAGAAGTTATTTGTGCTCCTAACAAATATAATGGACCTGAATATTTAATCGATAGAAATTTGTTAATTAATAATATGTTTTTGGAATATGGCCCTAGAACATCTACAGATAAAGAATTTGCAAGTGGCCAAAAAGCAAATCCATTGCTAAAATCTGGGCTTGAAGGATGTATTAAATTTAGCTTCCAAATAACAGATCTAGCCAAACCTGATACTCAAGTAGAGATAATCATTACTCCTGATCCAGAAAATAAGCTAAAAAGTAACAATCCTAGCCCAGCTAGACATATTTTTAGATTTGCGATTAGAGAAGAAGTAAATTTTGATAGTCAAAGTCTCTTAAGAGGTTTAGCTAAACCTAAAAGATAAATAACGAGGTTTCAAAAACTTTGAAGAATCTTTTTTTGATTCAATTAATTTTTGATAAGCTTAAATTTTACTAGCCTTCACAATATGGCAAGTTAAATAAGGTCTGGAAATTCCAAAGGTCTTACAGGTTTCTGATTTTGAATGAATTGGTTTTTTATTTGAGTTAGTTTGTTTGAAAAAAGCAATTACTTTTAACCTCAAATCATTACTATAACGAGACATCTATAATTTGTAAATTTAAACTTCCCTGCTTTCTTACCATTGTATCCATCCGAATAGGGTGGATTTTTGTTTAGTAGCGGTTCATGTGAAGCGGTAAAATCGGAAACGATATGGCCCTTGCTCAGCCTCCCTCTTACCACCTCTTTAGAGGTGATACAGCTCGACACGATCATTTGGAAAGCCTTCGGTTTTCTATGGTTAAGGGTAAAAAGTTTAGTTGTAGTTTGGGGTTACTAGCTTGATCATTTTCTCCATTTTTTTCTTTAATAGTAGCAAAATAAGTACCACTAGCAAACTTTAAATCAGAATTATAAAACAAAGAAACTTCTCCCCAAGCTTTTTGCGGTACCAAACCATCGCATCTGGTAAGAATTAAATCAATTAATTGTTCGCTGGACAGGTTAGCATCAATCATAGATATGCATCTAAAATACCTAATAATAAAGGCTTTTGTCAAAGAGTTTTAATTATTTATATTAATTAATTTCGTAAAATTGTAAATTTCTATATCATCAAAAAATCCTCTTTTATCTGTCCGCTGTTAATTTTGTTTGAGCAAATTAACTTTACAACATTTTTAAATTCTTAGATAACTTAAGAGTAGCCAATTTAAACTAAAAAATGCCAGTAAAAAATAAAAAATTGCAAGAAGTTAAAGCTTTAAAAATCACAAATTTAAGTAAAACTTACGCTAGTGGTACTCAAGCCCTAAAAAACATTAATTTAGAAATATCAGAAGGTGAGTTTTTTGCCCTTTTAGGAGCTAATGGAGCAGGTAAGACAACTATAATTGGGATTATTACTGATTTAGTAAAAAAAACTAACGGAGAAGTTGAAATTTTTGGAGTTAATATTGATAAAAACTTTGATAAAGCCAAAACTTATATTGGTGTAGTGCCGCAAGAATTTAATTTTAACATGTTTGAAAACATAGTTGATATCGTAGTACAACAGGCTGGTTATTATGGCATTCCTTATGCTCAGGCTCTACCTCGAGCTAATCAAATTCTAGATGATCTAGGTCTAAAAGATAAAAAACAAGCCAAAGCCATGGAATTATCTGGAGGAATGAAAAGAAGATTGATGATTGCTAGAGGTCTTATTCATAAGCCAAAATTATTAATTCTTGATGAGCCAACTGCTGGAGTTGATGTTGAACTGCGGATTGGTATGTGGAATTATTTGAGCAAATTAAATAAAAAAGAAAAAGTTACCATTCTATTAACAACTCACTATTTAGAAGAAGTAGAACAGTTATGCAATAGAGCTGCCATTATTAAAAATGGCGAAATAATCAAACAAGATAAAGTTAAAAATTTACTTAGATCGCTAGATAGAGAGACCTTTGTAGCTGAGATTGATAACCCAAAAGAATTAAAAAAAATAGATATTAAAAATACAAATTTTGCTGAATTTAAAGTTGTTGGTGAAGATCTAGAAATTACTCTTGAAAAAGACAAGACCATGAACAATTTATTTAGTTATTTGTCAAAAAAGAAAATAAATGTCCTTAGTATAAGACCAAAAGGAAATCGCTTAGAAGAACTTTTTTTGAGTGTGTTAAGGGATTAATCTTCTCTTAAAGACTTTAAGCAATCTTTTTTGTTTAGATAAAATAAAAAATAGCAAGTTTTTGCAGATTCAGTAATTTAGTACTTTTTTGATATTTTGAAAATGTAAATTTTGAAAACGAATTAAGTATAAATTAAATTTTAATTAGTCTAGCTCATATAAAGCTTTATCTATTTGTGGAATGAAATAATCTTTTCCGTCTGGTTTTTGGTGTAAAGTGCTGATTGCAGTAACAGTATTAGAGTCTGGGTAAGTAATTATTTTATTAACATAATCATAAGTAAAAACGATATCTATAGTTTGCTCATCGTTATATGCTACTTTATTTTTTTTGACTGCACATTTAATAAGATTAAGTTTATTTAAACTCAAGCATTTTTGAGCTAAAACTGTACCATAAATTTCATCATCTAAAATAGCTTCATCAATATCTAGATTGATTATTTTTCCGGTGATACTTGTTTCAAAATCCAGAAGATTATTTCCGTAGTTAGTTAATATTTTGGGGTTAGTTAATTCGTAAGTATAAAAAACTTGGTCATTAAAAAACCTAATAGATTGAACATCATTCAAAGTTCCAGCTAATAAAGGCTGGTTAGTTTCAGTATTTAAATACCATATTTCAACATCTCCTTGTCTAGTAAATTCTTCATAAAAAAATAAATATAGTTTATTAGCGATTACTCGAAGATCATAAGCCTCGTAATTAGGTAAATTAGAAGCAACACTAAGTGCAGTAAAATTAGATCTAACTGGCAGATTGGTAGTAAATTTTATGCTAATGTCTTTACCGCTAGGATCAATCATATAATAAAACTCACCAAAAGGTGTTACTGAAAAAACATTCAAAGGAAAGCTCTCGATCTGTTCTGTTGTAAAATTAAAAAATAAATCACCTGAATCTTGATTAATTATGACTCCTTTTGGAGTATATTTGAGATCGTAAGGATTTATTACGTTTTCGCTAGTTATACTTCTACGATTTGATCTTAAAAAGAAGTCTTGATTCACATAAAAAACCTCTTCAGAACGATCTACAAATTCAATTTGACTAGGAATTCCTATATTTTCTGGAGTAAGTTTATTTTTATCTTCAAAATTAAAAGTTGGACTAATAGAGTTACTACTGTTAGTTTGATCTTGATTATTTACACGATTGGTAGCTCTGTTAGGGGCAGTATTAATAAAGACAACTAGCCAAATAATTCCTAAAATTAGAGTAATTGCTACCAGAACAAAAATTATTTTTTGCTTAGCTTTAGGATCATTAATAAAGAAGTTTTGGATTGGGTTCATTTTAGTTTTTATTTTGTCTAAATTATTTTTAATAAAATCTAAAGAATTAGCAAGTTAATATTAGTTTTTGCCGAATTACTAAAAAATAACCTATTTTTTGTTTGTTTTATAAAAAAAAGTGCTAAATTTACTTTTAGTCTTTATCTTTAAAAAAACATAATTTTATTAAAGTTAATCCAAAACTATAACTTTTATTCGACTTAATAAAAGAAAATAAACATCTTAGAAGTTTTGAGACAAGAGTATTTACTGAATATTAATAACTAATCTAAAAACAAAAGTTCTTTGACAGAGTTAAATTTTTGTGCTATATATTCTTAATACTATGAGAGTTATGTTCTTTTAGTTTGCTTTAAAAACTCAAATTTACAAAATACCTAGCCTTGTTTTATAATTTAAACCTTTTAACACAAATATAAGATATAGTTTACGCTAGATTTTATATTTAATAAAAGCCAAAAGTTTTAAGATTTAGCCAGTCTTAAAAGTATAAGTTTTTTGTAAAAATGGATTTTAAGCAGAGACTTTTGAGAAATTTAATTTTATATTAATACATCATACACCTAAATAAATATTTTTATTCATAAGGTTTTTTTAGAAGGTCTTAGAAATTAAAAATATCTGAGTTAAACGTGAGCATAATCTAAAATTATAAAAATTATTAAATAATATATGTTCGGTAATGTACTGCTAATTAATGAAGAGGATACAAAACAATCTGTAATGTCTAGTCAGCTAAATTTGATTGAAGTAATTAATCCAGCTGATATTGCCTTAATTCAAAACAGGCTTTGGGCAATCAAAGGTAACTTGATAAAACAAAAAATTGAGAAAGAAACTCTAGAAATAATTTTACAATATGTAAAGAACAACCCTTCGTTATTAGAAGATGAGATTAAAGGCTTTGGAAATGCTAGTTTTAGGTATTCCGAAAATAATGTTAGCCAAGAAGAGAAAGCTTCAAAAGAAGAAGAAAAAAATAAAAATAATAACTTTAAAGATCAAATCACAGGTTCTCTAAACAATGTAGAAATTATTTACCCATGGGATATTGCAATGATCCAACACAATCTATGGGTAATTAAGGATGATAGGATTTTGCAACGTTTAGATAAAGATACTCTAAGGGTTATTTTAAAATATGTAGAAGATAATAAATCTTTACTTGAAGAAAATACTAACGGCATTGAATCTTTTGGCCCGGTAAAGTTTAAATATCCCAATACTGAAAACGATGAAAATAGTATTGAAGAGGAGTCAAAAATAAGTATGGGCAAAAAATCTAAACGGAAAAATAATTAAACTAAATACTTCTTATTAAAATAAGTAAAGATATTAGCTTTACCTACTAAATAAGCTAATCTTGGTTACTTTTTTTTGATGTCAGATTTTTTTGGCTAGTTCTATTTCTAATTCCAAGTCTTGAAGTGCATTAGCAAAATAAATAAAAGCTTCATAGGGTGATTCGTAAGGTGAAAAATATTTATGAACATCGCCATCAGACCAATATTTAGTACACATATAATAAAAATGGTCTGAAGTTTGTAATTTTCTCCAAGTATGAATTAACTCTTCATCTTTAGTTTTTTTGATTTTTTCTTCTAAACTATAAATTTTATTTAGAGCGTCTTCTTGCAAATGGTTAGATTTCCAAGCCGAAAGATCCCTTTCTTGATCAGCCCAAGAAATATAGTTAGGTATATTAATTATGCCTTTAGATTCAAATCTATTAACAGCTTCAGAAGGAGTTATAAATCCAGAATCTGGCAGTCTAAATATTTGCTCAGGCAAATGCCTCAAAAATTCAAAAATACCAGTGTCTTCCCATTGATGCTCGCCAAATGTTTCGTAATCCATAAATAAGTTTACAATTTCACCATTCCCGTTAATTTGGTTAATCCAGTGACTAAATTTATCTGCAGATAAAGGAAATTCAGACCAACCTTTGTTAGAAAATCTAAAAGCGATATCATCAGATAGTTTATAATTTTTTAGTAAAAGCTTTATTTTTGTAGATTTGTTTTTTTTGACCCCAAAAATATCAATTTTTTTATTAGACTCATTAGTCGGTAAATGCTCTAGATTGATGTTTGGTTCATATACAAAATTAGGATTTTGCCAACCCAAAACTCTATCTACCCCTTCTGTAAGAACCGCTTTATAACCCATTAATTGTAATTCCCAGGCTAAGTCATTAGAATATATAAGCTCAGTATTTCTAAAGATTTTTGGATTTACACTAAAAGTTTTTTTGATTAATTCTTTATGTTTTGCTACTTGTTCTCTAAACTCAAGTTTTGAATAAAGAAAAGCTAAAGAGTGATAATAAGTTTCTGATAAGATTTCGCACCTTCCAGTGTCTACCAATGCTTTAAAAGAATCGATTAATTCAGGTAAGTATTTTTTGGCTTGCTCAATAAAAACTCCAGAGAGAGAGTAAGATATCTTAAAGTCTGGATATTTGTTTAATAGTTCCAACATTAATTGATTAGTTGGAAAATAGCATTTATTAGCTACTTTATTAAGTATGACTTGATTGTTTTGTTCTTGTAATTGACTATCAAAGTAATCCGCTCCTTTACCGATTTCAAAGAAACTAATCTTCTTAAGTCTAAAAGGTTGATGTACTTGAAAATAAAAGTTAATATAAGGCATAATTAATAATTTTGATATAAGTTTTTACATTTTTGAGCAGCCGATTCCCAAGTAATGTTTTTAACTTCTTGATGAGAATACTCACGCAATTGAAATTCTAAAGTTGGATAACAAAAAACAGCTAATATCATTTCGGCTATCATATGCGTATCCCAAAAATCCACTTGAAGACTGTGACTAACAACCTCTCTAACTCCAGAATTTTTTGACAGAATTACGGGCGTTTCGTGACTTATAGCCTCTAAGGCTACCAAGCCAAAAGGTTCAGCAATAGATGGCATAACTAACAAATCAGCTATGTGATATATAGATTTTAATTTTCTCTCTCTTACAAAGCCAGTAAAAATAACTTTATTAGAAAGTCCAAGATTAGCAGTTAAATTAATTAGTCTATTTTCTATATCACCACTACCAACTACTAAAAAAAGTAAATTTGGATTATATTGCGAAGCGATTTTTGCTGCTTGAAGAAAGTATTCTATGCCTTTTTGCATAGTTAATCTACCACTAAAAATAACAATCTTTTTGCCTATATTCTTTAGAGTTTGAATATTTTGGATTAGCTCTTCATCTTTATCACTTGATTTTTCATTATAATAATCTATACCATTATGCACAATTTCTATTTTTACAGGATCTATGTTGTAATCTTTGGTTATAATTTCTTTAGTAAATTTTGATACAGCAATTACTTTATCAGCAGTTTGCATTCCTAGGCGTTCAATCTCGTAAATATTTTGATCTGGATGACCTCCAGTTCTGTCCATCTCTGTAGCATGAATATGAACTATTAGAGGTTTATTAGTAATTTCTTTAGCTATAAGACCAGCTGGAATAGTTAACCAGTCGTGACAATGAATTATATCAAAGTCTTTTTTGTATATGATTTTAGGTACTTGACTTGCATAGTTTATGACTTGGTGATAAATATCTTTATTCAAAAATTCTAATTCTAAATTTTCATTAAAATCAGGATTGTAATTAATTTTGTGTAAAATTTGGTATGGATTAAATAGTTCTTTGTATCGATTATAACTTTCTAAATCTATCTCAGTCTTATTTGCATAGATAAATTTCATATAATCATAGCTAAGATTAAATTTGTATGGCAAAACAAAACTAACATCTACTCCAGAATTTACCAAGGATTTAGTTAAACCTAGACAAGCTACACCTAAACCTCCAGAGTTATATGGAGGAAATTCCCAACCGAACATTAGAACTTTTTGTGCCATGATATTTATTTTTATTTTAAATCTTTTTGTAGCTGTTTGATTTTTTTACTTAAATCCAAGATTGTCTTAACGTACTCTGCATGACTCCAAATTAATGGAGTAGCAGAAAGCTGCTCTCCTGTGTATGGGTTGAGTTGTTCAGGCAATACTCCAGATTTTTGACTTCTGGCAACCACCCAGTCTAGCCAAAAATAAACTTTTTCTAAATCTTTTAAAGTCTTAGCTGTATATAAATAATACCTAGCTAGCCAAAGTGAAGTGATTATCCAAGGGTTACCAGGTGTATCATAACTGACTCTAAAGTAGTAATCATCTTGGTATCTACAAACCCCACCAATTTCAGTTTTACAAATCAAATTTTCTTCAATTGCTTTAATCGATTTTTCTAATTTTGGATCATTAAAATCTAAAATTTCAAAGTTAAAAAGTGCATAAACAGAAGAGCTGTCTATGGTCTTATCATAAATTATTTCTCTATCTGAACTAATCTGATTTTGACCTAGACTGTCTTGTTGAAAATTTTCCAACTCTTCTTGTGTGTCTTGTAATTTATAATTTTCTGAATGTTTAGAGGTAAAGTTTATCATCTTAACAAAACACTCTATCTCAGGGTCCCAGAGGTATTTAATTATAGCCCTCTTCATTCCTTTAGCTACACTAGAATACTCCTCTGCACTTTCAGTTTTTCCTAATAATCTAGCAAAATTTTCGGCTGCTCTTAAACCTGCATATACAGTGGCAGCTGTAAAAGTTGAAACCCCAAATTTTTCTTCCCAAAGATCATATGTAGGTTTTGGTAAATTAGTAGATTCATCAATATATTTGATCATAAATTCGGCTGCCTGCTTGACTAAGCTATTGTATATTTTTTCGATAAATTCTAAATCTTTAGTAGATTCATAGTATCTCCATAAGACCCAAACAACCAAGGCTGTCTCGTCTTCTTGGATTGGCAATTCTGACTTTCCATCTCTAATCCATGGATGCCAAGAACTACCAAGAGATTTATCTGATCTATATTTATGTAGCATATAACCTTCTCCAGTAATCACTTCAGAACAAAACTCAAGAAAATTTTTGGTTACATTATGATATCCAGCTTGATTCATAGCATCTACAATCAAGGCCCCATCCCTAGGCCAAACGTAACTATAAGTTCCTCTACCATGTTTCAATAAATCCGAATCCCCAGAAGCAATTATAGCTCCATTACTATCACAGTGACTATCAATTATAAATAAAGATTTTTTAAAGAGATCAGTGTATTTGATATCTAGACCAGCAAAATCAAAATCTTCTTTTTGTACCCAAGCTTTCCAATAACCTAAAGTTGACTTTTGAATATCTTTGACTCCTCTAGTTTTAACAATATCGTTTAATTTATTGACTTCTTCCAGATTTCTACCAGCTACCATCCAATAATATATTTTTATCATATTGCTATCTTCGTTGAACTTTAGATTAAGGCCAATTACTGAATCTACCGATCCATGTTCGATATTGTTTTTAGTCAAAAGTCCATCTTCAGCATCCTTATAAGTTCCTTCCTTGCCTTCTATACCAAGTAGGCCAATAGAGTAGTCATCAAAATATTCTTCGCAATTATCACACTCAGATTTAGCGTTAATCAAAAAATATCTTCTACCTTTATAGTGAATTATTACTTTTTTTTCGTGATCATAAATTGCTGTATCGCCTTTAAAAGAAGAATATATTTCAAACTGCTGATTAAAAAAAACTCTAATTTCACGTTTGGATTTATTTAAATTATAAACTTCGATATCTCTACAAAAAATATCTTGTTCGTTATAGATTGTGTCTCTAAAATCTATCTTTACTCCCAAATTATAATTTTCAGCTTGTACCATACCAACCATTGAGTCTTTGACATAGTCAATCGATATATTCCAGCTACCATCATCCAGCCAACTAAAACCTTTGTCGCTTGTCCAGACGCCAATTTTATGTACTAAATGAGCATTAGTATGATTTTCTAGGCCAATATATGGATAATAAAAATCATAAAGCTGACCAAACTGATCTAAGGCAATTAAGGTATTATTATTTCCAAGGGCTAAAGATTTAGGCATTTTTATTTTTGTATTTTTTGTCTTTTATAAGGTAATAACTAAGTATAATTCAAGTTTTTATTTTTGGCCAAAAATCTATTAATCAAAACAAATGATTAGATTTCTAGGCTTAAAATACTATGATGATTATTTTTTTTCTGTTTCTCCTAAAACTTTAGAATTTGGATTTTTTATTTCTGATAAAATTTGGTTATTTTTATTTACTGTAGTTATGTTTTCGACAGCAAAATATAAAAAAATTATAAGTAAAAAAGCAATTACTGGCTTGAGTATAAAACTACTTGGAAACTCATTTTTTTTTCGTAAAAATAAAAGTAAAATAAAAACTCCAGTGATAAACAAGATAGGATAAAAAACATCATACCAAATAGTAACTAAGCCCATTATAGATTTTATAAAATTAAAATTAAAATTAAAACTCCATTCAGTAGCTATAGCATAATCATTATAAAAGATTTTTTGTAATTGAATCAAACCAAACATCAAAAAAAAATATAAACTAAAACTTAGATAATTACTTACTAAAATTTTTAATTGATTCTTTTTTTTACCTCTAGTTCCCCAGCTAACATCTCTGAATTCTATTAAGGCTCTAATCTTAGCTGGAACCAAAAAAATAAGATACAAAAAACTGTAGATTGGAAAAAATAAAAACTTAGACTTACCTGTTCGATAATATCCATATACTGATCTAACCAAAGCAATGCCGATGAGAAGAATAGAATACCATACTAAGATTCCCCAGTTTTTGGTAGCCCAAAATCTAAAAATCACATTACTAAAAGCAAATAAATAAAGAAATGTCATCAAAAACTGACTCAAGGTATCCCAAGTAGAAAAAAGACTGTAGTAACGAATTTTACCTAAAGACCAGATAAATTCTCTATAAAAACTTTTACTCCACCTTATTTGTTGGTTGTAAAATTTGCTTAACTTGCTAGGAACATAGGTATCAGCAATCGCCCCTTCTTGAAAGATTGTCTGGTATCCATTGGTTATAACTAAGTTAGTTAAATGTCTATCATCTCCATAAGTGCATTTTTTACCTAAAAATTGTTGATTAATATATTCTTCTTTAACTGCTTCAAAAACTTCTCTACGGTAAGCACTAAAGGGTCCTGAAAGACAAGTCATTGTGCCGCTTAGACTTTGACTAGCCCTTTCTAAATGAAAAGCCATCCAGTACCTGAGGCTGGTGAGCATAGTTAGCCAGTTTTCTGAATCGTTAGCAACTCTCAGATCTCCTGTAACTGCCCCAACATTAGAAAAGGCAATTAAGGGAGCAATAAGTCTAAGAATGCCTTCAGAATAAATCAAAGTATCAGAGTCAGTAGTAATAATAATTTCACCAGTACTAGCTCTAAAGCCACTGCATTGAGCCTCTCTTTTGCCTTGATTGGTTTGATATTTGATTATGATATTATAATTTTTTTGATAATAATCATAGATTGGCTTAACTTTATCTAAATTAGATGATCCGTCATCTACGAATATCAATTCTATGTTTTTTAGAGTTTGTAAACATCTAATAGCATATTTCATTACTTTATCTAAGATTTCAGGATCTTCATCATGAATCGGAAAAATAATTGAGCATTTTGGAAGTTTATCTAAATCATTTAATTTAATTATCTTTGGTTCTAAAATTTCGTTTTCATCTAGTATTTTAAGATGATGTAGATGAGCAAAAATAATTTGGATTAAATAATGTGCTAAAGCCAAAAATATATACAAAATAACTAAACTTTCTAAAAAGCTACTTGTTTGTAATGACAAAATTCCAGCCATTTTAGTTTTTGTTAATCATTTTTTGATCTGAAACTGCTTTCTTTTGGTGATTTTTTTAGCTCATAGGTACTAATTATAAGCGTCACAAAAGAAGTTGTGGCAATGATAATTAAAAGTGTAGAAAAAACTTGTATTCCAGTTTTACTTAAATTAATATTGTTATTTGATTTATTAGAGTTTTTTTTGCTGTCTTCAATTTCGATACCAGCTGAGCTAAAGTTATTACTAAATACTGGATCTGCTTCGTTGGCAATTATATTTACTTCATTTATTAAATTTTTTGTAGCGTTAGATTTTACCTTTGTAGTAACAAAAATTATACCAGAAACTCCAGCAGGCACATCACCAACCTCAAATTGTATAGTTGTTCCTGAATTAAAATCACCTTCTATACTAAAAAGATTAAGATTTTGGTTGTTTTGGCTAGCACTAACAAACTCTAAACCAATAGGCATTTTATCAGTTATGATTACTCCAGTTGCATCAGACACACCTAAATTAGCATATTTTATTTTATAAGTTAAAATTTGATCAATTTTGGATTGGTTTTGTTCTACTTCTTTTTCAATCTGAAGATTGGCAAGAGGTACTGAAGTATTTACATTCGAAATGTTATTATTTGGCGTTGGATCATTTTCTGAATCATCTTCAATAGACACTCGATTATTAATTACTCTAGTATCTTTATTAAAACTTTCTTGATTTAAACCGATAACTATAAACTCTATACTACCTGATTCTTGTGGTTGCAAAGTTGATATCAAATAAACACAAGTATCTCCAAAATTACCCTCAGCTTGACACTGCCAACCAGCATCTAAAGATTTTTGAGAAATTTTAGTAAGTTGAGGTACAGTTTCAGTTATAATTATATTTTGAGCTTCTCTATTGCCTATATTTGCGTAATTCAAAAGATAAACCAATTCAGCATTAGGTAAAAGTAAGCCAGTTTGGTCAGACTTAGTAATAGTTAAATCGGTATCAGCTTCTAAAATATTAATGTGAGTATCTGAATTATTAGAAGTATCTGGATCAGGTCCATTAGAACCATCATCGGTTACAGTTATATAATTAATAATTTCTTTAGCTTCTGCTGAAACAGTATCGTTTATTTTTAGAATCAAGTTAAGATTTATTTCTGATCCTGGAAGAAGTGTAATATCAGTCCAAATAATTTGATCTGAGTCGGAGTTATAAATACCTCCACTGTCTGCAGAAACAAAACTAGTAAATTCTGGTAAGGTATCGACTACAGTTACTCCAGTAGCTATGATATTACCGATATTTTTAACATTTATAGAATAAATTAACTCGTCTGAAGGATTTACTATAGATCTAGAATTATCTTTGGTGATTACTAAATCTGGACTTCCAATCAAAGTATCAGTATCTGTATCTTGATTGTTTTCTGGAGTTGGGTCAGGTCCAGAAGAACCGTCATCGGTTACGTTTACATTATTAATTAAAGTATTACTGTCTACAATACTATTCACTCTTATAGCAAATTCTAATGAAGTTGAGCTTAAACCTTCTAATAATCCTAAACTAAAAATACAAGTATCTCCTGCTTCTCCAGAATTTGTACAAACCCAACCAGCGGTAGAATTACTAAAATCAAAAGTAGAATTATCTGGCACAGTTTCTTTAACTATGACCCCAGAAGCAGTCTGGTTGCCAATATTAGAAACATCAATTGTATAAATAACTGTTTGTCCTACTGTAACTTGAGTTAAAGAATTATCTTTGGTGATTACTAAATCTGGACTTCCAATCAAAGTATCAGTATCTGTATCTTGATTGTTTTCTGGAGTTGGGTCATGTCCATTATTACCATCGTCAGTTACGTTAGCTAAATTAATAATTCTTTCTAAACCTGCAGGGATTGGTATAGTAGGATCAACGGCTACATTTATTGTTCTAGTAACACTTTCTCCAGGTAACAGATTAGATACACTCCAAGTAACTGTATTTCCAGTATATAATCCTCCATCAGAACTAGAAATATAACTTACATAATCAGGTAATGTGTCAGTAATAGTTATTCCAGTAGCTTCTTGATTGCCAATGTTTTGGATAACCAAAGTATAAGTCAAAATATCTCCTGGATTTAAACTATTAACTCCGTTGTCTTTAGTAATTGTAAGATCTGGAGCGGCGTCTATTGGAGTTATTTCTGTATCTTGATTATTTTCTGGAGTTGGGTCAGGCCCATTATTACCATCATCATTGATATTTACAGTGTTATTAATTACCTCTACTCCAGCAGGTAAGGTGTCGTTTATTCTAACAGCAAAATTAACATTTCCACTATCTCCAGAATCTAGAGTACCAACCACTAGGGTACAGGTTGTCCCTGCCATACTTCCATCACTACAACTCCAACCAGCAGTAGAATTACTAAAATCAAAAGTAGAATTATCTGGTACAATTTCAGTTATAACCACTCCTGTTGCTGTTTGGTTTCCAGTATTAGTATAATTTAGTTGATAAATCAAAATATTACCTGGTGTAAGTGTAGCTCCAAAGTCAGTCTTGGTAATCTTTAAGTCAGGCTCAGCAATGGTCGAGGTTGTTTCTGTATCTTGATTATTTTCTGGAGTTGGGTCAGGCCCATTATTACCATCATCATTGATATTTACAGTGTTATTAATTACCTCTACTCCAGCAGGTAAGGTGTCGTTTATTCTAACAGCAAAATTAACATTTCCACTATCTCCAGAATCTAGAGTACCAACCACTAGGGTACAGGTTGTCCCTGCCATACTTCCATCACTACAACTCCAACCAGCAGTAGAATTACTAAAATCAAAAGTAGAATTATCTGGTACAATTTCAGTTATAACCACTCCTGTTGCTGTTTGGTTTCCAGTATTAGTATAATTTAGTTGATAAATCAAAATATTACCTGGTGTAAGTGTAGCTCCAAAGTCAGTCTTGGTAATTTCTAAATCTGGAGCAGCTTCTAGAGTATCTGTATCTGTATCTTGATTATTTTCTGGAGTTGGGTCAGGCCCATTATTACCATCATCAGTTACGTTAGCTAAATTAGTTAAAGTATTTACGTCACTTGGTATAGTAGGATCAACGGCTACATTTATTGTTCTAGTAACACTTTCTCCAGG
>CAZVWQ010000001.1:47045-60092 GCA_964631275.1 uncultured Candidatus Saccharibacteria bacterium | reverse complement strand
TTTAAACTATTAACTCCGTTGTCTTTAGTAATTGTAAGATCTGGAGCGGCGTCTAAAATATTAACATCATTATCTTGGTTGTTGCTAAGGTCATTATCTGGCCCATTATTACCATCATCAGTTACGTTAGCTAAATTAATAATCTCTTCTACATTACTTGGAATTTGGTTTTGAATATCAACTGCAAAACTAATATCAACAGAATCACCAGGCTGTAAGGTTCCTATATTAATTGTACAAACTGAACCAGCTAAATTATCAGGTACGCAAGTCCATCCAGTTTCTGAAAAACTAGAATTAAAATTTGTATAATCAGGTACAATTTCAGTTACAACTGTATTTTCAGCTTGGGCATTACCTAGATTTTGAATATTTAGATTATATACAATCGTTTCTCCAGGAGTTACACTAGTTTGTCCATCATTTTTGTTAATTGATAGATCTGGAGAGCTGATAGTTATAGTTTCATTAGTAGCTGTATAATAATCGTTAAGACCTCCAGGACCATCTATTCCATCCCTTTCATTGAGATTAGATCCAGGTATAGAAGTCCAAGTTGTATTTACAAGATTTGTTAAATTACTATCTAAAGGTAAGACTCCTTGACTAGGTAAAGTAGCTTCATAAGTAATATCAATACTAGAATCAACTAAACTAAGATCGCCAAAATATATCGGATTAGCTGGATCCGTTTCATCCACACTCCAACCGAAAGGTAAAATACTACTTCCTATTTGATAGGTTAAATTACTAGGAATAAGATCACTAATTGTGACATCTAAAGCATCGCTTGTAGAATTGACTGTGTGAGCAAGAGTAATAGTATAAGTTATAGTCTGGTCATAAGTAGGTGTGTTATCGCTAGCTATTTTTGTAATTTCTAAGTCTGGCTCAATAATTGTAATTGGTCCGCTAGAATCAGTAATTGAATCTGTAGTTAAGGTGTTAGGGTCTAACCAATTAAGCTCAGCTTCATTTATTAGAGTAGTTCCATTTTGGTTACTTAGTTGATTTACAACTAAGGTTTCGATAGTAATCAAAAAAGAATTATTATTTGTATTATTATCTCCTGGTAAAGTTAGATTGCCTAGATTTATAATTAAATCATCTCCAGACGAACTTCCTCCACTAACTACTGGGCTCAAAATAGGACCACTGAAGTTTTCAGTTAATCTACCGTTAGAATTTGTAGCTTCAGTAATAATTGAATGGGATAAATACAAAAGTCCATCAGGTAAGTTATCTATAAAAACTAAATTATTAGTATCACCTTCAGGTAAATTAATTAAAATTTCATAATTTACAATTTCTCCAATAGGGTAATTAAGTGGATTAGGGTCAAATTTAGTCACTTCAGGTCTACCTAAAGTAATATCGACATTATCAGAAACTGCATAATCGTTTAGAGGACCAGCTTCAGAATCAGATCCATCACGAGCACCATTTGGTTGACTTGGTATACCAGGGGTTATAGAGCCAGTTGGATTTGGATTTGTACTCTCATTAGATAAAGATTCGTAAGTACTAGTTACTATATTTGGAATTATCAAACCTGAGCTAATAGAATTTACTGTCGCTGTTATTTGTATATTAAGGCTTTCTCCAGGAGCTAAAACTGGCACAGCTATATCAACCTGATTAGCTAAAATATTAGAATTATTTGTATTACTAGCTCCAGAAGTGTTTACCGAAACCAAAGTTAAATTTGAATCAATAGTGTCTAATATCTGTAAATTGTAAGCTGTAGAAGTATTGTCTCCACTAAAATTATTAGTTAAAATAACTTCATAAACAATAGTATCTCCAGAATCTATAGGAGCTGTAGTAATAGTTTTGCTTATTTCTATGTCTGGTTCGGCAACGATAACCCTATTAAAAATATTTGTGTCAGAAGTAGCCTGATCTACAGAATCTATTATTATTGTAAAAGTATTATTAAGATTAGTCCCAGCTTGATTAACAACTTCGTTTGCTACCAAAGCATTGAATTCGATGATTACATATTCATCATCATCATCTAAATCGCTATTAACCAAATCACCAAAGCTAAAAATAATATCTTCACCAGATGAATAATTTGGCCCTCCGCTAATATTTGAGGAAGGTAAAATAAAACTTGGCGAAATATTTGGACTATTACCTAAAATTTCTAAACCTGAAAGTGTCGAAGAAGTCAGGTTAGTTGTCCCTCCATAGTTAGATACTAAAGCTGCCGTAGTAGTTCCATCATTAAGATAAACCAAGCCATCAGGTAAATTTTCTCGAATTTGAAAATTAGTTGAAGTTGTCTCCGGAATTGTAACCGCCAACCTATATCTAATAACCTCTCCGATAGCTACTCGATTAATATTGTCAGATCCAGTTGCAGTCTGGCTTTCGCTAGTAGCAATAATTTGCTTATTTAAATTTACTTGAAAAATTTGAAAATTATTAGAGCTAGAATTCGTATAATCATTATTATTACCTCCTGGATCAGAAGTATTTCCAGTTCTTTCTGTAGATTCAGGATCATCTAAGGAAAAAGGTACGGTTTGATTTCCTAGTAAGGAACTCCATTCAAGATTTACTGTATTAACCAAAACTTCACCTGGCGATACTGAAGGTAAAACTATAGTCTGATAATTTATAGTTACGGTTTCTCCAACGTCTATTTGGTTAACTGTAAAATTAATAGTAGGAAGTATAGAAAGATCAGTAATTAAACTATGACTACTGGTAGTAATAATACTTCCAGGTACATAATCCATACCAGTTGGAATTGTATCAGTACCAATTACGTCATAAGCCTTAGCACTGCCATTATTTGTAATTTCAATAGTATACGTAACTATCGAACCAGCATCGCCAAAAGAAATATCAGAAAATTTGTTTACATCTAGATTAGGCTCTCTAATAGTTATATTATCACTACTAGTAGTAACACTATTAGCTCCAGAATTCCAAGACCAAGTAGCCTGGTTGTTTTTGTCTTCACCATCGTTAATTGTATCTCTATTGCTAGCAACTACGGTATATTCGATGACTATACTTTCTGTGGTGGAATTATCTGTATCAGAATTAGTTATTGTCCCAAAGTTCAAACTAAATTGATTACCATTGTTAGTAGTATTCAAACTATTAATTACCGAACCAAAACCCCCAGTTACATCAGTAGATAGATCTGTGGATAATGAATTTATAGAATCTACTCTAACCAAGCTCAAACCAGGATCCATTATATCTTCAAAAACTACATCTGGACTAATACCTTCAGGTATTTGGATAGTCACTCTATACTGAAACTGTTCTCCAACTGTAATATCATTCCCTGTTGTGCTTTCTCCGCCATTTACATCTAAATTGTTTACATTTGTATTTATAATTTCTTTATTAACTTGAGAATTGTTAATTTGAAAATCTTCGTTATCAGTTGCATTGTATATTCTTTCAGTTGAATCAGAGACATAAGGAGATTGTGGAATACTAAGATCACCTGGAATTGAAGAATATTCTAAATTAGCTACATTAGTTATTATTTGGTTAGGAAAAACAGTAGAGTCAATTTGTACTAAAAATTCAATTTGGCTACTTTGACCAATATCTAAATTGGTATAAGTTACAAAAACTGTACCAGAGTTTTCTGTTAAAGTATTAGGAGCTACACCATTAGTATGAGCTAAACCTCCGATAAATATCATTCCAGCAGGTAAAACATCGCTAAGACTTACATCATAAGCATCGGCATTAGAATTAGTAGTGTGGTTAATGTCTAGAGTAACTGTGAATTGATCAGCCGAATCACCACTATTTGGATTAATGGTTTTAAGGACATTTAATTCTGGCTCAATTATTTCGGTTTCTGCTGAGCTAGTATTCATACTTTCATCAAGATTCCAGCTTAGCCTAACTCTGTTATTTAAATTATCTCCACGAGAGTTTGAGACTGTATCCCTAACTATAGCTCTATAAATAATAGTTATAGTTTCTATAGTTTGATTATCCCAATCAAGATTTGTGATATCACCAAGATCTAAGTCTATATTTTGACCATTATTTGTTATATTTGCATTAGTAATTATATCATCAAAATTTCCTAAACTTGTAGTTACATCTAGATTTGAGACTACTATAGAATCAATTTGTATTAAGCTTAGACCGTTATCTAGCTGATCAGAGATATTCAAATTATTAGTTTGACCTTGAGGAATTTCAATTTCTATCTGGTAGGTTATTTCACTTCCAATAGTAGCTAAATCATTAGTGTTAATTGGTTCATTAGTAGCAATTCTATTTTTAGTTATCCCTGGATTAATAAATTCGATAGTTGCCTCGTCACTTAATTCTTGACCCAAAAAATTAGTCCCTCCTGGTATATTAGCGTATCTAGAAATATTAGATTGATTTTCATAAATTTCGGCCAAATCTATATCCGAATTAGCTTGTAAATCATAAGTAATTACAATTAGATTTAAGCCAGTATTACTATTGTCAACAAGCTCAGATTCTAATTCTGGGATTGAACCTTGGTCGCTAGATATATTATCTAGGGCAATACCATTTTCAAAAAAAGGATTAACATCTGCTAAATTTACCGGACTAAAAGATATTGGATTTCCAGCTCCATCCGTTACACATAAATTTCCAGAAGAATTGTGTAAACTAAAGCCAGAAGGAATTATATCAGACAAAATAACATCAAAAGCATCATAACCACCTATATTTTCAATAATCGTAGCAAATCTAACAATATCTGAACCTTGCAAGCCTGAAACATTACTGTCAATTGGATTAATAGCTAGATCGTTAGATGAAATTAGAGGTGAAAAATGAGGGCAGCTACTAGTTGTTTGGACTGAATCAAAAGTGACACTAGTAGGATAGTTAGGTGTTGGATTAAAAGTTTCTGAAATATCGTTGTTAGTATCGATTACACCTTTAGTTATTTTTAATTCTGGTTGTAAAACTTGAGTTTGCTCTATGTTGTTCTCTGTAGCTGAACCAGCGTTAGTACTACCTTCATAAGCTTCAGCCTGATTAGTCATATTTAATCCGTTAGCAAAAGGTCTGTCAGTGACAACTACTGTAAAAAGTATATCCACAACTGTAGATATATTTGTAGACGTATCGTAATCACCATAAAAAAAACTAATACTATTGCTGACTGTATCTAAGTTAATTGTCGGTACTATTCCAGATAAAGCTGTAAAAGTATCGCTAGGTCCAAGCCTAGCCTGATTTGGACCAGGTACGTCACCTAGAATATTAGGGCTAGCATCAAAAATAGTATTAAAACTTGAGATATTAAAAAAAGGTAGAGGTAGATAATCTATAATTTCTAAATCCTCAGTATCACTTGATGGTAAATCAAAAGATAGCCTATAAGTTACTTCATCTCCAGGCCGCAAAGCAGGCACACCTCCCAAAATACCGTTAACTGAATAAATTTCTTTATTTAAATTTCCAGAAGCAATTATAACTGACTCTGAACTAGCATCATCCTCTTCTTGGCCAGTAATTTGAGTAGGGTCAGAATTATCCAAAATTGAACCAATTATGCTTACTGAGTTATCAAGTACGTCTCTATGATCTACGCTCGGATCTCCAGAAGGAAAATCATCTGTAAATTGATCTTGAATAATTGTCTGATAAACTAAAGTCAAAGTGGTAGGTCCAGAATTAAAAGCACTACAATCCAAAACTGCAGTTCCTGTATCTGGTACACAACCACCAAAAACTTTTTCAGAAAAACCTCTACTTATAAGTTCATCAAAAATTCTAAAATTTAACTCTGTAGTCCCGTCGATTGGAGGTGCAGGTGAAACAGCTCCAGTCCAGTGATCGATTACGCTAAAATTAGTATTATCAAAATCACCTGAACTATTCCCAGTTGCCTGATTAATACTCAAAATAGGACTAAAAGCATTATTAAATCTATGTCCATCAGAAATAATGTCTCTAATTGTTAAATCTTGAAAAGCGAAGTAATCAGAAATTTGAATTTCTAAACTAAATTCTAAAGTATCTCCAGGTGTTGGGCCAGTTGCATTAGTATCATCTACAATATTGGAATATTTTTGGATAGCAATTGCTCTGTTGACCAGAGTCGCTTCGACTGGATCAGTAACAAAATTAGTAGCAGAGTCTCTAATATCAATCGGAATCCATTCACCCTGCGAATAAGCTGAATTAATAGTAGTTGTCTCATCTCCAGAATTTGGATCAATTACTGAATTACCATCAGCGTCTAGATTATTCACATAAAAATCATAAGTTAGGCTAAAAGGTCCTGGTCCAGTTATACTTGGACAATCAATAATAAGTTGAGAATTATTAGCCGGAAAATTAGTATTTGGTTCAACTAAAATATTACAACCTGCTGGTAAGTTAGTTACTCCTTGATAAACAATTGTGTTTGGTAATTCGTCAATAATCTGAAAATTACTAACTGTTTGGTTTTGGGCAATTATAGCTGTAATTGAGTATTCTCTAATAAAGTTAGGACCAGTAGCTGTTTCTCCTTCAGGAGCAATTATATTTTTATTTAAGGTAACTAATTGAGGCCTGACAGTTCCGATTGCTGGGCTACCTATAATCGAAGGATCTATACTTGGATTATATAATTCATCTTGGCCATATCGAAAACCACCCCTACCTTCTATGTTTAGAGGTGTGTCAATATCTGCTAACTCACTAACTGTAGCCTCAAAAATAACGACTGCGTCAGGTTGATCTGGAGTAAAAGAACCAAAAGGTAAGCCAGCAACTACCAAAGTATCTCCAGCAACACCACAAACCTGTACTGCATTACCACTAGTATCTAAAGCTAATGGGTGGTCTACACAACCAGTTGTGCCTGGGCCAGATCCATCATCATCAGGAAAAACTAATTGTATTAAATTTAAATTATTTCCTAAAAAAGTTCCTCCATTTATAGTAATTCCGTCAGGAGTATCAGTTCCAGCTAAACCATCAACTCCATTAGTCGGAATAATCAAATCAATATACGGACCATAACCAGTATCTGTTGTAGAATTATTACTAAATACAACTTCAAAAGTAAAATTTTGACCAATTAAAACATCCCCAGGAGTAGAAATACTTACATTTGGCTCAGGTGCAGCTACTACATCTAAAGGTCTAAAAAAATTATAATTACGAATCAAGAAAAAAACACTAGCTAAAATTAAACTTCCAAAAATTACTGAAACTAAAGGCTTTTTTATAAAGTTTTTTACAAAATTAAAATTAAACTCTGTCTTTTCGGGTATGTTTTTATTTTTAACTTCTAAGCTTGTTGATTTTTTATTTAACTTATCTAAATCAAAAATTTCCTGAGGTTCAGGTGTTCTAGAGTAAATTATTTTGTCTGAATCTTTATAATAATTAACTAAAATAAAATCTGTTTTCGAACTGGTAATTAAATTTTGGTTTTTTGATGTAAAATCCACAGGAATCTTAAGTCTAACTGGAATTTTACGTATTTTTTTACCAACTTCTACTACGGCGGTTTTTTCTAGAACACCATCAATACTAGCTCCTAAGAACTTTAAGCCATTAACTAGCATTATAAATCCAAGTATCGCCTCCCAAGCTAAAATTTTAGGATTTACAAAAGTAAAAATTAAATAAACCAGAAAACCTACTAAAAAGTAAAATACTTGCTCTAAAATCAAAATATAATTTTTCATTTATCCAAATTAAAGTAAAAAATACTTAGGGTAATTAGCAATTTCTCAAAGCTATTTTTTGCAAGTCAAAAACTTTTATTCTAAATTTATAAAGTTAGTTTTAAGAAGACATTTACACTTTACAGTAAGGTCAAATAAGCAAACTATACACTATACAAAAAATTCCTAGTTAGTTTAATAATAACTTAAAAAAAACCTTATGTCAAAGGGACTTTTGTATTTGCTTAAAAAATAAAATCGAAATATACATTTTTTCTAAAAATTAATTTGTAGCTAAAGCAAAATTTATAACTATACCCATTCCACAATCAAATTTTATTACATCTAATTTTTTAAAATTTTGTTCTTGAAAAAATAATATTTTGTGGCTAATTTTATCGTAGATGTTTTTAACAGTTCTGTAGTTTGGACCTAGATGCATACTAGCTTTACGAGCAGAAACTTCTAATGAAAAAAATTCAATTATATTAATTTCTTGAACAAATTTTTGTTTTGAAAATCTAGTTTTACAATTTTTTTTAGACATAACCTATTAATACAGTTTTAAATTATATCAAACGAAAATAGTCAACATTTTTTTACATAATCTAATCACCAAATTTTTTATATTTCATAGCCCGATCGATCCTGCTGAAAAAAAGAATCAAAAAGTTTTATGAAGTCCACTTATAAAAGTTTGTTTTGAAGATTTCCCAAAATGTGGTGGACGAGGACAAATAATTGACTTTAATAAAAAAAAATGCTACTCTTAAGTTTACTAAAAATTTTAGTAAATTTTGTGTATGTGTACTAGAAGTTTTAAAAAAACTGTGTAAATACATTTCTTGACAAAATTATTACGAAGAATGATTAAGTACTAACTTAAACTTATAAAAAACCTGATAAGTTAAATAGTCAAAATAATTCTAATTTCAGTTTTTAAAAACCTAAAATTTAGTTCTAGTTAAACTTGGTAAGACTAAAAGCAAATATTCAAAAAATTATAATTTTAATTGATTTGAATGCAATTTTACAATAATTAAGTTTATTGATAGTATTAAAAGCTAATTAATAAAAAAAATTTTAGTTATAGTTAACCTATACAACTTAAACATTTTGTGTATCTTAAGCTTTCTTAAAAAAAACTTAATAGACAATAACTTATCAAAGTTAAACCTCTAGACTAGCTATACAATACAATAATTACAAAATTATATACTAAACCTAAAGAATTATTATAGGTTCTTAATATTCAAAATATGCCCCGACGTAAAGCAGAACAAAATAAATATTTAATCCAGTTTGGTAAAAATTTATACAAACTCAGACTTGAGTCTCGACTTTCTCAAGAAGATTTAGGTTTTTTGGTTGGGCTTCACAGAACTACAATTGGTGAATTAGAAAGGGGTGAGCAAAATGTTAGTTTGCTTAATATAATCAAATTGGCTGGAGCTTTGGATTGTAAAATTGACGATTTATTCTTAGATTTACAACCTACAGCTTTAACTGAAGACCAAATAAAAGATTATTTTGCTCAGCAAGCTGAGAGAGTTTTACAAGAAAGAAGAGCTGGCTATACTTCAGGTAAAAAAGGTAGAATTAAAACTAAAGGTGTAACTAAAACAGCTACAGTCTAATAAAAAATAACAAAAATATTTAGAACCAGTTTGAAATTTTTTACCAATTTAAAAGTAAAAATTAAAATTTACTTTGTAGTGAGTATAATTTAAATAGTCTTGTCTTATAACTAAAACTAAACCTTTTATTTAATAAACTTCAAAGTTGGTTTCAGGACAGCGTTATTTATAGAATTAAAGAAAATGCAACTTTGCTTAGCTATTTTCTAATCTAACTTTTACTGCATTCCAGTGAGCATCTAAACCTTCCCCTAGAGCCATTTCTTTAACAGTGGGTGCAATTTTCAGAAGTCCGTCTTTTGTAGCAGTTTGGAAGGTTATCTTTTTCACAAAATTATCTAAAGAAACTCCAGCTGTACTTCTTGCCCAGCCACTAGTTGGTAATGTGTGGTTTGTTCCGCTACAATAATCACCTAAAGATTCTGGGGTATTTTCATCAATAAAAACTGATCCGGCATTGATAATTTGGGAAATATAATTCTCTGGGTTTTTAATTTGTAGAATTAGATGTTCTGGAGCGTAAAGATTTGATATTTCAAAAGTTTTCATAATATCTGAAACTAAAACCAATTTTGAATTTCCCAAAGTTTTTTGAATTATCTTCTTTCGATTTAAATTCTCTAGTTGAATTAGAATTTGTCTTTCTACATCTAAAATCATTTGCTGACTATCAGTAACCAAAACCACTTGCGAGTCTTCTCCATGTTCAGCTTGAGCTAATAGATCGCTGGCTACAAATATTGGATTAGCAAATTGGTCGGCAATTACCAAAACTTCAGATGGCCCAGCAGGCATATCAATTGCAATTCCGTATTCTTGAGCTAAAGATTTAGCTTGCATTACAAACCTGTTTCCGGGTCCAAAAATCTTATCTACTTTAGAACAAATTGAAGATCCAAAAGCCATTTGAGCAATTGCTTGTGAGCCTCCAATCTTTATAATTTTATTTATTCCAACCAGGTTTGCCGCAAATAAAATAGCCGGATTTATTTGACCGTTTTTATCTGCTGGAGTACTGATTATAATTTCTTTACAACCGGCCAGTTTGGCTGGAACCCCTAGCATTAAAACAGTACTAAAAAGAGGAGCTGTGCCACCGGGAATATACAGACCTACTTTTTCAATTGGGACGGATTTTCGAGTACAAATAATTCCCTCAAAGGTTTCTATTGGTTGAAAATTTTCTTTTTGAGCTGAGTGGAACTTAGTAATATTTTGGTAAGCAGTTTCAATAGCTTTTTGTAGATTTTCTGGAACGAGTGTTTTGGCTAATTCAATTTCTTGTTGGCTAACAACTAATTCTGCTAGAGAAGTTATATTTTGGAGATCATACTTTTGACTAAATTTAATTAAAGCTTGATCGCCATTTTTTTTAACTTCATTAAAAACCCTTTTTACAATTGACTTGATATCATTAAAATTCTGACTTGGTCTTTGGCAAATTGCCTGAATTTGTTGAGTATTTGGATTAGTATATTTTTGCATAAAATTAATAATTTTGTAGACAATAATATTCTTCAGGGGTTGGTTTCTGTCTCAAAATGAGTGAAGTAGGTCCGTACCGATTTAGTAAATCTTCATCTGTGGTGTTTCCGCCTCTTTCGTCTCTGCCTTTATAATGTTCTGTAGATAAAATTAAAGTCTTAGAATTATTTTGAATTAAAGTTCGTCTCTCTAATAGATATTGAGATTCTTTTGTGCCACAGCTATAATTAAACATTATTGCTTTAATTTCACTAGAATCTGGGTATAATGTTTGATCGTTGATATAGCTTTCTGTCATTAAGGGTATGAAATTCAATTCTTTCGTTAATTGTAATTGTGATAACTTATCAACCAATTTTTGAGAAGTTGTCTCAATAAGTTTTAAATACTCCCTTTTTGTTAAAAGTTCTTTGAAATCAAAAAAAGAATAAGAAGGCATAATTACTAAAACCGTTTCAAGATTATTATCAGGAACAAGTTTTAAAAGTAAAGGCAGAAAATTTTTTAAAGTTTTGTAAATAATGGAGCCTGGATAACCAACTTTATCACCAGGTAGTGAATTTGGTGCATAGGAAAAACCTAAAGAAGTTTTTGTATTTATTTCACCAGGATAATCTGGGCAACAAAATACGGCTAAAACTTTTATATTTGAAATGAGTTCAGACAACTTACTAAAATAATTATCAGCTTGTGGAATAACTAATTCCCATGGTTTATTAAAAAGATTAAAAAGTAGTTCATAAATATTTGGTGGTACTACTTGTTGTACTTCAATTGAAAAAGAAAGGTTTTTTAATAAGTTTAATAAGTTATTAATTTCTTGCTTTGATAAAAAATTCATCCCTTTTAATTCTCCAATATCTAAGCCTTCTAAACCTCTCGGAATAATACCTTCTGCTTCAAATCGTCTAATAATTTTTTTATAAAACAGAGGTTCTTGAGGATATATTAACTTTGTTTGTGACGATTTTCTTGTCATAATTTATATAATTTAAGTTTGCTATAAAAATAATTTTTAAAAATAAAAAAATCTCCATAAAAGTGGGAGATAAAGTTTGTAATTTTATTTTTAGCTAAAGCTAATTTACTCCCGTGGATGGATATATTTGCTGTGGTGATGAATTGAGATTAAAAAAACATCCGAAAGTTAATTTGTTAAATTCTGGAAATAAAAAAGCTCCCGAATTGGGAGTGATAAAAATTTTAGTGTTTTTAGTACATAAAAATTCTACTCCCTGTGAGAAAAATTAGAATGATGATAAGCAAACGTTCGAAGCATTGCTAGGGTTTTAATCAATTTTGTAACTTTTTATCAAACTTATAAAGTTAAAGTTAACCAAGAGATAATTCATAATTTCAGAGTTGTCAAACCAGCAGTATTGCGATCTAAAGTCTCATTGAGTTTTAGCTAACTCCAGCTGTTCTAATCAACTTGAAATATAAAACCATATTAATTTGCTGCACTAAATTGGCTAAGAGAGGGTAGGTAAATTATTGCCAACTTTATAAATATCAGATAAAATTTAATTTGGCAATACAAAATCAACTAAACAGTCTAAAATTCTAAACTGTAGTAAAATCCTTAAAACAAAGACTAACTTTACTGAATACAAATTTTAATAAAGTTATATTTTATTTCGGGCAGATTTATTTTAGATTAAGTTTTTATTTTTAATCTTTCTGCTGTTTATATTTTTAAAGTATTTGCTTTGCTAATAAAATTTTTCTTAAACTAATGTTTATTAAAAGACCCCTTTCCAAGTATTATCCTTTTCTTAAAGATCCAATTAGAAGGATTAAAATTTTAGCTAAATCTTTTGATTATCTTTTACCAACGTATAAACTATCTAAACTTAGAAATGATGATTTTAGAATACTTTTTAGGATCAAAAGTCATAAGTCACTTCTTAGGAGAAAACTTGGTGACAGTGATCCAATTTTGCAAGAACAAAAAGTTAAAAATTTAGCTATAGGAGCAAAGAAATTTAACAATCTGATTATCAAGCCAAATAAGACTTTTAGTTTTTGGAAAGAGTTAGGGGAACCTAATTACAAAAGAGGTTTTGTTGATGGAATGATTATAGATAATGGGGCAGTAACTATTGGTGTCGGTGGTGGCTTATGCCAACTAGCTAACCTTTTTTATTGGCTATTTCTTCACGCACCTGTAGAAATTAAGGAGCATCATCATCACATGCTAGATATCTTTCCTGATTCTGGTAGAATACTACCTTTTGGTTCTGGAGCTGGGGTGCTCTATAACTACGGAGATCTTCAAA
>CAZVWQ010000001.1:10017-46945 GCA_964631275.1 uncultured Candidatus Saccharibacteria bacterium | reverse complement strand
AATTCTAAAGTTCTTTATGACTTATCAAAGAAAAAAATTCAAGAACTAAACAAATTTTATCAAGAAAAAGAACAAAAATCAATCCAAAAATTATCACAAACCAATTAGCCAAAAATAGAAAGATTACAAACATTACAAACATTTATACTCGAAAGCTCAGAAAATATTTATCTATAACAATTCCACATTCAACTTAGATAAGAGATATTTGGCATATAGGTTAGCTATAATTGATTTAAATAAAAAAACGAAAACCTAACTTTACTTGTCAAAAATTTAAAAATTGAATTTATTATTATTTGTTTTTTTCAAAAAATTAACAATTTCAAAATCATAAAAGTGCCTATAAAACAACAATCAAAAAAAAGTCGTTTATTTTTTATATTAGTAATTTTCATAATTTTATTTTTTACTATTCTAGCTGGAGTTGGTTTATCTTTTGGCAGAAACAGAGGTAACCAAACTCTTAACCTAGAAACTGAAACTTCAGTTAATCAAATTAGCCAAAGCTCAGAAAAAATCGAAACAGTAGAGGTAGACTGGGCCGGAATACAGATCCAAAAAAATCTAAAAACTACTTTGAATCTAAATATGGGTTTTATTTATACAGATACAATTGTTGACTTAGGCATTCCTATCCCATTAGAAGTTGAAAGTCAATACAAAGTAATTCCAAAATCTACTCTAGAACTATATGATTATCCAGATAGTCCTAGATTAGCTGATTTGATAAAAGTACCAGAAAATCCAGAAAAAACTAATTGGCTATCTTTTCCTGATTATAGTGTAGAAGCTCCTATAATCTATGCTTCTTTTCAGGATATGTTTGAGACTGACGAAAATAATTTAGTAGATTTTAGTAAACCTATAATTGAAGACAGGGAAGAGGTAAATCGAGGAAATTACGAATCTGTGCCTGTGCAAAGACTACTTAGAAATGGTATAGTTCACCTTCCTTACTCACCCTATCCTGGCGAACTTGGTAATAGCTATATTATTGGACATAGTAGTAATTTTTCACAAGTTCAGAGTGATTATAATTTTGTTTTTAAGTCTTTAGTTAAACAAACTAAAGATGGTGATATTTTTTATATTTATGATAAAGATGGTAGAAAACTAAAATTTAAAGTATTCGAATCCTTAGAAATATTCGAAGATGAGATAGAAGTGTCATATAAAAATTACCCTGATAAAAGAGTAGTAACTCTTCAAGGATCAATTTTGGTTACTCAGCCAGATGGAAGTGTACAACCAACTAAAAGATGGCTAACTAAAGGTGAATTAATCTTAGATTAGTTTTGTAAACTTAAGATTTGAGATTTTTATACTTCAAAACTTCCACACTTGAACAAATTTGAATATCAAATTAATTATAGAATGGTTATATAAAAATAAAATAACATCAATTAAAGCAAATTCTTGATATTTTTGAGATAAACAAAAATTTTGTGTGATTTTAAAAAATCTACATACAAATTATCTGTCAGTAATTTTACAGTTTTGCTAAATTTCTTTACAGAAAAAAGTTCTTTTTATTAATTTTTTGTAATCAGTCAAAAATTTTAAAGTTGGGTTCAAATCAAAACTTCAGAATCTGACTGGTTATTTTTAGTTTCGTTAGATTTTAAACTAAGAATATTTTTTTCTACACCAATTAAGCTACGGTCAGCTTGATCATAATTAGTTTGAGCTTGTCTAATTTTATCTCCTAATTTTCTAAATTCTTCTCTAAAGCTATTGATATTTTTACTTACACTCTGCAATCCCTGAATAATTGACTCAGCATTTTGGCTAACTTGCATTTTTAGTTGATATTGATTGATGATCATAACTAAAGGAAAAACTGTCGCTGGTGATGCTGGGGTAACTTTTAGTTTTTGTAGGGTTTCTAAGACTTGTTGGTTGTTAACTACCTCGCTATACATTGAGTCACTAGGTAAATAAATAAACAAGGCTTGAATAAAATCTTCTCTGAAGTATTTTTGGTTTATGTCTTTAGCCATAGCCAAAACTGCTTGAAAATATTCTTTAAGTTTAATTTTTTTGCTTTCTGTAGTTTCTGCGGCTAGGTAATCTTGATACTTGGTTACAGGAAATTTAGAATCGATTCCAATTTTTTTGTCTTCTAAATAAATTAAAAAATCAATTTTATCTTCAGAATTAGGCATTTTAGCTTGTTTTTGCCAGCTATTTGGGGCTAGATTTTCTCGGAGTATAGTTTCTAGGTATTTTTCTCCAAAATTTCCAAAGGATTTGCTACTAGTTCGGCTAAAAATAGCGTTTAATTTGTCTACACTTTTAGTCGAATCTATCATTTTTTGAGCTGTGGATTGAATTTGGCCTAGGTTTTTTGTAACTTCTTGAAAAGATTTAAGATTTCTAGCAAAGTTTTCATCTAGTCTTTTTTGTACGTCTAGATTAATTTGATTAAGCCTGTCTTGATTACTTTTTGATAATAGTTCGAAATTGTCTTTATTTAAATTTACTAGATTAGTGATAGCTTTTTCTAGTTTATCTTGAATAGCATTTTGAATCTTATTAAGATTCTCTAGATTTTCTGATTTTAGTTTTTCAAACTCTTTATTTAAGTTTAAAGTCTGTTTTTCGTAGTAATTTCTTTGATTAATTTCTTGTTTTTCAAAGTGGTTTTTGATTTGATTAAGATTTTCGGTTAATTTTTCTTGAATATTTTTGTCTGATTCAGTTATTAAATTTTGAGTTTTATTTTGATTTAAATCGATTTTTTCTAGTACTTTTTCTAAAAATTCTAACTGAGACTGGTTATTAGCTAACAAAATCTGCTGAACTATTTTTTCAATATCTATATCAGAGTTTTTTTGATTTAATCTAAAATAAACCCAAATAATGAGGATAATTACAAAAGCTAAAAGAAAAATAATTAAAAGTTCCATGAATCGAGTTAAGGTTTAGATAGAATTTTTCTAAAATTAAGAAAAATGTAAAGTACTATTTTTTTCGACTAGTCATTTGGTTAGGTTTTTAGAAATAAAAATATCTAAATTAAAGTAAAAATAACCACAAACTAACTCAAACTTAAAAAAGCAATTCCAAGAAAAATTACTAAAATTAATAAATATTCTTTTAAAAAAAGTTTTTCGTTAAATAAAAGCCTACCAAAAAAAATCGAAAAAAGAACAGAAGAGCCTAAAACGGGAGGTATTTGCGTAAGATTACCTCTAGTCAAGGCTAAAATTTGAAAAATACTGCCAAGTGTAGTCCCTATGCTAGTAATCACCAAAGTTATCCAGACTTGCCAACAAAAATTTGAGTTAGGTTTTTTTTGATCAAAATTTTCAATAAAGAACTGCGCTGAGGCAAAAATAATATTCCCAAACTCAATTATCATTGCTGCTGCTAAAGCTCCTATAGAAGTAGCTAGTAAACCCCACAAGCTAAAAGCTATTCCAAAAAATAAAGCTGTTATTAAAGCGTAAAAAAAACCACTATTGAGCTTAAATATCTTTGAGTCTTTTAAGTCTTTAAAATCAAAAGTCAAAAAAAAAGTACTACTAATTGTAACTAAGATCCAAAAAAATCTTTGCCAGGTTAAATTTTGATTAAAAAAAAGTATTGCAATAAAAATTGTAAAAACTGGGTGAATACTAAAAATTGGTGTAACTAGTCCAACTTTACCTGTGTCTAAGGCTTTGTACAAAAAATAAAGTCCAATATAACCCAAGAAAGAGACTAAAAGAGCAAAATTGATTGTCTGAAAATTAAAATTAGCTTCTGCACCAAAAAATAACCAAGTTAAAAAAATTAATAAAAATGTAAAAACTGATCTAAAAATCACAGACAAAGTTACGCCAATTTTTTTGGTAGCGATTGAGGCTATGGAGTTGGCTAGTCCATAACCAAAAGCTGATATAAGGGCAAATACTATGGCCAAAATGATTTATTAAAGGTTTATTAATTCAGTTTTTTGATTTTCGTAGATTTTTTGAATATTTTCTTTTCCAGCATATATAAGCTCAAAATAACTAGACTTAGGTTTAGATTTACTAGGATCATCATGAATTTTAGCTGGTAAAAAACCTTGATTTAAAAGATTTATATAATCATTTTGTTTTAGGTAATTGTAAACTTCAGTAGTATAAAAATTTAGATTAGTATTTTTACTAACTTCTTTTAAGCTAATTTGGTAGCCAGTATGTAAAGCTGAATATCCTGGAGCGTCTGTTTGGGTAAGTGTTTGTTTTATAGCTTCTTTTAATTGATCTTCTTCAAGATTAGCTTCATCATATTGCTTTTTTGTATTTTCCAACCAGATAATCTTTAGTTTATCCAAAAAAATATTTGCTTGATTTTCTTGATTTAGATAACCTCCAGCTATTTCTAATTTGTAACCTTGGGTTTCAAGTGAGGTGATTAAGCTCTGAATATTATTGTAAGCTGTGTCTTGCATTCCATACTTAGATGCATAATTAAGATTTGGACTAGCTGCTTCTGGTAACTTTTTGTAATCTAGTTCGTCCAAAATTTGGGTTAGGATATCTCTAGCTTCAGCAGTTTCAAAAACTCTAACCTGCCGTTCAGTAATCTCGGTCTTAGGATAGTCTAAATTACTAATTATTAATGTTAAATTTTTGCTAGTTAACAAAGGTGATGTAGCTACAAAATTTAGCTCAAATTCTTCTACTTGGTTTTCTTCTAGTATTTTTTGTTTTAGACTAGTTAGTCTGTTTTTTATTTCTTCTAATTTTTTTATTTTTTCTAACTGACTAAGACCTGCTAAATCTCTTATAAAATCTCGATGCTTTTGAGTTTCCAGTTTTTTGTTATCAAAAGTAATTGATAGTTTATATAGAGCAAAAAGATTGTTTTTTAGATCTTTTATTTTTTGACTATAGATTTCATTTAGCTCGTAAAGATGACTTTCTTTTTGAATTACAATTTGAGCTAAGTTTAGATTTTGATCAATTTGTTTAGGTGATAAATTAGGTATTTTTAGCTCTTCTAGTTTTACTATAAGTTCTTTAATTTCGCTATCTAAAGTAGAAATTTTAGATTTTAGATTATTTCTTTTAGTTTCGATTTCGGCTAGATTTTTTTCATAACTTTTTTGAGCAATCGAATCTGAACCTAAATTTCTAAGAATTCCGCCTCTAAGGCAACTTTGCTCTTCGGTTTTGATTCCTTCTGTTTGAGCTAAATTAAGTAAATCTAAACATTGCTCATAGTATTTACTTTCTTCAGCTTCTAAGTTTATATTAACCCTTGCTAAACTTATAAAACTAATAATTATGATTAAAATTCCAGTTAAAAGTTTCCAGTTAAATACTTGTATATAGTTTATTAAGTTTGAGAATCTATTATTTTTAGGCCCAAGATCTACTAAATCTTCTTTTTTTAGCTTTTGTAGCTTGCTTTTATTTATTTGATTTGGCTTATATTCTAATTTATCCTGTCCAATATCTCTAAATTTTATAGCTTCAATTATCTCCTTGTCTTTTTGGTTTTTTTCTTGAGTGTATTGTTTAATTAAACTATCTATAAACTCATTTTTAGATTTTTTTTTAGGTTTTGGTTTATTTTTTGAGGTTTGCTTAATATCCTCAATTTCTTGTTTTAAGGTATCTTGAAATTTTTTTTTAAAGACTTGCTTCGACATTTTATCTACAATTTGATAAAAATTAATTTTTGGTTCAAATTAAAATAGGAACTCCAAAATTCATACATATTTTTTAGTTTTTCGCAAGTCATGTCTAGTTTTGCCTCAGCTTTAGAAAGCTTTATGCTAAATTTCCAAAATGGAGTTAGGCGGAGTGTATTAATTTTTGCTGGAATTATTATTTTTTTATTAATCCCAGTTTATTTTGTGGCTCAAGGAATTTCAGCTTTTTGGTCAGTTAGTGAATTTAACCCTAATACAATAGTATATGAAAATATAGTCAATCCCAAAACAACTACAATCTATAATTACCGAGTAGATAGATCTCAAAATGTACCTTTAATTAATGGTGAAACAGTTCTGTATACTACAATTAATAATAATATAAACCAGAATGTAGGTTATTTTCCTTATCATTACAGAATTCAAGTGCTAGATAGTGAGCGATCAATTGTCTTTGAGAATAATTACAAAAGTTATATCCTACCAGGCAAAGTTAAATACTTAATTATAAATCCTGCTAATGATAAAGGCCTAACTCTAAATATAATTGAAGAACCAAAAACACAAGTAGTTTTATTTAATAAACTTGCTAACGATTTTGACGAAATTTCTGAGTCTATTGAGGTGCGTAATCCCCAACTTAAAGAGTCTAGCGAAAATAAAAATCAATTAGAAATTAGTGGGATTATCAAAAATAAAAGTCTAGTAGAAATTAAAGAAGTTGATGTACTATACATTATCAGAGGAACAAGGGATAAAGTCGTAGGTATTGGTGAGCAAAAAATTAGTAACTTAAAACCAGGAGAGGAGAGGCTTTTTTTTAGTTTTTATCCAAAACCAAAGTACCGTCGAGCAACCAAATTAGATCTTAGAGCAACGGTAAATTATTTAGATAGCAGTAATTTTAGGATACAATAAACAACTATTCAGATTAAAATTATACTTAAATCAATCCAAATTAGGATGTCTTGATATTCTTAAATATTTTTTTATGTTTAGTTTAGCCTAACTAAAACCAAAAAATTAGATTTCAAAAAAACTGAAATTAGTTTAGACAAAAAATAAAAGTTTCTTTAAGTTAAGATTATGCCAATAAATATTCTTTTGATTCCTGGTGATGGCGTAGGTCCAGAGGTTGTGGCCGAAGGTAAAAAAGTTTTAGAAGTTATAGCTAAAAAATTCAAACATGAATTTGTTTTTGATACAGCTCTAATGGGCCACGTGGCTATCCAAGCCACAGGTCATCCTTTACCAGACGAAACTTTAACTAAAGCTAAACAGTCTAAAGCTATCCTCTTCGGAGCAGTTGGTGATCCTAGCTATGACGATAATCCAGATGCTCAAGTTAGGCCAGAGCAAGGACTGCTCAAAATTCGTAAGGAATTAGGTCTTTTTGCTAATCTTAGGCCAGTACAAGTTTTTGATGAGTTGATTGACTCGTCACCACTAAAACCAGAAATTATCAAAGGCACAGATATTCTTTTTTTTAGAGAATTAACTAGTGGAATTTATTTTGGTAATCCAAGAGAAAGACTAGAAAATGGTACCAAAGCAATTGACACTATGAAATACACCAAGGAAGAAGTTAATAGAATCGCCAAAATGGCCTTTGAGGCAGCTATGCAAAGACAAAAAAAAGTCCTCAGTGTAGACAAAGCTAACGTTTTAGAATGTTCTAGGCTTTGGAGAGAAACAGTTAACGAAGTAGCAAAAAATTTTCCTGAGATAGAACTTAACCATCAATTTATTGATTCAGCTACAATGAAACTTTTAACAATTCCTAGTCAATTTGATGTGATTTTGACAGCTAATCTTTTTGGTGACATTTTAACTGACGAGGCTAGTCAAATTGCTGGATCAATGGGACTTTTAGCTTCAGCTTCGGTTGGTAATAAGATTGGTTTGTTCGAGCCGATTCATGGCTCTGCTCCAGATATTGCAGGTCAAAGTATTGCTAATCCATTAGCTACAATCTTATCAGTAGCTCTCCTGCTTGAGATTGGTTTGGGACTAAAAAAAGAATCCCAAGCAGTTATTCAGGCAGTCAAAGAAACTTTGAAAACAGGTTATCGAACAAAAGACTTAGTTTTTAATAATCTAAGTTATCCAGCCAACTTAATCTTAGGAACTAAAGAAATGGGTGATAAAATTATAGAAAAGCTTTTAGTTTAATTTTACTCAGTAATTTGGTAAATAAAGTGCTTATTTGACTCATAAGAGGTGTACTTAATAGCTTTCAAGATTCAATAGTCTTACCAAAAACTGAAATTTTTACGTATCTTCTTTTAGTTGAATATCTTTAAAATATTTAAAGTTTATATGTCTAAAATAATAATAACTAAAGGACTTCCAGCTTCAGGTAAATCAACCTGGGCTAAAGAACAACTAGCAAAAAACTCAAAGATCAAAAGAGTTAATAAAGACGACTTAAGAGCTATGATTGACAATTCCCAGTGGTCGCAGACAAACGAAAAATTTGTTTTGAAAATCAGAGATATTATCGTAAGAGAAGCTCTAAAAAATGGTAACGATATAATTGTTGATGATACAAATTTACACTGCAAACATATTACTAGACTCAAACAAATAGCAAACGAATTAAAAGTTAAAATAGAAATTAACGATAGTTTTTTGGAGGTTCCAGTCGAAGAGTGTATAAATAGAGACAAAAAAAGACCAAATAGCGTTGGCCAGGAAGTTATACTAGATATGTATAATAAATTTATTAAAAAAAGTGACCTTGCCTTATAGAGTCTATTTCATATCTTTTATCATAGAATAAGTTTTTTTAGATTTTCATTGATTAATTGCAAATATAGTTATCCACTCCTCAAAGTAGATAGTCTGTTACCCTGAACTTATTTCAGAATCCTTATTATAAAACAAATATACAAATTGTAAGTGTCTAGTTGATTTATGGAATTGCTATACTATACTCATTCTATAATCAAATTAAACAGCAAATCTAAACTTAATTGAATTTTGAATGTGTTTTATGAGTTTTTAAGATTAAAAATGTAAATTTTGGAAATGAATTAAGTATAACTTAAAGTTATTTTTAAAAATTTTAAGGCTTTAAGACTTTTAATAATTCATTAATTTTTTATTGACTAAAAACTATAATTATGTCTTATCAGGTATATGAGTGAATATAGTAATTTTTTAGAAAAATGGCTTAAACCTATAGTCTACAGTTTTAATTGGTTTGCTTTACCATTTTTAATTTTACTTATTTTATACTTAGTTTTTTCAGCTTAAATTCGTTTTCTATTTTACGTTTTACTAAACATATATGTCTAACACTCAATTCTATGACCAAGGAGTCATAGCCAACGCCCATTCAAAAACTAGAGCTACTTTTATCCGCAAAACTTATCTCAATTTAGCAATAGCTATTTTGGCTTTTGTCGGAATTAGTTTTTTATTTTTTATTACTGGAATCAGTAATCTAATTATTAGCCTTTACGTTAGTTTTTCTTTAGCTCCGCTTTTAATTTTAGTAGCCTTTATGGCTGCTGGTTGGATTGCTCAGTCTTGGGCTAGTAATTCAGAATCAATAATCATGCAATACTTTGGATTATTATTCTACGTTGTTGCCGAAGCAGTTATATTTGTGCCTATTCTTTATATGGCAATTATCTATTCTGATCCTAGTGTTTTACCTACGGCTGCTTTTTTAACTTTATTTTTGTTTGCGGCCTTAACTTTTGTTGCTTTTATTAACCAAACAGATTTTTCTTTTTTACGAAATTTTTTAGTTATAGGTGGTCTTATTGCTATGGGAATGATTATTGCTAGTTTTATTTTTGGCTTCAGTCTTGGTCTATGGTTCTCTGGAATTATGGTATTGTTTGCAGGAGTAGCAATTCTTTATGATACTTCTAATATCATGTTTAAATTTAGAGAACATCAGCACGTAGGAGCAGCTCTAAGTCTATTTGCTTCTGTGGCTTTATTATTCTTTTATATTCTTAGGTTCTTATTACGATTTACTAGTAGAAATTAGAATTTTTAGAAAATAGTCTTATCTCAAAACACTTTAAAAATCTTTATTTTTTTGATTAGACTAAATAAGAGTGTCAAATTTTCGTAAATTTAGTAATTCACTACTTCCGTATTTAGAGCTAATTTAGCTAACAAAATATAGCTTAAAATTTGTTTAAAAATAAATAAAATCTTCAGTTTTGAGGAAGTTCTGACTTTTTTTGATAAAAAAACGAAAAGAGATTATTTTTTTGAGTAATAAAGTAAGAGTAATCCTCAAAAATTTAGAAATTTAAGTTTTTGGGTAATTTTAATCTTGACAAAAATCATAAAAATTTTACAATTCTAGCAATCTTAGTTATACTTTGCTAAGAGTAAAAACTCAAGAATTAAATATAATTTTTACTTTAATATAAATGACTTATGTCTAGTAATAATATTTTAACTTTAATGGACCAATTCTTTGATGATAGCTTTATGCCAGCTACTCGTAGAGTAACTACTAGTTTTTTTGGTAGTGTGCCTGCTATAAATGTTAAGGAATTTAAAGATCGCTACGAAATAACCTTAACTACTCCAGGTATTGATATTGATAAGGCTAACATCGAACTTCACCAAAAAATTTTGAGTGTTAACTATGAGAATACAAAAACCGAAAAAGATGAAAATCCTGAACAAGGAAATCTTCTTAGACAAGAATATACCGAGCATTTTGCTTTTTCCCGTAGTATTGCTTTACCAAAAAATGTAGATGAAGAAAGTGTTCAAGCCACATATAAAAAAGGAATTATGACTATCACCGTCAAAAAGTTGCCTGAAGAACAACCTAAAAAAGTAAATATAAAAGAAGAAAACTAATATAAAAGCTATCTAATTATTAGTTTTACTTTGTATATTTTACTAACTATTCTACTACATATCCCCATAAAGGGGTTATTTTGTTCTTATACCCAATTCACAATTCACTTTCAAAATTTACAATAATAAAGCGGATTGATATAATTTACACCTATTACTAAATTGACTATGGAACGGAATAGAACAGTTATTGTGTTATATCTTCTTCTAAAATTTTAGAAGTCTCAGAAATAAAATTTGTTTCCAGTTGATTAACAGTTTGCTCCCATTTTGTTCTAGCTAATACAAAATTATATATTTCTTGACTAGCTTTTTTGGTTATCTGATTATAGTTATCACTTGCTACAATATCATATTTGACTTTAAAATTTGGTTTTTTAAGATCCATTTCTTCAGCTTTTTGTAAACAATCATCTTTATGCTTTAGGCAATTTTTAGCTATTTCTTGCCAAGCAGTGTATCTATCGTCAGCAATAATTTCAAAATCTAGATTTATACCTAAACCTCTAGTTACTTCATTAGAAAATTGTTGATCAAAAATAAAATTACCTAGAGAATAAGCTATTAATTTACCTTTGTAACTTTCTGTTTCATGAATAGAGTGCGTGTGCCCACCAATTACAAAATCGGCACCAAGATCAATCAGTTGCCTGTAAACTTGTTTTTGAAAATCATCAGATTTAGCTCCATATTCAGATCCTTGATGTGGCATAACAATTGTAATAAATCTATCAGAATACTGACTAACTACTTTTAATTCTTCTTGGGTTGGTAACCTAAAAACATTATGGTAACCGCACATAGCAACTGGTAAATAATACTCTTTAATTTCTGGAATTTCTATATTATCTATAGCCTCTTGAGCTATAACAGGTAAACCAATAATTCTACTGCCTTGAGCTTGTAGTTCAGGATTAGCAACCGAACTAAAATTAGTATTAGACTCTTCTACTTCGCTATCTTCTTGATTTTTATTTAATTCATTTGTTTTATTTTGATTTAATATTTGATCAATTATTTTTTGATCTTCAGAAGAGTAGCCATCTTTAAGAGGAAAACTTACAACTTCACAAATATCTTCTTTTACAGAATTATCAAAATGTCCAAAATACTGAAAACCTTGACCCTCTAAATTTTGTCTAGTTTCAATAAGTCCTTTTTCTTGATTTATATTATTTGTATGATTATTAGATAGGGATACTACGTCAAAATACTTTTTTGCTTCTGGTAAATATTCAGGTCGGCAATTAAATTGCAGTAGAGTTTCTTGTTGATAATCAGTAAGCTCTTCACCAGTAATAGGACATTCAAAGTTGGCAATCCAAGCGTCATATTTTTCTCTTTCAAAAGTATCAAGTTGAGAAAAAGGATAAGCTTCTTTTAGGTCACTTGCTTCTGACCATTTTTGTATTCTTCTACCCCAAAAAACATCTCCAAAAAACAAAGTATTTAAGGTAAGTGATTCTGGTTGTGGCCAAACTAAAACCTCTTTTGATTGACTAGAAAAAGAGTCATAATCTTGGGTACCAAGTACTAGACTAGTTTGGTTAATTTGGTAGACTTGATAAGCTAAAACTAAAGAAGTAAATAACAAAAAAATAGAAAAACCGTTTAGAGCAATTGTAAGTTTTTGTTTTAATTTGACTGGTTTTTGTTTATATGGGTTGTTCTCAAGGTGCATAGGCTAAACTATCTTTTGATTGATTTTAAAATAAAAAAACTTTTTTGGCAATAATTTTGTAATAATAGATATCCTAATTATTTGACTTATTTATTAAGATTTAATTTTCTTTATGTTAATCATTTATATTACTCATCTCTGTTAATTATACTTGTTAAAGATTTTGCTTTTCTAAAGCAAGTTATTTTAAGTATACTAATTTAATTAACCAGCTATATAATAACAAAAATCAATAATCTAATTTTATATAATACAAATGAATTTAGCAGCAAAACTTAGACCAATGAGTCTAAAAGAATTTTTGGGACAACCAGATATTGTTGGTCAGCAAGGGATAGTAAATAAAATGCTTAATTGTGATAGACTATCTAGTCTAATTTTTTGGGGTCCTCCAGCTACTGGAAAGACTACCTTAGCAAATATTATTGCTAAAAGTACAAAATCAGAATTCTATAAACTATCTGCTGTAATGGATGGTAAGGCAGATCTCAAAAAAATTTTAGAAAAAGCTGAACAAAAAAAGAAAGAAAAGCTTAAAAGTATACTTTTTATAGACGAAATTCATAGATGGAATAAATCTCAACAAGATACACTTCTACCTTATGTCGAAGATTCGACTATAGTTTTAATTGGAGCGACAACTGAAAATCCAAGCTTTAGTATAATCTCGGCTCTACTTTCTAGAGTTAGAGTATTAGTATTTGAAGCACACTCTGAAGAAAACATATTAGTTGCTCTAAACAAAGGTCTGAATTTGTTAAATAAAGAATCAAAAATAAATAAAACTACTTCTGAAGAAGTGAAGAAAAAAATAGCTCAAATGGCTGATGGTGATATTAGATTTGCTTTAACTACACTAGAAATAACCTACCAATTAGCCAAAAAAGAATTAAATTTGGAAGGTGTAAAAAAAGCTAGCCAAAGAAGTCTAATTTATGATAAAAATGGAGAAGAGCATTATAATTTAATTTCAGCTTTACATAAATCTTTAAGATCTAGTAATCCTAGTGCAGGAACTTACTGGTTAATGCGCATGTTGACTGCTGGAGAAGATCCGTTATATATAGCTCGTAGACTAATTCGCTTTGCTAGTGAAGATATAGGTAACAAAAATCCAAACGCTCTTTTATTAGCTAATCAAACATACCAAGCTTGCCAAAATATTGGTATGCCAGAATGTGATGTTTGTTTGGTTCAATTAGTTGAATATTTAGCTAAATCTCCAAAAAATAACTCTAATTATATAGCTTTAAAGTTAGCCAAAAAAGATATTCTAGAATTTGGTTCCTTACCAGTACCATTGCATTTGAGAAATGCTCCAACTAAATTAATGAAAGATTTAAACTATGCTAAAAATTATGAATAT
Source organism: uncultured Candidatus Saccharibacteria bacterium (assembly GCA_964631275.1). Classification (GTDB taxonomy): domain Bacteria; phylum Patescibacteriota; class JACMRA01; order JACMRA01; family JACMRA01; genus CAZVWQ01. The sequence goes on along the minus strand of CAZVWQ010000001.1, from coordinate 33,421 downwards.
GATCACGATTTAAAAACTAAAAAATCTAAACAGCAACTTTTTCCTGATAAATTAAAAAATAGGAATTATTATTAGTAATTAGACTAATTGGTCTATTGCCAAAAACCAAAATTTATTCTATATTTTTGAAGTGAGTAAAAGAAAAAAAATCAGTTTGCAGAAGCTAATCTTAAAGTTTTTAATTATTACTTTTATTACTTTAATAATTTTAATCTTAAGTTTCGCCACTTATCAGTATGTGTGGATACCTTATAGACTTGATGTCAAGGCTAACTATAATCTAAAAATTCATAATCGCTTAGAAAGAAATAGCTCCGCTACTTTATCACAAATTTATACTCTTTTACAATTTGAAAATCAAGACCTTGAACAAACAAAAAATGACCTAGAGTCGGCCAGAGAAAAAAATATTGAATTAGAAAGTCTAGCCAAGGAATATGAATTAGCTAAAAGTCAGCTTAAGACCTCAGATTCAGAAAAATTACAAAATTTAAATAAAACATTAGTAGATTCTTTTGAAGTCAAAAAAAATGCTTTGAATGATTTTCAAGAAATAAATCTTTATTTACTTTGTGTAGGTGAAACCATAAAAGATTTTCAGGTTTTTGAAGAAGAACTAATATTTGCCCAAGAAGAAACCTCTAGAATTCTGGAAAATAACCCCGAAAATATAGAAGTTATAAAAGCTCAGTTATTACAAAAAGTCGAAAATTTAAATCAAAATTTACAAAAAATTAAGACTTGTTACAAAGGGCCTTTATCTAAATATAATGATTCTGATTTAGCTAAGTTAATTTTTGATACAGAAAATTTTTTTGTTGACTTTGTTAATACTGTTGATTCTAAAAACATAAATATAGAAATACCACTTTTTAGTCGTAGAGGTATTGAAGTTTTGAGCCGTCCTTTTTTGGAAATAGAAAGTAGTAAAAAACAAGTAGAAAATAGTAATAATAGAATCGACAAAGCTATTTCTGAGTGGGAGGGGAGAATACAAGTTTTATAGTTACTGTCTCGGCAAAGTCTATTTTTCTTTCGGGTTATACCCAAGTGCTAGAGCAAACTTGCTTAAGAGGAGCTTAGGGTTATGGGCGATAAAAGGTGGGCAAGGTTATAAATAGTCTTGTCATAATTCAAATTTACAAAACTTTGACCCTATAAAATGGATATTAATTAACTATAAAAATAGGTTTTGAGACATGATGATAGTAATTTAGGTATAATAAATTTTTACTGTACCATATTTTAATTGTTTTTATAAACAATAATTTTACTCTAAACTTTATTTTGCTTAATTTTTTTAATTATTAATTTGGCTATTTCTGGTCCTACACCTTCGATTGATAAACCAGCTAAAAACTTATAGTCTTCAAGTTTTTTAACTTTTTGGATAGATTTTTTAAGATTGTCTATAGATTTTTGACCAAACCCTTCAAGCTCAAAAATTTTTTCATAAGGTAAATCATAAAGATCAGCAACATTAGCTATACCAAACTCTTCTATGAATTTTTGAATTATTTTTTCTGACAAACCATCTATATTAGCAATGTTTCTTTGGGCAAAATAGCTTAGCCTACCTAAAACTTGAGCTGGGCAAGAGTGCTTGTTAGGACAGTATAGATCTATACTTGTTTCACTTATTATTAATTTAGTTTTACACTCTGGACATTCGTCTGGAATATTTATTTTTTCAACGTTTTTTTTTCTTAAATTGTGCATAACCTTAACTATTTCAGGTATAATATCTCCAGCTTTACGAATAACTATTTGATCATTTAATTTAATATCTTTAGTTAAAAACTCTTGATAATTGTGCAAAGTAGCTCTTTTAACTATTGTACCTTCGAGTTGTACAGGTTCTAATTCAGCTACGGGAGTTACTCGACCAGTTCTACCAACTTGCCAAGTTAGGCCTATAATTTTGGTAACAGTTTCTTTGGCAACAAATTTGATTGCACACCAACCTCTGTTAGTTTTACCAACAACACCTAAAGATTCCACTAAAGAATTATCGTTAAGCTTAACTACAAGGCCATCAATTGGATATTTTAATGAGTTTTTTGTATCGTAAAGTTTTTCTTGTATTTTCCAGATTTTTTTTAAATCGTCAGCTTCTTCGTTAAGAGGATTGGTTGGAAAGCCATTTTTCTTTAAAAATTCAATTTCTTCTTTATGTGTCAAAACTTGAGAGGGCATTTTGGGTATAAAAACAAGGTTAAAAATTTCTAAAAATAAACTTTCAAAATTACTATTGAATAAAATTATATTTTGGTTTATACTTATATTAATTCTTAATTAACAAATAAAAATAAAATGCCAAAAACATCAAAAAATATCAAAACTATTTTTGGATCTAAAAACAAAAAAAAGCCTACCAAAAACATCAAAAAACATCAAATAGTTTCTTTTATATTTGGGATTTTTGTAGTGATTTTCTTAATAATAGGTGGGCTTACTATGTTAATTAATAACCAAATCAAAAATTCAGAAACTGCTAGTGCAGATGAATTAAGTAAACCTTCTTTATTAAATTTTTCTGAAGATAACAGTATTTTACCTTTGTCTCCAGCTGATTTAGAAATATTCCAAGAAAAAACACCTACTAGCGATCAAGCAGAGTCATCAGGAATGTCAGTATTAGTTTCTCCCACAAAAGAACTTACAGATGAAGATTGGAAAGAGCTTCAAAAAAAATACAACTTTGATAGTTTTGAAGAACTGTTACCTATTGGTTATTCTTTAGAGTTTAGTCAAGGCGTTGATTTTGATTATATTAAAAAACAAATAGAATTAGATCCTCTACTAGACTTAGCAGCTCCCAAAGAACCAGTTGACGTGCCAATACCCCCTACAGTTATTGCTATTGACCCAAAAGAAAATCCTAATAGTGATCCTAATTTTCCTGAATATCTTCCTGATGGTCCAGTAGTTCCGTTTAATGATACAGCAGTAACCTCTGATGGTCAGCAATATGTAGCAGGTCAAGCAATAGTAAAATTCAAGACTGAACTTACAGATGAAAATTGGCAAACACTAAAAAATAAATACGTAATTCAATCAAAAACAGAACTAGGGTTAAATAATACTTACGTGTTATATACTGACAAGACAGTTGATATGGAAAATTTAATAAAAGTAATGAGCAAAGAACCAACAATTGAGTTTATAGAGCTAAATTATATAATTTCTATTGGGTCATACCCAGATCTAAAAGATTACCCAGAAGATCCAATTAAAGAAATTAAAATTCCAGATGAGCCACAACTTTTACCTGAAGATCAAATTGGTTTCCCTTCTGATCCAGGCTTTCCAGAACTAAATATATCTTCTTCTAGTAGTTCTAGTACTACTTCTAACTTAAGAAACTTTGATCCAGAAAAGAACATGCTTATAATTAAAGAGGATGAAATTAGTTTTTTTCCTAAGCCGTCAGAATCTAAAATTATTGGAGACGATGATTTGACCTTTATTGTTAACGGGTCGTCTCTAGCTCCTGAGAATGAAGATTGGCAAAAGTACGTTATTCCTGATCTAGACCAAAACGATTATTGCGAAATAAAAATCAAAGAGTACGCTAAAGATGGAAATGATCCAAATGGCGGTTTTGAAGCTTTATTTAACTCTCTCCAAGGACCTGTAGATTTTATAGCTGTTGATAAAAATAATAACGGAGTTCCAGATACTATGAGGGTTCCTTACGACAGTACCATTGGCTGTCTTGTTACTTTACCCAAAGAAAAACAAACAACTGCTAAATATGACTTTGAAGTTAGAGTTTATCAATTAGATAGTAATAATCAGGTTTTTAGAGTTTTTGCTAACAATTATACATACGCTATGAAATGGGGTGCATTTCCTTTCTTAAAAGTCAGATTTCAATCTTTACCTTAAAACCCTAAACCAATTTTATACCCAGACTCGCACCAGTTTTATTCATAAATCAAAGAGGTTTAAGCATAAAATAGCTTTTAGAAATATTTATTAACTTTCTTCAAAAGTCACAGAAGAGTCATAATTATTAATGATTTCTTCTATTTGATAACTTAACAAGTCATCTCCTGTTGTTTGCTTGTTTCTTTTAGTAATTTTTATTTTTAGGGGTTTTTTGGCTTTGGTAATATCGTCAGAAAGGAATTTGTCAACGACTTCTTTTTTATAAAATTTATATAATCTAAGCGAGGGTAGGGAGCTAAGATATTCTAAATCAGCTTGATACACTATAGACATTAAATAAACCAGATCTCTAGTATCAAAATAAACTTTATTTTTGTCTTGGATGTGCATAGAGTTAGATTCATCAATGACAACTATATACTGTAAGTTACAAAAAGGTAAAAATATACCACTTCGAGTAGATAAAATTATTTCTGGTTTAGTTTGTTTTTCAATAAAGAGGTTTGTTACCGTTTCTTTAGTTTTTTTTGAGATTTTAGAGGTGTATTTATAAACCATAAAATCGCTAAAATTATTATCAGAAAGTATTTCAGTATAAATTTTTTCTAGTAACTTAATTTCTGGGAAAAGAATTAAAATTTGAAAATTAGAATTACCAGAGTTAGATTTTTGACTACGTATAATATTTCTTATACGAATCAAAAGTTCAATTTCTAGATTGAAACTAATTTTTGGATATTTTTTTGAAAATTTTAGATTTTCTATTCTTAACTGATTTAGTTGAAAATTTTTTTTGTTTAATAGTTTCCAAGGCTGTAAAAAGTTTTCTAATAAATTATTTCTAGAATTAAAAGTTTGCTGGTTTATTTTTTTTAAAAAATCTAATTGAAATCTTGTTAAATAAAAATTATAAATCTTTTCAATTGCTTTAACTTTATCTACCGTAAAATCTAAATTATCTATAAACTTAGTCCAAACAATAGCTAAGCAAAGTTTATTTTTAAGGCTAACTTCAATTATTTGACCAGGTTTGAGTTCTGATTCGCTTTTGTAAATTAATGTTTCTGTTGGGATTTTACGATTAATTAAGACTTCGTATAACGGCATAAATATAATCTAATCAAAGTTTTTCCACATTTCTGAACCTTGAACTGTCTTCGATCCATAATACTTACTTCCTAAATCGGGATGCCCATAGGGTTTTTCGGCAGGAGTCTTTAGTTGATAAAAAGCAACTTGAGCAATTTTCATACCTGGATAAAGTCGTATTGGCGAAGTATTTACATTTACAAATTCTAAAGTGACTCTTAGCTCGTTACCAGGATCAATAAATCCAGCAGTTGTATGAATAATTAAGCCTAGCCTAGCCAAACTACTTTTGCCCATTATTTGACAAGTATATTTTGAGCTAACTCCAAAATAATCTTTAGTCACACCTAATGCAAATTCTCCTGGGTGAAGTACAAAATAACTATCGTCTTCAACTTTTATTTTACGAGTATAATTTTCAGCTGGTTTTTTTGGATCTATGTATTCATTTTTATGATTATCATAAATAATAAACTCGTTGCCTAGGAGTACGTCATAACTAGCTGGTTGCAATCTCTTTAGATCAAAATCCTCAATAATTACATCTTTAATCTTTAGAGCTTCAATAATATCTTTGTCTGATAATTGCATACTAGAAGTTATAAAATAATCTTTGTTCAATGACAAGTAAATCTAAACCAAAAGTTGGTAAATTATGTCTTCGCTTTTAACTTCTCTAAAATTTATTTGGTTAATCTTCATTCTTTCGATTAAAGGTTTATAGTCATCTTTTTTTGTCAACTCTATGCCAACTAGAGCTGGGCCTTTTTCCTTATTGGTTTTCTTGATATATTCAAATAATACAATATCGTCACTAGGTCCAAGAACTTTATCTAGGAATATTCTTAATTCACCAGGTTTTTGGTTGAATTCTATTATAAAATAATGCTTAAGACTTTGCCAAATTAAGCTTTTTTCGATTACTTCTGGATATCTACTAATATCATTATTACCACCGCAGATTACACAAACGACATTTTTATTTTTTATTTCTGCTTTGATTTTTTCTAAGCCTGAGACAGATAAAGCACCAGAAGGCTCAACAATGATACCTTCGCTCTGGTATAATTCTATCATATCTTTACAAACCCTACCTTCAGAAACAAGCTTATAGTCATCGACAATTTCCTTAGCTAAGTCAAAAGTATATTGACCTACTTTTTTGACCGCAGTTCCATCAATAAAAGTGCTTATATCTTCAAGTTCGTAGGGCTTGCCTTTTTCTAAAGCTACTTTCATTCCAGCTTGAGTGTTGCCCTCAACAGAAATAACTTTGACTTTTGGATGTTGTGTTTTAATTGCTACGGCTGCTCCAGTTAAAAGTCCTCCACCTCCTACCCCAATTAAAATATAATCAGGTGTTTGATTTTGTTCGCCTAGCTGTTCTAAAATTTCTAAGCCGATTGTTCCTTGTCCAGCAATAGTTAAAGGGTCATCAAAAGGGTGCACAAAATGAGCTTTTTTTTGTTGGCAGTATTTTTTGGCTATTTCTCCTGCTTCATGATAATCTCCACCTTTTAATTGGATGTTTATATACTGGCCGCCAAAATGCTTAACTCTATCAATTTTTTGTTTTGGAGTATTAACTGGCATAAATATAGCACCTTTTATTTTTAAAGTTTTGCAACTATAAGCTACTCCTTGGGCATGATTACCAGCACTTGCACAAACTACTCCATTTGCTTTTTGATTTTGATTTAAATTACTTATCACATTATATGCTCCTCGAATTTTGAAGCTACGAATGTCTTGTAAATCTTCTCTTTTTAGATAAACTTTAGCTGAGTATTTTTCTGATAACCTCTGATTGTACTGTAAAGGAGTAAGCTTAGCTATTCCATCTAAGTTTTTCCTTGCTTCTTGGATTAGTTGATAAATTTTGTTTGAAGACATTTTTTTAAATAATTTGTATATATCCTTTTACTAGTCTCGTATTATATTTTGTTAAATATCGATTTCAAGTAAAATTTGTAAAGTTATGGAAGTTATATTACCCAATTCGTTTGCTATTACCCTAAATTTAGCTTTGCATAAGCAAATAAATCTTTTATTTAAGTTGAATTCTTAACGGCTAATTGCCGTAACGATTAGCTAAAAGAGTATAATATTAGTTTTTTTATAGAGAAAGCTGAAAGTAAAAAATACAAAATTGAATACACTAAATCTTGTGTGATAAACACGCAAGTCGTAACCGTCTCAAGATTAATCAAAAAACACTACCTATGCATCTATAAAGAAACTCTGAAGTGAATTAATCCTCAAATAAATTCAAATTAAGACTTTTTTAGTTTTCAAGTATTACTATCTCAAAACCTTTTAAAAATCTTTGTTTTTTTTTATATTTATGATATATCCATTCCATGATCAAATTGAACAACAAAGCTAAGCTTAATTCAATTTTGAACTATTTTAGTTTTTTAAGATTTACACTTCATACAAGCGAAATTTAAGTTTTATAAAGTTTAAATTTCTGTTTTAGTTATATTTAATCAGATACAAAAAATAATTTTTAAAAATTAAAAAAGTACTAATTTGAGGTTAATTGAGTATATAAAAAAACTAGTAAGCTTTTATAAATTCAATATTTTTTTGATAAAATAAATAAAAAAATAGGTTGTTTATAGTTAATAAAACAGTCTTAGTGTTTATTAAAGTTTACTAAATCAAAAATAAAAATTTTAAAAGAACTAAATTTGATTTGTATTCAGTTTAACTAAAGAGTAAAGCTTCTCGGATAAAACAAATTGCTCTTAAATTATAAAATAAAATTTAGCTAAAATCTCTAGTTTAAATTGATTTAGCCAAAAGAAGTTAATTTTTAATACAATTAGGTCTAATGTAAAAGTATTATTTTTTTAAGGATAGATTGGTATTAGAAAACTATAAATCAAAAACTAATAAAAAACAAAGCATCACCTTGTTGTGGGGTTTATTTTTTCATCTAGATTAAAGTCTAATATATCTAACTGCTTGCCATCCTCTATGCTTTCAATTTGGCCAGCTCTTTCTTCTTCTCTAACTTCTCTATCTAGTTCACTATTTTGAGTAATAACCAAAGTATTCAGAGTATCTCGATTAGAGTTTAGATTAGTTTGTAATCTACCACCTTGAGCATCTAAACTAGATAAAAGATTAATATTATTAACTAAAAAGAAAAAAAGTACTAAGCCAGAAGCTATCAAAGAAACAAATTTGATAACATCGCTAGAAAACATAACTATATAAAAGTTTGAACAAAAATGATTGTCAAATTATTTTATTTACAAAGTATTAAAGAACTGCTTTTAAACTTATTTTAAAATAAACTTAACAGCTAATAACTTGTCAAAGTTTTGTATGGATTATTAGTTATATATAATTTTAAGACTTATTTTTTGGTTTATGCTTTTTGGGTAGATCGTTTATATCTAAAAAGTTAGTTTATATATGAACTCAACAAGTTATAGCAGACACTTGACTAAATCAAGAATTAATATTAATAATAAATTATTATGTTTTTAACAATCATTACTGACTGTCACGATTCAGCGACTTTTGGTAGGCAACTTACTAGAGCCAGTGCAATTTTTAAGCGGGCTCCAATTCCTGTTTCTGTAAGCGGTTCTCTTGATGAAAAACCTGAAATTGAGGCTGCTGGTATATTAATAGATATTCTTGATGCTGGTATGGGTGAAAAAGGTGTAATCTTAGTCAATGCAGCGCCAAGAAACAATACCAAATGGCCTAATGGAACACCTTTTGGTTATTTTTATTATCGTAAAACTATAATTTTTTCTACGGTAGATGGTCACACCCTGTCTCTAGTCAAAAGATTCAATTTGGCTGAAGATAATACCATACATCTACTTGATATTCCAAAGATTATGGATTATCTACTAGAAAATTACCCAGGAGAATTAGACCATAATCTGGAAAAAGCTAAAGAAAAAGCAGATTATATAAAAAATACCCAGTTTAGAAGCTTTGAATTTTTACCTAGAGTAGCAAAATGGAAATGGGATGACTTAAACATACCATCAACTAAAATGAGTATTTCTGAAATCCCAGGTTTAGAAAATCAAATATTCTGGATAGATAATTTTGGTAATGCTAAAACTACTATATTACCTGGAGATATTGATTTTGAAATTGGTAAAATTTTAGAAATTAATAAAGTTGGCCCAACCAAATGCTATGCAAAATTAAAAGATGTTCCAATTGGTGATCCGGCACTTATTGTAGGTAGTTCTGGAATTAAAAACTATAGATTTTTAGAATTGGTAATACAAGGCCAAAGTGCAGCTAATAAATACAACTTAGAGGTTGGTGATAAGTTATTTTAGTTTATAGCAACCTATTTGATTACTTATCCTTTAAAAATAAATATTTTTAGGTTTTTATACTAAACTGTTAACTACTAGTGATTTTTTCTGACTCTTTTTCCTTACTAATCAAACTAAAATCTTCATCTAAATCATAATTTAGTTAACATTTGGGTATATACCTTTTTGCTATTTTTGCGATAATTACCTATTAAGAATTTAGGGTGAATAAAGGATTTATTTGCTTATGAATAGCTAAATTTAGGGTATGCTTCTTCCAGTAATTATTTATTACCTCCAGCTTCTAGAATTCAATGAATTACATAATTTAATTAGAAAAATATCTTAATTATCTTTTTGTCACCTATCTCTAAATTCATTTTTAGTAGTATTCTAGTTTGATTCAATTGGATTTAAGTCTGGTAGGAAGGTTGAAACTTCAAAGCTGTCAATTCAACTAAAATATAAATTTTTAGCTATTTCAAATTAGAAACTAGTTATTTTGAGACAAAACTAATGTAAATTTTGAAAGTATAGCTAACCCACACTCTAAACAGATACCCCCCTTTTTTCAAAAGGAACGGCGAGCAAGTCGGAGCGGGGTATTTTTCAAAGTTATTTGTCTAAATAGTTTGTAGTTTAACTATAAATTGACTGTATGATAACTCACTAGTTATTTTAATTTATCAAATAGAAAGTGGTTTTTTAGGTGAAACAAATAAAAGCTATCTTGTCAGTAGTTTTAAATATTTTCTAAGTAGCTAATTTTTTATCTGTAGTGATAATGTCTTTAACTAGCTCATTAAACTCTTCAAACTCTAAAACTTCTTTTTCTACTAAAGTCTCAGCAATTTTATCTAAATGTTTACGATATTTAGTTATAATTTTTTTACAAGCTTCGTAGCAATTTTTTAGTATTTTTTGTACTTCAACATCAATTTTGCTAGCAATCTCCTCACTATATGGTTGTCTTTCCATCATATCTCTGCCAAGAAAAGTCATGCCCCTGCCATCATCGTAAGATACTGGACCTAAATCGCTCATTCCGTATTTTTTAACCATATCTCTAGCTGTTTCTGTAGCTTTAGCTAAATCGTTAGAAGCACCTGTACTCACATCACCAAAGACAGTTTCTTCTACAACGTATCCACCAAAAAGAACTGTAATTGAAGACATAAACTCTTCTCTGGTTTTGGTTATAGCATCGTTATCACCATCGCTATGAAAAGTATAACCAGCAGCTTTACCTCTAGGAATTATTGTAACCTTTTGGACTTTTTGAGCTTTAGGTAAAACTGTAGCGGTTAAAGCATGGCCAGCTTCGTGGTAAGCTGTAAGTTTTTTTTGTTGAGGAGTGATAATCTTAGACTTTAGAGATGGTCCTAAGGCAACTTTTTCGATTGCTTCTCTGAGTATTTCGTTACTAACTTCTTTTTTATGATCTCTAACAGCTAAGATAGAGGCTTCGTTAAGGACATTCATTAGATCAGCTCCAGAAAATCCTGGTGTTCTTTTAGCAATAATGGTTAAATCTACATCTTTGGCTAGTTTTTTATTTTTAGCATGAACTTCTAGAATTTTTTCTCTTTCTTTGCGATCAGGGGCAGTAACCGTAACTTGACGATCAAACCTACCTGGTCTAAGTAAAGCAGGATCTAGAACATCTGGCCTATTAGTTGCTCCAATTACAATAATTGACTGAGTTGGCTCAAAACCGTCCATTTCTACAAGAATTTGATTTAGGGTTTGTTCTCTCTCGTCATTACCTCCTCCCATTCCAGCACCTCTTTGCCTACCCACTGCGTCAATTTCGTCAATAAACACCACACAAGGAGCTTTTTTCTTTGCTCGTTTAAATAAATCTCTAACCCTACCCGCACCAACACCAACAAACATCTCTACAAATTCTGAGCCAGAAACATAAAAAAACGGAACTTTAGCCTCACCAGCTACAGCCTTAGCCATTAAAGTTTTACCATTACCAGGGCTACCTACCAATAAAACGCCTTTGGGTATTTTGGCTCCCATTTTTATATACTCTTCACCTCTTTTTAAAAAGTCAACTACCTCAAATAATTCTTGCTTAGCTTCTTCGTTGCCAGCCACATCACTAAAGGTTACTTTGTCTTTATTATCTAGTTCATCAAAAATCCTAGCTCTAGAGTTACCAAAAGAAATAGCCCTAGAATTAGTATCAGATATTTTACGAACAAAGAAAATTCCAATTCCGATAAAAATTAAAGTGAAAATAATATACCACAAGCTACCACTTTCTAGTAATTTAGTATACCATTGTTTAGCGGTTTCTTTGTAGATAACTTCGCCTTCACCATCACCAACATTCAAACTTTCTTCTCCAAGTGCATTATTGATATTTTCTAAGGGAGAAGTTCTAGATTCTAATGAAATATTTGGATAAATTATAGGGTCTTGAACCTTACTTCTATCCTTGCTATCATCTGCATATAGTATAACTTGAAAACTTTGATTATCTTCAGAAACAATTATCTCACTAACATTGCCCTTTCTAATTTGGCTGATCATTTCAGAAAAAGTAGTATTTTGAGGGGTTTGCTCATTTACTCTACTACTCAAAAAAAGTACTGTACCAACCACTACAAAAGTTAAAATAACAGTAACTATGTTTAGGATTAATTTTCGGTTTTTACCTGGATCAGGAGGTTTAGGTGCAGATTTTTTAGTAGTTAATTGAGTTTTAGTTGGTTTTGAGTCTTTTGAGTCGTTATGATTCTTTTCGGTTAAGTTAAGAGCTAATTGCATACTCTGGTTCTTGATAATTTGTCTATAAAAAGTTAACGAAAATATGATTGACATACAATCTTTTGTCAACCAAAAATTCTTTATGTTTTATTTTGTCAGTTGTCTATTAGTTGGCTAATCTTACTTACTTAATTACATTAATAACTGTCTTTGTTTGATTTATTTTGAGAAAATATAAATAAATTATAGAATAGAAGGATATAAAAGTTTTTTAGACTTATTGTTAGTTAATAATCTTTTCGCCAAGGCTATCGTCTATTTTTTTGTTAACAAAATTAGCTGCCAAGTAGGCATGATAACCACTGATTATACTTAGAGAAAGTCCAATCGTAGACGAAACTAATTCCATGTTTTTAGTGGTAGTTTGTGAAATTTCCCCAGTTATGCCTTCAATAACTATATAAATAATAGTTCCTATTGCTACCCAACTAAGCATCAAGCCAAAAAACAAATAACACAGCCTTCTTTGATTCTTTGAATTAATATACAAATTGCCTAGACCAGCCACCAAAAGACTAAGTAAAATTGCTAAAAAAGGATTTTTCTTATTTGTAGGCATAAAAACATTTTTGATTTTATATTACTCTTTTAAAAAAGTCAAAACCAAAGATCTAAAAAAAAGTTTGTCTTATATATAATCCGTTTAGTATTAGCCTAAATTTGGTTCTTTATAAGGAAATAAATATGGTCAATTAAAACTAGAAATAAATTCTAAGAGGCGTTAATTTACTAAAAAATTACTAATCAAAATTTTATTTTTGTTATCCAATTTTTGTATTTTAAATCTTTTGCTAAAACGATTGTATCCAAAATTTCTTTAATTCTTTTAGCTATTGGCTTGTCTTGAGGTAAATTATAATTTTCAATTTGATTGACTGAAGTCAGTTTTGCTGCTGTGCCAGTTAAAAAAACTTCATCAGCAACTATCAGCTCTCTTTGGCTAATTGATTTTTCGATTACTTGATAACCAAAATCTCTAGCAATTTGAATAACGCTCATACGAGTAATACCTTCCAAGATATCTTCTTCAGTTCCTGGAGTATAGATAATCCCTTCCTTGACTATAAAAACGTTCATAGCTGAAGCCTCGGCAATCATCCCTCTAGTATTTAACAAAATAGCCTCATCAAAGCCTCTGATATAAGCTTCAGTTTTAGCTAAGGCAGAATTGATATATCCTCCAGAGATTTTACCTCTGCTTGGTATGCTAGAATCTGGGTTACGAAGATAAGAGCTAAAGCAAACTTTAACACCATCAATAGATAGATAATCCCCCATTTCTAGGCCATATATCAAAAAGTCTTTATCAATTTCGTGTAATCTAGGGGCAATGTCAAGAGCTGAAGTGTAGATAAAAGGACGAATATAAAAAGGCTTGTTAAATTTATTTTGTTTAACAAATTCTATTATTTTTTGCTTAATAAAATCAGCAGAAAGATCATAATTAAGATATTTTGCACTTTGAGATAGACGTTTTGCATGCCTATCTAATCTGAACAAAAGACTCTGGTTATTTTCTTCTGGATCAGGTGTTCCTCGTAAACCTCCAAAAGCCCCAATTCCATACTGCAAAGAATGAGTAGCTACTGAGATCTGAGCTTTTTCGAAATCTACAAAATCTCCTTGAAAATAAGCTTTAGGTAAAAAGTTTTTAATAGCCATAAATAGAAGTTTATTAAACTAAAATTTTACTCGAACATTTCTTTTTGTCAAAAAAATATTTATAGAAAAGATTTTTGAAAAATATCCAACTTGCTATCCTTGACCATTTAGGATATTAAACTTTTAATTATTAACTTAATATTTATTATATATAGACTAGTTGTCTTTACACTTTTATTTATAAACCTAAAAAAATATTTTTTAATTACTAAGTTTTCTTGTTTTTTTTAATAAACTCTTTAATTTTTATACTTAATTCACTTTTAAAATTTAGATTTTTAAATCTTAAAAAGTTATAAAAAACGTTCAAATTTAATTAAGCTTAGCTCTAGTGTCGAATTGATTATATGAATTAGTATTAGTTTTAAAATTAATCTATTCACTTTTTTATAGCTTAGTTTTAAAAATAAAATTTGCGAACAAATAATTATTAATTTTACAAAAATATATATAAAGAATTTCTTTGATTAAACTTGAAGATTAAGTAAATTTTTTATAGGTTTTATAACTTCATACCTCCTAAACAAATACAGTATCCTAAACTTTCTTCAAAACAAACTTAATAGCTAATAACTTGTTAAAGTTTGGTATGAAATCGCTATATTTTATAGTTTTACTAAATTGCTAAAAAGTAATTGCTTTATACTTAATTAAGAAATCTTTAAAAGAAAAATAGTTTCAAATAGACTTTCATTATATCTATAATAAACTTATGAGCCGACTTAAATTTGAAAATATCTCTACAGAAGCCCAGATTCAAAAAAATCTCAAGCCTACACTTTTTCAGGAAATATTAGAATATCTTTTTTACTTTGTTAGGCTTTTTGTTTTTGTTTTAGGTATTTACGCTTTTGTAAGATTTACTATTTTTGATGTTATCGGTATTACTGGTAAATCTATGTATCCGACTTTTAATGAAAATACAGAAAATGACGCAATTTATATTGATCAATTAACACCTAGATTTGGTGCTTATAGGCGTGGAGATGTAATTGTATTAATTGCACCTCAAAGTTGTGATAGTAGTAGTAGTTTTTATATTAAGAGGGTTATCGGACTTCCTGGAGAGCAAGTAGCCTTCGAAGGTGGTAAAGTCTATATAATTAATGAAGAATTTCCAGCACCTGGCATAGAATTAGATGAGTCTTATTATTTATCGGCAGACGTACCTACTTTTAAGCAACCTAGGCAAGATACTGGACAAAGAACTGTAGAGGAAATTATTAAAGAGGGTGAGTATTATTTTTTGGGTGATAACCGAACCGGTAGTGCTGATTCTAGAGTATGTGGAACCATAAAAAAAGGTCAAATTATTGGTAGAGAAATCTTTAGACTAACCCCAGAAGGAAAAAGAGGTTTTTTTCAATTACCAGAGTTTAATATTGGAAATCAATAAATAGCCTTATCTCAAAGTCTTTTAGAAATCTTTATTTTTTTGATTAAATAAATTAAGAGTGATTATTTTGTATAATTTAAATATTTTTTAGCTTAAAATAAACAAAAAAACAGGTTATTTTGTGAGATGAAAAGGAAGATTAGTATTTTGACTAGATTTTTGACAAATATTTGTAAGAATTTTAATTTTAATTTGTTTATTGTTACTATTCTTGATAGTATGAAAATTTTCTTAACTTTGATCTTCATTTTAGTAGTCTTATTTTTATTAACCCCTATTTCTTTAATTGTTTTAGCCCAACAAGAACCTAGATCTGAAATTAAAGAGCCAGCTGTTTGTCAAAATATCCAAGATAGAGTAGATAGTAAGTTACTAAAACTACAGAATCTAAATCAAATTCCAAAAAAAGTGCTAGAACTAGCTGAAGAGTTTTTAGAAATAGCTAGTAACGCTGGTTTTGAGACAGCAGACTTGGATGTAGCTAGCAGCGAATTGAATTCTAATATCATTGATTTAGACTTCCAAAAAGATACCTACCAAGAATCACTAGAAAACCTAAAAGCAATCGCTTGTACTGATTCTGATCAAAATTTTCAAGTTGCTCTACAAACTGCTAACCAAAATTACATACTCATGCGTAATAATTATGGTAATACAAAAAACCTTATAAAAAATAATTTATTGCCAGCCATTGAAAACCTAAAAAACAACTAAATATGACCAAAAAAAATACTGCTAATCAAAAAATTTGGACAGTAATCATCATTGGACTGGTAGTTTTGTTTTTAGCTACAGCTTTTATTATCTATAACCGATCAGGAAGAGTCAGTAGAGAAGCTAATGTCAAAATCCAAGAAATTAAAGAATTAATTGATCAAATGGAAGTCGACCAAGAATTAGCACCAGATGATCTTAATTCAGATAATATTCAAGGTTTAAATCAACTCTCTAAAAAAAAATCCGCATAAGTTTATTGTTTTAGATGTCAAAAAAAGTAATTATATTGGGTAGTGGAGGTCATGGCTGGCAAATATTTGAGAACTATTTAGCTGAAAGTCTAGAAGATCAAGTAAAAATCTATGGGCTAACTGTTGACTATGGTGGTTCTGGCGGAATTTGGTACAGACTTTTGGAGTATGATGATTACACCCTGTCACGTAAGTTGTTTGGAGAAGTAAAACCAATACTTCCTTGGGGTGATTTTAATAAAATTATAATCCATTGTATAAGTAGGCTATACGGATCAGTTGTAGCTAAGACTTTAGATTTTCGTAGTTTTGATCTAGATTCTCATATCAGAGCCTTCCATATTTTAGCTGATTATATGGCTTTAGAAAAATCAATTTGTGATCATTTTGAAGATTTTTTTACTACTTCTTTAGAATATTTCAAAGAAAATCAAGATGATCTAGAATATGATCCTGGTAAAGAATTTTGCTTAGGTTACCCTTGGCAAGACTTTGTTTTTTGGAATCTTGGCGGCGTTGCCGATGTAAATTTATTTTATAAAAAAAAACATGTATTCCCACAAAATCTAAAGATTAGTTTTACTGCAGATAATAGGCAAATTCTAGTAGCTAAAAATGCAAAAAGCCAAGAATTTTTTGGTGAAGACGAAGTTGATCACAGTCAGCATCCGATTTTACCAGATAGTTTGAAAATCCTAGATCTAAATAAAGATTTAGCCAAACCAAAGGATTTTTTAATTAATGACTTAGAGCAAGTTGATTTAATTATTATTCCTACAGGTTCAATCGCTAATTGGTTGCCTCTTATTAACCAAAGTAAAATCGCTCAAATCATAGAAAAAAAATCTCAGTTAAATAAAGTTTTTTGGTTTTTGAATCTTAAAAAAAATGAGAATGAATTTGGCTTAGAGACTTATCTAGACTATTTATTATCCAAAAATATTAAACCAAATTTGGTTACTGCAAACCCAGAAGAAAACTTAGAAAACCTAGATCATAACCTTTTTAGTCAAGATTTATTAAACCTAATTAAGCAACAAAACTTAGAATTTCACACAAAACTTAAAGTGATCAATGGCTGGAAATATGATCCTGTTTCAGTCAGAAGTTTTATGAAAGAAATATAGAATATATCTGACTATTTGTCTTTTAAAATAAAGATTTTTAGGTTTAAAAAAATACAATTTATACTCAAATGCTAACTAAATTATGATTTAACTGAAGGTTTTAGTTTGGTTAGATAAAGAAAACACAATCAGAAAAACTCACTGAGTAGTTAACAATTTAGTATACACTCAAATCGATCTAAATTAGGACTTTTTGAATTTTAAAATATTTCTTTTTGAAGTTTATTTTAATAATCATGTCTCAAAACCTATTTTTACTGCTGATTAATACTTTTATTTTATAGGATTAAAGTTTTGCAAATCTGAGTTATGGGACAAGGTTAATTAAAGGTATACCTATTTCATAATCAAATTAGACACTAGAGCTAAGCTTAATTAAATTTGAACGTTTTTTATAACTTTTTAAGATTTAAAAATCTAAATTTTGAAAGTAAATTCAGTATAAGTCGACTATTTCTTTTTAATTATGCGACATGACTAGTTATTTTTTAAGATTTTTTATAATTTTTAAGCCTTCAGGATTTTGTTCTACGTATTCTCTAACTGGTTGAAACCATTTTGAAAGAGTTTCTGCTACACTGGATTTAAGATCTAAAGGATGAATTTTTTGTGTAAAATAATCTTTTTTTAGACTTTCATAGTTTTTATAACTTTTATCTCCACCAAATTTTTCTGGTCTTTTAAGTAATATAATTTGCCCAGCTGGAAAGATTAAATTTTGACACCAATTAAGTATTGGGTTATATTCTTGTTCGGCTTCAATCTCTTCAATAGTTTGACTTTCTTGCGGCATAGGACAATAAGCTTTTTTGATTTTTCTTTGAATTTCTTCTGGTGAATCATGAACCCAGATAGCTGAATCAGCTTTGGATTTGCTCATCTTAAGGTTCTCTGCTTTAGCTGTATCGATTTTTTGAGCTGTGTCGTTTGCCGAGATTCCTAGACTTAGTAATAATTTATGATGAATGGCAATTGGTTTAATTTCTTTACTTCCTATTTTTAATCTGAATTGTGGGTCTAGTTTGTGTGCTACTTCTCTCATTAAAACATGACATTTACGTTGATCTATGCCAGCATGAACTAAATGAGTTTGCATCAAAAAAGCATCTGCAACTTGCATCACAGGATAACATAAAACTCCAAACTCTATATCTTCACCAGCCTTTTTACCAGTAATTGAAATAGATTTATTGACTCGAGATAGGGTTAAGTTTTTACTAACGTTTAACATATAAGCCAAAAATTTATGACCTTTAGATTTTTCTTCATCATATTCATCTTTTGCATAGATTATATCAACTTGAGATGGGTCTCCTCCAGCAATTTGCACACACTGTAACATTACCGAGCTAAAATATTCAGTAGCTACTTTTCTGATTGTTTCTATATTTCCGTCTAATTTGTTGTTTATCCAAGTATGATAATCGGCCAAAAAAATACTACACCTAACACCAGCATCTTGAAGTTTTTTTATTCTTAAGGCAGTGGCCATACCAGTACCAATATGAATCTGACCACTGATCTCAAAACCAATGTAATGTTTAATTTTTTCTCCAGAATCGTTTGCTAAATCTATTAAATCTTTGATCTCTTTATCTAGCTGATGAGGGTCGGTAGGTAAAACTTCAGCTGTATTAAAAGTTATAGCTGATTTTAGTTTATCAAAATCATAAATCATATTTTTGATAAGATTATAAATTAGTCCTTTTGTCAAAATTATTTTTATAATAATTCAGATTAAAACTTTTTATACCCTTTGGGCTAATCCTTATGGTAATTACCAATCTTGGATTACTTTATACTTTATAATTATACCTATTTTATAATCAAATTTTGACAGCAGAGCTAGGCTTATATTAAATTTGGAAGCTATTTTGTGATTTTTTAAGATTTAAAAATATAAATTTTGAAAGTAAATTAAAATATATAGATTTGGTGTATATAGCTTTATGAATAATCAACCTGTAAGAATATTAAGACTTAATATAAAATCTAAACAAAGAAGGCTCAAAAATCTAGATTTTATTCCACATTATATTCTATTCTTTTAACACCAGCTCCAACTGACTTTTGTTTGATTATCTTAAAATTACCTATTTGCTTTGAATTATCTACATGTGGGCCACCGCAAAATTCTCTAGAATATACTTCTCCCGAATCGTCAGCTAAAGTATAAATAGTTACGATATCTCCGTATTTTTCACCAAAAAGACCGATAGCTCCCAGCTTTCTAGCCTCTGACTCTGTGGTTTCTACTTTTTGCATGTTTAAATTTTTATTTATGATTTCTTGTACTTGTATTTGTATTTTTTCTAACTCATCTTCTTCTAGACGTCTATTAAAAGTAAAATCAAACCTAGCCTTTTCGTTTGTAATAGCACTTCCAGTCTGTTTTACATCCTGACCAAAATTATCTCTAAGAACTTTGTGTAAAATATGAGTAACTGTGTGTAATCTTCTAGTTTTGTCAGTATTTTCACCTAAACCAGATTTAAACTGACCAGTCGACTTACTTTGGCTTAGTTTTTGATGTTCTTCTACTAGTTGGTCTAAATATCCTTTATCTATACTAAAACCTTTTGCTTCAAGTATATCTTCACTAACTTCGATAGGCACTCCATGAGTTTGGTATAAGTCCCAAGTTTTTTCAGCTAGAAATTTTGGATTAAGCTTCATAAGTAAAATAAACAGTTAATTTTGAAGTACTTATATAAGTAAACTTTGTTATTATAATTTGCTCTTGTCAACATAAAAAATATGGTTAATAATTAAAACATATATTTAAAAAATAAAAATATAAACAAAAATTATGAAGATAATTAAACAAATAATCTTAGCAAGCACAATTTCGTTGCTACTTATTCTTTCGCTAATTTTGAATATAAATACAAATGCTCAAAATGTTGCAGGAAGCAATATACAATTAACTCCTGGTCAAAGTGCTAGAGTTAATATTACATATAATAATGAATCACCTCCAGCAGATAGCACAACAGTTACCGATGCTTTAATTAATATTAGAGTTGGTAATTATTTTACAGTTGATCCAAATAGCTTTACTGATCAGTTTGGCAATGACCCAGCCTACCCAATTGATGCTAGCTCTCTAAGCGTTACTCCTACTTGGACAGGTGGTTACGAAATAAATTACCGACCAAGATCAGCTAATACAGCTGGAACACCTAGTGGTTCTGGTACACCTGCTGATGTTGAGATGCCTTTTAACACTGATGGCGTAATTAGTTTCGAAGTTACCCTAAACTCTAATGTTATTGGTCAGACTAACCCAATTGATGGGGAAACGATTGATTATGGGTATGTTTTTAGACCTATTAACGAACAAGGTGTATACGCCGAATTAACACATACAGGCCCAAGCGGAAATGCTACTGCAGAAATCACTTTTACTTTGGTTACTCAACAAAATAATTCACCAGATTTCTCACCAAGTATTAGTGCTAACCCTAGCCCAGCTACAGTTAGTAGACCAGTAACAATCACAACTAATGATATTAATAACGGTACTAACTTATTAGACGGTATTAGTTGTACAACCACAATTAGTGGTAACTCTTTTACTGCTAGTGAAACTGGAACCGTAAATAACGGAGTATGTGTGGTAAACTTTAGTTCTGATCAAGTACCTACTCAGCCTGGAACTTACCAAATAACTACTGTTGCTGGCTCAACGACTATTGGCCCAGTAGATTTAGTATTTGATGCTGCTATTACTGAACTTCCTAGAACTGGAGGTATAACTCTTATTTCTTTTGCAGTTATCTTTGCTGGAATACTTAGCCTTGCTACATACAGCGTTGTAACAAAAAGAAGAGAAATAAAAATAGATTAATAAATAAACTAAAAATCAATTAACCCCTCATTGGGGGGGTTTTTGTGTACTAATCTTTCGAAATCCATTTCTTAATTGTCTCATTCGGGCTGGTGAAACCTCGCCGCAAGAGGAAAGCTAGAATTTTTTGCTTGGTGTTGAAGTCTACTTGAAGCCAGTTACTGAATTCGATTTTGTATTTGGTTTCTAATTTTTGTTTGAGTTTGTCGTTTGCTGTGATTTCTTGATTTTGTAGAATTTCAGCGATGGTTCCTGTTGGAATTTTTTTGGTTTGCATTTTTTGTTTGATCCACATTTGACCTTTGTTGCCGGCGTAATGATTAAGGATATTCTCGGCCATTCGCTTTTCGTCTAGGAAGCTCCTAGATTTTAGATAAGCAATTGCTTCCTCAATTTCAGTTTGCGAGTAATTCTTAGTTTCAGCTTTGAATCTCAGTTCACCCTCAGAGTAGTCTTTTTTACCTAAAAGATTAAGGAAATATTTGAGACAAGTGTTCATAATCACAAAGTCTCAGGTATCAAGAAATAAGTGTCAAGCAAAAAAATTTACTTTACAAACCTTACAAACTTTTTAACTTTGTTAACTTGATACTCAATTTGTAATATCCTTCCCTAAATTCTCTCCTACACAAGTAAACAAGTTCCTTATTTGAAGAAAATTCTTAACAGGAACTAGTGGCAAACGATTAGCAGAAAAAACTATGCAGCAATATCATGACTTTCTCAAACATATCTTAGACAAAGGAGTAAAAAAATCTGACCGAACAGGAACCGGCACAATCAGTATCTTCGGTTATCAGATGAGATTCGATCTGGCTAAGGGCTTTCCGTTAGTTACTACAAAAAAAGTTCACCTAAAATCTATTATTTATGAGCTTTTGTGGTTTCTAAAGGGAGACACGAATATCAAATATCTGAATGATCATGGAGTGACGATCTGGGATGAGTGGGCAGATGAGAGTGGTGATCTGGGTCCTATCTACGGCAAGCAGTGGACTGCC
This sequence comes from uncultured Candidatus Saccharibacteria bacterium, assembly GCA_964631275.1. GTDB lineage: Bacteria > Patescibacteriota > JACMRA01 > JACMRA01 > JACMRA01 > CAZVWQ01. Next base: position 11,352 of record CAZVWQ010000001.1, on the reverse strand, counting down.
TGGGAAGGTAAGGATGGAAATAAAATCAACCAAATCCAAGTAGCACTAGACCAAATCAAAAACAAACCGGATTCTCGACGGATAATTGTCAGTGGTTGGAATGTGGCAGATCTGCAGACATTGATCGGAGGTCAGGTCACTGCTCCTCCACCTTGTCATACCCTTTTTCAATTTTATGTAGCTGATAACAAACTCTCCTGCCAGCTCTACCAGCGGAGTGCAGATGCTTTCCTTGGAGTGCCGTTCAACATTGCTTCTTATTCGCTGCTAACAATGATGATGGCTCAGGTAGCAGGGTTGAAACTAGGAGACTTCGTGCATACCTTTGGAGATGCTCATGTCTACACTAATCATCTGGATCAAGTTAATCTACAGCTTAGCAGAGAGCCAAAAGAATTACCAAAAATAAAAATCAATCCGGAAGTGAAAGATATCTTTGGCTTTGAATACGAAGACTTTGAACTAGTTGGTTATGATCCCTACCCTGGAATCAAAGCACCGATTGCGGTGTGAGGAATTTGCTCTTTTATTTTTCAATATTTATTGTAAAACCTTGTACAGGTGAGTGTTGTCCAGGAGAAAAATTGCTGAGTTGGGATATAGCACTAACTAAATCAGGATAACTAGCTTTTAACTCATCACTAAAATGAATCCAATTGTTATCTAGACAAATTTGAGTATTACCAGTGTTCTACTAATGCTAATGCCAGTTATGCCTGTAATAAGAAGAGTTGAAGCAAGGTCTTCTAAATTTTTAATATAACTGGATAATGCTTCTTCTTCTCTAAACATTCTTTCCATTTTTTCTTGAAAATTATTCATAAAATAAGTTTGCCCCACAAATCACAAATTGGCAAGTCCAAACTGGACTTTCACCTACAAAAAAGAAAAAAGCCCCTGGTGGGGCGGATTTTGAGACTAAGCTATTAATTGTTTTGCGAAAACTGTGCAAAACAACCTGAACGTCTAAGCGTAAAGCGGTATGATGATCCATTATAATGTATGGATCCAACCTGTGAACCTGAATTCCATGCTACTACAAACATGTCATATCCTGTAGCAGCACTAACCCGGTGAGAAAAACTAACTCTACAATTAATTAAGGTTCCAGTTTGTTCATCCCAATGATCAAAAGTCCAAGAATCTCTTTCTTCAGTCCAAGGATTTCTTTCTTTTTTTAATAATCCCGGTGGTTGTCTTTTTCCTGGATCCTTACCTATTTGTACATACTCAGGCTGTGCTGGTGGCATTTCCATAAACATAATATAATATTTACTTTTAAAAAATTAGTTAGTTAAAAACTTAAAATTAATCTTAAAATGTCCTAAAGTAGGA
>CAZVWQ010000001.1:0-9917 GCA_964631275.1 uncultured Candidatus Saccharibacteria bacterium | reverse complement strand
TAAAATTAATCTTAAAATGTCCTAAAGTAGGAACATAAAATGTCCTAAAGTAGGAACAAATTATATCATTATTACTTTTTTTTGTTTTAGTCAAATTGTTTTTTTAAAGCAATCATAACCTTAGTAGATCTTAACCAAAGTGATTTTGTAAAGCTTTATTCTAACGCAATTACAGCAATTTCGACTTTGGCTCCTTTGGGAATTTTAGCTACTTCTAAGGTTGTTCTAGCTGGCTTGTGAACTACAAAATATTTTGCATAAACTTCGTTCATCTGGGTAAAATCATTAATATCATCCAAAAAAACTTCAGCTTTTATAACCTTGTCTAAGCTTGAACCAGCTTGGGTAAGAACTTCAATAATATTTTTTATTACTTGCTCGGTTTGTTCTTTGATTCCACCTAAAACGATTTCCATGCTTTGGGGATCAAGAGGAATTTGTCCAGAACAAAAAATCATTCCGTTTGCTTTAATTGCTTGTGAGTAAGGTCCGATAGCTACTGGAGCTGTTAAAGAAGTAATAGTTTGCATGTTTTTTTTTAAAATTTGACTTAACTACAAAATAAAAACCAAAAAGAATTTTGTAAAGTTATTCCTAATATGAATCTAGTCTTAGGGTTTTTTATAGCCAAAATTTACTTTAAGCTAATCCAAGTTTGCTGGATCGATAATTACCAGTTAAGAATTTAGCCTTAAACAAGGTATTTATTTGGTTATGAATAGCTAAATTTAAGGTAATATAAAAGGATTAGGTATAAGTGCCTAGCAAGAGTTGACTAAGATTTAAATTTTTGAAAATTTATATACATATATGTATCATCCAATTATCGGCCTAGAAGTCCACATTCAACTCAACACCAAAACCAAGCTTTTTTGTAGATGTTTGAACGAATATACCCCAGATGAGCCAAATAAGAATATCTGTCCTTTTTGTACTGGTCAGCCAGGAGCTTTACCTGTTCTAAATAAAGAAGCTGTAAAAAAAGCTATTAAATTTGGCGTGGCTGTTGGTGCCAAAATTCCCAAGTATACTCGTTGGGATCGCAAAAATTACTTTTATCCAGATTTGCCAGCAGGTTATCAAATTTCACAATATGACAATCCAATTGTCGAAGGTGGTAAAATTGAATTTTATATCGAAAACAAAGACACAGGTGAGTTTCAAAAATCTGAAGTTAATTTAACTAGAGCTCACCTAGAAGCTGACGCTGGAAAATCTTTACATGTAGCCGACAAAACTTTAGTTGACTACAATCGATCTGGAGTACCTTTGATTGAGATAGTTACTGAACCAGAAATGCGATCAGGTGCTGAAGCTATTGCTTTTGTTAACGAATTACAAATACTAATCAGAACTTTAGGTATTTCTGAAGCTGATTTAGAAAAAGGTCAAATGCGTTTTGATTGTAATATTTCTTTACAAACTGATGATCAAAAACAAAAAAATAGCTTGCCAAATTATAAAGTAGAAATTAAAAATATTAATTCTTTTAGAGCCTTGGGTAGAGCTGTCGAGTACGAAATTAACAGGCAAACTAAGCTTTTAGATGATAATCAGGAGCCAATCCAAGAAACTAGAGGTTGGAGAGATGACCTAAATAAATCTACCAGTCAAAGATCTAAAGAAGAGGCTCACGATTATCGATACTTTCCTGAGCCAGACCTAAAAATTCTTGAAATTAGAGATAAAGATATACCTAAACTAGAAGATTTACCAGAATTACCAAAAGCAAAAAGACAAAAATACTTGGATATGGGTTTAACCTTGCAAAGTGCTAACACTATGGTTACTCACCGAAAAGTTGGAGACTACTTTGATAGGGTTTTAGATTTAGAAACTAATAAAAAAAATGAAAAGCTTACAAAGACTATCGCTAATGTTATTTCGGTTAATTTGATTGCTAAAGCTACAAAATTAGAAAAAGCAATTAATGAACTACTATCTGAGACTAAAGTTCTTAATTTATCTAAACTTTTTTTGGAAGGTAGAATCTCTAATCAAGGTTTGCAAAAAGCAATCGACTTAGCTATAGAAGACCCAGATACTCCAATTCAAGAACTAGTAGAAAAAAACGATATTTTGCAGATTACTAACGACACTGCTCTAGAAGCCTTTGTAAACGCAGCTATTGGTAGTAATCCTCAAGCTGTAGAACAATACAAAGCTGGTAAATTAGAAGTAATTAAATTCTTAATTGGACAATGTATGAAAGAATCAAAAGGTAAAGGTAATCCAGCTAAATTTAAAGAAATCTTAGAAAAAAAGTTGAATTAGTATATAAGTAAACTATAAAAAGAATATAAAATATCTAAACCATTTATGATTTGGCTATAACTAATCAGGAGATATAATACCAAAATCTTGAGCAATTAATTTTGCAACCATTTTAGCACTCATCATAACTGAAGGAGTTCCTGCTCCTGGCTGATAACTAGCTCCTACGCAGTATAAATTACTAATATCTCCAGACTTTAATCTAGGACGAAAATAACCAGATTGTCTAAAAACTGGAATTGGTCCAAAAGCGTTACCAAATTTAGCTCCAAGAATTTTTTCAAAATAATCTGGATCAGCCCAACTCTTATACACTAGTCTTTTTTTTAGATCAGGAATAAAACCTTTTTCATCTAAAAATTTAATTATTTTATTTGCGAATTGAGGCGAAAATTTTGACCAGTCTTGCGTACCGATTTTTTTATTAGAAACTACTACTAAAGTGTAAGCAGTATGATATCCTTGTGGAGCCATACTAGCATCAGTAATAGTTGGTACATGCAGATACTGAGAGAAATTTTTGTTTATTTTTCCTGTTTCATAAATATTTCTAAATTCGTCTTGGATTAAATTATCACCTCTAATTATATTGTGATGTCTTAGGTTTGGAGATAGGTCTTTGTTTGTATTTTTATTTTTTTTGAATCCAAAATAAAGCACAAATAATGAATTAGAATATTCTGTAAAATAATTAGTTTTTAGTTTGTTATTTTGTAACTTAAAACCTTTAACTAAGTTTTCATAAGTATGAGCATAGTCTGCATTTGAACAAACAATATTAGCTTTAAAAATTTCTCCAGATTTTAGTTTTACTCCACAGGCTTTTCTTTTTGTAACTAAGATTTCTTCTACTTGAGAATTTAGCTTAATTTGACCTCCTAGTTCTGTAAATTTTTTAACAAAACCTTCTACTAACTTACCAGTACCATTCATAGCATAATGCACTCTCCAAGCACTTTCTACAAAATGAATCATCACGTACAAAGCTGGCACGCTAGCTGGATTACCACCAATTAGCAAGGTTTCAAAACTAAATAAAAATTGAGTTTTTGGATGTTTAAAGCATTTTTTTGCATAACTGTCCAAGCTTCTAATTACATCTAATTTTAACATTTCTGGAATAAGTCTAAGCATTGACCAAGGCGTTTGAAAAGCAGTGTAACCATGTTTTAAAAAACCAATTTTAAAAACTTCAAGTGCCTGTTTTCTAAATTTTTTGTAACCCTCCACTTCATCTTCGTTGGTTAATTCTTTAATCTGCCTAATAGCATTTTCCATGCTAGAATCATAGTCAAAAAAAGTTCCATCTGCAAAATAAATTCTATAAAAAGGGTTAATCGGAACTATATCTACATATTTTTTGGTAAAATTAGTATTAGTAAAAGTTGGAGAAGGTTTAGCTGTAGGTACTTTATAGTTTTTAGTTTGATTTTTTATTTTATTTACTGCTCCCAAGCTCTCCTTTGTAAAGTTTACTGCAAATTGGTTTTTACCTTTTTCTAGGGCAAAAATTTCTTCAATAAACTGTGGTACAGTTAAAACTGTCGGCCCCATGTCAAATTTAAACTGACCTTTGATTCCGTCTACCTCTACAATTTTTTGGTAAGCTCGACCTCCTGGTTTGTCTAATTTTTCTATAACTGTTGTTTCAAACCCCATAGCCTGAAGCCTGCAGGCTAAACTTAAACCACCAAAGCCCGAACCAATTATAATTGCCGTTTTGTTTTTATTCATAAAATATATAACAAATGATAAATGTGTTTATTAGTCTTGCCCTAAAACCTTCAAAAATCTTTATTTTTTTGATTAAATAAAGTAATAATGATTGTTGTATATAAATTCAGTACTTTTTACCTTATACCCTTTAGGCTAATACTCTATCTACTAAAAACTTTTTTATTTTTAATAAAAAATAAGCAAATAATTTATAGATGGCCAAATATTTAACTAAAAAAAATTTAGATGTCAAAAATAATCTAGTCCCGTAATTACAGAAAATAGTCGATTTATCCTTTTTTATCAAAAAAAACTGCCAACTTAACTAAAATATAAAATTTTATCTATTTCAAGGGCGAGACTAGTCATTTTAAAGTTATTTTGAGACAAGACTAATGATATTTTTTACTAAAAATTACTTTATTATCAGTTGTTAACATCAAATGAATGTTAATTTTAAACAAATTAATTAGGTGATTAAATAAAACATCTTTTGCATCTAAAAACTGTGTTTGCGGGCTTTTTTTTACCTCTTAAAGTTTTCGATAATTTGACTGGATCACTTTCAGAAGTTTTAGTTAAATGTAGTTTAACCCTCTGATTCTTGCTAAGAAATTTTTCATAATTTAAATCAATATAATCTAAGAGCTTAGAGATGTCTATAGAGACTTTAAAATAAAACTCATTTGATCCCTTATGGCTAATTTTGTTAGTTTTTATGACACTAATTTTTATCTCTAGTAATTTTATTATTAAGTTATACTCATTGCAATCTAAGCCTTCAATAACTTGATTTAACCTTATAGATAGTAAAGAATCAAGTAAAGGTATAAGTTTTTTTAGAACCTTACAAAAAATATCTCTTGTATCTTCTTTAAAAGGTAATTTTTGCTCTGTGATTAAGATATCTCTAGGTAATTTTGGTCTTTCTATAGATTTTATTATAACACCATGTTCCATCAACTCTTTTTTGTAAATTTCTATTAATACTTTGTAAAGTCCTAAAATTAACTAAGTTTAACAGAAGCTTATAAAATAAACAAAATTAACTCCTAGACAAGCTATATGCAGTCTATTTACTATTACCCTATTTGGCTCTTCGTAAGCAAATAAATCCTTTATTTAAGTTAAATTCTTAACACTAATCACCATAACGATTACCTCAAAAGGTATATTTGTTTGGTTATTAAAGAGTAATCATGTCTCAAAACCTATTTTTACTGTTGATTAATATCCATTTTATGGGGTCAAAGTAGGCTTCTTGCAGTAAAGCTGTTTAACCTCTAATTAAAAACAATAATTCAGAATTTTTAAAAACTTACAATTTCTAATTTTTTGTTTACTCAATCAAACGAATAAAAATTTCAGTGCAGGAGGTCTAGTTTTGTAAAATTTGAGTTATGAGACAGGACTAGTGTTTGCAAAATTACAAGTGTAACTGATATGCTTTAATCTACACCAAATTCTTGTTTTTATTATAAGTAAACTATAAAAAGGGCTATAAAAATTAAAAATATCTGTTTTAAAGGGTAAGTAATCAAATAGCTTCTATATAATTTTAAAAAGTTTAATTAGCAAAATTTAAGTTTCTTAGTGGTTTTTTCTTTTTTGGACTAAAGACTCGTTTGTGAAGGTCCTTGATTTGCCAGTCAGTGATGTGAGTATAGATTTGAGTAGTAGATAAATTAGCATGGCCAAGTAAAGTTTGTACAGAACGTAAATCTCCACCTTCAAAAAGAATTTTAGTAGCAAAACTATGCCTTAAGGTGTGAGGAGTTATTTTTTTAAAAATGCCAACTCTTTTAGCGTGGTTCTGAAGCATCATCTGAACCATTCTAGGAGTTAAAGCTTTGTATTTTTTGGGTTTTTTTTCTCTATTTTTACTAAAAGAAATAAATAAATACGGATTCTCGTCTTGACCACGCAAATCTAAATAATTTTGAATTGATTCTTTAGCTGCTGGAGCTAAATAGGTGACTCTAATTTTTCCTCCTTTACCTTCAATAATTAATTGTCCTTCTGGATCTTCAACTTCTCTTTTTTTAATGTTTAGTAGCTCAGATAATCTCAACCCAGAGCCAAACATAGTTAATACAATGGCTTGATTCCTAGCTTTAGAAACTTCTGGTGTTTTTTTGGATTGGTCGTTAATTATAGCTTGAGTAAGTTGATTGATTTCTTTATCAGTAAGGTATTCGATTCTTTGCATTCTGGTTTTTGGGAGTTCTAATTGATCTGGATTTAGGACCACTGATCCATTTTTTAACATAAACTTAAGAAAACTTCTGAGAACTACTATTTGATAAGATTGAGCTCTAGGACTCATTTTGTCTTTACGAATTGTGTCTTTTTGATTCAGATATTGTCTGTAGCCGTTAACTACATCAAGATCTATCATGTTAGTTCTTTCTATTTTGAGTTGACTAAGAAACTCAGCAAATCTTTCTAAAGTATTACGATAATTACGAACCGTATGGTAAGAGTACTGCTTTGTTAGTTCGCACCATAATAAAAAATCTTCCATGTCTTGTTTAAATAGTCCCATAGTTTAATTTATTTTTGTTAGTTTTTAGATAATAATTAATCTTGTTCTGTTATTAAAATAATCTATTTTTGTTATTTTAAATTAAAAAATACTGAATTCATATAATCTTTTTTTTACACTTAGCAAAAACAAAATTTAGCTTTTTTTAGATGTTAAAGTTTTTGGTTTATAGCTAATTAATATTCTAAAATTTATCTTTAAACAAGCTTAGTAACTAATATAACTTGTTAAAATTTAATGTGGAATTGCTATATAAGATTGTATTTGAAAATTCAAAAATTAGTCTTGTCTCATAACTCAGATTTATAAAACTTTGATTCCATAAAATAGGTATTAATAACTTAAAAATAGGTTTTTAGAGATGGTTATACTAAACTGTTAACTACTCAGTGAGTTTTTCTGACTGTGTTTTCTTTGTTTAATCAAACTATAACCTTCAGTTAAATCATAATTTAGTTAGTATTTGAGCATAACCTAAATTATTTATCTAAGAACTTATACCAATTTTTTAATCAAATTTGACACTTAGAGTTAAACTTAATTGAATCTGGAAGTTATTTTGTGAGCTTTTAAGATTTAAAAATGTAAATTTTGAAAATGAATTGAGTATAATTAAACAAAATTTTCTGCAAATATTATATTTAAAGTCTGTTTTTTTGACTAATTTTGCAAAACTTACGTATTAAGTATAAAACTTGCTTGCATTAGTAATAATTTGTTTATATTGAATGTGTAATTATTATAAATTACTATTAGAATATTTATATAATAACGTTTCGTATAATTTTGTTTATTAAACAGTTTGTCAAGTTAACTTTGTTAAACAAATTTTGTTACCTAAAACTTAATATTTTTATTTACTTGACTCATTGATATTTGTTTAGGAGTATTTTTTAAGCTAACTAAGGTAAAACTAAAAATTTTAATATCTAAAAAAGCTAAATTTAGTTTGTGTTAAGTATAAAAGACCTCTAGTCTTGTCTTATTTTTTAAAAAATCGTTACTTATTTTAGTTAAACAAAATAGAAGTGGCGATTTTCTTATCTGACATTTTTATTGATAAAGTAAATAAAAGATAGTGTTTTTTCTGAGATTTAGCTAATTTTATACTAAATTTAAACAAGTATTCTAACTTTTAACTTGTTTTGTTTAGGATTTTAGAGATAAAATGTCTTGGTTAAATATAAAAAATACTTATTACAAAACAAAAAATACTGAATAGTTGGCAATTAATAGGCTTATCTCAAAATAATTTTAAAGCATTTATTTTTACTTTAAAACATAAGTTAAAAAACTAATTCTGTATATTAGCTTGCTTTATTACTTAAAAAAATAATCTCTTTTCGTTTTTTTATCAAAAAAAGTACTAAAATTATGAAAGCTTGCTATTTTGTTTATCTAATCAAGAAAAATAAAGATTCTTGAAAAACTTCGAGATAAGACTGTTACTAGTTTTTTTATAAATCAAATATAAATTAGCTATTTTTGTTAAAACAAGATAAGACTAACACTCAATTATAAAAATTTAATTTGTTGCTATTTTTTAAAACATAAATTTCTTAGAAGACTTTTATTTCAAGTTATAGCTAATTCCTAAACAAATTAGACGTTTTAATCTAGCAAAACCATCTTGTTCGTTTGGCTAGACCTTGGTTCTATTATTTTTTGAATTAAAACCTAAAAAAGTTGTCTAATTAGTACAGGGATTTACTATATAAAACCTCTATACTAAATTTACTATGCTCAAGCCAATTATATTAAAAAACGGTCTAACAGTTTTGAGGATTCCAAAAGCTGGACTTAATAGCTTCCTTGTAGGTTTTGTTTGTCAAACTGGATCAAGCATAGAACAAGGCAATTTTCCTCAGGGTATTTCTAGGTTCATTGAGAGGCTTTTTTGGTGTGGGACTGATAGGCATTCTACTACCAGAAAGCTTAATTTGGCTTTAGAAAATATTGGCGGTGATTATACCAGCATGACCTCTCAGGAGTTTATGCAGTTTTATATTACTGTCCCTAGTTATAATCAAAATGCAGGTTTATCTCTATTAGCTGAGGTTATTCAGACTTCGGTTTTTGATGACCAAGATATAAAGAGAGAGCAAAAATTAGTCATAGAAAATTTAAGAAGTTTCAATGAAGAGGCAGAATTTGATTCTAATACCTTACTAACAAATAATTTATATGTAGATTCTAGTTTGGGCCTGCCAATCCAAGGTACAGTTGATTCTATCACTGATATTACTCAAGGTGATATTCTGGAATATTTACATGCTCAGATTAGACCAGAACGGAGTTATCTAGTTATTGCTGGAAACTTTGATAGTAAAAATATAATAGATCAAATAATTAATGACTGGGAAATCTGGAAACCAAAACCAAAACAAAGTATTGAACTAGAAAATTTTAAACCTGCTGATGTTGGCGAGCTGCCACGCATAGTTTATTATCAAAGAGGTTTTGCCGAAACTCTAATGACTGTTGGATTTTTATTGTCTGAAGGTTCTAGGCCTACAGAACTTGTAGAGTTTGAAGAAAAACAAAAAAAAGCCGAGTTAAATGATGAAGATTTTGACCAAACTCTAGATTTTGATAAACTAACCAAACAAACCCTTAATAGATGGGCAATTTTAATGGTTATGAATTCTCTTCTAGGTCAAGGGTTATCTTCTAGGTTATGGTTAAAATGTGTTGAAGAAGAACTTTTATTTACTAAAATTAGTAGCGAAGTAGTCAAGTTTGCTACAACTGGCTATTTACAAATTTCTGGATTAATTGATAATTCTCAGTTTTCTTTTGGTTTGCAGAGTATTTTTTCAGTTTTAGAAGCCTTAAAAAAAACTAGTTGTTCGATCAACGAAATAGCTAAAGCTAAACAATATCTAAAAGGTAGGTTAATTATGGAACATGAAGATTTGCTTAATTCAAGTCTTTGGCAGGTTGAAGCTGTAGTTAGCTCAGGTCTAATATTTAATTTGCAAGATTTAATCAACGAAATTGATAAAGTTGATGTAAATGAAATAAGAGATATAGCCCAGGAAATTTTTAGTCCTGATAGATTAGTTATCTCTACTTCTGGCACAGCTCGTGAAAGAGGTATTGTAGATAAACTAATAAAAAAATATTTAGAATAATATAATATACTCAAACGCTAACTAAATTATGATTTAACAATAAAATTAGACAGTAGATCTAAACTTAATTGAATCCGGAAGGTATTTTATGAGTTTTTAAGGTTAGGAAATAATCATGTCTCAAAACCTATTTTTACTGTTGATTAATATCTATTTTATAGACTCAAAGTTTTGTAAATTTAAGTTATGGGACAAGACTAGACCTCTTGCGATTTAACTACTATCCAACTCAAAATTATATATTCCTG